>NZ_JAJJOB010000010.1:0-510236 GCF_020907345.1 Arthrobacter sp. zg-Y179 | reverse complement strand
GGAAAACACCCCCCCCAACGTTTTTAATAAAGGTTAAGCACCCCCCCCCCCCCCCGCCCCCCCCCCCCCCGCCTCTTGCATTTAAAAGCGCACGCCCTGCAACGCGCCAGTACGGCTCCGGGCGGGGACGGAATCAGTGCATAAAGAGCGACGTGTTCGCCGCCTCCGTCTCGGCGTACTGCGCTGACGCGAACGCCAGCGCCTGGTTGATGCTGTCCAGTGATTCCTCCACCCGGGCCTGCGTGGCCCGCCAATCGGTAACCAGCAGCTGGAAATTGGCCGACGCGGATCCCCGCCAGATTTCGCTTAGCGAGGCCAGCCCGGCCTGCATACCGTTCACATCGGCCCGAAGGCGCTCGATGGTTCCCTGCACTTCGGCACTCTTGGCAGCCAGTGCCTCGCTGTCCACGGCAAATAGGGGCATGATTTCCTCCTGGTAGCGGCTTGGATCGGATACCGGAAGGGTAGGACGGCAGCCGGCCGCCGGCGCGCGAAGGACCAATAGGTGTGGAGGACTACGGCGGGTCTTCCTCCGGGATACCCCTGTGGAGGGCAGAACGGCCCCTTCCGCCCGTCTGGAGGCCCGGCGGCGCCCAGGGGAGGGTCAGTTGTCGTCAGCCTCGTCGGGACGCTCAGGGAACTGCTCCGGAGCGCGGTAGGGGAGGCGGATGGACAGGGTGGCGCCTCCGCCTTCCGTCTCGGCCAGCCGCACCGTCCCGTCGTGCTGGGCCACCAGGGCGGCCACAATGGCCAGTCCGAGGCCGGTGCCGCCGGTCTCCCGGTAGCGGGAGGAATCGGCGCGGTAGAAGCGTTCGAACACCCGCGCGGCGTCGTCCTCCGAGATCCCGGGCCCGTGGTCCCGTACCTCCAGCACCGCATCCATCCGGTCATGGATAACGGGTGCAACTCCGACTGCCACTTCGATGGGAGAACCGGCCGGCGTGTAACGCAGGGCATTGGTCATCAGGTTCGCCACGACCTGCCGCAGCCGGGCCTCGTCTCCCATGGTCGGTGCGCTCTGCGGCGCGTGGCCGTCCAGCCCCACCACCCGGATGTCGCGGTCGGGCGCGCTGGCACGCGCGTCCAGTGCGGCGTCGTTGCCCAGGATCATCAGGTCCACCGGCTCGTATTCGAGCGGGCGCTGCTCGTCCACCCGGGCCAGGGTCAGGAGGTCCTCTACGAGTTGTCCCATGCGCTTGGCTTCGCTCTCGATCCTGCCCATGGCAGCGGAGATCTCTTCCGGTTTCTGGAGGGCGCCGTGGCGATACAGCTCCGAGAACCCGCGGATGGTCACCAGTGGGGTCCGTAGCTCATGCGAGGCGTCCTGCACGAAGCGGCGCATCTTGCGCTCGGATTGGGTGCGGGCTGCAAACGCGGTTTCGATATGGGCCAGCATGGCATTGAGCGAGCGGGACAGGCGGCCGATTTCCGTTGCCGGGTTGCCCACCTCCACTCGGCGGGAGAGGTCTCCGGCGGCAATGGCGGCGGCGGTTTTTTCCACCTGGCTCAGCGGACGGAACTGCCGGGTGACCGCCCAGTAGGCAATCCCGGTGGCGCCCAGGGTTCCGAGCAGTCCGACCGAAAACACCAGTGAAGCCGCCTCGTCCACGGTCGCTGCAACCGAGTCCAGCGGAATCGCAACGGCCACGGAACCGGGCAGGTTCTCGAAGTCGTAGATGCGTACCCGCCAGCCCTTGGACGTCGGCTCCGTGCCGCGGACGTCAAAGCCCTCGGCGTCCATGGCCTCAACCTGCTCGGAGGTGTAGTTATCGAGCTTCGGGATGTCCGTTGCCGACTCCGAATGCGTCGCCGGACCATGGCTGCCGTCTTCGTTCAGGTACAGCCCGTAGTACCGGAAGAGGGAAGCATCAGTGCTCGGCTCGTTCACCAGCAGGTAGCGCGAGACCTTGGACGCATTAGCGTCGATGTCCGCGTCCAGCCGGTCCACCAGTATCTGGCGCAGCAGGGTAATGGTGGCGAAGCCGGTGATGGTCACCGTGACCACCATCAGCACCGCCATGATGGCGAGAAGCTGCGACCGAAGTGAAGCGGATTTCCAGCGCCGTATCAAAGCCCTAGCGCTTCTCCGAGGAGCGGAGCAGGTAGCCCACGCCGCGCTTGGTCTGGATCAGCGCCGGCGCGTCCGGGCTGCGGTCGATCTTGCGGCGCAGGTAGGAGATGTAGGACTCCACGATCGAGGCGTCTCCGTTGAAGTCGTATTCCCAGACGTGGTCCAGGATCTGTGCCTTGGACAGGACCCGGTTCGGGTTCAGCATCAGGTACCGCAGCAGTTTGAACTCGGTGGGGGAGAGGTCGATGGTGACCCCGCCGCGCCGCACCTCGTGGGCGTCGTCGTCGAGCTCCAGGTCATCCACGCGGATGACGGCGTCGTCGTCCTCAAGCGGCTGGGTGCGGCGAAGCACGGCGCGGATGCGCGCCACCACTTCGTCGAGGCTGAAGGGTTTGGTGACGTAGTCATCGCCGCCCACGGTCAGGCCGGTGACCTTGTCCTCGGTGTCGTCGCGGGCGGTCAGGAAGACCACGGGGAAGTGCTGTCCGGCAGCGCGCAGACGGCGCGTGAGCGTGAAGCCGTCCATGTCCGGGAGCATTACGTCCAGGACCGCGAGGTCCGGATTGTGGGAGTCGACGGCGGCAAGGGCCTCACGGCCGTTGGCGGCGGCGACGACGTCGAACCCGGCGAAGCGCAGCGAGGTGGACAACAGCTCGCGGATGTTGGGTTCATCATCGACAACAAGGAGGCGTGCTTCGGGTGCAGACGATTTGTTCACCCGCCCAGTTTCTTACATTTAGCTGGACGTTGTCTGTAGGTAAGCATGACGGTCACTGAAAAGCGGCAGTGAATCCTAGGAGCCGCTGCCGCGCAGGAGTGCACCCTCGACGGCGTCCATGAGCTCCCGGTACACCCGGCTGGATTGGGTGGGGGTAATGGTGGCCGCTTCTCCGTCGACGACTACGCGGAAATGGCCAGCGGTTCCGGCGCCTATGTATCCCCAGCCGGTATTTTCCCCGGGGTCGTAGGCATCGGCCACGTGCCAAAGGAACCATGGCTGGTTCCACATGCGCACCCAGGACGGATCGGCCGTTGGTACCGGTTCTTCCGGCGCTGCCAACCTGCGGTTGAGGGTGGCAACAGGGACCGTGACCGGTGCCGCCGGCACCGTCCAGGCCGGGCCTATGCCGAGCCAGGCGGCCAGGGCCGGGAACAGGTCGTTGAGGCCTACCAGATCCAGCTGCAGCATCTCCCGGTGCTGTTCCGGTTCCGGACCGGTCAATTCGGCGTGGGACGGGCCGGCAAGGAGCATCGCGTCCTGCTCGTTCATCAGCACCTGCATTCCCGCGCTTCGGCCCCCGAAGCTGGATTCGAGTTTCAGGGCCGCCCGGTTGCCCGAAAGCGGTGCGGTGACGGAAAGGCCCTCGGGAGTTAGGCGACCGCCCGGATCCATAAGGCCGGCTTCTCCAAGCACGGCTAATGCACCGGCCTTGCCGGCACGCTGGAAGCGTCCCACCCGGCCGCCGTCTGCGGCAACATCGAGCAGCGCCACGGAGTCGGAGTCCAGCCACGGGCCGCGGGACGAGTACGGCTGCAGCTGCGCAAGCCCGCTCAGTCTTTCCGCATCGGTGCCAAGAAGGGCACTCGCGGCCGGGTCCAGCTCCGGCTCCCGTTCGGAAACCAGGCTAACCATTCAGGAACCCCTTTTGCGTTGCGGAGGCGAGTATCAGGTCAAGGATTCCCTCGTAAGCAGAGAGCTGCCCCGAGGCGCAGGATGACGTAACCACGCAGGCTTCATCCTCGTGAAGCAGGAGCTGCGACACGCAATGGATGCTGCCGCCCGATCCCAGGTGTGTGTACTCAATCCGCCGTTCGGCCTCGGCATCCGGCACTAACTCCACGGATACCAGGAAGGGATCCGTGAGGGAGGCGAGCAGCGAAGCCAGGACGGTGGTACTGAGTTGGGCGGCACTTCCGGGAAACGGGAAACTCGTCACGGTGACATTCGGCCGGAAGCCATCTTCGCCCAGCCACTGCGCCGGGGGCGCCGCAATGACAAGTTCCACGTCCGGGGATGGCACTACCGCCCAGTCTTCCGGGCGGAGCAGGGAAACCCCGCCGCTACTTTCGGCGATCAGCATGCTTTGTCCTTCGTAGCCAGGTCAGCGGTGAAGAATATTCTTCCAGCAGGAGTTCCTGCTTGTTTGCTCCGCGGTCCAACCAGTCCTTGTACCACTGTGGCAGCAGGAAGCGCGGCAGGCGGATGAAGCAGAGCGCAGCCGGCAATGCAGCAGGAAGCAGTATCAGTGGCGCGTATGTTGATGAAACCGTCCCCAGCCCGGCCGGTCCCAGTACCGCGAGCACCGCCAGCGCGGCGAAAACCGGGAGCATATACAGTCCGAAAAACCCTGAATAGTTGTGTTTTCCAAGCTGCACGGGCAGAGCATTTCCGGCGGCCCAGACCCGCCATGTTCCGTTATAGGCAGCGATGCCGGTCAGGGCGCACCAAAGGATTCCCGCGAGAATCAGCAATGACAATATAAGCACTCCGAGAATTACCACAATGAATCCAAAAACTCCTTTGCCCCGTCCTTGAGCGACTTCCCCACGCCCTTGCCGTCGATGAATATACCCTTCACCGCACTGCCGACGCCTTCCCCGATGGAACTGCCTATCCAACCGCCCACCGCGGCCCCGACAACCGTGCCAACCACCGGAATGGGTATGAAACTGCCAAGGGTTGCGCCAATCCCGGTACCAATGGCCGCACCCATGGCGGCGCCGCCGCTTTCCAGGACCACATTCGTGGCAGCGCTGCCGATTTTTTGCGCCGTGCTGTATTCGGGGTGGGCCAGCTGGTCTTCATTCCACTGTTCAGCGGCATTGCCGTAGACACTGAGCCCAACGTCCACGACCCCGAAGGCGTTGCCGGCCTTCTTGGCCCATCCGGGCACGTTCGGTATCGGGGCTGGGCGTCCATTGGCCTGGGGTCGGCGCCGGGACCACGTGTTAATGACAGGTTCGCGCGGCATCCGCACGTCGAGGGCACGGTGGCCCAGACGCGCAATGGCCGGAGCCATAAAGGAAGACCGTGGGAAATACCGCTCGGGCCGTCCGTTTATGCGGATGGTATAGGAGCCGGAAACATTCAGGTGCCTCTGATTGGACCCGGGGTCAAGGACAATCCGGACGAGTCTTTGCCCGCTGCCATGATGAATGGACTGCAGCCCCGTGCTGATCAGCCCGCTGCCCAGGGCATATGCAGGAGTGTCGAACATGCCGGGTGCATCGGGAAGCATGAGGTAGCTGCGGCCAATGGCCGCAGCGCAGGCGTCTTCGGCGGCATGGAACTCGCGGATGAGGGCCTGCATCTGACTCTGAAGCCGGGCGGTCGCGGCAGCTGCTTCGGAGGCATCCTCAAGGGGCGGGGCGCAGGAGTGGTCGCTGACTGAGGTTAGGAACGCGTCGAAGCGGGGACGAAGGGCATCGACGGTGTCGGAGAACGTGTCCAGGGCACTGCGGATGCCAGAGGCAACGGTCTGGGTTTCATCGGTGAACGGCACCACCTTCTGCATTGCGCCGTAAACCGTGTCCTGCTCAGGAGCCAGGTAGTTGCCCTGCAATCCGGCCCATTGGGACACAAGGTTGTCACCCAAAGCGGCAGCCCGGGCACCTGAAGCCGCAATTTTGCCAGCGTCCGCGCGTACGGTTCCGGTGTCGGGCAGGACGGGAAGTGCTGAAACGTCGATGCTCATTTCAATGCTCCCGCGTCTTCGGGCATATTGCCCGCGTTCCGAGCGGCGGCATCGGCCATGTCCGCGTCGCCGCTAATGTAATGCTGAACCGCCTCGCCTGTGTACTTGCAGGCATTCTCGGCCTGAATAACACCACTGGAAAGAAGCCTGGAGAGGTATTCCTCGTAGCAGGCAGTCAAGGCCTGCTGGATGACCGGGCTGTTCACCGATTCCGCGGCCCCCGAGACAGCATCCTGCAGGGCCGTTTCTTCTGCGCGGAGATCCTCGGTGCTGCCTCCGGCCGCACCGAGAATGCCGTTCACAACGGCCACCTGAATATCCCATCCGTTTATGGACATTTCCCTTTTCCCCCAATCGGCACAACAGTACCGGAAAGCACTCCATTTACCGCTAAAGATATGCGGCGGTTATGGTGTGCGCGATGGGGAGAACTGCCCATGTCCCTCCCGCCCTTATCTTCAGGGGGGCGGGCCGGAAAAGGACGCTACACCGGCTTTTCGATATCCGTGGCGTCCAGAATGGAATAGGCGTAGCCCTGCTCGGCGAGGAACCGCTGCCGTTTGGCGGCAAAGTCCTGGTCGAGGGTGTCGCGGGCAACCACGGTGTAGAAGTGTGCCGCCTTGCCGTCAGCCTTGGGGCGCAGGAGCCGGCCCAGCCGCTGGGCCTCTTCCTGCCGGGAGCCGAAGGAGCCGGAGACCTGGATGGCCACGGAGGCCTCGGGCAGGTCGATGGAGAAGTTCGCAACCTTGGACACTACGAGGGTGCTCAGGGCACCTTCTCGGAATTCGTTGAAGAGCCGCTGGCGTTCCTTGACCGGGGTGTCACCCTTGATCACCGGTGCGTCCAGGCGCTCGGAAAGTTCGTCCAGCTGGTCCAGGTACTGCCCGATCACCAGGGTCTGCTCACCGGCATGGCGCTTCACCAGCTGTTCGACGACGCCGGTCTTGGTTTCCGACGTCGAGCACAGACGGTATTTGTCCCCGTCTTCGGCCATGGCGTAGGCCACCCGCTCATCCCGCGGCAGGTCCACCCGGACCTCGATGCATTCGGCCGGGGCAATGTAGCCCTGCGCCTCGATGTCCTTCCACGGGGCGTCGTAGCGCTTGGGGCCGATCAGCGAGAAGACCTCGCCCTCGCGGCCGTCCTCACGGACCAGGGTGGCGGTCAAGCCCAGTCGGCGCCGGGCCTGCAGGTCCGCGGTCATCCGGAAAATCGGTGCCGGCAGCAGATGCACCTCGTCATAGATGATCAGGCCCCAGTCGTTGGCGTCCAGCAGCTCCAGGTGCGGATACAGTCCGCCGCGCTTGAGGGTCAGGACCTGGTAGGTGGCGATGGTGACCGGGCGGACTTCCTTCACCGCGCCGGAGTATTCTCCGATTTCATCCTCGGTCAGGGACGTGCGCTTCAGCAGCTCATCCTTCCACTGCCGGGCGGAGACGGTGTTGGTCACCAGGATCAGGGTGGTGGTGGAGCTGGTGGCCATGGCCGCGGCACCCACCAGGGTCTTGCCCGCACCGCAGGGCAGTACCACCACGCCGGAACCGCCGGCCCAGAAGTTCTCGGTGGCGAGCTTCTGGTACGGGCGCAGAGCCCAGCCGTCCTCATTGAGCAGGATCGGATGCGGCGTGCCGTCCACATAACCGGCCAGGTCTTCGGCAGGCCAGCCCAGCTTCAGCAGCAGCTGCTTGAGCTGGCCGCGCATGGCGGACTGCACCACTACGGTTTCGCCGTCGATCCGCGGGCCCAGCAGCGGCTGGATCTTCTTGGCATGCATTACTTCTTCGAGCACCGGATAGTCATTGGTGCGCAGCACCAACCCGTGCTGGGGGTCCTTCTCGAGGCGCAGCCGGCCGTAACGGGACATGGTTTCTTCAATGTCGATCAGCAGCGAGTGCGGCACCGGGAAGCGGGAGTACATCAGCAGCGTGTTCAGGACCTGTTCGGCGTCGAGCCCCGCAGCCCGCGCATTCCACAGCCCCAGCGGCGTCAGCCGGTAACTGTGGATGTGCTCGGGGGCACGCTCGAGTTCCGCGAAAGCCGCGATGGCGTGCCGGGCCTCGGTTGCCTGTTCATGATCGACCTCCAGAAGAATCGTCTTATCGCTCTGGACAATCAACGGTCCGTCAACCATGTGCCGGGCTACCCTCCACTATTTCCACGTCCATAATCCGATGTACTGACACTGTGCGTTCGACGTCGTGGCGCGGGTCGTAGACCCGGACCCTGCCGTCGCTCACAGACAAGGGAACGAAAATCTCCTGCCGCTGATTCCCCTGGGCATCCACCACGCCCATGCGCACCGAACTCTTGGTGCGGATGGCCTTGCGCAGGGTTTCCAGGCTGACCAGCGACTGGCTCTCGCCGGCGTGCGGGACGGGCCCTCCGCCGCGCAGCGCGGCAAGCTGCCGGTCCAGGTCCTCGTCCGTAAGTTCCCACGGGTTCAGCCGGGCCCGGGAAGAGGACGGCGCCGGCACCGGGACCATCCGGTGGGAGCCAACCGGCTTGCGTGCCGGGCCTTCCAATGCCGGCGGATAGCCGAGCTCCCGGAGGGAAAAGGTGAGTTCCTTGGCGGGTACGTTGGCTGCGACCACCGTCGGGGCCAGCCGCACCAGGCCGAGTGAAGCGGTCCGCGGGTCCGCCAGCAGGGCGTTCAGCCCGGCCTCGTCATCACTGCGCAGATAAGATCCCGCCGCACCGACCCGCAGCCGCCCGTACCGGGCTGCGGTGTCCTCCACCAGGTAGCGCAGCGGCTGGGGGACATCCGTTGCGGAATGCTGGTGCAGGAAGGCGAGGATGCCGTCGGCGTCGTGCCCTTCATCCAGTGCCCGCCGGATGGACTCGGCCGAGAACCGGTAGATCGTTGCCGGGCCCTGGCCTTCCGCCGTGGAAATCAGGGCGAGCTCCCGGGCGACGTCGGGCTCCAGGTAGCCGGGCGCCACCGCCGTGAGGTCAGCTTGCAGCAGGAAGGAATTCAAGGGCGCAGGCAGCGCGTCACGCAGCACGGAGGTGGCACGGGAATAGTCGCTGCCGGCAACGGCCGAGCCCAGCACCGTCAACGCCCCTGAACCGAGCAGCCCCAGCTGGGCCGCCTCCTTCAGGATGCCCGGCACCAGCCGGGCAAAACGCCGCTGCAGCCGCGGCTGGTGCCAGGTCAGGGCACTGATGAGGTCCTCGGTTTCGAAGGCACCGACAGTCTCGTTTTCGCCGGCACCCTCGACATCGGAGAGCAGGGCAAGCATTTCCAGGGCCCGACGGCGGACCACGGGGGCGTCCGGGCGGGAAACTTCGGCGGCCAGCGCGTTCACTGCTCCGCCTGCCGGCAGGGGTGCGCCCACCAGGGACGGTGCGCGGTCCGCGTCCAGCCAGGCTTCCACCAGTCGGCGCCACTGATCTTCACGGTTCTGGGTAAGCCAGGTTCCCTCGGTGGTGCCCCAGCGTGAGGTTGCAGCATCCAAGGTGATCAGTCCGGCCAGGGCAGCCAGCTCCAGCAGCCAGGAGGTAGCGGCACCGTCCAGCCGCAGCGACTCCGAGAGGCGGCGTACTTCGCGCACGCCGACGCCCCCGGAGCGCAGCGTCCCGATCGGATTTTCGGCCGCAAGCGCCAGCAGTTCCGTAACCAGCCGCAGGGTTTCGGCCACCGCTCCAAACGCGGCGTTGTCCCGCAGGTTGCGGGCGACGTTGCGGGGAACCGGCCGAGGCGCCTCCAACTGGAAGTCAGAGACGATTACATGGCCTCGGGAGGCCTGGCCCACCGGCCGCGGAAGTTCCACGTGAAGCGCATCCAGGGGGACCAGGAGGCCACGGGCCACGAGCCATTCCACCGGGGTGGGGGAGGGGTTGTCCAGGACGGCGCGTCCCAGGGCGGCCTTCTTGGGGATGGTGCCCACCGGTGAATACTTGAACCGGCGAAGCAGCTCTGTTGTCTGCGGCGGAGCGCCCTCCATGAGCGTAGCCCAGCCTGCAGGATCAGAGACCAGATGATGCAGGGAATGGGCGGCGGTGGCAGGGGTGTCGGCCTTCTCTATGGGCAGTCCGCTGCTGCGCAGCCCCTCGACGATGCCCACCAGGCGTTGCCCGAACTCCGGATGCTGGGCCGCCAGGGTGGAATACGGCCTGCCCAGCCCGGCGGGATAGGCTCCCAGCGCCTCACCAAGGACCGAGACGGGCAGATAGAAGCGGCGGGAGGCATCAGCCTTCGGCGCTCCGGGGTGCGGCTTGGCCCGCCGAAGCAGGGCCAGGGAATGCAGGTGGCCCAGGATCGCATCGAGGGATTTGATGGTTGAGCCCGAGATTGCCGTCTTCAACCATGAAGCGGTGGTGCTGAGCTGGGAATCTTCGTTGGTGGTCAGGTCCACCGCTTCCAGGACCTGCAGCTGCGGTGCCGTCAGTTTCTCGAGGATCCGCTGGACGCTGACACGTGTGGAAGCACGTGCAGCCAGGGCCTGGAAATCCGGGACGGCAGGGAGTGCCAGATCGGGCCGGGCCGTGAGCAATTCACGCAGTTGGTCATCACTGCGTGCAGCTAAATCTTCGGCCAGAGCTCGAATCGCGGACATCAAAACCACGTTACCTGAGTGGGGAGAAAAACGGACCGATCAGCCCCGGCGCCGGCGCCTGATTCCGTCGATCACCAGGCCCGCCATAAGCAGGAACGCGAGGGGGAGTGCGTAGAGGGATGCCGCTACCAGCCAAGGCGCCACTGCCTCGCCTCCGAGGGAAAGGATCAGTACCGCAGCGAGGGTACCCAGTCCGAACAGGGCCAGCACGGCCGCAAGTAGGGTGGCAAACCAGCGGAGCGGTGATTTGCGGGGAGGAACCCGGGGATCCGGCGGCGTGTGGGGCGCCGACATCTGCTTCTCGGCGAGTGGTGAGGGGAGCCGGACCTTCTCCGGTGGGGTGTTGCTCATGTTAATTAACGCTAACAGCGGAAAACCGCGGGACAAAGGGGAGGCCTTGGTGCCCCATTCCCTTGTCGGGATATTCTAAAGGGAACAGACTTCCCCGTAGTATCTCCAAAGGTACTCCGGCGCCGCTTCGGGCCTGGCGGGCCAATGCGGGTCACGTCCATTCCTGCGGCAGGTGTCCTGCTGCAATTAAACTAAGAACGAGGTAACCGAAGTGCCCATCGGCAAGGTCAAATGGTTCGACACTGGTAAGGGTTTTGGGTTTCTGGCCACGGACGATGGGCAGGAAGTCTTCCTGCACGCTTCGGCCCTGCCTGCGGGAGTCAGCGAGGTCAAGCCCGGCACCCGCATGGAATTCGGTGTGGCTGACGGCCGCCGCGGACCGCAGGCCCTCTCCGCCCGCATTCTCGAGGCGCCGCCGTCGGTAGCCAAGGCAACCCGCAAGGATGCCGAAGACATGGCCGCGATCACCGAGGACCTCATCAAGCTGCTGGACGGTATTTCCAACGGACTGCGGCGCGGCCGCTACCCGGATAAGAAGCACGCATCCAAGGTAGCTGCCGTCCTGCGGGCCGTTGCCGATGATCTGGATATATAAGGTAAGTGCGCTGAAGTGACTATGAGACCGGTAACTCCCTCTTCCGACCCGTCCCCCGAACCCGACGCCGACGCTGCGGAGGATGCTGCTGCTCCGGCGGTCCGCAAGCGCGCCCCGCGCCGGCCGGGGAAGCCCGACGCCGTGCTTGCGGCTGCCGTGGCCGAAGCCCGTGCCGGACTGCTGGACGTCGTCTCCGAAGACGAAGTAGGCAATTACCTGGGTGCAGCGGCCGACGCCGAACGGGTGGTAACGCACCGGTTCTCCTCCCTCCGTCCCGGCTACCGCGGGTGGTACTGGTACGCCACAGTTGCCCGTATGCCCCGGAGCAAGAAGGTGACGGTCAGCGAGGTGGGGCTGCTCCCCTCGGACGAAGCGCTGCTGGCTCCCGAGTGGGTGCCGTGGTCCGATCGGCTGCGTCCGGAAGACATTGCTGCCGAACAGGAACAGCAGGAACAGGAACAGCGGGCGCAGGAACAGGCCGATCAGGAACAGGCCGAAGCGGAACCCGCTGGCCAGGACAACGACGGGCAGCAGGACGAGGCAGGCGAGAACCAGGCCGGCGAAGAGCACGCCGATGAGACAGGTGCCCAGGAGGACGAATAATCCCGTGACGGTCGCGGCAACAGGGTTCACTATCCCCAAGGGGGCGCTGGACTGATGTTCCGTTCCCTTCGCATCTTCAACTACCGCATCTGGTTTATCGGTGCCCTGGTGTCGAACATCGGCACCTGGATGCAGCGTACGGCGCAGGACTGGCTTGTCTATGACATCCTGACCGACCAGGACGCGGCAGCCATGGGAATAGTCATGGCGCTGCAGCTGGGGCCGCAGCTGCTTCTGGCCCCGTGGTCAGGCCTGATCGCGGACACGTACAACCGCCGCAAGGTCCTCCTGCTCACGCAGGTCAGCATGGGCGCCCTGGGCCTGGCGCTGGGGTTCCTGGTGCTCTCAGGGCATGCCGAGCTGTGGCACGTCTACGCCTTCGCGCTGGCTCTCGGCGTGGTGTCCGCCGTGGACGGGCCGGCACGTCAGGCATTCGTCTCCGAGGTGGTTTCCGAGCGGGACCTGCCCAACGCCGTCGCCCTTAACAGTGCCTCCTTCAACGGGGCACGGATGATCGGCCCCGCCGTCGCCGGCCTCCTGACCGTGGCCGTGGGCCCGGGCCTGGTCTTCGTACTCAACGCCGTGACGTTCGGCGCCATGGTCATTGCGCTGCTGAAAATGCGGGCCGGCGAGCTGCGCGTGTTGCCCAAGGCACCTCCGGGGAAGGGCCGCATCCGGGCCGGACTTGCGTACGTGCGGCACCGGCCGGACCTGATCATGGTGATGCTCGCGATCTTCATCGTGGGGACCTTCGGCATGAATTTCGCTATCTATATCGCAGCCATGGCGCGTACCGAGTTCGGCCGGGACGCCGGCATTTTCGGCGTCCTGAATTCGGTGATGGCCATTGGATCCGTTGCCGGCGCGTTGCTGTCCGCCCGGCGGGACCGGCCCCGCCTGCGCTTTGTCTTTGGTGCGGCCGGAGCCTTCGGCCTGGCCTGCATCCTGTCCGCCGCGGCACCCAGCCTGATCCTGTTCGCCGTCTCGCTGATCCCCGTCGGCCTGTTTGCACTGACCCTGATGACCAGCGCCAACGCCTATGTCCAGACCACCACGGCCCAGATCATGCGCGGGCGGGTGATGGCCCTGTACTTTGCCATCTTTATGGGCGGCACGCCGCTGGGCGCCCCGGTGGTGGGTTGGGTCTCGAACACCTTTGGTCCCCGCTGGAGCCTGGGCGTTGCCGCCGCTTCGGGTCTGCTTGCCGCCGCGATTGGTTTCGTCTGGGCCTGGCGCACCTACGGCATGCGTTTCCACTATGACCGGAGCCTGCCGCGCCGGCTGAGCATGACCACGGACACTCCGGAAAAGCAGCAGGACCCGGACAACGCCTAGCGTCCGGGTCCTGCCACGACCCCTATGGGGGGGGGGCGACTTGGCGGGTCAGGAATTCGCGATCACATAATCGATGCACTCCAGCAGGGCACTGACGTCGTCGGGCTCGATGGCAACGAAGGTGGCAATCCGCAGCTGGTTGCGGCCGAGCTTGCGGTAGGGCTCCACGTCCACCACGCCGTTGGCGCGCAGGGTCTTCGCAATTGCCGCGGCGTCGATGTCCTCCTCGAAATCGATCGTGGCAATCACATTGGAGCGGTCCTCGGCACGGGGAACGAACGGAGTGGCCACGGAGGACTTCTCCGCCCACGAATAGATCCGCCCCGCCGACTCCGCCGTCCGGCCCGCGGCGAAGGCAAGCCCGCCGTTGGCATTGAGCCATTCGATCTGCGCGTTAAGGGTCACCAGCGTAGACAGCGACGGCGTGTTGTAGGTCTGGTTCAGCCTCGAGTTGTCGATGGCGGTCTGCAGGTTCAGGAAATCCGGAATCCAGCGGTCCCCGGCGTTGATCCGGGCCGCCCGCTCCAGCGCCGCCGGAGAGAACATGCCCAGCCACAGTCCGCCGTCGGAAGCGAAGTTTTTCTGCGGTGCGAAGTAATAGACATCCGACTGGGCCAGGTCCACATCCAGGCCGCCCGCAGCGGAGGTGGCATCGATCAGGACCAGGGAGCCGGCGTCGGCGCCTTCCACGCGCCGTACGGGGGCAGCCACGCCGGTGGAGGTCTCATTCTGGGGCCAGGCATAAACGTCGACGCCGGCCTCCACCGCAGGCTCGGGGCGCGTACCGGGAGCGGACGTGATGATGCTGGATGCCGAGAGGAACGGAGCCTTGTTGGTGGCTGCCGCGAACTTTGAGCCGAATTCGCCGAAGGACAGGTGCTGGGCCTTGTCCTGGACCAGGCCGAAGGCCGCAATGTCCCAGAATGCGGTGGAGCCGCCCACGCCCAGGACAACCTCGTAGCCCTCGGGGGCCGAGAACAGCTCGGTGAGGCCTTCACGGACGCTGCCCACGAGGTTCCGTACCGGAGCCTGCCGGTGGGAGGTGCCGAGCAGGTTTGCTCCCGCCGCTGCCAGTGCGGACATTTGTTCCGGGCGTACCTTGGAAGGGCCGGCACCAAATCGGCCGTCCTTCGGGAGGAGTCCAGCGGGAATTTTCAGTGCGGCGGTATCGCCCATGGCGTGACGCTCCAAGCAGGTTTCGAAGGTGGCGGATATGCACTTCCATTCTGCCGTACACACTCCGGAGGCGGCGATGTATGACGCCCGCCACCGCACCCTGTGCCCGGCGCCGCGCAATTATCGGGCGGTCCGGCGGATAGGCTAACGTGTTGGCGTACACCCCCGGGCAGCGGTTCGTTGCCCTTCTTCCTCCCTTGCTAGGAGCGGCCCGTCATGACGGATCTCATTGACACCACTGAGATGTATCTCAGGACCATCCTGGAACTGGAAGAAGAGAACATTGTTGCCCTCCGTGCACGCATTGCCGAACGGCTGCGGCACTCCGGTCCCACGGTTTCCCAGACCATCGGACGAATGGAACGTGACGGGCTCGTAGTGGTTGCCGGGACCCGCCGGCTGGAGCTGACGGAACTGGGCCGGCGCCGGGCCACCGAAGTAATGCGCAAGCACCGCCTGGCCGAACGGCTCCTTGCCGACGTCATCGGACTTGACTGGGCCTACGTGCACGATGAAGCCTGCCGCTGGGAACACGTGATGAGTGAGCGCGTGGAACGGCGGCTGTATGAGCTGTTGGGCCACCCCACGGAATCGCCCTACGGCAATCCCATTCCCGGCCTCGAGGGAATCGGCGGCGCGGCTGCGGAAGTATTCATCACCGGCGTCGTCGACCTGGTGTCCACTGTCGCTACGGCCGAGCCGGGGACCAAGCTTCGGCTGGTCCGGCTGGCCGAACCGATCCAGGTGGAACCCGAGCTGCTTTCCCAACTGGACGAAGCGGGGCTGCGGCCCGGAGCGCAGATCACTGCAGAGGTTGTAGGCGGCTATATTTCCGTTCGCGTTCCGGGTATCGAGGGTGCCTTGGAACTGCCTACGGAAGTGGCCTCCCACGTCTTTGTTTCTCCTATTGGGTAACGGAATGGTCACTTTTGTGACATTTACCCTATAGTGAGTTCCGACGCTGAAACACCATCGTTATCCGGTCCGTCCGCCGAGCCCTGCCAGCGGACCGGAGCACCAAATTCGTCCAGGCAGGGGCGGAGGACCCACTTTCCGGCAGCATTGCTGCCTTGGGGTGAAGCCTTTCGGGGGCCGGCGGCATTTCCTGCATAGTTGCAGGTGATGCCCCGCCTTTTCCGGAAAGGCCGAGTTTCTCTACTCGAATCCGACAGCTAACTTCGCAGGCGATCCATGAGAGGGAATAACTTGTCGAAGCATGCTGCTTCGGGCCGGCGCCGCGCGTCAGCTCCTATTGCACCTGCGCGCCCGCGCAACGCCTCACCGTCAGGCCGTCGGCGCGCCGAAACAAAGTCCGTGTCCGTGGGCGGTGCCGCCCAGAAGGTGGCCATTACCGCTGCCACGTCGGGCCTGATCCTCACGGCCGCCATGCCCACGCATGCGGTGGCCGACGATCCGGTCCAGCTCGAGCCGGCGGCGATCGACGCGCCCGTCTCGGCGGACCCGAACGCTGATATCGGATTCGCCCGGGCCGGGCTGAGCAGCAAATATGACCCGGACGCCAAGCTGGCCTCCATTACTGTTGCGGCCGGCTCGCATGCGGTCCCTGCCGCGGCGAAGGGCACGCTGTCCGCGCCCCTGGACGCTTCTTTGGTGCAGACCTCCGGGTTTGGCCACCGGGTCAGCCCCATTACCGGGCAGCACGGCGAGATGCATAACGGGCAGGACTTCGCCGCCGTCTGCGGTACCGCGGTCAACGCTGCGGCATCCGGCACCGTGGTCTTCGCCGGCTGGCATCCCTACGGCGGCGGCAACCGCGTGGTGATTGACCACGGCAACGGAGTGCAGACTACGTACAACCACCTTTCCAACATTGCCGTCACCATGGGCACCGAGGTCGACCGCGGATTCCTGGTCGGCGCAAGCGGTACAACCGGTTCCTCAACCGGCTGCCACCTGCATTTCGAGGTCATGGTTAACGGCGAAGTAGTGGACCCGCTGAATTGGTTGTAAGCGCTTAAATCAATTGGTTGTAACCAGTTGAATATCATTTCGTGATCGGAACGTGACATACCTCAAATGTTGCTGTACGCTCATCCTCGTGCCCGATTCGCCAAAGGTGGGGCACCTTCGAACAGATCGCCTAGCTCTGCCACTGTTTGAAGTCCGTTCGCAGAATCGCATGGCAGAGGCGGGGGAACCAATTTCGGGTTTCGAAAGAAACCCTTGGGGTTAAGTTGCAAAAGGCCATTGGCCGGGCAACCGGGTGACTCCCATCCGAATCCGACAGCTCACCTCGTAGGCAATTGGGAGAGGCAAACTTGTGTCATCACACGCTCACGGCCGCCGTCGCGCTGCCACCGTACAGACCAACCCGATCACTGCACTTTCCAAGGCAGTCAGCAGCAACGCCGGGACCGTAGGCCGCCAGGCCGCCGTCGTAGTTGCAGCATCCGGCCTCGTGCTGGCTGCCGGACTTCCTGCACAGGCTTCCGTAAGCACGGACCGCCAGGCACTCGCAGCAACCCCGCTGAACATCGTGGCCGGCAGCGTTACCGCTCCCGCCAACGCACCGTTCGAGCTTCCCCTGGTTGCCCCCAGCTCCACCTCCGGTGCCGAATACCGCGCACAGGTTGCAGCTGAAGAGGCCGCAGCCCAGGCAGCAGAAGAGCTCGCAGCCTCGCAGGCCGCAGCAGCCCAGGCAGCAGCCACCAAGAATGCCGCAGCCGCCCGCACCGCCCCGGCAGCCTCCGGCCCCGCCGTAGTGGCAGCCTCCTCCATGGCGGCTCCTGTCGAAGCTCCGGCTTCCGGCAACGTCGCAGCCGGCCTGGTTGCTTCGGCCTACGGCCAGATCGGTGTGGCACAGGATTGCACCGCCATGGTCGAGAAGGCACTGCGCTCCGTCGGCAAGTCCGTCGGCGATCTGGCCCCCGGCCAGTTCTTCCAGTTCGGTTCCGTAGTTTCCACTCCGGCTCCCGGCGACCTCGTGATCACCGGCGGCCACGTTGCGATCTACGTCGGCAACGGCCAGGTAGTCAGCGGCGGGTTGAACGGTATGAACACCGGCCTGCACCCACTCTCCGATCTGCCGGGCGCCAGCTTCGTCCGCGTCAGCTAAGCCCGGTTTCGAGACATCATGACTTCGACAATTGAGCGCGCCCGCCACCGGGCGCCGGTGGAACGCACCACTACGCTGAGCGCCCTTGCCGGCGCCGTCAGTGCCAACGCCGGAACGGTGGGCCGCCAGGCCGCCGTGATCGCGGCAGCCTCCGGGCTGGTACTGACCACCGGTGTTGCGGCCAATGCCTCCGGGGCGGACGCCGTGCGCGACGTCCAGACAAGCACCCTGGATCTTTCTTCGGTCAAGGCCCTCCAGGTCTCCGAGAACGCCACGGTCTCGTTCGAACGCGACAGCATTGCCGGCACCACCCCGGCACCCGTGCCGGAACCGGTAGCCCCGGTTGCCGAAGCTGCTGCACCTGCTGCCGTTTCGGCTCCGAAACCGGCTGCCGCCCCTGCCGGCACGCGTGCTGCTGCCAACACGGTTCCTGCTGCTCAGGCGACAACCCTCAGCGCACCGGCCGCAGTTCAGCCCGTGCAGAGCGCACCTTCCGGTGTGGCATCCACCATTGCAGCTGCTGCCTACGCGCAGCTGGGCATCGGGCAGGACTGCACCCGGTTGGTTACCAATGCACTGGCAGCGGCCGGAATCAACCACCACGGCTGGCCTGCAAGCTACCTCTCCCTTGGACGGACGGTGAGCGCAGCTGAGGCCATCCCCGGTGACCTTATCTACTACGCAGACGGCGGGATGGGCATGGCCCACATCGCCGTGTACGTGGGCGGCGGTCAGGCAGTGCACGGCGGTTTCAACGGCGGATCCACCGTTGTGGCTCCGGCCGAGCTCGGCTCCGGCGGCGTCTACATCCGCGTGGGCGGCTAAGCAGCTCCCGGCACAGCATCCTGGCAAGGCCCCTCCTTCGGGAGGGGCCTTGCCTGCTTAAACCCTGTTAAACCTTGTTGAACCGCAGCCCGGGCACGGACGCAGGCGACGTACTGCTGGCCGGGGCCGGGCCCCTGTGCCACCGGCATAAATGGCCAAGACGGCGATCGCGTTCTACTCTTGCATAGACAATCCGATGTGCCCTTGGCGGAGCGGTGTCTTGTACTCACCGGTTCGCGGGCGGCAGGCGAAGAGGTATGTGCATGCGCACTCTCGTTCTGAATGCTGGATATGAACCGTTGGCCGTGATCACTTTCCGCCGCGCCTTGGTGCTGGTCCTGAATGGAAAGGCGAGTGTGGTGGCGGAAAGCGGCGAGCCCGTGATCGGGCCCAACGAAATCCTCCCTCGACCTTCGGTGATCCTGCTCCACCGGTACGTGAAGATTCCTTACCGGGAGGGTACCGTTGCCACCCGAAGGGGCGTCCTGCGCCGGGATAACCATGAATGCGCCTATTGCGGAAAGGCGGCGGCGACCGTGGACCACGTGGTCCCGCGGTCCCGCGGCGGCGATGACAGCTGGGAAAACCTGGTGGCCTGTTGCCTGCGCTGCAACAACAGCAAAGGGGACCGGACGCTGGCCCAGCTTGGCTGGGAGCTGCGGGTATCTCCCAAGGCACCCCGGGGTGCGCGCTGGCAGATCCGCGAGCTTGAACGTCCGTCGCCGCAGTGGGACCCGTTCCTGCAGAATGACACGGCTGCCTGATGTCCACCGCTTATGACGCAGTCATCCTGGCTGGCGGCCGTTCCACGCGCCTTGGCGGCACGCCCAAGGCGCTGCTTCTGGCCGGGGACCGAACCCTCTTGGAAACCACCCTTGCCGCAGTCCAGGATGCGCGCAGCACTGCCGTCGCAGGGCCGCCGGAACTGTCGAAGCTGCTCGGTTCCACAGTGCTGGCCGGATCCCCGGGGAGACCCCTGCTGGTCCGGGAGGAGCCCGCCTACGCGGGGCCGGCAGCAGCGGTCGGAGCCGCCGTCGTCGCCCTGGCCGAGGGGAACGTCGACAGCGGCGAAAGCCCCTGGACGATGGTCCTGGCCTGCGACATGCCGCAGATCGCCGCCGCCGTCCGGGCCCTGCTGGCTGCAGCCGACGTGCCGCCCGCCGAGAGCCTGCTGGCAGTGGATTCCAGCGGCACCCGCCAGCCGCTGGCAGCGCTTTACCGCACAGCGGACCTGCGCGCCGCTGTTGATTCCCTGGCCGCAGAGGGTCTAGCGAACAAGCCCATGAAGGCGTTGCTTGCTAGGGTGCAATGGAGGGGTGTTGATGTTCCCCCGACGAGTACAGCCGATGTTGACACCTGGAACGATGCACAAACCTTGGGTGTGAGCGCCGGGGACCTGCCGTAGCACCGGGCGGTCCCCAAGCGAAACGAAGGAGCACGAATGGCAAGCCAGCAGGAACAACTCGAGGCGTGGAGCGGCAGGCTGCTGCAGGCGCTGGAACTCGAGGGCACACCGGTGGATGTCTCCGCTGTCCTCGATCTGGCTGCAGCTGCGGCGCACAGCGTGGTGCGGCCCGCCGCCCCGCTGACCACCTTCATTGTCGGATACGCGGCGGGCCTCGCCGCCGGCAGCGGCCAGGCCGGCGACGCCGTCGCCATGGAATCGGCCATGGCCGTAGCCACAGAACAGTGCCGGAACGCCGCAGCGGAAGGAGATGCCAAATGAGCGAACATGCCGCACCCGTCATCCTGCCGGCCCAGCCCAATGCGTCCTGGGCGCAGGCCCGCCACGCCGCCTATGCGGCGGCCCGTCCACTGCCGTATGAGACGGTGCCCCTCGACGAGGCACTCGGCCGGATCCTGGCCCTCGAAACGAGTGCCCTGCAGCCGGTACCGCATTACGCCTCCGCCGCCATGGACGGATGGGTTGTCGCGGGGCCGCCGCCGTGGACTGTCATTACCCATGAGGAACCCGAGGTGGAACGCTGGCAGATCCACCGCGAATCGGGCCGCCGCGCCCTTCAGCCGGGGGAGGCGGTGCAGATCCTCACCGGCGGGCTTATCCCCGAGGGTGCCGAGGCCGTCCTGCGCTCCGAAAGCGGCACGGTGTCGGCCACAACGCCGCCGCAGCTGACGCTCAGCGACCAGGCAAAGGAGTCGGAACCGAGTGCCGGCGAACATATCCGCCCGGCCGGAGAAGAGGCGGCAGCAGGGGAGACCACCATCCCTGCGGGCAAGCTGCTCAACCCGGCGCATATCGCGCTGGCTGCGGTGTGCGGACATGACACCCTGCCGGTGCTGCGCTCCCCGCGCGTGTCCCTGCTGCTGACCGGAGACGAAGTCATCGAAGCCGGCCTGCCCGAGCCGGGACAGGTCCGGGACACCTTTGGACCCCAGCTGCCGCAGCTGATCACGATGCTGGGCGGACGCATCGACGTCGTCCGGCGCCTGCCGGACCGGCTGGAGGATGTAGTGGCGGCGCTGAGCAGCGAAGCCACGGATGAACTCTCCATCGCAATGTCTTCCGGAGACGTCCTCGTCACTACCGGCGGCACCGGACGGTCGGATGCGGACCACCTGCGCCGTGCCTTGGAAGAGGTCGAGGCTGAACTCCTCATTGACGGCATCGCGATGCGTCCGGGGCATCCCACGATGCTGGCCCGGTTGCAGGACGGCCGCCTGCTGGTAGCGCTGCCCGGCAACCCGCTGGCCGCGATGATGGCCGTCTTCACGATCGTCCAACCGCTGCTGGACGGACTCCGCGGGGCACCGATTTCCCGTGAACGGCATGTCCTTGCCGGTGTGGATCTGGAACCATTGCCCGGAAGGACCCGGCTGGTTCCCTGCAGCATCCAGGAAGACCGGGCCATGCCTTCGCCGTATTTCCGCTCCGGGATGCTCCGCGGACTGGCCGAGGCGGACGCCGTTATGGTGGTGCCGCCGGAGGGCTGCATCAGGGACCAGGCCGTGATGGCGCTGCCCCTGCCGTGGCAGGTCAACCGCGCACCGTCCGGATAAGCCCGGACACCGGTATGCCCGGCGAGCAGGACATCCCGGGGAGCCCCGGCCACCCGGAACCAGAGTCAATGCACTAAAGACAGGGAGACACCATGGGACGGGTTACCCAGCGAGGACGGGTCACACGCTTCCGGTTGGACGGGACCGTCAGCCGGCGGGACGACGTATTGGCGGGGGAGGAACCGCTGGAAATCCGGGTGATGGGTAAGTCCTTCACCGTCACCATGCGGACCCCCGGCGACGACTTTGACCTGGTGGCCGGGTTCCTGGTCTCAGAAGGGGTGATCTGGGATCCGGCTCAGCTCATTAGCCTGCGGTACTGCGCCGGAGTCGATGACGACGGCAAGCAGACCTTCAACGTGGTGGACGTCCAGCTCCGGCCGGGTACCCCTCTCCCGGACACCGGGATGGAACGGCACGTCTATACCTCCAGCTCCTGCGGCATCTGCGGAACGGCGTCCATCGAGGCGGTCCGGAAGTCGTCGCACTTCGATCCGTCCTCGGACGGAGTGAGGCTCCCGCTGGACATGCTGGCGGCCCTGCCGGACCGGCTGCGCGAAGGCCAGAAAGTCTTCGACCGGACCGGGGGCGTCCACGCGGCGGGTCTGTTCAACGCCGAGGGTGAGCTGTTGTGCCTGCGCGAGGATGTTGGCCGGCACAACGCGGTGGACAAGGTGGTGGGCTGGGCCCTGCGGGCCGGAATGCTGCCCCTGCGCGGCATGGTGCTGCAGGTATCCGGACGGGCGTCCTTCGAGCTGGTCCAGAAGGCCCAACTGGCGGGTATCCCGGTGCTCGCCGCCGTCAGTGCGCCGTCCGCGCTTTCCGTGGACCTGGCCAAGGACGCAGGACTGACGCTGATCGGTTTCAGCCGCGGTACGTCCCTGAACTGCTATTCCGCGCCGGAACGGATCCTGGCCGCCGCCCCCGCACCCGTCTAGCCGCAGTCCTCGGCCGGCACCTAGCGGGCGGCGGGAAGCTGGACCGTGGCCGTGGTGCCCTCGCCCACCTTCGAGGCAATCCCCAGGTCCCCGCCGTGCTGAAGCACAATGTCCTGGACGATGGCCAGGCCCAGACCGGTGCCGGGGATGGCTGCGGAGGTGGCGTTGGAGGCTCGGAAGAAACGCCGGAACAGATTGGGCAGGTCCGCTTCCGGGATGCCGATGCCGGTGTCGCGGATCTGTACCCGCACAACGGGGCCGGCGCCGTCCGGTGTAACCAGCGCGGCACTGACCTGCACGGTTCCGCCGGCCGGCGTGAACTTCACGGCGTTGGAGCAGAGATTGGTGAAGACCTGCTCCAACTGGGCGCGGTCTCCGTCGACCAGCAAGGGATCGGAGCCGAGCTCCAACCGCAGGTTCAGGCTGCTGGCCCCGGCGGCCGGTGCCAGCGAGGCGGCAACGGCGCGCAGGAGTTCTTCCAGGTCCACTTCCTCCACCTCGAGGTTGGTCTCATCCGCATCCTGCCGGGAGATGGTCAGCAGATCACTGATCAGCTGGTTGAGCCGAACGGCATTGCGGCCAACGATCTTGAGCATCTGCGCGACGTCGTCCGGGATGTCCCCGCCGGAGCCGTCGAGGATGAGGTCCAGGTAGCCGGTGATCGAGGTGAGCGGTGTCCGCAGTTCGTGATTGACCGTGGCCACGAAATCGGTCTTGGCCTGGTCCAGGTCACGCTGGCGTTTGAGCACCATCCGCTGCGCGGTAATGAGGTTTCCCTGCACGAGGCCGTGCGCCAGGTTTCCGCTGACATGCTGGATCAGGGAGATCTCCGTGCTCGTCCAGTCCCGCGGGGCACCCTCGCCGGCAAGCCAGAGCAGCCCGAAGGCCTTGTCCCCGTGGCCGAGCGGCACAATCACGGAGGTCCGCAGCCCGGCATCCCGTGATTCCGCGCTTATCGATACCGGCTCATCGGCGGGCTGACCGTGGTCTTCCACCGCCATTCCCCGGCCCCGCTCCCAGAGCGTTTCGGCCAGCTCGCCGGTGGTATGTGCGTTCAACGCGGGAATGCCCCCGGAGGTGTCCTCGCGGCTCCACGCCACCGCCAGTTCCGGAACGCGCTCATCCGGGAAGGTCACCAGCAGTACATGGTCCGCTTCGAAGGTGGCTCCGAGCCCGTGAACCACTACCTGCGCCATTTGCTGCGGATCGTTCGTGGCCCGAATGGCGGCCGAAATGCGGCGCGTGTCCTCGCGCAGCCGCGATGTGGCCGCCCGCCGCTCCCTGCGTGCCCGCGCGGTGGCCAGGATGAGGTTGACCCGGCGCGCCAGGTCCTCGGGGTCCACGGGGCTGGCCACGAAGTCGGCGATGCCCAGGTCAACCATGAAATCCATGTCCAGCCCGGCTTCGCCTGCCACGAGGATGACCGGCAGCTTGATCATGGCCGGTTCGTGCCGGAGACGCTTGAGCATGTCCATTCCGGCAACCTGGCGGATGGTGGAATCCACCACCGCCAACACCGGCGAGCCGGCACGGGCGGCTTCCATGGCCTCGTCCAGGTCCAGCACGGGCACTGCGTCCAGGCCCGCATCGGCGAGAATTCCGGCCACGACGGAGAAGACTTCGGGCTGTTCAACGGCAACCAGCGCCGTGGGACGCGGTTGTGTGCCGGGAATGTTGCCCTCCGAAGAGGCGTCGCCCGTGGGGGCGGCGAAGGGTTTGAGTGCCGGGGGCATTGCGGCCTTTCGTCGGTGCCCGGTTCAGCTCCAGGGGCAGCGATTCGAAGTGTACCAGCGCCCGGAGACAAAACAGTGACTTGGTTCACTGTGCCCTCGGGAACGGATTCCGCAGCAGTTTCAGCCACTAGCGATCGGCCGGGAACGTCCTCCGGACGGGCTTAAGCTGGAACGTGCGGATATCGGAGGAACAGACATGAGCATGGAAGGCGCAGCGTGGGGTTCGCTGATGCAGATCTCCCGCGCCAAAGGCGTAGACGGCAAGATTTCGCGGGATACCTTGAAGCGGATTGTCCGCTTTGCCGCTCCCTACCGGACCCGGCTCCTGGGGTTCGTTCTGTTGTCCGTGGTGGGCGCGTTCCTGGCCGTGGCGACGCCGGTCCTGGCCGGGCAGGTGGTCAACTCCATCGTGGCCGGCACCGCGCCGGGCGTCGTGATCCGGCTGGCCCTGCTGATTGCCGCCGTAGCTGTGGCGGACGCGGCAGTCTCCCTTGCCACGCGCTGGTTTTCCTCGCGGATCGGCGAAAGCGTCATCCTGGATCTGCGCACCGCGGTGTTCGACCACGTCCAGAAAATGCCCATTGCCTTCTTTACCCGCACGCGCACGGGTGCGCTGGTCAGCCGGCTCAACAATGACGTAATCGGTGCCCAGCAGGCCTTCAGCGGAACCCTTTCCGGCGTGGTGAGCAACGTCGTCGCGCTGGTGCTGACCCTGATCGTGATGCTCGGAACTTCCTGGCAGGTGACCGTGCTGGCCATGCTGCTGCTGCCGGTGTTCCTGCTGCCGGCACGCCGGATGGGCGGCCGGCTCGCCGCGCTCCGCCGAGAGGCTGCCAACCACAACGCGTCCATGGGCACGCAGATGACCGAGCGGTTCTCCGCGCCCGGGGCCACCTTGGTCAAGTTGTTCGGCCGGCCCGACGCCGAGTCGCGCGAATTCGCCCTCCGCGCCTCGCGGGTGCGGGACATCGGCGTGAAGATGGCAATGATGCAGGCCGTCTTCGTGACGGCGCTGACCCTGGTGTCCGCGCTGGCCCTGGCCCTGGTCTACGGGCTGGGCGGTTATCTGGCGCTCCAGGGCAGCCTGAACACGGGCGACGTCGTGACCCTGGCGCTGCTGCTGACCCGGCTTTATGCGCCGCTGACCTCCCTGGCCAACGCCCGGGTGGAGATCATGAGCGCGGTAGTGAGCTTCGAGCGGGTCTTCGAAATCCTGGACCTTCGCCCCTTGATCCGTGAGAAGGAATCCCCGGCACCGGTGCCGGCCGGACCCCTGAGCGTGGAGTTCGACGACGTCCGCTTTGCCTATCCCACCGCGGAGAAGGTGTCCCTCGCCTCGCTGGAAGAGGTGGCTGTCCTGGACACCCGCGGCGGGGAGGAGGTCCTGCACGGCGTGTCCTTCCGCGTTGAACCGGGGCAGACCGTCGCCCTGGTCGGGACCTCGGGAGCGGGGAAGTCGACCATTGCGCAGCTGCTGGCACGGCTGTACGACGTCGATTCGGGTGCCGTGCGCTTCTCCGGCACCGATGTGCGGGACCTGAGTTTTGCGGGCATCCGGCAGGCGCTGGGCATGGTGACCCAGGACGGGCACCTGTTCCATGAGACCATCCGGGCGAACCTGCTGCTGGCCAACCCCGAAGCCGGCGACGAGCAAGTCTGGGATGCGCTGCGCCGTGCACGGCTGGAGGACATGGTGCGGTCCCTGCCGGACGGGTTGGAGACGATGGTAGGGGAGCGCGGCTACCGGCTTTCGGGCGGGGAGCGCCAGCGGATGACCATCGCCCGGCTGCTGCTGGCACAGCCGCGGATCGTGATTCTGGATGAGGCCACCGCCGCTTTGGATTCCACGTCCGAGGCCGCTGTGCAGGCCGCCTTGGGCGAGGCGCTGCAGGGGCGGACCGCCGTCGTGATTGCCCACCGGCTCTCCACCATCCGGAATGCCGACCGGATCCTGGTCATCGAGGGCGGTCGGATCGCGGAACAGGGAACCCACGCGGAACTGCTGGAGCGGGACGGGCGCTACGCGGAGCTGTACAACACCCAGTTCGCCGTGGCCCGGGACGGGGAACGGAACTCCGCGGACCTGTACTGATACCTAGCTGATGCTGCCTTCCATCGGTGCCACGAGGACCCGGGTGCCGCGGCTCTCGAAGGCAGCCTTGTCGCTGTCGGAAATGCCGCTATCCGTGATCAGGTTGCTAAAGACGTATCCGGTGAGCGTGGCAAAACTCCGGTTTCCGATTTTGGAGGAATCGGCGACGATGAAGGTTTCCGATGCCCTCCGGGACATCAGTGAGTTGACGGCTGCTTCCCCTTCGTCACTGACCGTGGGACCTACTTCGGCATCCAGGCCGTTGACCCCTACAAACGCGAAATCCAGCGCCACGCGCTGCAGTATGACGTCGGTGTAGGGCCCAACCAGTTCATAGGAACGCGGATTCACGACCCCACCGGTCACCATGACCCGGATATTGGGGCGGACTACCAGCTGGACCGCGATGTTGATGGCGTTCGTGACCACGGTGAGGGTCGGCCGGTTTGACGGTTCCATCAGGTCCCGCCGCATGCCCAGCGCCTGGGCGATGGCGGTGCTGGTGGTTCCCCCGCACAAGCCGATCACGGCACCCTTGGGCACCAGGGCGCACGCGGCCCGGGCTATGGCCTGCTTTTCAGCGGCATGCTCGTCGCGCGAGTATCGGGTGGGTAGATCGTAGGCGACTGCTTCCATGGTTGCTCCGCCCCGGGTCCGGCTCAAGAGCCGCTGCGCAGCCAGACTGTCCAAGTCTCGCCGGGCCGTAGCCGGGGACACTTTGAGCGACACTACTATTTCCTCAACCTGCACGTGCCCGCGTGCGGCAAGGAGGTCGAGGATCGCATTGAGCCGCTCGGTTTTCTCCATCGAGTTTCAGCCTTTGTCCGCAGGGACGGTCCGGGAGAAGAGGGATAACAGCCGTCCGGCCTCGGAGGCCAGCGCGCTGCGGCCTGCGGACAGGTACGTCCTGGAATCGACGAGGTCCTGATCGTTCCCGAGCACCTGGCGCACTGCACGAGTGAAAAACCCGTTCAAATGCGTTGAAACGTTGATTTTTGTCAGTCCAGCAGCAATGCCAGCTACGAGCATTGCATCGGGAACGCCTGAGGAGCCGTGCAGGACCAGCGGGATGTCCAACGCGGCCCGGAGTTCCCGGATCAATTCCAGATCGAGCCGGGCGCTGCGCGTGGTCATTGCATGGGACGAACCCACAGCTACCGCCAATGCGTCAACGCCGGTGGACAAGGCAAAGTCCGCAGCTTCGAAAGGGTCCGTCCGCACGCCGGGGTAGTGGGCCCCATGCTTGCCGCCCACCCTGCCCAGCTCCGCCTCCACGTAGACGCCGAACGGTTCGGCGTGTTTCACGACCCGGGTGGTTACGGCCACGTTCTCGCCGTAGGGAAGGTGCGCGCCGTCGTACATCACCGAACTGAACCCAAGCCGGACCGCCTCGTGGACCAGCTCTTCATCATCGGCATGGTCCAGATGCAGTGCCACCGGAACGCGGGCTCCGGCGGCTACCGCCAGGCAGGCAGCCCCAAGCGGTTCGAGCGAACCATGGTAAGCAACGCAGTTCTGCGAAATCTGCAGGATTACCGGCAATCCCACGGCTTCAGCGCCTTGGACGATCGCTTCTGCGGTTTCCAAGTGCAGCACGTTGAAACTCCCAAGGCCCGTTCCGGCCGCAGCGGCACGGTCCATCAGCGCACGGGTGGAGGTAAGGGTCATCGGAGTTCCTCTCCGTTCCGGTGCCGGGACACGGTGATCCGGCGCATCAGGGACCGGTGTTCCGGCGAGATTTCACCGGCTGCCGGCTTGCCGGGGGGCGGAAGGAGGTCCTCCGCATGCGCCTGGGCAATGGCACGCTCCCAAACGTCCGGCTGCGAGTGCAATTCCCGGCGCATCCAGCTCCCGGCAGCAGGTGCCTGGGAGGCGGTAAAGGATTCAGGCATGCTCGGCTCCTCTGGGCTGGTCCTCCGGATTGGACGAGAATTTGTCCATGATGGGCCCTGATTGAAGTTGCTGTCCATAGATCAGAAAAAATCAGGCACGGATCAGCACACATCCCGCGGTGAACCGCATCAAGAGGTGTGGTGTTGCAGATCTTTCTTCAAATGGGCGGCCCCAGCCCCTTGACGGGCCGGGGTCGGTGGACAAGTATCTTCCATCAACTGATAATCGCTGATCGAATAACTTGTCTTGCTATCAAGTTCCATCATCAGCCAAGGGTGCTCAGGCCGTCCCGCGGCCCCGGCGTCGTGGCTCGGATTCACGGTCCCGGACCGTGACTGTCTGAAAGAGGATCCAATGAAGAGCAAACTTCGAACCGGCCTGGCGGCCATGGCTGCGGTGGGAGCGCTCACGGTTTCGTCCTGCGGTTTCGGCGGAAGCGGTGACTCGGGCGAGGAAGGCGGGGCCACTACCCTGGACCTGCTTGTTCCCAGCTATTCCGACGGCACAAAGGCCCTCTGGGAAGGCGTCATCGAAGATTTCGAATCCGCCAACGAGGACATCAGCGTGAATCTGCAGGTGGAGTCCTGGGAAAACCTGGAATCGGTCCTGCAGACGAAAATCCAGGCCGGCGAGGCCCCGGACATTTACAACGGCGGCGCATTTTCCGCCTTTGCGGATGAGGGGCTGCTCTATCCGGCGAATGAGGTGGCCTCCGAGGACACCATCAGCGACTTCCAGGAGTCATTCGCTGAAAACGAGACCTTCGACGGCACCCAGTACGGCTTACCGCTGATCGCGTCGGTACGTGCCCTGTTCTACAACCAGGACTTGTTCGATGCTGCAGGCATCCAGGCCCCTCCCACCACCTGGGACGAGCTCCATGCAGCCGCCCAGAAGATTTCGGCTACCGGTGTTCCCGGGTACGGAATGCCGTTGGGCTCGGAAGAGGCGCAGGGTGAAAGCCTCATCTGGTTCGCAGGCAACGGCGGCGGCTTTGGGGACGAATCGGAGATCGCGGTGAATACGCCCGAGAACCTCGAGGCAGCCGAGTTCATGAAGAAAATGATCAGCGACGGTGCCACCCAGCCGGATCCGGGCGCCACCCAGCGCACCCCGATGATCAACGTCTTCGCCCAGGGACAGATCGGGATGGTTTACGCCCTTCCCCAGACCGTGGGCCAGATTGAGGAAGAAAACCCGGACCTGAACTACGGGATTGCCAACGTTCCCACCAACAGCGGCGAACCTTCCACCCTCGGAGTCGCGGACCGCTTGATGGCCTTCAAGAATGACGAGGACAAGCAGGAGGCGATCAAGGCCTTCATGGACTTCTTCTACGCCGAAGACAACTACGTGGAGTGGGTGGAGACCGAGGGGTTCCTTCCCACCACCAAGAGCGGATCGGAGGCCATGGGCTCGGAGGAAAGCCTGAAGCCGTTCCTGGACATGCTGCCGACTGCCAAGTTCTACCCGACCACCAACCCCGACTGGAACGCGACAGACGGAGCGTTCAAGGCACTTATGGGCCAGCTGGAGGACCAGGACGCACAGACAGTACTGGAGCAGATCCAGGCCAAGGCCGACGCAGCCTGACACCCGCCCCGAGGGGCCGCGTCCCGCCGATGCGGCCCCTCCTGGTCCAGAACGGTTTGAGCCTATGACTACAGTCCGCCACCCGGGTGCGGGGATTCGCCGGCAGAAGCTTCGCGAAAGTGAAAGCGGATGGGCTGCCCTGCCCTGGATCGGCCCGGTGCTGGTCCTGGTGTTCGGCGTGGTGATTTTTCCCGCCGGCTACATGATCTACAGTTCCACCCGCCGCATCAGCCAGGCCGGCACGAACGTGGAAGGCGTGGGGCTGGCAAACTTCAGGACGGTCTTCGAGGATCCCAACCTGCCCCGTGTCCTCTTCAATACCGTCGTGTGGGTGACGGTTGTGGTTGCCCTGACCGTGGTCATTTCACTGGCCCTGGCGAACTTCCTCAACAAGCCGTTCCCGGGCCGAACGCTCGTCCGGATGGCCGTTGTGGTCCCGTGGGCAGCGAGCGTAGTCATGACCACAACGGTGTTTTACTACGGGCTGGACCGCGACTACGGGATCATCAACAAGTTTATGGTCGACGTCGGGCTGCTGGACGCCTCCTACGGATTCACCAAGAATGTCGCCACCGCCCTTGGCGCGGCCATCGTGGTGGGGGTGTTCGTGTCCCTTCCGTTCACCACCTACACCCTGCTCGCCGGAATGCAGGCGGTCCCCGGGGATGCCCTGGAGGCAGCCAAAATGGACGGCGCCGGACCGGTGCGCACCTACTTCAGCGTGGTGCTGCCCCAGCTGCGCGGCGCGCTCGCAGTTGCCGTGCTGATCAACATCATCAATGTCTTCAATAACCTCCCGATTCTGCGGATCATGACGGGATCCATTCCCGGCTACAGCGCGGACACCCTGATGACGTACATCTTCAAAGTGCTTCAGTTTGACCGGCGCCTGGACGTGGCGAGCGCGCTCAGCGTGGTGAACTTCGCCGTCGTGCTGGTGATCGTGGCCGCGTACGTGAAGATCGTCAAACCCACGAAGGAGGCATGAAGTGGCCATCGCTGCCCCGGCTCCGATCCGCACTGCCGGTCCCGCACCTGCGCGCCCCCGCCGGTATGCCGACAACGTCAGTGCCCGGCGGATGTGGGGACGTACCGCTGCCGGTGCCGTGATCGCTCTGCTGTTCCTGACGCCCTACCTCGTGATGCTCGTCGGCTCCTTGAAAACCCGCCCGGAGATCCTGTCGGTTCCGCCTGAATATCTTCCGCAGGACGGCCTGCAGTTCGGCAACTACCAGTCCATGTGGGACACACCGGAAACGCCTCTGACCTACAACCTGGTTTCAACCGTAATCATTGCCGTGTTTGCCACTCTTCTGGTGCTGCTGGTGGCCACGCCGGCCGCCTATTACACGGCCCGGTTCCGCTTCCCGGGCCGGACCGTCTTCCTGTTCCTGGTGATCGTGACGCAGATGCTGCAGCCAGCGGTGCTGACCGCGGGGCTTTTCCGCCAGATGCTGTGGCTGGACCTCAACGACACCTGGCTGGCCATGATCCTGATCAACGCGGCTTTCAATCTTTCTTTCGCGTTGTGGATCATGCATAGTTTCTTTGCCGCAGTTCCCCGCGAGATTGACGAGGCGGCGCAGATCGACGGCGCCGGACGGCTCAAGGTGCTTTTCCGGATCAACCTGCCGCTGGTCTGGCCGGGGATCGTAACGGCAGTGATTTTCACCTTCGTGTCGTCCTGGAACGAATTCGCGGCGAGCCTGGTCATCATGTCCACGGCAGAGAACCAGCCGCTGTCCGTGGCGCTGACTAAATTCATCGGCCAGTACGCCACCAGCTGGCAATACGTGTTTGGGGTTTCGATCGTGGCGATCGTGCCGGTAATTATCCTGTTCGCGGTCATCGAGAAGCGCCTGATCGGCGGGCTCACGGCCGGCGCCGTTAAGTAGCCAGGAACGGGTGGCGTTAAACAAAAATGTGCCCCCGGCCGGAATCGAACCGACGACCTGCCCTTTAGGAGAGGGCCGCTCTATCCTACTGAGCTACGAGGGCGGACCGCCGGCTTCCCGGCGGGCGGTTCCAGCTTACCCGTTTCTCCCGGTGCCTGGTTGCAACCCGTCCGGAGCGCCGTCGTTGACGGGGGCCGCGGCGCCGTCGGGCTGCCGGTCCCTGATGTGGCGGTCATAGCTCTCCCGGATGGCCTGCATAAAGCCCAGGATGGTGCGCAGCTCCGTTTCCGTGTAGCGGGACATGACCTCGTTGGTGAGGGCGCCCAGGGGGCCGAAGTACGCGCCGGCAAGCTGCATGGCCAGGGGTTCGAAGTGCAGGGTGACCTTCCGCCTGTCCGCATGGTTGCGGTTGCGGTGAATGTGGCCGATGCGCTCCAAACGGTCGATCACCGCGGTGGTGGCGCCGGAGGAGGTGCCCAGCCTGGCGCTGAGCTGCCCGGCGGTTAGTGCCTCATGCCGCATCTCGGCCTCCATGATGAGCACCAGGGCGCGCATGTCCGTGGCATTCAGGCCGTTGGAGTGCGCGAAGGCGTCCGCGACACGCTGCCCATCCAGGCTCATGCCGCGGATTGCGTCGACGATCTCCCGCCGTAGCTCTTTGTCCTCCACAAACCAATAGTAACTGGGAATTGAAGTATCTCTATATCTAAGATACTTTCGAATGGAGATACTTTAGACGGCTTGGAGAAGCGCATGTATGCAGGGATAGTGAAGAACGCCAAGACGGCGTGGATCACGCTGCTGATCGGGGTGGCCGTCATCATTGGCCTGTTCGCCCTGCCGGCACAGGAAAACGACACCACCGACGTGGGTGGGCTGAATGACAAGTACCAGTCCGCCCAGGTCGCCGACCTGCTCCAGGAGTTCCCCGACGCGCAGGAATCCTCCGCCATTGTGGTGGTTTCCCGCGAGGACGGCGGACCGCTGACGGACGCGGACACTGCCGGCATTGCCGGGATCAACGCGGCGGCTACGGAGACCGGAGCCTCGGGTCCGCCGCCGCAGGTTCCGCCGGTGGTTTCGGAAAACCGACTGGTCGCGATTGTTCCGCTGACGCTGCAGGCTGCCGCCGACGACAGCGACGCCGTCTCTGCGGAGGTGGAAGAGCTCCGGACCGCCGTTTCCGATGCCGCCCCCGAGGGGGTCAAGGCGGAGCTGACCGGCGGGGCGGCCTTCAGTGCTGACCTGGCCGGAGTGTTCTCCGGCGCCAACTTCGTGCTGCTGACCGTCACCGCCGGCGTCGTCGCCGTACTGCTGCTGATCACCTACCGTTCACCGTGGCTCTGGATCGTGCCGCTGGCGATTGTCGGCGCCATCGAACAGCTGGCCGCCAAGGTAGTGGACCTGCTGGCCCCGGCCACGGGAATCACCGTGGATCCGTCCGCCGTAGGTATTACCAGCGTCCTGGTCTTCGGTGCAGCCACCAACTATGCCCTGCTGCTCATTGCCCGGTACCGGGAGGAACTGCGTGTCCACGACTCCGTGTACGAGGCCATGCGCAAGGCCCTGACCCGCACCCGCGAAGCCATCATTGCCAGCGGCGGCACCGTCATCCTGGCCCTGCTCACCCTGCTGTTCGCCGATACCCAGAGCTACCGCGGCCTCGGCTTCTCGGCGGCCATCGGCATTGTCCTGGCCATCTTCAGTGCACTGTTCCTGCTGCCCGTGGCCCTGGTGCTGCTGGGCCGCAAACTGTTCTGGCCCTTTGTCCCCAAGGTGGGGGACCCGGCCAAGGAAGGCAAGTTCTGGGGCCGCCTCGGTGAAGCCACCGCACGCCGGCCCAAGACCATTGCCGGCACGGCCGTCCTGGTACTGCTGGCCCTGGGCAGCGCCCTGTTCACCCTGCAGATCGGCCTGAGTGAAAACGAGCAGTTCCGGGACAAGCCCCAGGCAGTCACCGCTGCGGAAACCCTGTCCGAAGGCTTCCCGGCCGGCTCATCCTCACCCGTCACCGTCCTGGTGGACACCGACTCGGCGGACGACGCCGTCGCGCAGCTCTCCGGCATCGAAGGCGTCACCGCTGCGACCCCCGGCACCGAGCACGACGGACGCACCCGGGTGGAACTGGTCACCGGGTACGAGGCCGGCACCGACGAAGCCAACACCTTCATCACCGACCTGCGGAACGACCTTGCCGGTGAGGACTATGAGGCGCTGGTAGGCGGCGAGGCCGCCGAACGGGTGGACCAGCTGGCCGCGAACCAGCACGACACCGTCCTGGTGGGCACCTCCGTGATCACCCTGGTGTTCCTCGTGCTGATGATCCTGCTGCGGTCCCTGGTGGCGCCGGTGCTGCTGGTCGCCTCCGTGCTGCTGACGTTCCTGGCCGCAACCGGTCTGAGCTGGTTGCTGTTCGAGAACGTGCTCGACTTCCCGGCCATGGACGTGCAGACACTGCTCTACTCGTTCCTGTTCCTGGTGGCCCTGGGTGTGGACTACAACATCTTCCTGACCACCCGCGCCCGGGAAAACGCAGCCACCATGGGCACCAAGCAGGGCATGCTGGCGGCCCTGCGCTCCACCGGCGGCGTGATCACCAGCGCCGGCATCCTGCTGGCGGCAGTCTTCGCGGTCCTCGGCGTCCTGCCGCTGGTGACCCTGACCCAGGTGGGCATCATCGTGGCCATCGGTGTCCTGTTCGACACGCTGCTGGTGCGGACCGTCGTGGTCCCGGCCCTAACCTTTGTGCTGGGTGACAAGTTCTGGTGGCCGTCCAACCCCGCGGGTAAAGACGGACACCACGGACGCCACGAGGCTGAGTCCCAGCAGGATCCAGCGGGCGACGGTCAGCGTGCCCGCCAGGGCGGCATCTCCGCCCGTTAGTTCGGCGGCACCGAGGGCATTGTCAATGGCGATGTTCTCCCACAGGTCGGCCACCACAAAGAGGATCGGCGCACTGAAGAGCACCCAGCGCAATGCCCGGCGCTGGGTGTTCAGGCCGATGATCAGCAGCCAGGTCAGGCCGAAGATCAGGGGAAAGAGCGTCCCGGCCGTCTTGTGCACGTAACTGAGCCGGCCCAGCGCTTCCTCGTCCATGGCGCCGCGCAGGGCCGCCAGGTGGTCTTCGCCGTAGCCGAAGACCATGGAATCGGGCATGGACAGGCCGTCCGCGAGTTCGGACAACTGGCCCGGCACCATGAGGTGCAGGTACCAGAACAGGAACAGTGTGGCCACCACGCCCGCAATGACCAGCAGCCCCGGGCTGCTTTTGCCCTGCGGCCCCGCGGGTGCACTTGTTGCTCCCGGGGCGCCCGTGCGGGGAGATCCGGCTTGGAGTCCGTGTTTGGCGGCGCGCTGCGCGGCGGTTTTTCCCATAGGTACAGTATGGCCGCAGCGGTCCCGCACCCCGGGGAACCGCCCTGGGTGCGCCTGTCCCGCGCGGAGGCGGGCGGCTACGCTGGGGGCTATGAGTGCCGTTGCATCCCCCGAAGACTTCGACCTCGCCGCCGAGCTGGTGCGGGAGGCAGGGCAGCTTGCCCTGCGCATGCGCTCGGAAGGGCTGACCGCCAGCGAGAAGACCTCGGTGTCCGACGTCGTTACCGCCGCGGACCGCGAGGCTGAGGCCCTGGTGGTGAACCGGCTGCGGCAACTGCGCCCGGATGACGGGATTGTGGGGGAGGAGGGTGCCAGCCACCAGGGCGCCTCCGGCCGGTCCTGGGTCATCGACCCGGTGGACGGGACCTACAACTTCTTCGCCGGCTCCACCTACTGGTGCTCGGCCATTGCGCTTCGGTCCGAACCCGGTCCGCACGAACCGCCCGGGGATCCGGATGTCCTGCTGGGCGCCATCTACCAGCCGCAGGAAGACCGGCTGTGGATCGGCGGGAAAGGCTTCCCGGCCACAGTCAACGGATCCGTCATTGCGCCACCCGACGACGAACCGCTGGACCGCCTGTCCGCGGGAACCTACATCCACCCCACCTGGCTGCTCCGCCCCGAGGTCACCGCTCCCTGGACGGCGGCGGCCTCGCGGGCAGCGACCATCCGGATGATGGGATCCGGCTCCTGCGACCTGGCCCGCGTGGCCACCGGCCAGTCCGGCGCCTGGTTCCAGCACAGCTGCCCGGAATGGGACTGGCTGCCGGGCAAGGCCATAGTCCGAGCCGCTGGCGGCAGCACCGCCGTCGTCGAAGTGAATGGCTTCCGTTGGCACATTGCCGGCACCGCCTCAGCGGTCCGCGAGATCCACGGCGCCCTGACCTCCGGCTGACCGTTTCGGCCCGGTCCGCTCCCGCCGGAGGGGACGGTTTGGGTGCTCACCGGAATGTCGGCCGCAGCGCCTAGACTTAAAGCCATCATGGACTATCTCTTTGATCCACTCTTTCCCGCACCCCGCAAAGCCGAACCGGCGCCTGCCGCAAAGGCGCCGCATTCCGGCACTGAGCGAAGGGGCTCCTCCTGCGCGGATGAAAGCCGGGCCGCGGACCTGCTGCAGGGGCTGAACCCGCAGCAGGAGGAAGCGGTGAAGCATGCCGGCTCGCCGCTGCTGATCGTGGCCGGTGCCGGCTCGGGCAAGACCCGGGTGCTCAGCCACCGGATCGCCTATCTCCTCGCCACCGGCCGGTCCAACCCCGGCCAGATCCTCGCCATCACCTTCACCAACAAGGCCGCCGCCGAAATGCGCGAGCGGATCGAAAACCTGGTGGGCGGCGTCGCGAAGACCATGTGGATCTCCACCTTCCACTCCTCCTGCGTGCGGATCCTGCGCCGGGAAGCCAAGACCGTGGGGATGAACTCGAACTTCTCCATTTACGACTCGGCGGACTCGCTGCGCCTGATCACGCTGGTGGCCAAGGGGCTGGACCTGGATCCGAAGCGCTTCACGCCCAAGTCGATCATGAACAAGATCTCCGCCCTGAAGAACGAACTCATCGACGAAGAGTCCTACGCTGAATCGGCCAACTACTCCGATCCCTTCGAGCAGGCCGTCGCAGATGTCTACAAGGGCTACGCACAGCGGATGCGCCAGGCCAACGCCATGGACTTCGATGACCTGATTGCGCAGACAGTGTTTATGTTCCGCGCGTTCCCCGGTGTCGCCGAGTACTACCGGCGGCGCTTCCGGCACATCCTGGTGGACGAGTACCAGGACACCAACCACGCGCAGTACGCCCTCGTCCGCGAACTGGTGGGCGGCGACGACGACGCGCTGGACGTGCCGCCCGCCGAACTCACCGTGGTGGGCGACTCCGACCAGTCCATTTACGCCTTCCGCGGCGCCGACGTCCGCAACATCAATGACTTCGAGAAGGACTATCCCAGCGCGCGGACCATCCTGCTCGAGCAGAACTACCGCTCCACGCAGACCATCCTCAACGCCGCCAACGCGGTGATCTCCCGTAACCCCAACCGCCCCGAGAAGCGGCTGTGGACAGCGGAGGGTGACGGCGAAAAGATCATCGGCTACGTGGGCGAGAACGAGCACGAGGAAGCCCGTTTCATCGCCGAGGAGATCGACCGCCTGCAGGACGAGGAAAACCTGCGCCCGGGCGACGTCGCCGTCTTCTACCGGACCAACGCGCAGTCCCGTTCCTTGGAAGACGTCCTGGTGCGGGTGGGCCTGCCCTACAAGGTGGTCGGCGGCACGCGGTTCTACGAGCGCAAGGAAATCAAGGACGCGCTGGCCTACCTTCGCGTGCTGGTGAATTCGGACGACGTCGTGAACCTGCGCCGGATCCTCAACGAACCCAAGCGGGGCATCGGCGACCGCGCCGAGTACTCCGTGGCTGCCCTCGCCGAACGCGAACGGATCTCCTTCATGGCAGCCCTGCGGCGTGCTGAGGAGGCTCCGGGCCTGGCCACCCGGTCGCTCAATTCCATCAACGGCTTCGTCAAGCTGATTGACGACCTCGCCGAGGTGGCCAGCGGCTCCGGCGCGTCCGCTGCCCTGGAAGCCGTCCTGGAACAGACCGGCTACCTGGCCCAGCTGCGCTCCAGCAATGACCCGCAGGACGAATCCCGGGTCGAGAACCTGGCCGAACTGGTGGCAGTGGTCCGCGAATACGAGCGGGACAATCCAGAGGGTTCCCTCGGCGAGTTCCTGGAACAGGTCTCCCTGGTGGCAGACGCCGATTCCATCCCCGACGCGCCCGGCGGTTCGGCGGAGGAAGTCGCGGCCGCCGTCGAGGAATCCCGCCGGCAGGGCGTGGTGACCCTGATGACCCTGCACACCGCGAAGGGACTGGAATTCCCGGTCGTCTTCCTCACCGGCATGGAACAGGGCCTGTTCCCGCACCAGCGTTCGGCCACGGACCCGGCGGAACTGGCCGAGGAACGGCGGCTGGCCTACGTGGGCCTGACCCGCGCACGCCAGCGCCTGTACCTGACCCGGTCCGAGGTCCGCAGCATGTGGGGCCAGAGCCAGTACAACCCCGCCAGCCAGTTTGTCAGCGAAGTCCCGGCCGAGCTGATCGAGTGGAAGCGCGAGGGTATGGACCGTCCCACCTGGGGCGGCGGAGGCAGCATCACCTCAAGCCGCTACGGCGGATCCTCCTGGGGCGCCGGAGCGCCGAGCGGCACCGGCGGCAGCACCGCCAACTCGCCGGTGGCCAAGGCCATCGGCCGCGTGCAGCCGCAGAAGGAAGTTGTGTCCGTGGCCGCCGGAGACAGGGTCAACCACACGTCCTTCGGCTCCGGCACCGTGCTGGCAGTGGAAGGCGCAGGGGACAAGACGGTAGCGAAGGTGAAGTTCGACGTCGGCGAAAAACGCCTGCTGCTGCGTTACGCGCCGCTTACCAAAGAGAGCTGAGCAGGGAATTTTTTTCATAACCCAGACAGGGCATTTTCTACAAACGATAGAACTGTGTGCTTTATCACTAAAGGGGTAGTCTGGGATCGGCGTTCTGCCCCAAGGGACTAAAGTTCCTGATGGGGCAGACCGGCCGGATGCATCTGCTCTGCGATCGCCAGATCGCATGTAAACCCCTACTTCGACGTAGAAGGACACTAGCCCGTGGACCTGTTTGAATATCAGGCGCGCGATATGTTTGAGGCGCACGGAGTACCCGTGCTCGCCGGAATCGTGGCGCACACCCCTGAAGAAGCCAAAGCTGCTGCTGAGAAGATCGGCGGCGTTGTAGTCGTCAAGGCGCAGGTCAAGGTTGGTGGCCGAGGCAAGGCCGGCGGCGTGAAGGTTGCCAAGACCGCCGATGAAGCTTTCGAGCACGCATCCAACATCCTCGGCATGGACATCAAGGGCCACACCGTTAACACGGTGATGATTGCCCAGGGTGCCGACATTGCCGAGGAATACTACTTCTCGGTCCTGCTGGACCGCGCGAACCGCAACTACCTGGCCATGTGCTCGGTTGAAGGCGGCATGGAGATCGAGCAGCTGGCCGTGGAGCGTCCCGACGCACTCGCCCGCATTGCCGTTGATCCCGCCGTCGGCATTGACTCCGCCAAGGCCGCAGAGATCGTCGACGCCGCCGGGTTCGCCCCCGAGCTGCGCGAAGGCGTTATGAACGCCATCATCAAGCTGTGGGATGTCTTCACCAAGGAAGACGCCACCCTCGTTGAGGTCAACCCGCTGGTGAAGGCCGGCAACGGTGAGATCCTCGCCCTCGACGGCAAGGTCACCCTCGACGAAAACGCCGACTTCCGCCAGCCCGGCCACGCCGCGCTGGAAGACAAGGACGCCGCGGATCCGCTCGAGGCCAAGGCCAAGGAAAACGACCTCAACTACGTCAAGCTGGACGGCGCAGTGGGCATCATCGGCAACGGTGCAGGCCTGGTTATGTCCACCCTCGACGTCGTCGCCTACGCCGGCGAAAAGCACGGCAACGTGAAGCCGGCCAACTTCCTGGACATCGGCGGCGGCGCCTCCGCCTCCGTCATGGCCGCCGGTCTGGACGTCATCCTGAATGACTCCCAGGTCAAGTCCGTGTTCGTGAACGTCTTCGGCGGAATCACCGCCTGTGACGCCGTGGCCAACGGCATCGTCAAGGCCCTGGAGATCCTGGGCGACGAAGCCAACAAGCCGCTGGTCGTCCGTCTCGACGGCAACAACGTCGAGGAAGGCCGCCGCATCCTTGCCCAGGCCAACCACCCGCTGGTCACCCTGGCCACCACCATGGACGAAGGCGCCGACAAGGCCGCCGAGCTCGCTCACGCTGCTCGCTAACCGAGCCTGTCGAAACCTAGAAGAGAGAACCCACCTATGTCTATCTACTTGAACAAGGACTCCAAGGTCATCGTTCAGGGCATCACCGGCGGCGAAGGCACCAAGCACACCGCCCTGATGCTCAAGGCCGGCACCCAGGTTGTCGGCGGCGTGAACGCCCGCAAGGCCGGCACCACCGTCACCCACGGCGACGTTGAACTGCCCGTCTTCGGCACCGTAGCCGAGGCCATCGACAAGACCGACGCCGATGTCTCCATCGTCTTCGTGCCGCCGGCCTTCACCAAGGACGCCGTCATGGAAGCGATCGACGCCGGCATCGGCCTCGTCGTCGTCATCACCGAAGGCGTTCCGGTGCAGGATTCCGCCGAGTTCTGGGCCCACGCCCAGTCCAAGGTGGACGCCGACGGCAACCAGGTCACCCGCATCATCGGCCCGAACTGCCCCGGCATCATCACCCCCGGCGAAGCACTGGTCGGCATCACGCCCGCCAACATCACCAGCAAGGGCCCCATCGGCCTGGTCTCCAAGTCCGGCACGCTGACTTACCAGATGATGTACGAGCTGCGCGACCTTGGCTTCTCCACCGCCATCGGCATCGGCGGCGACCCGGTCATCGGCACCACCCACATCGATGCACTCGCTGCCTTCGAAGCGGATCCCGAAACCAAGGCCATCGTGATGATCGGCGAAATCGGCGGCGACGCCGAAGAGCGTGCCGCTGAATTCATCAAGGCCAACGTCACGAAGCCGGTTGTCGGCTACGTGGCCGGCTTCACGGCTCCCGAAGGTAAGACCATGGGCCATGCCGGCGCCATTGTCTCCGGTTCTGCCGGAACCGCACAGGCCAAGAAGGAAGCCCTCGAGGCTGCAGGCGTGAAGGTCGGCAAGACGCCGTCCGAGACCGCCACGCTGCTGCGCGAAGTCTACGCAGCCCTCTAGGTCCGTACCTGCACGCCCCCGCCCACCGGAAACATATGGTGGACGGGGGTTTTGTGCGTCCCAGAAGAAAGACGGAAATGTCCACCTCAGTTTCAAACGGCTCGGCCCCGAAAGCCGGCCCGCACCGGCGGTCGCTGCGCCGTGCTTCCTGGATTGTCACCCTCGGCGGTTTCCTGTTCGGCTATGACACCGGTGTCATTAACGGCGCCCTGCCCTACATGCAGGACGATCTGGGGCTCACCCCGTTTACCGAGGGCCTCATCACCTCCAGCCTGCTCTTCGGCGCGGCCTTCGGCGGAGCCATCTCCGGGAAATTGACGGACAGGTTCGGCCGGCGCCGGATCCTCATGGCCCTCGCCGTCGTCTTCCTGCTGGGTACCCTCGGCACCTCCCTGGCCCCGACGATCGCCGTGATGGTCCTGTCCCGGATTGTGCTCGGCCTGGCCGTGGGCGGCGCCTCGGCGCTCGTCCCCGTGTTCCTCGCCGAGCTTGCCCCGGCGGAACGCCGCGGACAAATGGTGACGCGGGACCAGCTGATGATTGTGACGGGCCAATTGGTCGCCTTTGTCGCCAACGCGGTCATCGGCAACATCTGGGGTGAGGACCAGGGCGTATGGCGCTGGATGCTGGTTGTGGCCACCCTGCCGGCCATTGCCCTGTGGGTAGGCATTGCGTTCGTTCCGGAGAGCCCCCGCTGGCTCGCCTCGAAGGGTCGTTTTGCGGAAACCCTCGCCGCCCTCCAGCGGATCCGCAGCGCGGACGACGCACAGGCTGAATACAGGGAAGTGCGCGGCCTGGCGGAAAAGGAATCGGCACAGGCGGGCACGCTGCGGGACTTCGCGGAACCCTGGTTGCTGAGGGTGCTGCTGATCGGTATGGGACTGTCCATCGTTCAGCAGATCACCGGAGTGAACGCGATCATGTACTACGGCACGCAGATCCTTGCCGACGCCGGTTTCGGTACCGAGGCAGCGCTCACCGCCAACATTGCCAACGGTGTGGTGTCCGTGGCAGCGGCTATCTTCGGCATCTGGCTGCTGGGCCGCGTCCGCCGTCGGCAAATGCTGATGACCGGACTGATCGGCACCGGGTCCTCGCTGCTGCTGATCGGGCTGGTATCCATCTTCGTCACCGAAGGCAGCGTCCGCGGTTACATCATCCTGGCCCTGACGGTCACTTTCCTGGCCTTCCAGCAGGGAGCCGTTTCGCCGGTGACGTGGCTGATGCTCTCGGAGATCTTCCCGTTGAAGGTCCGCGGCCTGGGCATCGGCCTGTCGGTTTTCGTGCAGTGGATGACCAACTTCGCCGTCGGCTTCTCCTTCCCGATCCTGATGGACGCCATCGGCATCTCGAAGACCTTCTTCATCTTCGTGGTGCTGGGCCTGCTGGCGCTGGTGTTTGTCCGCCGCTTCGTTCCGGAGACCCGGGGGCAGAGCCTGGAGCAGGTGGAAGAACAGCTCCGGGCGGCCGGTACTAAATAGGAACTGGACGCGCGCAAAGAAGGGAACCTGCCACCGGCAGGTTCCCTTCTTTGCGTTAGTTGGCCCTAGGGGATCGCCGGGTAGGCGGCCACGGTGGGCACGGTGACAGACGCCGTGAAGCTGGTCAGCGCCGTCGCCTTCGGCAGCGCGTAGACGGAGGTGGCGGGCGTGACCTGCAGGACCAGCCGGGTATTTGGGCCGGCGGTGTAGGAAACCTCTTCCAGGGGGATGGTTAGGGTATGTTCCTTCCCATCCAGGATCAGCGGGATCGGTGTGACCTGGTTTCCCAGCACGAGGGAGGATCGGGACCGGTCAATGATCTGGGCATAGACATGGGTGTTGACCTGCCGGGCCGAGCCGCGGTAGGTCAGCGTCAGCTGCGGTGCGCCGAAGACCGACGTCGTCACCGTGGGGGCGCTGATGGGGACGTTGACTGCCACCGGAGCGACGGCGGCCGCCACGACTGCCCCGCTGATGGCGGCGGGGGAGAGGATGATTGACCCCTTCCCGGTACCGGTCAGGGCGCCGGTGGCCTGCGGGTAGCCCGGCGCTCCGCGGGTCACGCCGGTCTGGTCGATGAACTGGAAGGCCGCGCCGGTGTCCACGGGTTCGTTCCGGAGGTAGCGGGCAAACCAGTTCAACACCGCGGGGGTGATCCGGTCCGGTCCGGCAGTGGAATTGCACAGCCCGTGTCCGCCGCAGAACTGCAGCATCTTGGTGGGTGTGCCGGTGCTGCGGATGAGGTCATAGTTGCGCCGGGCCTCATCCAGCGTGAAGAGCGTATCCGCCGTGCCCTGGATGATCAGGGTGGGAGCCGTGATCGAGGTGAACAGGGTATCCGGGGTCAGCGATTCGAAGTATGCAATGGATTCGGCGCTGAGCTGGTTGGGGTAGGTCAGGCCTTCCTGGCAGGCCTTGCGGACCGGAGCCGCGAGGGCGCCCTGGTTGCCCACGAGCGAGCCCAGCTGTCCCAGCGCCGTCCCCTCGGCGCAGAGCAGGGCGCCCCAGCCGGACTTGAAGGAACCGGCCTTGTACAGGCTGGTGGTTAGGTCATTCCAGGCGATGGTCGGGGTGATGGCGTCCACCCGCTGGTCCTGGGAGGCGAGGACAAACTGGATACCCCCGCCGTAAGACGCCCCGGCCATGCCGAGGACGGGGTCGCCGGGGGACTCCAGTTGAGCTTCGGGCTGGGCGGCAATGTAGTCGATGATCGCTGACCCGTCCCTGCCCTCATAGGCAGGATTGTTGACGTAGGCCTCACCGCCGCTTAGCCCGAAACCGCGGGGGTCCCAGGTCACCACGTTGTAGCCGGCGTCCCGCAGGGGAGCGATACCGATGGAGCCGATCAGCGTGCTGGTGGAAGACAGCGGGATACGGCCGCCGGGCAGCCCGAACCCGGGGCCCACCATCACGGTGGGTGCCTGTTGTCCGGCTGCAAGACCGGTGGCGGGGAAGAAGTTCGTGTGGATGGGGGTGCCGTCAAAGCTGGTGATAACGACGTCGGTGCGGCTGGAAGGTGCGGGTGCAGCGATGGCCGGCGCTGCGACGGCGGGCGCCGCGGCCAGGGATGACCCCAAAAGCGCGGCGGACACCGCCAAGATGCCAAGATGTTTCCTCATAGTGACCTCATTGTCTGTGGGAAAGCACAAGTGGTTACCGGGCGGTAACTTTCCGCAGACTATGAGGAGAAGGGTGACGGCACAAGGGGAGCAAGGGAATCCGGCCTCGAAGCGCTGAAAACCACGGCTCGTACAGCGGTCTACTGGACCCGAGGCCGGGGGCAGCGGGTAGGCAAACTTGTTGGGAGAAGCGCACCAAGCAGATACGGGAAGGTTCCCGCACTGATAACGTGCGGGAACCTTCCCGTATTAGTGGGCGCCTTTTCTCAAAGGCGCTGTAGTAGTGCTGGCCAGCTACTTGCGTTCCGGCGCGGTGTTAGCCGGCACTGCCGCGTCCGGGCCGTCGTCGTGCTCGGTGGTGTGCAGATCGAAGGAGGAGCCATGTTCGTCCACGCCAGCCTGGATGGCCCGGTCCACCACGGAAACGGCAAGCCGGCGCCGCAGTGAGAGCGGGTCCTTGGCCAGGTCCTTGGCCAAGGCGATGGTCATCAGCAGCATAACCACGGCGAAGGGCAGCGCGGCCACAATGGTGATCCGCTGCAAGCCGTCCAGCGCCTCGGCAGGGTCATCGCCGCCTGCCAGCAGCATCACCGCCCCAACGGCGCCGGTAAGGACGCCCCAGAAGATAACGACGCCGCGTGACGGGTGCTCGGCCCCGTTGGAGCTCAGCGACGCCATGATGATGGAGGCAGAATCCGCTCCGGTGACGAAGAAGATGGCCACCAGGACCATGGCGAGGATACCCACCGCAGTGGCCAGGAGGTTCGGCATGGGGAGGGCTGCAATCAGGTCGAACAGCGAGCCGTCGAAATCAATGGTGGGTTCACCGTCGACCATTGTGGTGAGTCCCGGTGTGCCGTTGGCTGCCGCTTCCTGCTGCGTACCGATCGCGGCGCCGCCGAAGATCGAGAACCAGACCACGCTGACAACGAAAGGAACCACCAGCACGCCGGTGACGAACTGGCGGATGGTGCGGCCGCGGCTGATGCGGGCAATGAACATACCGACGAACGGCGTCCAGGACAGCCACCAGGCCCAGTAGAAGATGGTCCAGCTGGAGAGCCAGGCGCGCATGGATTCGTCGCCGGACACCTCGGTGCGTGAAGCCATCTGTGCCAGGTTGGTGGCGTAGTCACCGATCGCTGCCGGAATGACGTTGAGGATAAACAGGGTCGGCCCCACAACAAAAACGATGGCGGCCAGCACCAGCGCGAGGACCATGTTGATGTTGGACAGCCACTGGATGCCGCGGGAAATACCGGAAACCGCGGACGCCACGAAGCAACCGGTGAGGATCGCGACGATCGCGACGAGGACGGTTGTTCCGGCGGTTCCGAGGAACCCGACCGACTGCAGGCCGCTGCCGATCTGCAGGGCGCCGAGGCCCAGTGATGCCGCGGTGCCGAAGAGGGTAGCGAAGATGGCGAAGATGTTCAGCACCTTGCCCAGCGGGCCTTCCACCCGCTTCACGCCGAAGAGTGAGGTGAAGGCCGACGAAATCAGCTGACGGCGGCCGAGACGGTAGGTGCCGTAGGCCATGGCAATGCCGACGACGGCGTACATGGCCCACGGGTGCAGACCCCAGTGGAACAGGGACGTGCCCATGGCGGTCTGCAGGGCCTCGGGGGTCTGGCCGTCAACGGTGCCCGGGGGAGGGGAGATGTAGTAGAACAGAGGCTCGGCCGCGCCGTAGAACATCAGGCCGATGCCCATGCCTGCGGCGAACATCATGGAGATCCAGGAGATCGTCTTGAACTGCGGTTCCTCGCCGTCGTGGCCTAGGGGAATCTTGCCGTAGCGTCCCACAGCCAGCCAGATCACGTAAACCACGAGGAACGAGGCAAGGAGCACAAAGAACCAGCCCGCGTTAGTGATGACCCAGTCCAGTGCCGTCGAGGAGACGGCGGACAGGCTGTCTGTCCCGAAGAAACCCCACGCGATGAACGCCAGCGCAAGGGCACCGGTGATGGCGAAGATCACCTTGTCGAGCTTCGCAGGCACGCCGCGATTGAGCGCCGCTTCCTGCTCGCGCTGTCCCTCGATCAACTGCTGGACGAGTTCGTGTTCCTGCTCCACGATGGGCATCGACGAAGTGGAGGGATCCTCCGGGGCAACGGAGGAGTGGGTGGTGGCGGGAACCGGGGCGACGGGGTCAGCCGCATGCCTTCCGGCGTCGCGCGGTGGACCTTCTGTGGTAGCCATAGGCCTTCCTTATGTCAGCATGTCAGCGCAAAAGGGCCCGAACCCTCCTTGGAGGACCCGGGCAGGCAGAATGGCAGCCACTCTTTATTTGAGCGTGTGGTGGACGGTTTCCCGTCCACCGGAATCGATAAAGTAACGCTGCCTAGCTTCTGCGTCCCTTTACATAATTCGCAAGTGTGTTAGTTCCAGACTCGCGGCCTGCGGCGCACCAAGTCAAATTGGACAGCGTCCCCGGAGGACGCCGCACGGGCGCTTGCGCACTGTTCCCCGGCGCCGTACTTGGTAGCTGTGCTGTAGGCCACGCCGCACTGTGCGCCGGGCCACGGATGCTGAGGTGAAGCTGTTAAGGTTCCCGGCCGGGGCGAATCTTCATCGCAGGATCATCCGTGCAGGGGCGCTGCACCGTGAGGCTGCTGAGATGGTTCGAATTGCCATGTGGTGGTCTTCCTAGGTGGTCCGGAATTCCATTTCGGGATCGTAGGAACATGGTCCTTCATAAGTCAGGCTGCTGAGATGATTCCCGGCTTGGTAAACCAATTTGCTTCCCTCCTCATCCTGAAGGGTAACCATGATGTAGTACCCCGGTCCCACGGACTTGGGCACTGGGGAATCGTAGCGGTTGGTTTCGGTGAACCCCTGCTGTTCGAAGTGCGAGACGTACTTCTCCATCGCGGCTTCCGGGTCTTCCACTGCCGGGCCCATGATCATCGTCCTGTAGCGGTAGGAGCGCTTCTCACCGCTTCCGGGCTTTAGCCTCGTACAGGTGTATGCGACATACCCGCTTGTTTTCGTACCGTCCCAGGCAGAACGTGCGTCGTTGGAATAGGTCCATTGACCGCCGTGGACCTTGGTGGTTTCGTCGCTCAACTCCAGCATCCTGGCGAGCAGCTCCGAGGCAGGCCTGGACTGATCCACGGCTTCGCTGTTTTCACTTTTCATGGTGTCCTCTGATTCGAACGGGGTGGCGCAGCCGGCCACCGTTAGGGCTAGGGCAAGGGCGATCGAGCCGACCGCCAGGGTCAGCCGGTTCATCGCCTGCCCAAACTGTGCGGGTAGTAAGGCATCTCAGACCGTCTCTCTTCAAAGGCTCTCGAAGTATCCGCTAATTCTTCCTCGCGCTGTAGGACCTCATCGCCGTTTCCGGTTGTAATCTTGGCGATGGAATCCAGGCTCTGTGTTCCATTGTCCAGATACCCATGTTCATCGTAGGTGTGGAGGGGATTCCATTTGTCACCGTCCTCCCCGATGGCGGAGTGCCCGAGGGTCTGCTTGAGCTCCCGCTCTGCGTCCCCTTCCGAACTGAATTCATGTGACCCGAAACCGTCACCCAATGGGTCGGTGCGCTGCGAGAGGACGTTGCCGGTCCAGGCAACCTGGTCCTGGGATGCATGGGTGGCGAAGAGTGCCGGTTGTCCCTCGGGACCATCTTTAATGCGCATGTCCGCCAGTGCCGTATCGTCCAGGCCTGCGGAGCCGTAAAACGCCACGGAGTCCACGTCAAAATCAATCCCGGTCAGGCCGTGGGCGGTGGTCGTGGTGCCGTAGGAGTGCGCTGCCACTGAAACGTAAGTGTCGCGGCCGTCGCTGGCAGCGTTGAAGCCGTTCAACGATGAGGCAAGCCGCTCACCACCGTCTAGGGCATGCTCGTTGCCCAAGACTTCGGTGGAGGGCGGCATGCCTGGTGTGTGGTAACCGATCCAGGCAACTACCGCCGGGTCGCCGCCGCCGAGCTTCAGTTGGGCATCGTAAATGTTCTGTGATCCCTCGGCCCAATTGTCCATGGACCCCGCCGTCGTTCCCATCCCCGGGACATTCCACGTGACGTTATCCGCAGTATCCATATTTCCGATAGCCAGGGCGGCGAGCGGCGGGTGCGTGGGATCAAAGGAAATGAGTCCGCGGACGGTTGTGTCGTCACGACCCGCATCGACGGCCGCTTTTATTTCCTTCAGGACATCCCGCTGTGCATCCGGAAGCGGCTTCTGGGCCAGTGCCAGGTCCAGCGCTGCGTTGTTCGCGGCAATTCGGTCTGAGTAAGGAATGCCCTCCAGATTACCCACGAGCGACGGCACCTTCTGGCTGATGACAGCGCGTTGCTCCGGGGTGAGCTTCTCCCAGGCTTGCTTGTTTTTCTGGGGATCCGATCCGAGGGCCGGCGGCGACAGAGCAGCCTCCGGGTTACGGGCCAGGAACTGTTCCATCTGGTCAGGCCTGAGCCCGGCCAAGAGCGCAAGATACTGCTGCATGGCTACAGTCGGGTCACCGATGGAGTTCTGCACCCGGTTATAGGCCTGGGTGACGTCCTGGATAGCCCATTCGTTCAGGGCTTCCTTGCTGATTGGCGGAACATCAGCAGCAGGGCGAACCAAGGCCTGGTGCGCCCGGTTACACTCCTGCTCTGCCTTTTGCAGGTCGGCTGCCAGCTGGTCCGCTTCTCTTTGGAGCATGAATTGATCCATGAAAGCGTCTGCGGAGTCCAAGACGGACCCGATTTTACTGACAGCCTCTCCTAGGAACCCGAATTCTCCCATTCCATCGATGATTTCGGCTTCGCGTTTGTCTTGCGCTTGGGCAGTTGCAATTTTGGCCTTGAGTTCAGCGCGCTTTGCCTTGATTGCGGTGATTTCTCCCGCAAAGACCTCCAACGCCTGTTTTGAGGAGCGCACCGCAAGCAGCATCTCCTCGCCGTCTTCGCGCGGTTTGTCCATAGCCGTGTACACGAGACTTGCTTCCGGGGCGCGGTAGAAGGCACTCACCGTCTGCCACTTGGCCTGTGCATCGTCCAAGGTATCGGCCATGCGTTCAGCGCGTCTGTCCAGCCTGCCGGCAGCAGCCAACAGTGCCGCTTCGTTGGGCAGATTGTCGGTACCACTCAGATCAACATTGATGCTCACGTCAAACCCCACCTTCCGCGGGTCTTGTTGGGCTCCGCGTCGGACGGTGCCTGGTCAGCTAGGAGGATCGCATCGACTACCGGAATGCCGTTGATTTCCCGCGGCACGGGGACGGGTTCGGGTATAACGCCGGCGCCCCCAAAGTCTCCGGGCGCCGTATCCGGCATCGGCTCGAAAGGGATGACTTCGGGCATCCACGGCTCGGCGTGGATGAATTCCGGCCTTGGCTCGAAGTGAATGACTTCGGGCATCCACGGCTCGGCATGGATGTATTCCGGCCTTGGCTCGAAGTGGATGACTTCCGGCATCCACGGCTCGGCGTGGATGACGTCGGGCATCTTCGTGATCTCCTGCGGCAGTTCGCCGGGAAGCCGCTCGACGCCCGGACGCGAAGGGTCGGCCCAGAATCCGGGGTCTATTCCCGGCCACACACGGCCCGGGTTGCCCGGGTAGTAGGGCGCAGGCTCGGCGATGTGTCCACCCGGGTTGGCTTCGGGGAGGGGCGCCGGCAGCGGGTGGAGTACGTTTCCGCCCGGGTTGGCTTCGGGGAGGGGCATCGGCAGCGGGTGGTAGACGTGTTCGCCCGGGTTGGCTTCGGGGAGGGGCATCGGCAGCGGGTGGTAGACGTGTTCGCCCGGGTTGGCTTCGGGGAGGGGCATCGGCAGCGGGTGGTAGACGTGTTCACCCGGCTTGGCTTCGGGGAGGGGCATCGGCAGGGGATGGAGTACGTTTCCTGGAGCGGGTGCCGGTGCAGGGGCGGGCGCCGGGGCAGGGGCAACCGGAGCGGGCGCAACGGGAGCAGGAGCTGCCGGCATGCGCACGCTTGGTGAAGGCGCTAGTGCTGGCGCGGGAGCTGGGGCAGGTGCCGGCGCGGGAGTCAGGTTCCTCTCCCACTTGCCGCGGGAAATCGCAGCACCGCCTGCGGCTCCAGCGCCAATGGCCAGCGGCGCGATGCTCGCTGCCGCCTGCTGCGCATTCGCCACCATCTCCTCGTCACCCTGGACATATGCGTTCAGGGCCCGCCGGGTTGCCAGGACGGCGTTATCGCCCCGGGTGATTACCGTCTTGGCGCCCGGCATCAGCGTCTCTGAAGCGAACGTGGAAAACCCCGCGAGTGCCCCACTCTTGCCGAGTGCGGTTTCAACCCCGTCGATCCGGTCTTGAAGGTCGATGTAGAGACTCTCGTTCTGCAACAGGATGGACTCGGTGTCCGTGATTATCCTGCCTACTGTTGCAGCGTCTATGTCATAGGCGCCCATTTTCTCCCCCTTGTACGGGCCCCGAACGCAGTAAGAATGCTGCAGTCGCGAGGCGGCGGGAGAGCCGCACTTTGACAGTTCCCCCTGATTGTCAGGAAGAACATAACCCGCCGGAAGAAATCCGTACATGGGGAGAACTACCCATGCTCCGTGTCCTAGAGGGCGGTCGTCCCGAAAACCATGCCCAGCAGATACGTGGCGGCGGCTGCACCAAGGCCGATCGCCAGCTGCCGCAGTGCCCGTTTGAGGGGCGAGGCGCCGGAGAGCAGGCCGACGACGGCGCCGGTCATCAACAGTGCCAGGCCCACCAGCACACAGGAGAGGACGACGGCGGTCATCCCGGTGAGGCCAAACAGGTAGGGGAGTACCGGAATCACCGCACCGGATGCGAAGAAGCAGAAGCTGGAAGCAGCAGCACCCAGCCCCGTCCCTACGGACTCGTGCTCGTCGCGTTTGTCTTCGGCGTCAGCCTCGGGGTTCAGCGAGAAACTCGGATCGCAGTCGCAGCTGTAGAGGCCCATCCGTTCCGCCGCACGGTGTTCGGCCGCCTCCTTGGTCATACCGCGTGCCCGGTAGACCAGCACCAGCTCGTTGGCGTCAATGTCCAGCGACTTCGCGGCCGACAGCGTGATCTGGGTCGGCCGGGAGGCCTCCAGGAGTTCACGCTGGGACCGGACCGAGACATATTCTCCCGCCCCCATGGACAACGCTCCGGCAAGCAGGCCGGCCAGACCGCTGATGAGGATGAACGTACTGGACACCCCGGTGGCGCCGATGCCCATGATGAGGGCAAGGTTGCTGACCAGCCCGTCATTGGCGCCGAAGACCGCCGCCCGGAAGTTCCCCGACAGCCGGGTCCGTCCCCGGGTGGCCAGCCCGCGGATCACTTCCTCGTGAATCTGTTCATCGGCGGCCATCGCACTGGTGGCGTTGGGATCCCGGGCATAGGGGGAGCGGCCCTCGGCGCGCTGCGCCAAGGCCAGCACGAACACCGAGCCGAAACGGCGGGCCAGCAGGCCGAGGACGCGGTTGCGGAAGGAAGCACGGGCCCTGCGCCCGGCGTCGTCGCCCAGCAGCGTGCGCCAGTGTTCTTCATGGCGGCCCTCAGCCTCGGCCAGTGCCAGGAGGATGTCGCGTTCCTCACCGTCCCGGCGCTCAGCCAGATACCGGTAGGTTGCTGCTTCGGCCTGTTCATCGGCCAGATACTGCCGCCATCGCTTTTTGTCGGCGTTGGTGGGAACGCTGGAATCGCTGAATGCGGGCTCCGGCGAGGAAGGGGAATTCACGGTGCTCCTGACAGGGACCGGAAACGGGGGATCCGGTCAGTTCAAAGTAAAAGACAACTCTTCTGACCGAAGGTCTCGCTCGCCCGCGGCGTGATGCCGGCGGGTGGACTGCCGGGACGCCGCGGCGTCCAGTATGTCGACAGGCCTCGGCGGAAACCGAACCGTCTGGGATAACCCATCAAGTCCGCACCGGAGCTACTCCCCTTCGCGTGTCCTAGTGTAGTCGAATCCGGTGGCTGAACCGGCCGGAGATGCGCGGGTCCGCCCCAGCCCGGTTTCGGCCCTAAGCACCCTGACTTCTTGTCCGTGACGGGCAGGCGCTACAGTCAGATTGTGAGCAAAAACTTCCCTCTTACGGATCCTGCCCGCCCTTGGACCCGCCACTACAGCGAGGGAGTCCTGGAAGGCTTCAGCCTCCCGGATGAATCCCTCGTTGACGTGGTGGAGAGCTCGGTCCGCAAATACCGGTCCAAGACCGCCCTGCAGTTTTTCGGTGCCACCACTTCCTACGAGGAACTGGGTGACCAGATCCGTCGTGCGGCGACGGGCCTGATGAAGCTCGGCGTGCGTAAGGGAGACCGGGTGGCCCTTGTGCTGCCCAACTCGCCGCAGCACGTGGTCGCGTTCTACGCCGTCCTCCGGCTCGGAGCCGTGGTGGTGGAACACAACCCGCTCTATACGGACCGGGAGCTGCGGCACCAGTTCGAGGACCACGGCGCCACGGTGGCCGTTGTCTGGGACAAGGTTGTGGAGAACGTCCAGAAGCTGCCGGCAGATATTCCGGTGCGCAGCATTGTTTCGGTGGACCTGATCCCGGCCATGCCGCTGGTCAACCGGCTGGCGTTGAAGCTCCCCGTTCCCGCCCTGCGCGAGGCCCGGGCCGCCCTTTCCCCGTCCAAACGTCCGCCCCGTGGGCCGCGGCGAGTGGTGCGGTGGCAGGAACTGCTGGACAACCGCCCGCTGCGCAAACGCCATCCGCGTCCGGAGGCGACGGATCTGGCAGCAATCCAGTACACCAGCGGAACCACCGCAGATCCCAAGGGCGCCATGTTGACGCACGCCAACCTCGTGGCCAATGCGGCACAGGGGCGGGCATGGGTTCCCGGCTTGAAGCCCGGCAATGAAACCTTCTACGCCGTGCTGCCCATGTTCCATGCCTACGGGCTGACCCTGTGCCTTACCACCGCCATGAGCCTGGGTGCCCGGGTGGTGCTGTTCCCCAAGTTCGACGTCGACATGACGCTCAAGGCCATGAAAAAGACCCCGGCCACCTTCCTCCCTGCCGTACCGCCCATTTACGAGCGCCTGGCCGCCGGAGCCAAGGAACAGAACATTTCCCTCAAGGGTGTCCGGTCCGCCATTTCCGGTGCCATGAACCTCCCGCCTCGGACGGTCGAAATCTGGGAAGAGGCCACCGGCGGACTCCTGATCGAAGGCTACGGGTTGACTGAAACCTCTCCCATCGCGCTGGGCAACCCGTTCGCCAAGTCGCGGAAACCGGGAACGGTGGGCGTTCCCTTCCCGCTGACCGACATCCGGGTGGTGGATCCCGAGCATCCTTCGGTCGACGTGCCCCAGGGCCACCGGGGCGAACTGCTGATCAAGGGCCCGCAGGTCTTTGCCGGTTACTGGAACAAGCCCCGGGAAACCGAGGCGGTGCTGCTCGACGGCGAATGGTTCCGTACCGGAGACATTGTCACCGTGGACGAGGACCACTTTGTTACCATCGTGGACCGGATCAAGGAGCTGATCATTACCGGCGGCTTCAATGTCTCCCCCTCGGAAGTGGAAAACGCCCTGAAGCGCCACGAATCCGTCGACGACGTCGCCGTCGTCGGCCTGCTCCGTTCCGGCGGCGGCGAGGACGTGGTGGCAGCGGTGGTACCCAAGGCGGGTTCCCGCTTTAACGCCGAGGAACTGCGGGCGTTCGTACGCAAGGAACTGGCAGCCTATAAGGTGCCCCGCCGGATCGTGGAGATCCAGGAGCTGCCGAAGTCCCTGATCGGCAAGGTCCTGCGCCGGCATGTCCGCGACAGCCTGCAGAACGGCAGCGCCGGTTCCGCGCAGGCCGACGGCACCGCAGAAACAAATTCCCCTACTGATCCCCAGAGCAAGCCGTGACCAGGAAGAAGCAAACATGAGCGCATCAAGCCCTGACAGGGTTGAACGGGATACCCAGCCGGATCACGCCAGACCCGGACGGTACTGGAGCGGCGCCCTCGGCCACGCCGGCCAGCGCTCCGCCCAGATCCTGCTGATCCTGCTTCTGGTTTCGGTGACGGTCTACGGGCTGCTGCAGGTCACGCTTGTGGTTATTCCCGTGCTGCTGGCGTTGATCCTGGGCGCGGCAATAGCTCCGTTCGTGAACTGGCTGCGCCGCAAGGGATGGCCCAGCGCGCTGGCGACAGGCCTGTCCTTCCTGCTGCTGCTCGGGATTTTCGGCGGGTTGGTCACCGGAATTGTCTTCGCCATCCGCAGCGAATGGGGCGACCTGGTGGACCAGGCCGTGGCAGGCTTCGACCAGCTCTACGACTTTGTACTTAACGGCCCGCTCCCGATCGACCAGGAGATGCTCGCCAACGCGCGGGATGCGGTGATCGACTTTGCAACCAGCAGCACGGTAAGCAGCGGGGCCATCGCCGGGATCTCCGCGGCCACGACCTTTGCCACCGGGTTCCTGCTGATGGCAGTGGTCCTGTTCTACTTCCTCAAGGACGGGGACCGCATCTGGGCCTTCTTCCTGCGCATGTTCCCGGAAGGTGACCGCCGGGACAAGGCCCGCCTCTCCGGCTTCCGCGTCATGGAGGTCCTCGGCGGGTACATCCGCGGCACCGCCATTGTGGCGCTGGTCGATTCGGTGTGCATCGGCGCGGCGCTGTTCATCCTGCAGGTTCCGCTGGCCCTGCCCCTGACTGTGATCGTCTTTGTCGGCTCGTTCATCCCGCTGGTTGGTGCCACCGCAGCCGGTGTCTTCGCAGCCCTGATTGCGCTGGTGGCCAACGGGCCGGTTGTTGCCCTGATTGTCGTCGTGGTGATCATCGCGGTGAACCAGTTGGAGGGCAACTTCCTGCAGCCGGTGGTGATGGGCAAGTCGTTGAGCATCCACGCCCTGGTGATCCTGCTGGCCCTGACCGCTGGAACCATCCTGGCCGGCATTGTCGGCGCCATCCTTGCGGTCCCGATCGCGGCAGTGGGCTGGGCCGTGATCAAGGTCTGGACCGGGGAAGACGACGGCGAGGATCTCGACGAAGCGAAGGAGATTCCGGATCCGGAGGACCAGCCGGAAATGGAATCCGCGGAAAAGTAGTACCGGCTTAGACGGCCGGCACCCCTTCCGCCTCTGCGGTGGAGGTGCCGGCCACCCGCTTGTCCCAAGCCGCCCGGACCTCGGGGGCCGTGGGCCGGGAGAGCAGGGAAACCACGCAGTAGGCAACGGCCGAGGCGGCGAGCCCGTAGTAGATCGGTTCATTGGCATACACGCCGTCGTACGGGGCCGCTGCCTGGAGCTCAAGGTAGATCATGGTGCCCAGGGTCACCACGGTTCCGACGGCCATGGACACGCCTGCCCCCAGTCCGGTGCCGCGCTTCCACACCAGTCCGCCCAGGATGCTCACCAGCAGTCCACCCACCAAAATGTCGTATGCAATGGTTAGCGCAGCGACCACGTCCTGGACCACGATGGCCACGAGGATCGCGAGGACGCCCAGCCCGAGTACCCAGTAGCGGTTGGACGCAATGTCTTCCCCGGCCTTATCCCCGGTCTCCGGTTCGGTACCGGCCACCTGGCCGGTGGAACTGCCGGAACCACGGCGGAACCATCCGCTCACAAAGGGGACGACGTCGGTCCGCGCCACGGTGGCTGCAGCAATCAGCGCTCCCGAGGCCGTGGACATCATGGCGGCCACTGCAGCGGCCAGGACGAGGCCGCCAATGCCGACGGGCAGCAGGTTCATTGCGACATCGGCGTAGACATCGTCCTGGGACTCCACCGCGGAAAGAGCGACGCTGGCGCCCATGCCGATCAGTGCCCCGGCCACGCCGTAGAGGATGCAGTAGATCCCGGCCGCGGTGCCGCCCCAGCGGGCTATCAGCGGGGTGCGGGCCGTGAAGACCCGCTGCCAGATATCCTGGCCGATCAGCAGGCCCAACGTGTAGACCACGAAATAGGTGATGATGCTCTGCGCGCCGATACCGGTGATGCTGAAGAATTCCGCTCCGGCACGCTCCCGGATACCGTCAAGGCCCCCGGCAGCGGAGAGCGTAAAGGGCAGCATCAGGGCGAAAACGCCGATGGTCTTGATGATGAACTGCGCCATGTCGGCGAGCGTGATGGACCACATACCGCCGATGGTGGAGTAGATGAGGACGACGGCGCCGCCCACGGCGATGGCCAGCCACCGCTCAAAGCCGAAGAGGACCACGAAAATGGTGGCATAGGCGCCGGTGGAGGTGGCGCAGAGCATCAGCGTGTAGGCCAGCATCACGATCGAGGAGACCTTGGTGGATTCGGTCCCGTAGCGCAGGGACAGCATCTGCGACACGGTGTAGATCCGCAGCTTCTGCAATGTGGAGGCGAAGAGCAAGCTGAGGAGCAGGACTCCGGTGCCGATGGCGACCACCAGCCACATGCCGGAGAGGCCGTACTTGTACCCGAGCCCCACCCCGCCGACGGTGGATGCCCCGCCGAGGACGACGGCGGCCATGGTGCCGGTGTAAAAGAGCGGCCCCAGGCGGCGGCCGGCCACCAGATAGTCGCTGACGTTCTTGGTGCGGGACTTGCCCCACCAACCGAAACCCAACATTGACAGCAGGTAAAGGACCACGATGGTCCCGTTGATGTATTCCATTGCAGTCCTCGAGCTAGGGAACCGGCGTCGAATTGCCTGACAGGCAACAAGTGTTTACTGAAACTAGTGTGTTTTCAGTCACGCCGTCAATTTAGCCGCCTCGCAATACCACCGCATTACGTGCATGTTTCCCTCGGTATGCTCATAAGCATGAAGGCTTTGCCCGTAGAACCGACCAACGCTCCGGTGGCGATTGGGGTGCGGATCCGCTCCGCACGCCAAGCCCGGCATCTGACCATTGAGCAGGTGGCTGAAGCCACCGGCCTCACCAAGGGTTTCCTCAGCCGGGTGGAGCGGGACCTGACCTCTCCGTCAGTGGCTTCCCTGCTGACCCTGTGCCAGGTGCTTTCCATTTCCATCGGTGACCTCTTTGCCGCGCCGGAAACCAATGTGACGCGCCTGGCGGATGCCCCGCGTATCAGCCTGGGCGGCGAGGGAATCGTGGAACGGCTGGTCACGGCACGGACCGAGCGGCGCGTCCAAGTGGTCCGCTCCGTGATTGCACCCGGCGGGTCCGGCGAAGCCGATCTTTATTCGGTGGACTGCGAGGTGGAGGTGCTGCATGTTGCCCAGGGCAGCTTCGAACTCATCCTGGGCAACGAGCGGATTGAACTTACTACCGGTGACACGGTCACCTTCCCCGGCCGGGAACCGCACTCATGGCACAACCCGTCCGACGAGGAAACGATTGTGCTCTGGACCCTCGTCAGCCCCGGCGGCGCCTAGGCCGGGGAGCCGGGGACAGCCGAGCCTAGGCTGTTTCGCCCGCCACCGGCTCGGCCGGGGCTTCACCGGTCAGCCGCTGCAGGTACTCCACCGCGCCGGTGATGTCCCTGCCGGCCGACCGGTAGCCCACGTAACCGTCTGGGCGGATGACCAGCAGTTCAGGCCGGCGCGAGCTCAGGCCCAAGCGGTGGAAAGCCAGACCGCTGACGTCCTTGATGATGCCGGGGGTATTGGCAATCAGGCTGCTGCCGACGGTCAGCTGCTGGATATTCAGCAGGCCGGCGAGCTGGGGCAGTGCCGCCCGGAGCTGATGCGGTGCGTCCTGCGGCCAGCCGGGTCCGCTGAGGAGGATGGCGAAGCCGGGCGCGGCCACCAGATCCTGCAGGCGCCGTTCCCGGTCCTGGTAGATGACATCGGCATCGGGCAGGCGGTCACCGGGCCGGACGCCGCGGGCCAGGAGCGCCGGAAGGCGGGAGTTTCCGGCGTCGACCATGCTGCTGCCGCGGTAGTTGATGTTCAGCTGCGCCATGGTCCGGAAGAGCCGGGAGCGGAGTCCGTCCCAGCCTATGGCCTTCGGGGCCAGCGCGGGCAGGAGCTTGGTACGGGGGAGCTTCTTGAGGCCATTGCGGCTGGTGGCGAGCTTGAAGATGCGGTCCGTCGTGGACACCACCTCCCGGCCCACGGGCCGGCGCTCGGCGTCGTAGCTGTCGATCAGTTCATCGCTGGCGAGGCCGCGGGCACCCAGGGCCAGTTTCCAGCCCAGGTTCAGTGCGTCCTGGATGCCGGTGTTCATGCCCTGGGCGGCAACGGGGGAGTGGACATGGGCGGCGTCGCCGGCCAGGAACACGGAACCCTGCTGGAAGTACTCGGCCATCTGGTGCGACAGGCGGAAGGTGCTGATCCACTTCGGATCCCGCACGTGCAGTGCGCCGTGCGTAAAGGTGTCGGCCAGCTCCTGCATCGTTTCAAGGGTGGCCGGCCGATGCGGCGGCTTCATCGCGATCATCCGCCATGTGGCTGAGCCGCCGAGCGGGAACAGGAAGAGGAAACCGTCCTCGGTGGGGTAGGAATGCACGGCATCCGGTTCCGCACCGTCAATTTCAACGTCGGCCAGGATGAAGGTGTCGGGGTAGGCTCCGCCGCGCCAGTCCATGCCTGCCTTGGCGCGGACCGTGCTCCCGGCACCGTCGGCACCAACCACGTAACGGGCGCGGATGCGCTCGATACCGCGGTCCATCCGCTGGACCTTGGCCTCCATGCCGGCAAACGGGTCCTCGGGATCCAGGCGTGCCAGGTCCTGCAGCTCCGCGCCGCGCTCGATACGCACCCGGCGGGAGAGCAGGTGCTGGGTCAGAATGCGCTCGGTTTCCGTCTGGGACAGGAACAGCAGCTGCTGGAACGCCGAATCCTCCAGCCCGGAGTCAAACAGGTCTACTTCCAGCGTTTCCTCCGGAAGGTGGAGGTGCAGCTCGCGCGCGGGACGCCCTGCGGCAACCAGCTCGCCGCTGACGCCGAAGGGGCGCAGCGCTTCCAGAGTGCGCGGCTGGATGGCGATGGCCCGCGATTCGGTCCCGGGGGACTGGCGCCGGTCGATGATGCGGAAGCTGGCGCCGAAGGCAGCCAACTGGGCGGCCAGGGCAAGGCCTGTAGGGCCGGCACCAACAATCAGAACATCGACGTCGTAGTTCGGGTCTTCGCTGTTATCGTGAGCCGCCATGTCCTCAGCCTAGTCTTGACCCCAACCGCACTTCCACTTTAGCTTTTAGGTAAACTTTTGGTTACCCTCAGGTAACCCAGCACACCGGGCGACGACGCCCATCCCGGAACCGGAGACAGTACCTATGGACAACCTTCCCCGAGTGAACGTGAACGGCCGCATCGGACCCGTGGACGCGGCGCAGGTCCCGCGCTTCGCAGGAGCTGCAACCTTTGCCCGGCTGCCCCGTCTGGACCAGGTGGAGCACGCCGAGGTCGCGGTGGTGGGAGTGCCCTTCGACAGCGGAGTTTCCTACCGGCCCGGCGCACGGTTCGGCGGCAACCACGTCCGCGAGGCAAGCCGGCTGCTGCGTCCGTATAACCCCGCCCTGGATGCCTCCCCGTTCGAAAACCTGCAGGTGGCCGACGCCGGCGATATGGCCGTCAACCCCTTCAATATCAATGAGGCCATCGAGACCGTCCAGCAGAACGCCCTGGACCTCACCGGGAACGGCACCAAGCTCCTGACCCTGGGCGGGGACCACACCATTGCGCTGCCGCTGCTGCGCGCCGCCGCTGAGCGTGCCGGTTCTCCGGTGGCCATGCTGCACTTCGACGCACACCTGGACACCTGGGACACCTATTTCGGCGCCGAGTACACGCACGGCACCCCGTTCCGCCGCGCCGTCGAGGAAGGCATCCTCGATACCGAGGCCATCTCCCATGTGGGCACCCGAGGTCCGCTGTACGGCAAAAAGGACCTCGAGGATGATCGCCGCTTCGGCTTCGGCATCCTGACCTCCTCCGATGTCTTCCGCCAGGGCGTGGATGAGGTGGTGGCGAAGCTGCGGGACCGGATCGGCAGCCGTCCGCTGTATGTGTCCGTGGACATCGACGTCCTGGACCCGGCCCATGCCCCGGGGACCGGCACCCCCGAGGCCGGCGGCATCACCAGCCGTGAACTGCTGGAGATCCTGCGCGGACTGCGTGGACTGAACCTGGTGGGCGCCGACGTCGTCGAAGTCGCCCCTGCTTACGACCATGCGGACATCACCGCCGTGGCCGCCTCGCACGTGGCCTATGACCTGATCACCCTGATGGGACTGTCGGATGAGCACTGAATCGGCCGCTCCGGGAACGGGTGACGGCGTTCCCGTCGCCGGTCCCGTCCGCAACGGCGGAGACCTGGTGGTGGAAACCCTCGAAGCCCTCGGTGCCAGCAAGGTATTCGGCATCCCCGGCCAGCATGCCCTGGGACTGTTCGATGCGCTCTCCCGCTCGCGGCTGGAGTTCATCTCCTCCCGGGTGGAGAACAACTCCGCATTTGCGGCCGACGGCTTTTCCCGGGCCACCGGGCAGGTCGGAGTGCTTTTCCTGTCCACCGGCCCCGGCGCCCTGACCTCGCTGGCCGGGCTGCAGGAGGCCTATGCCACCGGAGTGCCGATGATCGTGGTGGCCAGCCAGATCCCCATTGACGGGCTCGGGGCGCGGCGCCGGGGAATGCTGCACCAGCTCGATGACCAGAAGGCCTCCGCAGCCAACGTCACCAAGAGCCAGCGCCTGATCCAGCATGCCTCCGGCATCCCGTCCGCCATCCAGGACGCGTGGACCGAAGCCATCTCCTCGCCGGCAGGGCCGGTGTGGATCGAGATCCCGCAGAACGTGCTGCTCAATCCGGTCATGGTGCCTGCCGTGGAAGACGCGTTGGCGGAACCGTTCGACAACCCTCCGCGCAGCGAACTGGTCAAGGAGGCTGTGCGCTGGCTTTCCGATGCCCGCCGGCCCGCCGTCATTGCCGGCGGCGGCGTGCGCCGCAGCGGCGCCGAGGCCGCGCTGCTGTCCATTGCCCAAAAGCTGCATGCCCCGGTGATCTGCACGCCCGGCGGCAACGGGGCCTTCCCCTGGAACCATCCGCTGTCCCTGCAGTCCTGGATGGAGGACCGGCATATGACGGAGGTCCTCGAAGATGCCGACGTACTGGTGGTCATCGGCTCCTCGCTGGGCGAAGTGACGTCCAACTACTTCACCATGGCCCCCCGCGGCAGGATCATCCAGATCGACGCCGAACCCCGGGTCCTGGAATCCAACCGTCCTGCGCTGGGCATCCGAGCCGACGCCCGGCAGGCCCTGGAGGCGCTCGACGCCGCCCTTCCGGCGGCGGAACAGCGTCCCGACTGGCACGGCCAAACCTCCGAGGAACTCGTGGCCGGTGCCCTGGCCCGGGTGCAGGCGCGGCTGGATACCCAGGGGCTGGACATGGAACGCCGCTTCATGGCGGACATCCGCGCCGCCGTCCCGGATGACATGCAGACTTACTGGGACATGACCATCTCCGCCTACTGGGCCTGGAGCTGCTGGGACGCCAGGTCCGGCCGGTTCCACTCCGCCCAGGGCGCCGGCGGCCTGGGCTACGGCTATCCGGGCGCCATCGGCGGCGCGGTGGGCCTGGGGGAGCGGGTGCTTGCCGTGTCCGGTGACGGTTCGGCCATGTACTCCATTTCCGAACTGGCCACGGCCCGGCAGCATAGCCTTCCGGTGACCTGGCTGATTGTCGACGACGGCGGCTACGGCATCCTGCGCGAATACATGGAGGACGCGTTCGGCAAGGCCACCGCAACGGAACTCGCGCGCCCGGATTTCGTGAAGCTCGCGGAATCCTTCGGTGTGCCCGCCCGCCGCTGCGCCCCGGAAAGCATCCGCACCGCACTGGAAGAGGCATTTGCCGGAGAAGGCCCCAACGTAGTTGTGGTTGAAGCGCGGATAGGTCTTTTTGCTCCCACCCACCTCGTCTGAATCGAATCCCATGCCCCTTCCATCCGCTCCATCCGTGGAATTGCACGTTCTCGCCGGCGATTACGTAATCGCACGGCTTCCCCCGGCGGCGGAGATTCCCGCCGCGCTTTTGTCAGCGGCACTCCCGGATGGATTCATCTCCGTCACCCGCACGCCGCAGGAGCTTTCGATTGTCTGCCCCGCCGCGCTTGCCCCGGCGGACGCCGAAATCGACGGAACGTGGGCGGCGTTTTATGCCTCCGGTCCCATTCCCTTCGGGCTGACCGGTGTGGTGGCCTCGCTGGTCGCACCGCTCTCAGCCGCCGGCTGCCCGGTGTTTGTCGTGTCGACCTTTGACGGCGACGTCCTCATGGTCCCCTCGCCGCAGTACGACCAGGCCCTCGCGTTGCTGCGCGCGGCAGGCCACACGCTTCCAGGGGTTTAGTTAGTTGACCTAGGCAAATTTCCGCGTATAGTTGCCTAGGTCAACTATCATTACCAACCTCCCGGAGACCCATCCCCATGCCCATGCAACAGGAAACGGCGGATGACCTGATCCGGAAGATCTTCGCCCTGCAACGTTCACTGCGGTGCGTGACCCAGCACAGCGCCGACATCGGCGGACCCGGGGTGGCACTCCAGGGCGTCATGCGGATGATCGGCGAAGACGGCGAGCTGCGGGCGACCGAGCTTGCCGCCAAACTCGGTGTCGGCCCTGCCGGACTCAGCCGCCACGTCGCAGAACTGGAAGAACTCGGTTACGTCCGGCGTCGCCCGCATCCGGATGACCGCCGCGCCTACCTGATCAGCCTGACCGCGCTGGGGGAGTCAGTCCTCCGCGAAGCACTCAAGGGGCGGGCCGTCCTGCTGCAGGAAGCCCTTGCCGACTGGTCCGAGGACCAGGCGCAGCTTGCCTCCGACACCCTAGGGGCGCTCTCAGACGCCCTCTTCACCTCCATCCGCCGAGCGCCCGGAGCCGCCGAGCCGACGCTGGAAACCCCCGTATCCGATCCGCAGGAGTTAGCAACTAAGTGACCGATTCCAAGACCGCCCGGAAGAAACACGTTCCCGGTGAAATGAGCCATCGACAGATCCTGCAGGCCCTGACCGGCCTGCTTGCCGCGTTGTTCACGGCAATGCTGAGCACCACCATCGTGGCCAACGCACTGCCCACCATCATGGCCGACCTGCACGGAACGCAGACCGACTTCGCCTGGGTGGTCACGGCCGCCCTGCTGGCCAACGCCGTGAGCACCCCGATCTGGGGCAAACTCGCGGACCTGTTCAACAAGAAGCTGCTGGTGCAGCTGAGCATCGTCATCTTCGTTGCCGGTTCCGTCCTCGCCGGCTTCGCCCATTCCATGGAGCTGCTGCTGACCGCACGCGTCATCCAGGGCCTGGGCATGGGCGGCCTGACGGCACTGGCCCAGGCGATCATCGGTTCCATCATTCCGCCGCGGGAACGCGGCCGGTACTCCGGTTACATGGGTGCCGTGATGGCAGTGGCCACCGCCGGCGGCCCGCTGCTGGGCGGCTTCATCGTGGACAGCCCGCTGGGCTGGCGCTGGACCTTCTTCCTGTGCGTTCCGCTCGCCGTCGTCGCCCTTTTCCTGCTGCAGGTCACGCTTCATCTGCAGCATGTACGCCGTCCGGCCAAGATCGACTGGCTTGGCTCGATCCTGCTCACCGCAGGCGTCTCCCTGCTCCTGATCTGGGTCTCTTTCGCGGGCAAGCCCGACTACTACGAATGGTGGTCATGGGAAACGGCTGCCATGGTGGGCGGATCCGTCATCCTGCTGGCACTGCTGGTGCTGGTGGAGTCCAAGGTTGCCGAACCGATCATTCCGCTGAAGATCATCAGCCAGCGGACCACAGCCCTGGCCATCGTCGCTTCCGTCGCCGTGGGCATCGCGATGTTCGGTTCCACCACCTTCCTGGGCCAGTACTTCCAGCTGGCACGCGGCTTCACTCCCACCGAGGCCGGGCTGCTGATGCTGCCGATGATTGCCGGCAACCTGCTCGGTTCCGTAGGGTCCGGCCTGCTGATTACCCGCTTCGGCAAGTGGAAGCGTTTCCTGATCATCGGCACGGTCCTGGTGATCCTCGGGACGGCGCTGGCCGGCTTCATCAACCATGAAACCGACATGATCCTCGTCAGCCTGTTCATCTTCATCCTCGGTGTGGGCATGGGCCTGCTGATGCAGAACCTGGTGCTGGCCGTGCAGAACACGGTCAAGGTCAGCGACGTCGGCTCCGCCAGTGCGTCCGTTGCCTTCTTCCGCACCGTGGGCGGCGCCATCGGCGTCTCGGTACTGGGCGCGGTCCTTTCAAGCTCGGTCAGCCGCCGCGTCACGGAGGAACTGGACAAGGCAGGCATGCCGACCGACGGCGGCGGCACCACAGCCACGCTGGATCTGGGCGGGCTCCCGGCAGAGGTCCAGATGTTCTTCCGGATCGCCTATGCGGAGGGTACGGCGGACATCTTCAAGATCGCCGCGGCGGTGGCCATCATCGCGCTGGTTGCGGTGCTGTTCATCAAGGAGAAGGCACTGCGCCGGACCCTGGACATCAAGCCCACCTCCTCCAACCCGGTTGAACCGGGCCTGGCCGGCGGTGCGGAGATCCTGCACACCGGCGCCATGTCCGCCGTCGAGCCGGCCATCGTGCCGGGCTCGGGTTCCCCGGTTGCATCGGAGTCCGTACCGCGGACCGACGGCACGGAAAAGGCCGGCACCGCCCGGCCGTAAGCATCTACTGCATGGTGAAACGCCGTGCAACTGCTCCGCCCAGCGCCGGGACCTGGAACATCCGTTCCAGCCCGGCGTTGCGCAGGGCCATCACCCCTGGCGGGAGCGGCCGGCCCAGCATCATGTTGAGCTGTGCCTGGGCGGAGGCGACGACGGCGTCCCGGCGGCGCCGTCGTTCGAATTCCCGCAGTTCCCTGCCCACCGGTTTACCGTGCAGGGATGCCGCCATGATCGGGGCAACGGCAGCGGCATCCAGCCAGCCCAGGTTCATTCCCTGCCCGCCGATGGGGCTGATCTGGTGTGCCGCGTCGCCAATCAGGACCGTCCGTCCGGACACCAGCCGGTGCGCCCGGCCGATCTGTACGCCGAAAGCACTCAGCATGGAGTTCCCGGCAACCTCCAGCCGGTGCCCGGTCCTCCGGCGCACCAGCTCCGCGAGACTGGACGCGGTGGGATCCTGCTGCAGCGCGTCGGTACGGACGACCCAGCGGCGCAGGCCGCCGGGCAGCGGGAAAGACTCCACGATCCCGTCCGGCTCGAGGTAAAGCACGGCCAGCGTCCCGTCCCCGGTGCCGTCCGGAAAATCGCCCATCAGATAGGTATCCGGCAGTTCGCGCGATGCCCAGCCGCTGCCCAGCGCCGACCGGATCGATGACCGGGCGCCGTCGGCCGCCACGAGGAGGCACGCCTGTGTGGTGAAGGGTTCTCCGCCGTGGATGCCGTGTACGGCGGCGCCGTTGTCACTGAAGGTTTCTACCCGGGCGCCGCGGACCAGAGCTCCCGGGTCGAGGGCTCTGAGGCGTTCCTCCAGCAGCTGTTCGGTCCTCACCTGCGGCAGGGTCAGCACAAAGGGGTACCGGGCCGATGCCGCGGCGAAGTCCAGGCGGGCCACGGTCCGCCCTGCGCTGCGGGCTTCCCCTTGGGTGATCCGGATGCCTTCCCGAGTCATGGTGTCGGCAATGCCGGCCTGTGCCAGGGACGACAGGGCAGGGGGATGCACGCCGATGGCCCGCGAATGCGTGCTGCGGTTCAGCCGCTGTTCCAATACCTGGACGGATACCCCCTCCTGCAGCAGCAGGACGGCCAGATACATGCCCACCGGCCCGCCGCCCACCACAACCACTTCGGACGAGCGGCGGGGAACGCTGCGGGGAGCGGGGGAGGCAGCTTGTTCCGCGGACACGGACGGCAGTTCAGCCCGCACGGCGGTCGGCTCCCCGGGAGAACGGCGGATAAACCAGCAGGTTCTGCCACGGCCGCTGCTGCAGGCTCTGCCAGCCCCGGGGCGTCACCTCGGCGATTTCGGCCGCGGTGAAACTGCGGCGGATGGAGGTCAGCCCGTCGGCCCGGATGAACGAGCCGGGGAAAAACGGCAAGGTTCCGACGGAGAACAGGGCGTAGGCCCAGCGGCTGCGCTCTATGTCGCTGTGCAGGCAGAGCTTGCGGCCCAGCCGCCTTGAGTCCGCGAGCAGCGCCTGCAGTTCTGTTGGCGCCAGATGGTGGAGCATGTGGTTGGAAATCACGACGTCGTAGGAACGCCCCTCCGCCACCAGATCGTGGCTGTATGCCTGGCGGAAGGACAACCCCGGCAGGGCCGGCAGCGCGGAGGCGAACGCGTGCGCCCTCGGATCCGGGTCAATGGCGGTGATTTCCAAGGCCAACCCGTCCCTGCGCGCCCAGCGGGCAATGCAGCGGGGAACGTCCCCTCCGCCGGAACCGATATCCAGCAGCGTGCCACCGCCATTCGCCGCGAAGATCGGACGGAGGTACCGGATGTAGTTGCGCCGCCACCCCGAGACCACCGCGTTGACCAGCCAGAACTGAGCGTAGGTGCGCTCGAGGCGCTGCAGGTCGGCGTCGGGCCGGTCCATTTCCTCCACCGCGTCTGCTGCCCGGGTGGCCAAGGAGGGAAAAACAGCGGTCATACTGTGGCCGGGACCCCCGCCGGTACTGCCCCCGCCGGCGCTGCCAGTTCCGCTGACGCCGCAGCCGCAGGCTTCACCGGGCCGCCGACGCGGGTGAACAAGCCCGTCTCCACGGTGAGGCCCGGGCCGAAGGCCATGGAGCAGATCCGTTCGTTGCCTCCGCTGAAGGGCTGTTCCAGGATGTACTTGAGCACGAACAGCACGGTGGCGCTGCTCATGTTGCCCACGGTGCGCAGTGTCTCCCGGGCAGGCATCAGCTGCTGTTCGCTCAGTTCGAGCTTCGCCTCGACTTTGTCCAGGATGCTGCGGCCGCCGGGATGGATGGCCCAGTGCTCGATCTCCCGGTAGGGCCGGGCGCTGACCGACGGGTCGTGCGCCAGCAGGGGTTCCAGGGCGCCGACAATATGGTCGTCGATGATGTGCGGGACGTAGGTGCCCAGCACCATCTCGAAGCCTTCGTCGCCGATGTTCCAGGCCATGGCCTCCTCGCCGACCGGGGTCAGGATGGTTTCAAAGTGGTCCAGCTGGATGGCCGGTCCGGAGTCGGGCAGGTCTTCGCGGGCGGTGATGACGGCCGCGGCGGCTCCGTCGGCGAAGAGTGAGGATCCCATGATGGCGTCCGGGTCATTCGATGTGCGTACGTGCAGGGAGCAGAGCTCCGCGCTGACCACCAGCACCACCGCGTCCGGATCGGACTCGCAGAAGGATTTCGCCGCGCGCATGGCGGGGAAGGCCGCATAGCAGCCCATGAAACCCAGGTGGTAGCGCTGCACGGACGGATTCAGCCCCAGGGCCCGCGTCACCTTGTAATCCGGGCCGGGATTGAAGAAGCCGGTGCAGGAAACGGTGATGACATGGGTGATATCGGCGGCGGCAATACCGGCACACGCGTCCAGCGCCTTGGCTGCTGCCTCAATGAAAAGCTTGGTGGCCTCGACCGCAAAGATGTCGTTGCGGGTCTTGGTGCTGGGCCGCAGCAGCAGTCCACTGGCCGCATCATAGAACCGGGGATGCTCCGAGGTATCGGTGAGCGAGAGTTCCGCCAGCGCGGTGCGGCGCGTATCGATGGCAGCGGAATTGAAGCAGGTATTCACCAGTCGCTCTCCCAGCCGGGTCAGGCCGGGCTGGGACGCGAAGGCGTCGCGGACTTCGGACTGCACCAGGACAGTGGGCGGGATCGCAGTTTCAAGGGACCTGAGGGTAACCGTCATAGTCCATTGTTAAGGGATTGTGATGCTCTGCACAATGGTTGGGGTTGCTGAACGAATAACCCCGGCTACTGGTTTCGCGGCCTGAGGGTTCCGTTTCGAGCACCAGGTCTATCGATCACAGTTATCGCAGCCGGCAGGCCTACTGAGGATGAACGGCGGACGTGACTTTGCCGCGTGGCCGCGCAGACGCGTACCACTGGCGGCACAACAGTACGATCAGCACCAGTTCGAGGATGCCGCCGCCGTAGTACATCACCAGCGCTCCGGTTTCCGCGGAGGCGGCCGGGATCCCGGGAGGCGGGTCGGCGTAGATGCCCTTGGCGAGGATATTGTGCGCCGCGATGGAAAGCACCAGGACGATGGCCCGCAGCCGATAACCGGCCCGGTGCGGGGAGGGATCCCGCCCCACTATGGAAGCCGTGAACAGGTAGCCGGCAGCCAATAGGTGGAAGGTCACCAGCCAGTGCACCGGCATGGACTGCTGCATTGCCTGCAGCAGTCCGGTGCGGAACATCAGGATCATGCCGCCGGTATTGAGCAGTGCGGCGGTGACCGGGAAGGACAGGAACCGGGCGAACCTGCTGCGCAGCACCCGGGAGAGCCGGCGGGCCGGAAAAACATCGAGGGTGCGCAGTGCCAAGGTGAACGGCCGAGAGAGCACCAGCAGCAGCGGGGAGAGCATCCCGGCGAGGAGATGGGAAAAGCTCAATACCGCGAAATCCTGGTGGGCCAGTTCGGCCAAAGGGTTCAGGACCGTAACCAGCACGGCGGCCACGCCCAGCGTGAAGAAAGCCGTCCGGTGCCAGGGCCAACGGCCGGAGCGCGGCGAACGCGCACCCGCCCAGTAGGCGACCAGGGCAACTACGGCGGGAATGAAGAACAGCGACTCTACGGGAAAGTCACTGCCGTGGTTATGCATCGGCCGGGGCCGTCGATTCCCGCGGGACGGCAGCGCGGGTGCGGTAGGTCAGGAACGCCCCGGCAACGATCAACAGCACCGCGATGACGTTCCAAACCGTGTCGTACACCAGCAGGTCCACCTCGTAGCGGATCTGGTGAAGCCCCATAAGCTTGTGCTGCACCGTGCCGTCATAGAGCTGGAACGCACCGGCACCCAGCAGGACGCCGCCGGTCCACCGCTTCAGGAGAGTCTCATGCCACCGGCGCAGATCGGCGAACAGGAAGAGGCCGGCTACAACTGCGAACCAGCCGAAGGCGTGGAACAGCCCGTCCGAAAACAGTCCAACAGACGTAGTGGAGCGGTCGTAGAAATGATGCCACTGGAGGAGCTGGTGGAAGATCACTTCATCGACGAAGGCAGCCAGTCCGATCCCGAAAAGCAAGCCGGAAACCAGGTTGCGCCGCCGAGGAGAGCGGCGCTCGCGGAGGGGAGAGCTCATGCTTCGAACATAACACCGGCACGGCGCCGGCCGCAGGGGTGCGTGACATGCACGACGGCTGCAGCAAGGATGGGAGCCATGTGGATTGGGGCGCTCGAGCTGGACCTGTTGCTGGGGGACGTGCATTCCCTCAAGGGGAAACGGTCGGTCATCCGGCCCATCCTTGCGGAGCTGCGGCGAAAATTCGATGTCTCCGCCGCAGAGGTCGGCTCCCTGGACCTGCACCGCCGGTCAGGGATAGGCGTGGGCATTGTGGCAGCGGACCGCGCCCACGTGGTGGATGTGCTGGATGCCGCAGAACGGCTGGTGGCCGGCCGGCCTGAAGTGGAGCTGCTGAGCGCCCGGCGTCAATTGTTCACCGAGCAGGACTAGCCAGCGCGCTCCGCATCCGCCCATCCGCCGGATAAATGGGGAACAATTGGCGGGGTGAGTCTTAGCACCGTAGAACCAGTCAATGATTCCGCATCCACCGACGAGCAGGTGATTGCCCAACTGGCCGCCGAGCTGGGGGTAGCGCCCTGGCAGGTCCGGGCGGCCGTTGGCCTGCTCGACGGCGGCGCCACCGTTCCGTTCATCGCCCGGTACCGCAAGGAGGCCACCGGCACGCTGGATGACGCCCAGCTGCGGGACCTGGACGAACGGCTGCGGTACCTGCGCGAACTGCAGGACCGGCGGCGGGCCATCCTCGAGGCCATTGCTGCCCAGGGGAAGCTGACCCCGGAGCTGCGGGCCGCCGTCGTCGGCGCCGAGACCAAGTCCCGGTTGGAAGACATTTACCTGCCGTACCGCAGCAAACGGCGAACCAAGGCGCAGATAGCCAGGGAGGCAGGACTGGAACCGCTGGCGGATGCGCTGCTGGCCGATCCCCGGCGTTCCCCGGACGAGGAAGCCTTCCGGTACGTGCGCGAGGGGATCCCGGACACAGCCGAGGCGCTCGCCGGAGCACGCGCCATCCTGATCGAACGGGTCTCCCAGGACGCGGACCTGCTGACCGAACAACGCGAGAAGCTCTGGCGCCAGGGCCGGATGCGCTCGCAGGTGCGTCCCGGCAAGGAAGCCGAGGGGCGTAAATTCACCGACTACTACGACTTTTCCCAGTCACCCTCCGGAATGCCGTCACACCGCGTTCTCGCCCTGTTCCGCGGCGAGAAGGAAGGCATGCTGGAGCTGGCCCTGACGGAGGGGGATCCCGCTGACGCCGATGCCCTGGCCACAGCCCGCGCCCGCTACGAACGCTCCGTGGCCGCCCGTCTCGGGGTGGCGGACCGCGGGCGTCCCGCTGACGCGTGGCTGATGACCACCGTGCAGCTGGCCTGGCGCCGGATCCTGGCGAAGCTCTCGGTGGATCTGCGTGTCCGGCTCTTTACTGAGGCGGAGACCGAGGCAGTGCGCGTGTTTGCGGCCAACCTTCGGGATGTGCTGCTGGCCGCGCCGGCCGGAAACCGGACCACCCTGGGGCTCGATCCCGGGCTGCGAACCGGCGTCAAGGTTGCGGTGGTGGACGGCACCGGCAAGGTGGTTGCCACCGATACGGTCTATCCCCATGCGCCCATGCGCCGCTGGGATGACGCCCTGGCCACGCTGGCCGGTCTGGTGAAGCAGCATGGGGTGGAACTGATTGCCATCGGCAACGGAACCGCTTCCCGCGAAACGGACAAACTGGCTGCGGAACTGATCCGCCTCGTCCCGAGCGCGTCGGTGCGCAAGCTGGTGGTCTCCGAGGCCGGTGCCTCGGTGTACTCGGCGTCCGCCCTTGCCTCGGCCGAGCTGCCCGGAATGGACGTGTCCCTGCGCGGCGCCGTGTCCATTGCCCGGCGGCTGCAGGATCCGTTGGCGGAACTGGTGAAGATCGATCCAAAATCCATCGGGGTGGGCCAGTACCAGCACGACGTAACGCCGGCGAAGCTGGAGCGTTCCTTGGATGCGGTGATTGAGGACTGTGTGAATGCCGTGGGGGTGGATGTGAACACGGCTTCCCCGTCACTGCTGACCCGGGTGGCCGGCGTCGGTCCGCTGCTCAGCGAAAACATCGTGGCCTACCGCAATGCGAACGGGCCGTTTGCCCGCCGGCAGGACCTGATGAAGGTGCCTCGACTCGGGGCAAAGGCCTTTGAACAGTGTGCGGGGTTCCTGCGCGTCAGCGGGGGAAAGGAACCGCTGGACGGGACCAGCGTCCACCCGGAGTCCTACCCGATTGCCCGGAAGATCCTTGCTGCGGCCGGGACCACCATGAGTGCGGCAGGAGCGGCCCTGGAGGGCGTGGACCCGGCAGCGTTCGTGGATGACCAGGTTGGCCTTCCCACCGTCCTGGACATCATCGCCGAGCTGCGGAAGCCGGGGCGGGACCCGCGGCCCGCTTTTGAAACAGCCAGCTTTTCGGAGGGAATCGAGAAGATTTCGGACCTGCGTCCCGGAATGATCCTCGACGGTGTGGTCACCAACGTGGCTGCCTTCGGAGCCTTCGTGGATGTCGGAGTGCATCAGGACGGGCTGGTCCACATTTCCGCGATGTCGCACACCTTCATTTCGGATCCGCGCGAGGTGGTGCGGTCCGGCCAGGTGGTGAAGGTCAAGGTGATGGAGGCGGACCCGGAGCGGAAACGGATTTCGCTGACGCTGCGGCTTGACGACGACGCCGCGGAGCCGGGCGGGCGGTCCGGACGCCCTCCCGAGGGAAGCCGCAAAGCCGAGAAAACCAAGCCGGGCAGCGCCACGACAGGCATTAGTCAGCCGGGCACGGCCAAGTCCAACACCTCGAAGCCCGGTACTGGCAGGCCCAATCAGGCCAAGGCTCAAGGTCCGGGCGGATCCTCGAAAAACGGCTCCCAGAAGGCCGGCGCCCCGAAAACCAGCGCGCCCACCGGGGCCATGGCGGACGCGCTGCGGGCGGCCGGGCTGCTGAAGTAGCCGGGCCTTTACTCGGAGTCGGAGGGTGCCTCGGCGTCGGCTGCTTCGTCCGCCTTGTCCTGGGCGGCAGGCACCGCGCCGGCGGGTGAGGTCCCCTGATCGTCACGGATGTTGCCGGCCGAATGCGAGGCGCTCCCCGGTCTCCGGGGTTCGCCCGTTGGCCCGGGCTGCGGGGCGCTGGGGCCGAGGGGATCCTCGGCGTCGTTAGCGGGGCCGGTGGGTTCAGTAGTCATGGTGTCCTCTCGAAAACGTTTAGCCCTGGGCGAGGAGTTCGCCGAGCAGGCTGGTGTCCATGGCGGCAAGAAGTGCCCGCGGGTTTTCGTAGACTTCCTGGGCGCCTGCCTCGCGCAGTTCGGCTTCGCTCGTGCCGCCGCAGGTCAGGCCGATGGTGGGAATGGAGAGCTCGCCGGCTGCCTTGACGTCCCACACCGAATCGCCCACGAACACGGTGTTCGAGGCCTCCAGGCCACCGGCCTCCAGTGCAGCTTCGAGGATGTCCGGTGAGGGTTTGCTGGCTTCGGCGTCTGAGGAACTTGTGGCGCCGGTGATTGCTGAGTCGGCCTCAATCACGGTGCGCAGGAACTTCAGTTCGGCAGCGGAGGCGGACGAGGCAAGAACCAGGGTGAGGTCCTTGTCCGAGCAGGCGTTCAGGAGTTCGCTGGCGCCGTCGAAAGACCGCAGCGACGGCCACCAGGTGGAGAAGATGGCGCCGTGCGTCGCATCGAGCTGCTCATCCTCGTCCTTGTTGCGGTCTTCGCCCAGCAGGTGCTCTACGAGCTTGTCGCCGCCCATACCGATGGCACGGTGGATGGCGGACATCGGGACATCATGCTCCATCCGGCGGAAGGCCTGCCACCACGCGACCGCATGCAGGTAGTTGGAATCCACCAGGGTTCCGTCTACGTCGAAAAGAACTCCGCGCTTGCCCTTGCTTGAATCACTCATGCTGTGTGCCTCAGTTTTCCTTGGAGCCTAGGTCTGGTTCGTCTGGTTCGAAGTCTAGTGTCCGTGCCGACGACGACGCAGCCGCCGCCGCCGTCGTCGTCCCGATAACTCCGGTGGTTGCCGGCGTCGGACGAACCCGCCCGGGCGGGCCCAGGAAGGTACGCAGCTGTTCTTCGAGGAGGCTGCGGTCCCGAAGTTCGCATTCCCAGACCACCAGGACATCCCAACCTAAGGCCGCCAACCGTTCCTGGGCCGCCGCATCCCGCTCGACGGTGCGTTTGCGTTTCGCAGCCCAGAATTCACTATTGGTCTTTGGGGCGTGCTGGCCCGCCCGGCAGGAGTGGAAGTGCCAGAAACACCCGTTGACGAAGAGGACTTTCCTGCGCCCGGCGAAAACCAGGTCGGGCTTGCCCGGCAGGCGGGTCTTACCGAAGGAGCCGTGCAACCGGAACCGGTATCCCGCGGCGTGAAGGATGCCGCGGATCAGGAGCTCAGGTTTGGTGTTCTTTCCCCGGATGCGCGCCATGTTGCGGCTGCGCTGTTCCGGACTGACGGTATCGGCCATGGGACCAGTCTAGGAACAGATCACAATTGCATTTCGCACTACTCGATTCTTTCGGCAGGGGATCCCGGAACTCGTAAGGTGGCTTAGCATTGGAGGCACTGATAGACCCCTTACAAGGAGGTAAGTGATGTCGGGCTACTTCAAGCTGGTGGACGCCCACGAGGGAAGTTTCCGCATTAAGCTCATTGCCGGCGACGGAACGCTGATGGCAGTGTCCACGACTTTCGAAACCAAGCGGGAGGCAGCGGCTGGGATCGCGCAGCTGCGGGAGATCGCAGGAACGGGTCCGGTAGTCGACCAGAGCCGGGATTCGGATGTACTGGGCGAAGCCAAGGAATCGGCACCCAAGGCAGCAGCCAGCTGACGAGACGACGAACATACGTACACACAAACAGGCCTTCGGCTCCCTCACCGGGAACCGGAGGCCTAGTCCGTTGTAGCTGCGCTGCATTACTGCGGGGCGCGGGGCCGGGCCCTAAAAGCCTCACTCAGGTCTGGTCTTCGCCACCTTCGGCCGGCTCCTGGGTGTGCTCGCGCTGCTCGTTCTTCTGGTCGGTGGTATCGCCTTCGGACGGCTCCTGCGGATGTGTCCGGTTGGAGTCCTTTTCCTCGTTGGCGCTCTGTTCGCTCATGCGGTTTCTCCGATTCGTTTCCAGCCGACACCGGCATCCGCCGGTTCTCCTTCAGAGCGGCCCATCTCCAGTCTAGAAACGTCTGCCCGAGTCTAAAACCCCTGACGGCCGCACCCGGGCTCGAGGGGCGGGTGAGGACACGCCTGCAGCAAACTGCTGGCCAGTACCCGGCGTCGCCGGTAGCGTGAGCCGGATGCAGCCAAAAGACGCGGACGTCATTGTTGTAGGAGCCGGACTTGCCGGCCTGGTAGCCACAGCAGAACTTGTGGACGCCGGGCGCTCGGTGATCCTGGTTGAGCAGGAAGGACCCCAGGGGCTGGGCGGCCAGGCATGGTGGTCCTTCGGCGGGCTTTTCCTGGTAGATTCCCCTGAGCAGCGCAGGCTGCGGGTGAAGGATTCCGTGGAGCTTGCCTGGCAGGACTGGCTGGGCACCGCGGGTTTTGACCGCGACGAGGATTTCTGGCCGCGGAAGTGGGCCGAAGCGTACGTGCATTTCGCCGCAGGGGAGAAGCGGGCCTGGCTGCAGCAGATGGGGCACCGGCTCTTCCCTGTGGTGGGCTGGGCCGAACGCGGCGGATACGGTGCCAACGGGCCCGGCAACTCTGTTCCGCGCTTCCACATCACCTGGGGTACGGGGCCGGGGATCACCGCGCCTTTCGAGGCCAAGGTGCGCGACGGCGTCGAACGCGGGCTGGTGCGTTTCGCGTTCCGCCACCGCCTGGATGACCTGGTCCTGACCGGCGGTGCCGTGACGGGCGTGCGCGGCAGCGTCCTGGAGCCGACGACGGCGCCGCGCGGCACCGCTTCCAACCGCACCGTCGTCGGGGACTTCGAATTCAGTGCCTCCGCCGTGGTGATAACCACCGGAGGCATCGGCGGGGACCATGACGCCGTCCGGGCAGCGTGGCCCCGGAGGATGGGACCTGCGCCCGCGAACATGCTCAGCGGGGTGCCCGAGCATGTGGACGGGCGGGGCATCGGAATTGCCCAGGCTGCCGGCGGGCGGGTGATCAACCCGGACCGCATGTGGCATTACGTGGAAGGAATCCGGAACTGGGACCCGGTTTGGAAGAACCACGGAATCCGCATCCTGCCCGGTCCGTCCTCGCTGTGGCTGGATGCGGCCGGAAACCGCTTGCCCGTACCGTTGTTCCCGGGCTTCGACACCTTGGGCACGCTGGAGCACCTGCGCCGCAGCGGCTCCGACTACAGCTGGTTCATTCTGAACAAGGCGATCATCCGCAAGGAATTTGCGCTTTCCGGTTCGGAACAGAATCCGGACCTCACCGGAAAGTCACTCCGGGACGTGCTGAAGCGGGCCACCGCCGGAGTGCCTGCCCCCGTCCAGGCGTTCCTGGACCACGGCGAGGATTTTATTACCGCCAATTCGGTCGAGGAACTCGTTGCCGGCATGAACCTGCTGGCCAAAGGCTCGTCCTCGCATGGTGAGGCATTGGAACTGTCGGCTGAGTCCGTGCGGCATGAACTGGAATCCCGGGACCGGGAAATCCGGAACCCGTTCACGAAGGATTCGCAGGTGACCGCCATCCGCGGGGCACGCACCTATCTGGGGGACCGGCTGATCCGTACCGCTGCGCCGCACCGCATCCTGGATCCGAAGGCCGGACCCCTGATCGCCGTGCGCTTGTCCGTATTGACGCGCAAGACCCTCGGCGGATTGGAGACGGATCTGCAGTCCCGGGTCCTGGCCGACGACGGCGCCCCGGTCCCCGGCCTTTTCGCAGCAGGGGAGGCCGCCGGTTTCGGCGGCGGTGGAATGCACGGCTACCGCTCGCTGGAAGGGACGTTCCTCGGTGGGTGCCTGTTCAGTGGACGGGCTGCCGGCCGGGCTGCGGCCGGCTAGGCAACAGGTCTGTAAAAGACCGCTGGCCGGGACACCTTGAGGTGCCCCGGCCAGCGCTTTGCGGTGTAGCGGGTTTAGCCGGCGTAGCCCAGGGACTTCGCCTGGCGGTACTGCTTCATCTGGTTGAAGTAGGCAGTGGCCGGGGCGGTAAAGAACAGCACCACGGCGGCAATGATCAGCAGGATGGAAACAAGGCTGAGGATCCCCTCGAGGGAGCCGTTGATTCCGACCAGGCCGAACAGGGAAAGCGCAGCGAACACGGTGATGACGATGCGTGCCCAGTTGTGTCCCTTCCGTGCAAACACGGCGAACAGGATGCTGACCGCAACACTGATCACGCCGATCACAACGCCGGTAACAATCCCGATGGTTACTGCCGTGTCCGCTTCAGCGGAGCTGAGCCCGCTGACCCGGGCAAGTTCGCTGCGGCCCTCATCCGACATAAGGGTGACAATGGAAAGGATTCCGGCAATGAGGCTGACAACGGCGGAGGCGATCAGGAGCCAAAAACCACGCTCCACGGCGGCCGGACGCTCCGGCTCGGCAGGAGGGGCAGCAGGTTGTCCCCCGCTGAAGGCGTTGTAGTTGTAGTTCGAAGGCGTACTCATTTTTCCCCTTAGGTGCTTTGGGCCAGCGGTTTGCGGAAATGCCAAAACGCTCGTTTCGGCCCAGCGTAGCCAAGATTTCGCCACTGCGCCTCCCCACTCCGGGGGAGATTACCGACGGATTACTCCGGAACCGCCCACCCTGCGGCGCTGCACCCCATTTGGTTTCCACGCCGGAATAACGCCGTCCTCGCCGCAGTTGAGATGAACATGCAAACGCATGAAGAGGAGTCCAACATGGTAGATCGCAGGATTGTCGTGGTTTCGGGCGGACTGGGTGTTCCGTCGTCGTCGCGGATGCTTGCCGATGCCCTGGCCTCGGCGGCCAAGGCTGAGATCGAGGGACTTGGGCTGAGCGCCAGCGTCAGCACCTTCGAACTGCGTGAATACGCCGTGGATATCGCCAACAACATGGTGACCGGTTATGCCGCGCCGCGGCTGGACGCGGCGATAAACGAGCTTATTGCGGCCGATGCGCTGGTGGCAGTGACCCCGGTCTTCACCGCGTCCATGAGCGGGCTGTTCAAGTCTTTCTTCGACGTCGTCGACAACACCGCCTTGGACGGCAAACCGGTACTGCTCGGCGCCACCGGCGGCAGTGCCCGGCACTCCATGGTCCTGGACTACTCCCTGCGGCCGATGTTCAGCTATCTGCGCGCTCGGGTTGCCCCAACCGCTGTCTACGCCGCACCGGGCGACTGGGGAACAGGCGAAACCGGTACCGGTTCCCTGGACCAGCGGGTCCGCCGTGCCGCCGGAGAACTGGTGGCACTGTTGGGGGATGCCCCGGTGCAGAAGCGCCGGGATCCGGCGCAGTCGCTGCCCTTCGAGGAACTGCTCGCCCAGACGCAGCGCAAGTAGGCCTGGAGCGCGAACGCCTACGTGTCGACGCGGGGCCCGGACGCGACGTCGCCGTCCCACCCCAGATTGCTGGCCATCCGCTGCAGGACGGCAAGCAGGGCGGTGTATTCCTCTTCAGTGATGTTGTCCGTCATCAGCTGCCGAATCCGGTCCACCGCACCGCGGAGGTTCTCCAGGCTTCGGCTGCCGAGGTCGGTGAGCCGGTACTGGCCGTCGTCCAGCAGCACCCACCCGGATTCCCGCAGTTCCTCGATAAGTTCTGCGGAGGTGCCGGTCTCCACCGCGGGAAAGAAGGGGCGCAGGCCGTCCGACAACTCTTTTTGGGTGGCGGGGCCTTCAACCAGCAGGTTCATCATTTGCCACTGCCGTCGGGTCACGCCGTGTTCTTCGAAGCTGGCGCCAAACTGGTCGTCGACCAGCTGGTCGACGAGCTTGAGCCAGAATCCGATGGGCCGCTCCTGATTCGCCATCACTCCACTGTACAAATCAAACCCCGTGCAGGGAATGGCAGGATGCAGGCAGTCGGCCGCAGTTGAAGCGGGATTGGGGGCCGCGCCGGACCAGGCACCGGGGTTCTGCTTAGTCGAAGCGGGCTTGGGTGCCGCACCGGGGGCAGGGGGCGGACCGGGCCAGGTCCAGGCAAACCGCACACACGGGAAGGTCGCCGGTATCGTCCTGCAGCGGACGGTTGGGCATCTGTTTGCCGCAGTAGGGGACCGGGCGGCGTGCACGGCTGCGTGCCCGCCGCTTGCAGGGGGTGCAGAAAACGTGGACCAGATCGTCTTCATCCTTGGGGCGAGTCTCGACCGGCCGGACCAGCGTTGATTCCTGGACGCTCATTGCCTTTCCTTGGTACGCATGTTGCTCGGCCCGACGCCGTCCGACGGCGGAAGCGGGCCCTGTTTCCAAGGTAATCGGTTCCACGCGCCGTAGAATCTGGCCGATCCGGCGCCGGCGCGTGATTGAGCGGCTGTCCTCAGACACAGGGTGTCCGAATTCACGTGAGGATCCGCTGCTGATACAGGTCCGTTACTGCAGCGGTTCCAACGCAGTTCCGCTACTGGAGCAGCGACCGGATGTCGTCGGCGGTGAGCGCGGAACTGAAGACGGCGTCGTCGTCCATCACGGACGAGAACAGCTTCGCCTTTTGTTCCTTCAACGCCATGACCTTTTCCTCGATCGTGTCCCTGGCGACCATGCGGTAGACCATCACGTTGTTCTTCTGCCCGATCCGGTGCGTGCGGTCCACGGCCTGGGATTCCGCTGCCGGGTTCCACCACGGATCCAGCAGGAAGACGTAGTCCGCCTCCGTCAGGTTCAGCCCGAATCCGCCGGCCTTGAGGCTGATCAGGAACACGGGGACAACGCCGTCCTTGAAGGAAGCAATCACCTCGGCCCGGTTGCGGGTGGAGCCGTCGAGGTAGGCGTACTTGATGCCCTGCTCGTCCAGGCGCTGGGCGGCCTTTTTCAGGAAGGAAGTGAACTGGCTGAAGATCAGGGCCCGGTGGCCCTCGGCGGTAATGTCTTCGAGCTGCTCAAAGAGCACGTCCAGCTTCGCCGAAGGCACGCCGTCGTACTCCTCCGCCTCGACGAGCGAGGCGTCCAGGCTGAGCATGCGCAGCAGGGTGAGGGAACGGAAGACGATCATGCGGTTCCGGTCCATGTCCTGGATCAGGCCCATGAGTTTCTGGCGTTCGCGCTGCAGATGCGTCTCGTAAATCTTGCGGTGCTTCGGATGCAGTTCCACCTCAAGGATCTGTTCCTGCTTCTCCGGCAGATCCTTGGCCACGGCTTCCTTGGTGCGGCGCATCAGCAGCGGCCGAATGCGCCGGCGCAGCCGAGCCAACAGTTCGGGGCTGTCGCCGCGTTCGATGGGCCGCTGGTATTCGTCGGCGAATTTACGGGCGGAAGGGAACAGGCCCGGTGCAACGATGGCGAACAACCCCCAGAGTTCCATCAGGTTGTTTTCCATCGGGGTGCCCGTGATGGCCAGTTTGAACGGCGCGGGCAGGTCCCGTGCGCACTGGTGGACGCGGGTCACCCGGTTCTTGACGAACTGCGCCTCATCGAGAATCAGGCCGTCCCAGTCCAGTTTCCGGTAGGAGGCGAAGTCCAGCCGGAACACCGCGTAGGAGGTAAGTACGACGTCGGCGTCCGCCACCACTTCGGCGAGCGGTACGCGGGACTTGCCGCTGGTGTCGGAGACTGTCACCACCTTCAGCCCGGGCGTGAAGCGTGCGGCCTCGGAGGCCCAGTTGGGAACCACCGAGGTGGGGGCAACCACCAGGAAGGGATGAGCCGGCTTAGTCCCGCCCTGCTCACGCGCATGGGCAAGCAGGGCCAGGGTCTGCAGGGTCTTGCCGAGCCCCATGTCATCGGCCAGGATTCCGCCCAGGCCGTGGTCCCAGAGGAACGCCAGCCAGTTGAAGCCGTCCTGCTGGTACGGGCGCAGGCTGGCCTGGAGCCCGGCCGGCAGCGGCACCGGGTCCACGGACTCCAGATCCAGCAGGGCCGAGACGGACTCCCGCCAAGCGACGGCTTCCTCGGTTTCCTCCGCCAGTTCCTCCAGTTCGGACCACAGCCCGGCCTGGTAACGGCTGATGGACAGTTCCCCGGTATCCCATTCCTGCAGGCCCTGTGCCTCATTGATCAGGGCATGGAGATGTTCGAACTCGGGACGGTCCAGGGAAAGGTAGGTCCGGTCCACGAGCATCAGCTTGGTTTTTCCCTGCGCTATGGCCTTGAAGATGTCCGCGAACGGGACCAGCCGGCCCTCCACCGTGACCATCACCGCGAGGTCGAACCAGTCGCGGCGTTCGGTTTCCACCGTGGTGATCTTCAGCTTCGGCGCCTCGAGCAGCTCCCGGTAATCGGGCCGGGTTCCCTCGATTTCCACCCGCACCCCGTCGAGCTTCTCCAACTCCGGCAGGACATGTTCGGTGAATTCAGCTGCTTCGATCTCGCGCAGGGTCCGGTTGCGGGGTACCGCGTGGAGGGTTTTCCCCGCGGCGGCTAGGAGTGCTGCCTCGGCGGGAATGTCGCGGTAGGAGGTATCGCCGTCGTCCGCTGCCCCTGCCTTGGCGTTCTGCGGTGCACGGGTGAGCGGCAGCCGGGTCTGGGAACTGCCGTGCTGATAGACCCAGTTCCAGGTCAGGGTCAACTGGTCCTCGGGGCCGAAGGCGGCGGTGAGGACCAGTGCGGGCGGCTCGATCTCGGGAAACTCCACGGAGTCGTCACTGCTGGTGACCGGCAGGACCTGCCGCAGCCGCGGATAGAACTTCTCGAGGAATACGGCGGCATCTGCCTTCGGCACCATCACCGGGGCGCCTTGGAGCAGCAGGCCTTTGTCCTGTTCGGTCAGGGTCTTGGCCGTGGGTGCCAGCGTGATGGTGTTCTGCGGCGAGCGGAGGTAAATACCGTGGCTGCCGATGATTCCGGCATCTTCCAGCGGGACCGGCGAGCCGTCCACTTCGAGTGTCGGCAGCAGCTGCAGCGGCGCCGGAGTGTCCCCGCCGGCGGCCCGGACATCCAGGGACAGGGTGGCTAGTTTCCCTACCCGGACGGCGGCGTCCTTCTTGGTGCCGACAAACGGGATGCCCAACCGCACCGCTTCATCCAGCAGCTGCCAGAGCAGGGGATTGGCGAAGTCGTCGAGATACAGCCACGAGTCGTTCTGCCCGAAGTAGCTCACGCCGTTGGAACGATGCAGGGCCGGGAACTGGGAGAACCAGCGGTGCTGGTCCGGATCCAGCCGCAGCCCGTAGGTCTGGTAGCTGATGTTGCTCCACGCCAGGTTGTTCTTGACCCAGTTGCCCTTGGAATTGCGCACCACCGGACGCACCCCCAGGCGGAAGGGTGTGGCCCGGTGCCGGCTGCGCGGGGTGGGAGCACCCCAGCGGGACGCCGCTGCCGCGGCAAAGTTCCGCAGTTCGAACTGCAGCGCCAGGGGAGTGGTTTCCGTCGGCTTGGTGCTGTCCGCCAGATCCGCATCGATCAGGGTCTGCAGCGACTGCTGCCAGGCCGGCACGGATGGCCGTATGGCGGGGGCAGAGAGCTCCTGCCTGGAAATCAAATGCTCGGTGTTGCTCTGCAGCGCTGCCGCGGCAACATGCTTGCAGTCGAAGCCGAGGGGGCAGCTGCAGTGGTTATCCAGCAGGCGGTAGTCACCCTGGCGTTTAGCGCCGAGCTGCAGCATGATCCGGTAGGGGACCGATGCGCTGCCGCGGACAGACGCGCGCAGCACCTCGCCTTGCGCATCCCATTCCAGGGCCTCCACGGCCCCGCCCTTGGCGTAGGTCTGGCCCCGCTGAAACGCCGATCCGCCGACCACGCGGATGACGTCGGTAACGTCTACGAGCGGAGGGGTTTCGAGCATGGTTTTATCGTCTCACGCAGTACTGACGGTTTCCGCCGCCCGGCTCCTTCGGCGGATTTGGCAGGCTCAGGGGTGTCCTGCTTAGGATGTTAGTAGCGCGGGTCACAATGGCGTGATCTGCGTTTTACTTTCCTCTGGTCGGGTACGGGCGTGGAACCGCCGTTTCACATGCCGGAGCGGGCCGTCGTCGTCGTCCGCCCTCCTCCGCGTTAAGCCCCGGTGCAGTCCCGGCCCCCAAATACCCGTGCGCTATTATCGCCGCATGAATGATTCTGCCGGTCTCCAGGAATGGTCATCGTCAATGCTCACCGGCGAGCGGGTCCGCTTCCGGGAGCTTCGTGAACCTGACCTCGCACACCTGGCCGAGTGGTGGAATGACCCGTCCCAGGCGATCCTCCAGCAGGACCGGGTCACCGTCCGTCCGCAGGAGACCGCGGCGGCCATGTTCCGGACCTGGAGCAAGAATGAGTCACCGTCAGGTTTCGGTTACAGCATTGTCAATCCGGCCGAAAAGCTGATCGGACATATCAGTGTCTGGGGTATATCCGTTCCGGAACGGATTGCCACCCTGGCAATCATCATTAGTCCGGAATTCCAGGACCAGGGCCTGGGCCGGGAATCCCTGCAACTTGGACTGCGGATTGTTTTTGAGGAAATGGGTGCGCACAAGGCCGAACTGCAGACGTGGTCCTATAACTCGCGGGCCATCCATCTGTATCGGTCGCTGGGGTTCCGGGAAGAAGGGCGACGCCGCGCGGCCGTGTTCCACCGTGGAGAGTTCCACGACCAGGTGCTGCTCGGAATGCTGGAAGAGGAATACCGGGCCGCGGGCTAGGACAGCCCGGCGGATGAACCGGAACCGCCATGGATTTCAACGCGCTCAATCCAATCCCGAATCAGTGCTGAGACCAGCGCCGGACGTTCGAGGTGGAGGTTGTGCCCGGCCGCGTCCAGCACGGTGAAGGTGCCGCGCGGGTAATGCTTCCGCATTGCCCAGCCGTCTTCGTATCCCGTGACGTGGTCCTGCCGGCCGAAAATATGCAGGGACGGTGCTTCGAACGGCTGCGGGTGGGCGAGCTCGGGCTCCGCGTCCAGCGCGTAGTTGGCGGCGATCTGTTCCATAAGTGCTTGATCTGCGCCTTGGAGGCCAGGAAGCACGTATTCGGAGAAGCCCGCGAAAACGTCGGCTGTCTGCAGGACCGCCTCGTCCTCGAAGTCGGATGCGCCTTCTGCCGCGGCCATCGCGAGGGCCGGGTCCCGGTGAATGATTTGCCGGGGCGGCAGGATCCGGTCTTCGTGGACTGCCGTGAACACCGACACCAGGGTTGCCAGCCCGAGCACCTGGTCCTTCAGGATATGGGCAACGTGCCGGGCCACCATGCCGCCGAAGGAATTTCCGATGAGGGCGAACGGCTCGTCGCCGAGCCGGTTCCTGATTTCGTCGACGACGCCGTCCGCCACCTCTTGGGTGCCGGCGGCGGGCTTCCCGGAGCCGTTCTCGGCCCAGGGAAGGTCAAGATAGATGCGACGCCAGGCAAGGTCGCCGAGGGCGCTTTCCAGAGGCAGCAGGATCCGGTGGTCCACACCAAACCCATGTATGAGCACCAGGGGTTGGCCGTTTCCTATTTCGCGGGCTATCACCCCGCGATCCTATGCGTGCTCCTGGTCTCGCCGGGGGAGCGACTGGCCGGAGTATGAGCCGTGCCCGGCACGACTACGCGGCAGCTACCCCGCGGCCTGCGTCGTAGCGTTTCCCTGCGGTTTCACCACGGGGAAACTGCCGTGCGGTTTTTCGTCCTCTTCAAAATGGTTGTAGGCACGTCCCACAATCAGCGGGTCCGGTGCATGCGCAATGGATTGGTCCTTGTTCGGGTATTCCACCGTGCTGAGCACATGGCGCATCGCTTCGAGCCGGGCGCGTTTTTTGTCATTGGACTTCACCGCGGTCCAGGGAGCGTCTCCGGTGTCCGTGTAAAAGAACATGGCTTCCTTCGCCTCGGTGTACGCGTCCCACTTATCGAGGCTGGCCAGGTCGGTGGGGGAGAGCTTCCACTGCTTCACCGGGTCCGTTTCCCGGGCAGCGAACCGGGCCAGCTGCTCCGCCCGACCTACCGAGAACCACAGCTTGTGCAGCAGGGTGCCGGAATTGACGAGCATCCGTTCGAGCTCGGGAACCTCCCGCATGAACTCCAGGTACTGCGCCGGGGTGCAGTACCCCATCACGCGTTCGACGCCGGCCCGGTTGTACCAGGAGCGGTCCATCATCACGATCTCTCCGCCGCTGGGCAGGGTCCGGATATACCGCTGGAAGTACCACTGGGTCTGCTCCTCGGAGGTGGGCTTCTCCAGCGCCACGACGCGTGCACCGCGGGGATTCAGATGCTCATCGAACCGTTTGATCGCCCCGCCCTTTCCGGCGGCATCGCGGCCTTCGAAGATGATGAGCATTTTCTGCCCGGTCTCCTTGACCCAGAGCTGCATCTTCAACAGTTCGATCTGGAGCCGGCGTTTCTGCCGGTCATAGGTGCGCCGGCTGAGCTTGGTGTCGTAGGGGTAGTTCTGGCGCCAGGCCTCGTCGTCGACCTTGATCTTGAGCTTTTTGCCCTTCGTTTTCAGTTCCTGGAGCTCGTCGAGTTCCTGGGCATAGTCTTCCGCGACCGCCACGCGCTGGCCGTCCAGGCTTTGCTCATCCGCCGCAAGTCCGTTGGCTGACGGTCGCCGGGCCGAAACTTCCTTGGTGCCGTTCTTATTAGTTGCCATGACATCTCCTGCCGGGTTAGTTATCCGAACTTACGCGGCACTGCCCACCGACTGGAAGAGGGAACGCGTCTCTGTTCATAGCGGCGGCGGGCCGCACGGGCGGCGCGCCTGAGCGGGAGCCGGCGTCGTGCCGCCGATAATGGATCGCGATGACTTCACTACGCACTAAAGCTCTGTCCCTCGTTGCCCTGCTCGCCCTAGGCGTTGTCGGCTGCACCCCCGTTACCGACACCGGTTCCGTTCCAGCCCCGTCCTCCGCGACCCAGCCTGCGACGGGGTCTGCCGAACCCGCGGACCCGTCTGCCGCAGCGGAACCCGCCGCACCTGCCGAGCCCGCCGCAGCCGGCACCGCGCTGGACCAGTTGGCAGGCATCCCGATCAAGGGCCGCGCGCCGAAGACCGGGTACGACCGCGAGCAGTTCGGGCCGGCCTGGGCCGATACCGACCACAACGGCTGCGACACCCGCAACGACATCCTCGCCCGCGACCTCGTGGACATTGTGTACAAGGACGGAACTCAGGAATGCGTGGTTGCCTCCGGCACGTTCCTGGATCCCTACACGGGAACCACTATTGGGTTTGTCCGCGGCAACACCACCAGTACCGCGGTCCAGATCGACCATGTGGTGGCCCTGTCCGATGCCTGGCAGAAGGGGGCGCAGCAGCTGTCCGCCGAAGAACGCCGGCAATTCGCCAATGATCCGCTGAACCTCATGGCCGCAGACGGTCCCGCGAACGGCGCGAAGTCCGACGGCGACGCCGCCACCTGGCTGCCGGCCAACAAGGCCTTCCGCTGCGAATACGTAGCCCGCCAGACGGCGGTCAAGGCCGAATACCGGCTGTGGATGACGCAGGCCGAGCATGATGCGATTGCTGCCGTCCTGTCCGGCTGCCCGGATGAGCCGGTTCCCGCGCGGGACGGCACCGTTCCTGCCGCAGCGGCTGCTGCAGCCGGTGCCGCGCAGCCCGCCGTCGAGCCCGCTCCGGCTGCACCGGCGGCAGAACCCGCTCCCGCTGCACCCGCCGGAACCGTCTATGCCAACTGCACCGCCGTCAAGGCCGCGGGTGTGGCGCCGATCCGCCCAGGCGACGCCGGCTGGGATCCAAAGTTCGACGGGGACGGCGACGGCGTGGGCTGCACATCCTAGCGGTTGGCTCACTAACAGGCTCCGGATCCGCACCACTAGCGGAAACGGGGCCTGTTGCCGTTGCAGGACCTACCGCTCCTCCGCGAGGGTCAGCGCCGCAGTAATCAGCGCCAGATGGGACAGCCCCTGCGGGAAGTTGCCGAGGAAGGAGTGATCCTCGGCGATCATCTCGGTGAACAGGCCAACGTCGTTTGCCAGCGGAACCAGTTCATCCATCAGTGCGGTGGCTTCCTCCCGCCGGCCCACGCGGTCCAGGGCCGCAGCCATCCAGAACGCACATGCCACAAAGGTCCCCTCTTCCTTCTCGGCGCCGCTGAACCGGTACAGCAGCGGCCCGCGGCCGAGTTCGCTGCGCAGGGCATCCAGGGTGGAGGACATGCGTTCGCCGCGGTCGAAGCCGCTGATGGCGTGCAGCAGGATAGAGGCGTCCAGCTGGTCCGTGCCGGGATACCAGACGTAGCTGCCCCGCTCCTCGGACCAGCAGTTGCTTGCCACCCAGTCGCGGATGCGTTCCTGCTCGGCGCGCCAGCGTTCGGGATTTCCCGGGATCTGCCCCAGGTCGGCCAGATGCGACGCGCAGCTCAGCGCATGCCAGCAGCCAAGTTTGGAAGTGGTGTAGTGGCGTTCCTCGTCCAGCTCCCACATGCCCGAGTCTTTCCGCTGCCACACATCGCAGGCCAGGTCCGCGAGGTCTGCCAGATACCGTCCCGTTCCGGTATCCAGGACATGCCCGGCGTCCACATACATCTGGACAATGTTGAACAGGTCGCCGAAGACGCCCATCTGCAGCTGCTTGGCGGCGTCGTTCCCGTTGACCACCGGCCCGATGCCGCGCCAGCCGGGCATATCGAGGATATCTGCGCCCTCGGCCCGGTCGCCGTTCAGCCGGGTGAAGACCTGCAGGTCGTCGCCTTGCCGGCGCACGCTCTTGAGCATTCCCGACACGGCGGCGTGGACCTCCTCGCGCAGCCCGAAACGGATCATGGCGTGCAGGGTGTAGGCGGTATCCCGGACCCAGGCATAGCGGTAGTCCCAGTTCTTGCCGCCGTCGAGGTTCTCGGGCAGTGACGTCGTGGCTGCTGCCGCGATGGCACCCGTGGGGCTGTGCAGGAGCAGCTTCAGGGCCAGTGCGCTGCGTTCGACGGCGTCGGCCCACGGCCCGTCGTACTGAAACTCCCGGGACCAGGCCTGCCAGTTGGCGATGGTGCGGTCCACGCCGTCGTCGATAGTGTCCAGCTCCGGCAGCGGCAGCGGCTCTTCATGGGTGGTAATCAGGGCCAGCAGATGCCGTGAACCTGACCGGGAGGTGAACGTGCCGCTGATTCCGCGGTCGGAAACCTCATGTGTGCCGGAGTCGGCGGCGTCCGCGGCAACCTGCGTGTCCTCAAAGCCGATGCCTTGGCCCCGTACGGCCATGGTGGTGCCCTGCACCTGCAGGACGGGGCCGTGCACCGAATGCTGGACCCACGGTGAGGCGGTGTTGAAACTGCTGCCCGGGGTTACCTCCCAGCGCATCGGAACCTCGCCGTCGAGACCCTCAATCCGCCTCGCCAGTTCGCCCCACGGAAGCCTTCCCGCCACCCCTGTGTTCAGCGAGTCCGTGACCCGCACGCGTCCGGTCCCGGTGGAAAACGTAGTGGCCAGGACGTTGGTGCCTTCCACATAGGCCCGCTCGACTGTGAAGTCCGCGACGGGACGCAGTTCAATCTGTCCGCCGTGCGCTGCATCGAGCAGGCGGGCAAAGGCGGGCGTTGAATCCAGGTCCGGGGTCGGGTACCAGTCGATCGATCCATCCAGCGCAACGAGTGCCACCGTCCGGCCATCGCCAATTGCGCCGTAGGAACGCAGGTCCACGTAGCCGTCGCGGCGGTCCGGGGAGGGCAGGCTCATGCAGGACTCCTAGGGTCGAGGGTTCACCAATGACGGGGGATGGGGTGTGGTTTCCTGTGCGGGGTCGAAGATCCACGGCTCCAGCGGGATTCGAGCGGGAGAGAATCCGGCCAGGGCGTCGCTGAGGTTTCCGGGCAGCCCCAGTGACCCGAGGATCAGGGTCCGGACCGCGTCCGCGTCCAGCCCCGCAGCGGCGAGGTCCTGGAGGGTGACCGCGCCGTCGCGCTTGGCCAGCCGCTGGCCCGCGGTGTTCAGCGCCAGCGGAACATGGGCGTAGCTGACCGGAGGCAACCCGAGGAGGGAACCGAGGTACGCCTGGCGGGGTGCAGAGCTGAGCAGGTCATCCCCGCGCACTACCTGGTCAATGCCCTGCAGCGCATCGTCGAGGACCACCGCAAGGTTGTAGGAGGGGACACCGTCGTTGCGCAGCAGCACCAGGTCATCCACCGCCGAGGTGTAGCTGCCGTGCAGCTCATCGGTCACGGTGAACTCGTTTACCTCCGACCGCAGGCGCAGGGCGGCGGGACGTTCCCGCCGTCGTCGGGCGCGCTGCTCTTCGGTGAGATGGCGGCAGGTTCCGGGGTAGGCTCCGGGCGGCGCGTGCGGGGCCGACGCCGCTTCCGCCACTTCGCGCCGGGTGCAGAAGCATTCATAGACGAGTCCGGCACGGCGCAGCCCGGCGATCGCGTCCAAGTAGATTTCGGTGCGTTCGGTCTGCCGGATGATCTCGCCGTCCCAGTCCAGGCCGACGGCGGTCAGGTCGCGCAGCTGGGCCGCTTCGGCGCCGGACCGCACCCGGTCGAGGTCCTCCATCCGCAGCAGGAACCGGCGGCCGGTGCTGCGGGCAAAGAGCCAGGCCAGCAGGGCGGTGCGCAGGTTTCCTACATGCAGCTCTCCGGTGGGACTGGGAGCGAAGCGGCCGGCGGCGGAGGAAATAGGCACAGCTTCAGTCTATTCCGGTGCCGTGTTGCCCGGCGCCTCTCCCCAGCTGCAGGGGACCGGACGTAAGTTTTGCGATGCCGTTTCCAGAGGCCGCGGACGGGTCCTGTCGTTCCGGACCGAAGCTGTCCGCAAGGCTGTGGCGTGCTTGCCGGTGCGGTGCCTAGCGTTGCAGCTATGGGACTTATGGAGCTCGAACTTGCCCGGCTGGAACATCGGCAGCGGCAGGCTGAAGCGGAGCAGCGCCGCCGCTTCAGGCAAACCCTGCAGGAGCGGGAGCAATCGGACGGACAGGAGTGTGCCCAGACCGATTGGCCGCTGATCACGCTCCGGTTAGGTCGGTTCAGCCTCGCTCTGTTCCGTACCCTCCGGATGCCCGCTGCGGGTGTGTCTTCACACGGGACGTCCGGACTGCTCCCGGGCTAACCGGACGGTCCTCCTGTGAAAAACGGGGGAGGGGATCAGACTCGGCTTTCCGCTGCCCCGTGCGCTCCGGCGTCGCCCGTTTCGTCTGCCAGTTCCGCACGTACCAGACCGTCGCCGCGCACCCACAGCCGGTACGCCGCGAACAACAGCACAATCCACACGGCGCCGACAACCAGCGCGATCCGCGTGTCCGGCATGATGCCGAGCAGCACCACGATGAACACCATGAAAGCCAGTGCCGCATAGGATGCGGCCGGCCAGAACGGCACACCGAATTCCGACGCCGGCAGGTTCCGGCGCTTGATTTCGCGCTTCATGGCGATGTGCGAGAGCAGGATCATCAGCCACACCCAAACGGTCGCGAAGGTGGCGATGGACGCAATGATCGTGAACAGCGATTCGGGCAGCAGGGCGTTCAGTACGACGCCGACGAGCAGCACCACCGCCATGGTCGCCACGGTCATCCACGGCACCCCGTTACGCGAAATGCGAGCGAACGACGCCGGGGCCTGGCCTTCCTGCGCGAGTCCGTAGAGGACGCGGCCGGCACCGAAAATGTCGGAGTTGATGGCGGAGATCGCTGCGGTGATGACCACAGCGTTGAGGATGTGTGCCGCTGCCGGGATGCCCAAGGTGTCGAAGATCTGCACAAACGGGCTGGTTTCCCCGTTGATGTCCTGCCACGGGAAGATCATCATCAGGATGCCCAGGGCGCAGACGTAGAAGAGCAGGATGCGTACCGGAACGGTGTTCACTGCCGCGGGGATGGCCTTCTTGGGGTTGTCGGCTTCGCCGGCGGTGATGCCGATGGTTTCGATGCCGCCGAAGGCAAACATCACAATCGAGAAGGACGCCAGCAGGCCCCAGAATCCGTTGGCGAAGAACCCTCCGGAGCCCAGCATCGTATCCAGGCCGGGGTTCGCGGCGTCGGGCAGTCCGAACCCGAAGACCACGATGGCTGCTCCGCCCACGATCATCGCGATGATCGCTGAGACCTTGATCAGCGAGAGCCAGAACTCGGTCTCGCCAAAGACCTTCACCCGCATGAGGTTCAGTGCGGCAATCAGCAGGATGACGGCGAGGATCCAGATCCAGCGCGGCACGTCTTCGAACCAGAAGCCCATATAGATGCCGAAAGCGGTGACGTCGGCAATCGCGACGATGGCCATTTCAAAGGCAAACGTCCAGCCGGTGATGAACCCGGCGAACGGGCCCAGATAACGGCTGGCGTAGTGCCCGAACGAACCTGTCACCGGATGCCGGACTGCCATCTCGCCGAGGGCCCGCATAACCAGGAACACAGCGGCTCCACCGATCATGTAGGCCAGTAGGACGGACGGTCCGGCGGACTGGATGGCCGATGCGGACCCGTAGAACAGGCCGGTGCCGATGGCCGAACCGAGCGCCATGAAGCGGATGTGCCGGACGTTCAACCCGCGGGCCAGCGCCTGGGTAAAGGAGGACTTCAAGTAAACGCACCTTGGAATGTGGGGGTAGGCCCAGTTCAGGGGCCAATCCATATTACGCCCGCTGGAGCCACCGGGATTTTTCGTTGCGTCCCACGTCCCGAACCTTTGGAGGGCAGGGTGAGCCATCTCATAGCGGCGCCGTCGGTCTGCGTGACGATCTGGACGACGGGGGTTCCAGCATGGAAGCCCCGTCGTCACAGGTTAAAGACTCGGCTTAGCCCCTATTGCTCCGGTGGATAGCTGATCCGCGCCTCGTGCGGAATCAGGGGCTTGTCCGCCCGGACCTTCATTTCCTGCACGGTCCAGGCGTTGCCGTCCGGATCCGAGAAGCTGAAGAATGTTCCGCCGTCGCGCTGATCAAAGACGGTCACGTCGCCAACCTCCACGCCGCGGTCCAGCAGCTCCTGCCGGGCGGCCTGCGCATCCGAAACCACCAGCTGCAGTCCCCGCAGGGAACCGGGAACCATGCCCTGCTGGGAACCCGTATCCCCGAGCACTATCGAGCAGCCCGAGCCCGGCGGAGTCAGCTGCGCAAAGTCCATCTGCCCGGTCGACGTGCGGTGATCCAGGTTGAAGCCCACCTGGTCGCGGTAGAAGGAGATCGCCCGGTCCTGGTCGCTGACCGGGACGATCACCACCTCAAGGGTCCAATCCATGATCAGCCCCTAGCTTCCGGTCCGGACGGAGGCGAGCAGATCATCCAGCTGGTCGTAGCCGTCCGACATGCCCTCTTCGATGCCGTTGCCCAGGAACTCGTCCCGGGATTCAACCGATGGGTAGAGGGAACGGCCGGTCACCCGGCTCCTGCCGTCGGGCAGCTCGGAGAAGGTGCTGTATTCGAGCGTCACGACGTCCGGGTAGCCCTCGAATTCGAAGGTCTGCAGCAGAAACTCGTTGTCGCGCACCGTGTGGAACATGCCGTGGAAGGCATATTCCTCGCCGTCACCTGCGGACTGGACTACCCGGTAGGCACCGCCGGACCGCGGCTCGAACACGTCCATCCGAGTGGTCAGGTCCACCGGGCCGATCCATTGGACATAGAGGTCCGGATCCGTGTGTCCCTGGAACACAGCCCTGACCGGGAAATCGAAGTCGCGCTGATACTCCAGGAAGGGTTCTCCGGCGGGGGCGCTCAACGTCAGGGGATTTTTGCTCATCACGCACCCCTTCCCTGCAGTGCCTCCGGCTGGAGCTGGGCGAGCAGCTCATCCATCCGGTCAAAGCCCTCGGCGACGCCGGACTCCATGCCGGAGGCCGCCATGCCGTCGCGTGCCTCCATGGAGGGGTAGACCGCGTGGGCGCTGATCCGGGTGCGGCCGCCGTCGAGCGCTTCGAGTGTCATGAATTCCAGGCTGGTGACGTCGGGATAGCCGGAAAACTCGAAGGTCTGGATCGCGGATTCATTTTCCCGCACGGTGTGGAAGATGCCGCGGAATTCGTAGGGCACTCCCTCCGGGCCGGTATGGATATAGCTGTAGGAGCCGCCGGTGCGGAAATCGTAGTGGTTGATGTCCATCTTCATTCCCCGGGGCCCCAGCCACTGGGCCAGCAGGTCCGGTTCGGCGTATGCCCGGAAGACCTGCTCCACGGGATAGTCCACCTCGCGGGTGAAATCAATGAAGGGGACACCGTCCGGGACGGTGAGCTGCAGTGCGTTGGTCATGATGGATCCTTTGCCTGCGGGCCGCCTTTGGCTGCGGCCTGTGCGTTGAGCACGGCGTCAAGGCTGCGGAACTGCTCCTCGCGGACCAGCCGGTACTGGCCGATCCAGGCGGTGAGTGCCTCCAACCGTGCGGGATTCAGGTGGACGGGCCGGCGCTGCGCGTCACGGCTGCGCGTGACAAGCTGCGCCTGCTCGAGGACCTGGATGTGCTTCGAGACGGCCTGCTTGGAAATCTCGAAGGGTTCCGCCAGTTCGTTGACCGTGGCAGGGCCCCGGGAAAGCCGGGCAATGATCTGGCGGCGGGCCGGATCGGCCAGGGCCAGGAAGGCCTTGTCCAGAAGGGGTTCGTCGCTGTGGGAGTCCATGCGGTCGGTCAGCTTCTGTCGATGTGTAATCAAGTTGCTGGTTGTTCAACCTTTCGGTTGATTACGAAGCTACGCCCGGGCGGGGTGCCGGTCAATGGGTTGCGGCTGGTTTTTCCGGGAGGCCGGCCGGAGACCCGTCTAGGCCATTATGGTGCCATGACTGCGAATCCCCTTGGCGTCCGTTGGCCCGTCACCACACCCCGCCTCACCATCCGCCCCGCCGTCCTCGAAGACCTGCCGCAGGTGTTCGAGTACCGCCGGAAGCCCGAGGTCGCGCAATGGCTGACGGCCGAGCCCACGGACGTGGATACCTTCGTGGAGCGGCTCGGGAAGCCGGAGCAGCTGGCAGCCATTTTTGTTGTGGAACACGCCGGAACGCTGGTTGGTGACCTCTATCTTGTCCGCCAGGACGCGTGGGCGCAGAAAGAAATAGAGGTATTGGCGCGGGGTACGCAGGCGGAGATCGGCTATGTCATCGCACCGGAATATGCCGGACGGGGATATGCGAGCGAAGCCGTGGCTGAACTGGTGCGCATCTGTTTCGAGGAACTGGGCCTGCGGCGGGTCGTGGCGGAATGTTTCGCGGACAACACCGCATCCTGGCGGGTCATGGAAAAAACGGGTATGCGGCGCGAGGGGCGATCCCGGCAGGGGTCCCTACACCGCTCGGGCCGCTGGCTCGATGACCTTCGCTATGCGCTCCTGGCCGATGAATGGCGCGGCAGGAGGGCGGGGTCTGTCGGCGGAGCCCGCCGGCAGGGACAATGGCAGGCAGAACCGGGAGGGGAGCCGTGAAGAGCAGCCAGTACCGCATGAGCGAACCGGCAGCCGACGTCGTATTCGTGGAGGGACCGGCGTCGAACTGGATCATTATGCGCCGGGAGGAAAAGTTCACGCTGGTCGACGCCGGCTACCGCGGGGACCTGCCGCTGGTGCTGGAATCGGTCCGGTCCGCCGGGTTGGATCCCGCCGACGCGGCGGCGGTGCTGATAACCCATGCCCACGTGGACCACACCGGCGCCGCAGCGTATTTCGCCGTCACCTACGGCACGCCGGTACTTTCCAGCGCGGCCGAGCACCGGCACCTGCAGGGGAAGGAAAAATTCCAGGTGTCCCCGCTGCAGGTGCTGGCGCGGGCATGGCAGCCACGGATCCTGCAGTGGAGCGTCCACGTGCTGCGGGCCGGAGGGGTCAGGGGAATCCCGGTGCCGTCCGCAGCCATTTGGACGGATGAGGTGCTGGCGGATCTTCCCGGCCGCCCGGTGGCCGTGCCGACCCCCGGGCATACCCCGGGCCATACCGCGTTCTACCTGCCCACCGCCAGGGCTGTCATCACCGGCGACGCGCTGGTCACCGGCCACGCCATCAGTGCGCGCAGCGGTCCGCAGCTGCTGCACTCGATGTTCCATCACGACGGCGCAGCGGTTGCCGCAGCACTTCCGATCCTGGCCAGGCTTGATGCCTCCCTGATCCTGCCCGGGCATGGTCCGGCGGTGAGGGTGGCAATCCGTGATGCCGTGGACACCGCCAGGAGGCAGCCAACCGCCAAGGCCAAACCTGTGTTTGCTCCGGGGGCCGGGTGGGCGGGCGAGCCTACCTACGGGCGGGTGGAACCTGCCGGGAGATCGAAGCCTGAATAACGTCTTCCGGCCCGTGTCCGGCCGCCGTACACTGGCCGCGGAAATCGCATCCGCGCTGAACGGAGAAGCGCATGGACGAACAGGCTGTCCCAAAAGATCCAGACGCTGTGCCGGGTGCCAATGGCAAACGGAAGAAGGCGGCCGGAACGCGTAGCGCCGCCTCCGCGGCGCAACCCGGGCAGGCCGCCGGAAAGCGGCGGGGACGGAAGCCTCCGGATCCGAAGCGGGCCGCCATCCTCGGCGCCATGTTCCTGATGGCCACCAGTGCCATCGGCCCGGGGTTCATCACGCAGACCACGGTTTTCACGGTCCAGCTGGGGGCAGCATTCGCGTTCGCCATCCTGGTTTCGATCCTGGTGGACATTGCCGTGCAGCTGAACGTCTGGCGAATCATCGGCATTTCCGGTCTGCGTGCCCAGGTGCTGGGGAACAAGGTCCTGCCGGGTGCCGGGTTGGTGCTGGCCATCCTGGTGTTTGTTGGCGGACTGGTCTTCAATATCGGCAACGTGGCCGGGACAGGGCTGGGCCTAAATGCCATGCTCGGACTCGATCCGCGGATTGGTGCCGGGATCTCCGCAGTGCTCGCCATCCTCATCTTCCTGTCCAAACGGGCGGGCCTGGCACTGGACCGGGTAGTGGTGGTCCTCGGCGCCCTGATGATCCTGCTGATGCTTTACGTGGCCATCGTCGCCAACCCGCCGGTCGGCAGTGCCCTGAAGAACACGGTCCTGCCGGAGCAGGTGGATTTCCTGGCCATCACCACCCTGATCGGCGGGACGGTCGGCGGCTACATCACCTACGCCGGGGCGCACCGGATGGTCGACTCGGGAAATTCCGGTCTGGAGAACATCAAGCCCATTACCCGGGCTGCCCTGTTGGGGGTCATCGTTACGGGGGTGATGCGGGTATTGCTGTTCCTGGCCGTTCTGGGAGTGGTTGCCGGAGGAGCTGTGCTGAGCGGAGAGAACCTCGCTGCCGATGCCTTCCGGATTGCGGCGGGCGAACTGGGAATTCGGCTCTTCGGGATAGTTTTCTGGGCCGCTGCCCTGACCTCGGTAATCGGCGCTTCCTACACTTCGGTTTCGTTCATCACCAAGCTTTCCGGCAGTGACCGGGTGCGAAACCTGCTTACGGTTGCCTTCATCGCCGTGTGCGCTGCGGCCTACCTCCTGCTGGGCCAGCCGCCCCAGACCTTGCTGGTCTTTGCGGGGGCTTTCAACGGGCTCATTCTTCCGCTCGGATTCGCCGTCCTGCTCTGGGCTGCCTGGCGGCGGAGTGACCTCCTGTCCGGGTATCGGTATCCGCGTTGGCTGCTTACCGTCGGTGTCGTGGCCTGGCTGCTCACCCTGTATCTGGGGTGGAATTCGCTTGCCGGACTGCAGGCCTTGTGGACGTAGCCGGACCGGTGTACTAACGAAGAGCCGCGGTCCAATTCAAGGACGTGAATCATGCACAAGCAGGCTTCCTCTACCAGGCGGCGTTGGATCATTGCCCTCTGCTGGCTGACGGTGGTTTTTGAAGGCTTCGACATTGTTGCCCTCGGCGCTGCCATCCCCACCCTGCTGGATACCCGGCACGTCGGGATCACCGCTGCCGGAGCCACTTATGTGTCCACAATTTCACTGGTGGGGGTGGGCATCGGTGCTGCCTTGATCGGGCCGATTTCCGATCGGCTCGGCCGCCGGGTGCCGTTGATCGTCTGCGTAGTGATCTTCTCCGTGTTGACGTTGCTGCTTCCCCTCATGCCCAACGTCGCGTTGATGGGAGTGGTCCGGTTTCTTGCCGGTTTGGGTCTGGGCGGGTGCATGCCGGTCGCCCTGACTGCGATGCAGGAAACCGCTTCGCAGAACGGCAAGGCCAACGCCACCACCATCACCATGACGGGCTATCACGGTGGTGCCGTTCTGGCATCGGTGCTGGCCATTGTTTTCAAGGAACACTGGGCTTGGCTGTTCTATACGGGCGGTGCGGTGGGTCTGGCTGCCGCCGTCGTGATGTGGTTCCGTTTGCCGGAGACTGGATCGGCGCATCTGGCTGCCAAGCAGGAGGGGCATGTGCAGGTGAAGATCGGAGACCTGCTTCGGCCGCCGTACCTGCGGATCACTCTTGGGCTTTGGGTGGCGGCTTTTATGGGGCTGATGCTTGTGTACGGGCTCAATACCTGGTTGCCGCAGATTATGCGCGAAGCCGGTTATGCCGTTTCCGCCTCGCTGGTGCTGCTGCTGGTGTTGAATGTCGGGGCAGTGATCGGGCTGTTGGTGGGCGGACGAGTTGCGGACAAGCGGGGTCCGAAGGGGACCACCATGGTTTGGTTCGGTGCCGCCGCAGTGCTGCTGGTTCTGCTGAGCATCCGGATGGAGAGCGCGCTTCTGGTAAACGCCGTGGTTCTTGTGACCGGCGTTTTTGTCTTCTGTGCGCAGGTTCTGGTGTACGGGTTTGTCGGTTATCTGTATCCGCGTGCCGTAGTGGCATCGGCAATGGGGTTTGTTGCCGGCGTCGGACGGCTGGGTGCGATTGTGGGCCCTTGGCTAACCGGGCTGCTGGTCGCCGCAGGGGTTGCGTATCCGTTCGGGTTCTACGTGTTTGCGCTTGCTGCTGCCCTCGGTGTGGTTGCTGTGGCAGTCATTCCGGGGCCCCGACGGCCCGTCGGTGATGAATCGGACGGGAAGGTATCGCCCGACGGGCAGGCGGTGTAGGGCGATAGTGGGGATCGGTGGGACGGACAGGACAGGGGCCACGCGTCGGTGGTTTGGGTCCCGCGGAGATATCCGCTCAGAACGGTGGAGGCTCATACGTTGCTCCGGTGAGCGCTGGTTCCTGTCGGAGTTCAGCAGTGCCTTCGGCCAGATTGAGGTGTGCCCGGGTTTTGTACTTCCGGCCAGCGGGAGACGTCCACTCGAGTAGGCCCGGTTCGGGTTGCCGAGCAGTCCAAAAACCAGCCGTCTTGAAGGCATGGTGCTTTCGGCAAAGGCATTCGAGGTTCCCATGGTCGGTAGGCCCGCCCCTAGCCCACGGAATGGTGTGGTCTATTTCCGCTGTGAGTGCGTTTGCAGAGCAGCCTGGAAAGCGGCAGGTTGAATCGCGGGCCTGCAGCCATCGGCGGAGTCCAGGAGGCACCCGTCGCTGTCGACCCACTTCGAGAATTTCGCCGGTAGTGCCCTTGTGAAGCAGCCCGGTCCAATGTCCGATGCTGCGGACAAGCTCTCGGGCCGACTCGGCGCTGATGGGTCCGTATCCGTTAAGTTCCGCGGGACGGTTGTCCAGGCCGAGAAGGGTTTCCACGTTGATCAGGACCATCACTTCGGCCTTCACCCGCGGCCCGAGAGGAGCGACAGGGCCGGGCGAAGTTCCCGGGACGTCGGCAGGGGAGACACTAGCGGGGTCGGCTGCGGAATCGGTTGCGTCACTGCCAGAACGAGAAGGGTCCGATTCGGAACGTGTGTTGGCTAGGAGGGAAACGTCGTCCCAGCCGTCACGACGATCGCGGCAGCGAGAGCCGGAGGTTGCGCGCTCGCGGCCCCCAGATGCCGTGCGCTGGCCGCCGCCAGGGACCGTGCTTTCACCCAGCAACACGGACGTGAATATGTCCGCACGCAACTGGTCCACGGTCCGCGGATCCCCGGCTGCTTGTTCGGACCGCGCACATGTTGTGAGCCCGGTAAAAATAGCCTGACCGACGGGCGCAGGAAGACGAGCCGAGAGGAAGCACATTCCGTCCAATTGCGGTTCGAGACAAACCCGCCGGTCATTCTTAGCGCGCCGGTGGCGAACGTTCAGCTCCGATTCCGGGACTATGCCCTCGTACAATCTCCGGGCTTTCCGCTCCAACTGCGCAGCCGTGAGGCCATCTGCCTCGTGCAGCAGCCGGTTTTCCAGCTTTATGCGTGTGGGCTCCGGGAGGGAAACGACAGTGGAGCAGATGACCTGTGCCTTGCGGTAGCTGAGCCTACCCGCCTCGAGTTCGGCCAGAACTGATGGGCACTCTGAGCAAAGAGTGGAGGAATCGACAAGCAGACGTTGAGCAGTCATAGGCGGGAGGGACAGAAGAGCCCCGACTTCGGAAGCCGCAAGGCGGAACGCCGTTTGCGGACCGCCGGCGGTGCTCAAGCTATCGTCCGGATCAACATCGCGGGCGACGATTGCTTCGAGCCGAGTCACGGCCCGAGCCTGCTGTGCCTGCAACCATCCCATAAGAGCGTCAAGACTCTCCAAGGTTCTCAGGACGTCTTCCTGTCCCAGGGATTGGATGTTCTGCAACCGCAGGCTTCCGCTGAGTCCGTCAGCAATCGAGGCGTCCGCAGCCGTACCGGCACAGGCATCGTTGCCGGTGCTCGCTGCTCCGGTCTCCGACACATGGAACTCGTATGACTGCATGGACCAATTCCATCAAGACGCAGGACGCACGTCGCCAGAAGATAAGCCCGTTGTGGAGAACAAGACTGAGGCACTCAGCGGAAGTCATCTGTGGAGGAAAAGTGCGGGTGTGGGGGAGGTGGGTGCCAGGTAAGGAGAAAGGGAACGGGGAACGGGGAACGGGGAACGGGGAACGACCGGGCGGCGGGGCGGGGAGGGGATTAGGCGGCGGGGCGGGGAGGGATCAAGCGGGCAGGACGGGGCACGACCGGCCGGCGGAGCGGGGAGAGGGATTGGGCGGCAAAGCGGGGATAGATCAGGCAGGGCGGGGAGGGATCAGTCGGCGAAAAACCGAACCGGCGAGCCCGGGACGACGAAATCCCGCCGACCCTAAACTCACGAGCGAATCTCCCCGAGCGAATCCCCCCGGCCGACGGCAGTACCCGGCTCGATAGCAGCACGGGAGAAAGCGCCGGCACGATGAGCCCGCACGGTGGTCTCCATCTTCATAGCCTCCAGCACCGCCACGGGATCGCCCTCCGCCAACTCCATGCCGTCGTCGGCCACCCATTTCACCAGGTTCCCGGCCATGGGTGAGGCAAGAACGACGTCGTCGCCCCCGGCACCACCGGCCCCAGAACCAGCGCCCGCAGCACCAGCCCCACCAGCCCCACCAGAACCACCCGCCCGCAACGCACTCAAAAGCGCCGCCGGAAGCCCCACAGTTACAGCGCGGCCGTCGACGTCGATGGTGAGCGTTTCCCGCTCGGCACCGGGCACCGACGCAGCAATTTCGGGCGAAGCAGCAAGAGGTTCAGCAAATTCCGACTCGATCCACGTGGTGTAGACGCCCAGCTCGCCGGAACGGGTAAACGCTTCGGACCGGACGACAGCACGGTGGAAAGGCACAACCGTCGGCACGCCACGGATCACCAGCTCGTCCAGCGCAGCCCGGGCACGGCGCAGAGCCTGCGGACGGTCCTCGCCCCAGACAATCAGCTTGGCCATCAGCGAGTCGTACTCGGCAGGCACCACAGAGCCGGACCGCACGCCGGAATCCATCCGGATGCCGGGACCGGTCGGCGGCTCGAACGCCTCCACAAGACCAGGCCCGGGCAGGAAACCCCGTGCGGGATCCTCGGCATTGAGCCGGAACTCGAACGCATGCCTGTACGGCACCGGATCCTCCGTGAGGGACAAGGGCAGCCCGTCGGCAATCCGGAACTGCTCCCGGACCAGGTCGACGCCGGTGGTCTCCTCCGTCACCGGATGCTCGACCTGCAACCGGGTGTTGACTTCCAGGAAACTGATCAGGCCGTCAGGCGAGACCAGGTATTCGACGGTTCCGGCACCGGTATAGCCGGCCTCCCGGCAGATGGCCTTGGCCGATTCGTGAATGGTCGCGCGCTGCTCGGAGCTCAGAAACGGTGCGGGCGCTTCCTCCACGAGTTTCTGGTTCCGCCGCTGCAGCGAGCAGTCCCGGGTGCCGACGACGACGACGTTCCCGTGCGTATCGGCCAGCACCTGCGCCTCCACATGCCGGGGTTTATCGAGGAACCGTTCCGCAAAGCACTCTCCGCGGCCGAACGCGGAAACGGCTTCACGGACAGCGGATTCGAACGCGTCCTCCACATCCTCCATCCGCCGGGCAATCTTCATGCCGCGTCCACCGCCGCCGAACGCCGCCTTGATCGCCACCGGCAACCCGTGCTCTTCTGCAAAGGCGCGGACCTCTTCAGCATTCTGCGCCGGACCCTCCGTGCCCGGCACCAGGGGAGCCCCGGCCCGGACGGCGATCTCCCGCGCCGTGACCTTGTTCCCCAGATCGCGGATGGCCTGCGGCGACGGACCGATCCAGGTGAGTCCCGCGTCGAGCACCGCCTGGGCAAAGTCTGCATTCTCCGAAAGGAACCCGTACCCCGGATGGACCGAGTCCGCCCCTGCCCGATGCGCGGCGACAATCAGCTTCGGAATATTCAGGTACGTGTCCGCACCGGACGCTCCGCCCAGCGCATACGCCTCATCGGCAACCCGCACGTGCAGCGCATCGGCGTCGGGCTCCGAATACACGGCAGCTGAGACAATTCCGGCGTCCGAGCAGGCACGGGCTACACGGACGGCAATCTCGCCGCGGTTAGCGATCAGGACCTTTTTCATGGGGTTCCTTCCGGAAACAGCGCGCCCGCTTCAGCGGGGGAGAGCGGAGCCAGGGTGTCGGGATCGACAAAAACAAAGCGCACCGGGTGCCCGGGCGGGAGCTGGGCGGCAATAGGTACGTCCTGCGGAACGACGACGGCGATCACCGGGTACCCGCCCGTGACCGGATGGTCGGCCAGGAAGAGGACGGGCAGGCCTGACGGGGGCACCTGCAGCGAGCCGACAACCACGCCTTCGCTGGCCAGTTCCCCGTCCCGAAAGCGGTTCAGCGGCTGCGCTTCCGGGTCTTCGGGGTCGGTCGCCAGCCGCACGCCGATCCGGTTCGACTCGTTGGTGGTAAGCCAAACGGGGCGGGTGAGGGCCGCGGCGGCGTCGGGCCCGAACCAGTCGTGCCGGGGACCGGCGGTGATCCGCAGCTGTGTCGGAGCCTTCTCATTGTCGCGACCGGCGTCCGATCCCAACGCCAACGACGTCGGCTCGGAAGCCCCAACCGGAGCCGACCCGGACACGGTGCCCACGGGCAGCAACGTCCCGGCGTCCAACGCCGCCGGTCCGATACCGCTCATCGTGTCCGTGCTCCGGCTGCCCAGGACAGGCTCCACGGCAATCCCGCCGCGCACCGCCACATAGCTGCGTACGCCGCGGAAGGGCGAGCCCAGGGCCAGGGTTTCCCCGTCGAGCAGCGCAAAGGGCGCATTCAGCGGCGCGGGACGGTCACGGTCGCCTTTGGGGGAGACGACGGCGGACGGCAGCTCCGCGCCCGCAAGGGCCAGGACCGTATCGCCGCGGGCAATCAGCTCCAATCCGCCGAAGAGGTTTTCGATGACAGCAGCGTCGGACGGGTTGCCCACCAGGCGGTTGGCCTGCCGCGCGGAACGGGAATCTGCGGCGCCGGACACGGAGACGCCGAGGTCGGCGAAGCCGGGCCGGCCGAGGTCCTGGATCAGGGACTGGAGGCCGGGCGCTTTGATCTCGAGTGCAGCGTGCCCGCCTTGGGTGGGCGAGGGCACCTCGTCGTCCCTTAGACACCTCCCTCGTTCCTCGGTCGGCGATGCGGGACCCACGAGGTGCCCGCGCCCCTGGTCTGCCACCTCCTCTTTGGTTTGGCCAGCCTCGGCCCCGTCCCTTGGAGCTGTAGTGGTGATGAGTTCGCGGACTGCTTGGAAGATAACCGAATCCCCAGGCCGGATGAGCGCCGGAGACTCCCGGGCCAGGTCCCACATCACGGCGTTGGTGTGGCCGATCAGCTGCCAGCCGCCGGGGGATTCGCGCGGATAGACAGCGGAATAGTCCCCGGCAAGTGCCACCGAACCGGACGGCACCGCCGTGCGGGGACTGCTGCGGCGGGGCACCTTCAATACCGGGTCGCCGCCCACGAGGTAGGTGAACCCGGGCGCAAACCCGCCGAAACCACCGGTCCACGGGGTACCGGTGTGTGCCTTGATCACTGCGTCTTCGGACAATCCGGTGAGTCGGGCAACCTCGGCGAGGTCCTCGCCGTCGTACACCGTCTCGATGGTGACCGTCCGCGCATCGGCAGCCGTGCCGTGGGTGAGGTCCAGCGTCTCGATGAGTCCTGCGGCGGCAACTGTTTCCCGTCGGCCGGCGAACCGGACGAGGACGGTGGCGGCGGCGGCCAGCACATCCACCTGCCCGGGCAGCGGCCTGGCGCGGAGCTCGGCGTGGAGGGCGACGACGTCGGACAGCGACTCGAGTTCGACCAGCAGTGCGCGCGTCCCGGCAGGCCGGATGCCGCGGATACGAGCGCCGGTGCCCCCGCCCGATTCGCCGGCCCCGCCCACGCTCACACGAAACTCGAAATACTCACGCCGGCATCCTCCAGGCCGGTACGGACCGCCTTCGCCATGGCGACCGCACCTGCGGTGTCGCCGTGGACGCAGATGGACTCGGCCTGCATCGGAATCTCGGTGCCGTCGATAGCGGTGATGGTGCCCTGCGTGGCCAGCCGGACCATGTTGGCGGTGACCGTGCCGGCGTCGTGGATTACCGCATTGGGCTCGCGGCGGGAGACGAGCGTGCCGTCGGGGTTGTAGTTGCGGTCAGCAAACGCTTCGGCAACACCGCGCAGACCGGCGTCGGCGGCCATTTCCAGGGCGACGGCACCGGGCAGCAGCAGGACAGGCAGGTCCTTGTTGAAAGCCCGGACCGCGTCGACGACGGCGCGGGCGTGCACCTCGTGCCGGACGATGGTGTTGTAGAGGGCACCGTGCGGCTTCACGTAGCGGACCTCGGACCCCGCCGCGCGGGCCAGGCCCTGCAGTGCGCCGAGTTGGTACAGCACGTCGTCCAGCAGTTCCGTGTAGGAGCAGTCCAGGAACCGGCGGCCGAACCCGGCCAGGTCCCGGTAGGCCACGTGCGCGCCGATGGTGACACCGGCGGCGACGGCGTCGCGGCAGGTCTGCGCGATGGTGGAAGGATCTCCGGCATGGAAGCCGCAGGCCACGTTGGCGCTGGAAACGGATTCGAAGATTGCGGCGTCGTCGCCCATGGTCCAGTTGCCGAAGGATTCGCCGACGTCACTGTTCAGATCGATGACCGGCATGGTGGAACCTCCGCGCTGAGGGGACGCCGAATGGGGAACGTGGAACATGGTGGGAAGCGTCCGGTAACAGTGTGCCCGGTCCGGTTGGCGGGATCAATAATCTGCGGTTTGTGGCGAATGCCGGCGGTCCCGGACACCCGTCTCGGTACCAAGTCTCCCGGGATACGCCTGACCTCCTACCCGGTCGGCACGATGTTGTGGTTCCGCCGGAAGAGGTTCTGCGGATCGTAGGCGGTCTTCAGCGCGGTAAGCCGGGCCAGCTTGTCCGCCCCGTAGACCGACGGGGCGGTGCCCTGCGCCACCGGATCCTCGGCGCCCATGAAGTTCACGTACTGCGCGCCGGAGGAGAACGGTTCCACCGCCTTCGCCAGCCCGCGGACAAAAGCCGTACGGGCGGCGTCGTCCGCCGGGTCCTGCCAGAAGCCGTAAATGTTCAGCCAGTAGGGGGCATCCCGGGTGGGGAAGGCGGTGGCGTCGTCCGCCACCCGGCCGTAGGCGCCGCCCAGATGGTGGATGTCAAAGCCGGTCCCGCGCCAGGTCTGCTCACAGCCGGCGCGGACCAGGGCGTCGATGGCGGCGTCATCCAGCCGGTCGATGGAGGCATTCTTCCAGTAGGCGCGTGAGCCTGGCGGGAAGGTTGAATCCATGGCCGTCTGCCAGTCCGACCAGGGCACCGCTTCCACTGCCTCGATGTCAGGGGGAGCTGCCGCGGCAAGCTGCCGGATCAGTGCTGCCCCGGCCTCCTGGTCCGGGTCCGCCCAGGCGAGTCCAATCACCATCAGCGGCTGGTCTCCCATGTCCCATTCCTCGATCGGTACCAGGCAGCTGATGATGGTGGTCATCTCATCGGGCAGATCGGCCGCCCACGCGTCATAGGCGGCGAGCGCCTGGTGCCAGTGCATGTTGCCGTACGCCAGGTTCCCGGTGAGGACCTGCGCGGGCAGCGGATGCGCCCGGAAGGTAAAGGAAGAAACGACGCCGAAGTTCCCGCCGCCGCCGCGCAGCCCCCAGAACAGTTCCGGATGATCATCGGCGGATGCGTGGACCGACTCGCCGTCGGAGGTGACGACGTCGGCAGCCTCCAGATTGTCGATGCTTAGTCCATGCGCGCGGGTCAGCCAGCCGACACCCCCGCCGAGGGTCAGCCCGGCCACCCCCGTACCGGAAACGACGCCCATGGGAACGGCCAGGCCGTACGGTTCGGTGGCGGCGTCGACGTCGCCCATGGTGGCTCCCGCCTGCACCGTAACGGTGCCGCTGTCCACGTCTACGCTGACATCCCGCAGGCCACCCATATCCAGCACGATCCCGTCCGCCACCGTCCCGTTCCCCGCAACGTTGTGCCCGCCGCCGCGGACCGCCAGCGGCAGGTCCCACTGCTGGGCGAAGGCGAGGACCGCGGCGATGTCCTCGACGGAAGCAACGCGCACCACCATCGCCGGCAAGACGTCGATCATGCCGTTCCAGACGCGGCGGGCGTCGTCGTAATTCTCATCCTGCGGCAGGACGACGGAACCGGTCAGGGACGCCCGCAGGTCCGCAACGGAGTCCGGGGAAAACTGGGGGTCCATGGCGTTACACCGCCTTCACGCGGCAGCCGCCGGACGCCCGGATGGTGTCCGGTCCTTAGGTTTTCCTGCCGCTGCAACAAATTCTTCGCCTGCCGCCCGGGGGAATCAAGGGGTTGCCGGCTGCAAGAACAGCCCGGTACGGAAGCTAATTCCCGCCTCCCGCAACCGATACCGCGAACCTTGGTTGTCCCTTCCCATCCGGCCCCATAGCGTCCTTCCTGCACTCGCACCGTCGTCCCGCCACCCGGGACGGCACGTCAGCTGCACGGGCCGCCCTCCGGGGAGGGGTCAGCCTGTTCTGCGACTTCGCATCTGGACGGATGCGGCAACTGACACCGCTGCGCCCCTGGGGGTGAGACGCAAGCCCAGTATGAGGGAACCCGCCATGCATCAACGAAAGAAATCAGTACGACTCGGGCTGGCGTCGCTTGCGGCGATGCTGGTTGCCGGAACTTTTTATCCAGCCGGTGCCGCTGCGGCACCCTTAGCACCCGAAACCCGGATTTCCCTCCCCTCCCAGGCGCCGCCGGGCATGCCGTGGATGGACCCGGAACTGTCACCGGATGAACGGGCGGATCTGGTGGTCGCCGTGATGACCCTGGAACAGAAGGTGACCTACCTGATCCAAAGCGGCGGGCCGGGACTGCCGGAACTGGGCCTGCCGCCCATCCGCAGCAAGGACGGCTGCTGCGGACTTGCCCTGGAAACCCAGGACACCACGGCACTGCCGGCCGGAGTGGGACTCGCGTCCTCCTTCAGTCCGGAACTCGCGCAGGCCTACGGCGCCGTGGGCGGCGAAGAAGCCCGGGCGACCGGCTACAACGCCATCGCCGGCCCCACCATGGACCTGGTCCGGACGCCCTTCAACGGACGGATGTGGGAAGACCTTGGCGAGGACCCAATGCTGAGCGGCGACATTGCCGCGGGGCAGGTGCAGGGTGAGCAGAGCGCGGACATCTCGGCGCTTCCCAAGCACTACAACCTGAACAACTTCGAGACCCGCCGCGGGCACGTGAACGTCCTGGTGGACGAGCGGACCCTGCAGGAGACCTACACCCGCCCCTGGGAAACCATGGTGACCGAGGGCGATCCCGGCGCCATTATGTGCTCCTTCAACCGGGTGAACGGACCGTACGCCTGCGGCAATGACACACTGCTCAACCAGATCCTCAAGGGCCAGCTCGGCTTCCCGGGCTTCGTTTCCTCGGACTTCAACGCTGCGCACAGTTTCGAAGACTATGCGGCGGGGCTCGACGTCGCCGGGCCGGGCCTCGAATTCTCCGGACCCGCGCTCCTGGCAGCGGTGCAGAACGGCCAGGTCTCCGAGGAACGGGTGACCGACGCCGCCCGCCGGGTCGCGCGCACCATGTTCGACAAGGGCATTGTGGACAACCCGCCGGTCGGCTCCTTCATCAACCCGCAGCCGGCCGATCCGCCGGTGCCCGCGGAAATGCTCGACGAGCACGCGGAGGTGGCGGAACAGGCCGCCCTCGAAGCGGCGGTGCTTTTGAAGAACGAGGGCAGGACCCTGCCGCTGGACGACGACACCGGTTCCGTGGCGGTCATCGGTTCCGACGCCGATTGGTACATCGACGGCGGCGGCAGCGGTGCCATTCCCAACCCTGCCCGGCTGACCACCATCCTGGACGGGATCACCGCCCGGGCTGCCGGAACAGCCGTCGAATGGGCACCTGGCACGGATCCGGTGTCCCTGGGCGACACGATTCCCGGTCCGCCGCCGGTCCCCAGCGGAGTGCTGACGGACGTGTCCGCGAGCTACTGGACCGGGATCAATACCTTCGAGGGCGAGCCTGCACTGGCCCGGGACGAGCTGCAGGTCAATCTGCGGACCGGCATCTCGGCCGACACCATCAACACCTCGCAGGTGCCGGGGATCGGGGCACAGCTGGCATCGCAGCCGATTTCCGCCCGTTGGACCGGAACGCTGGTGGCTCCCTCCACGGGGGCCTACACGCTGTCGCTCACCCATCTGGGCACCGCCCGGCTGTTCCTCGACGAGCAGGAAGTCATTACCGGACCGGCCGCTCCCTTCGGCACCCAGGAAGCAACCGTGGACCTGACCGCCGGACAGAATGTGGCGGTGCGGATCGAATACACCACGGACGCACCGAACCAGTTCAACGGCGGACTCAACGACCAGCCCGGCGCCATGATGCGCTTCGGCTGGACTCCGCCGGAGGACGTGCTGCCGCCGGCCATGGCCGAAGCGGTGGCTCTCGCCTCCGAGTCCGAAGTGGCCGTGATCGTGGCGCGGGACTACACCGGCGAGGCTGCTGACCGCGGGTCGCTGGTGCTTCCGCAGGATCAGGACCGGCTCATTTCCGCGGTCTCGGCAGTGAACCCGAACACCGTCGTCGTCCTGGCTACGAGCGGTCCGGTGACCATGCCGTGGCTCGAAGACGTCCCGTCGGTGATGGAAATCTGGTACCCAGGGCAGGCACAGGGAACGTCGACGGCGGCGCTGCTGTTCGGCGACGCGAACCCGTCCGGCAAGCTCCCGGTGACCTTCCCGGTCACCGATGAGCAGGCCGTCCAGGTGGCACCGCCGGCGCCGTTCTCACTCATTGAGATCGTGGACCCCGAGGTGCCTTATGTCGAGGGCGTGTTCGTTGGCTACAAGGGGTACCTCGAGCAGGGGCTGACGCCGCTGTTCCCCTTCGGTCACGGCCTGTCCTACACCAAGTTCGACTACGGGAAACTGCGGACCACGCACAAGGTGGACGCCTCCGATCCGGAGGCCGCGGTGTCGGTGCGGGTATGGAACACAGGGCATTACACCGGTGAAGAAACACTGCAGGTGTACGTGGGCAACCTGCCCACCGATGTTCCGACGCCGGCCCTACAGCTCGCCGGGTACGGCAGCGTGACGCTGGCGCCGGGGGAGTCGGGCCGGGTGGAAATCGAACTGGATCCGCGCTCCCTGCAGTACTGGGACGAGACCGAGGGTGCCTGGGTAACTCCCACCGGGGAGGTCCCCATCTATGTGGGCCGCTCGGTGGAGGATATCCGGCTGGCCGGAAGCCTGTACGTCAGTGACAAGGGCGGCGGCCATCACGGACACCATGGACACCACGGCCATCCGGGTCATCACGCTGGCTGGGGCGGGGGTGGACACGGGGGAGGCCGCGGCTAGGCAGGGTTGCCGCTGAACGCGAACCGGAAAGTAAAAGGCCTCCCGGAACGACTAATCGTCGTCGGGGAGGCCTTTTACGTCAACCGGTGCGCCTCTAGCAGGGCTTCCAGGACTTGCCGCCGGGCGCGTAGCAACGCGGTCCGGTGTAGCCCGGGTAGGGGTTGGTCTGCGCAGGGGGCGCCACGTACTGCGGCGCAGGTGCCGGAGCCGGAGCCGGTACCGCAGCCCGCCGGTTGGCTTCCGCCTGGGCCGCTGCCTGCCGGTCCGCTTCCGCCTGGGCGATCCGGTTTGCCTCCGCCTGTTCCGCCGCGATCCGTTCTTCTTCGGCCGCAGCCACGCGCTGGGCTTCGGCTTCAGCTGCCTGGCGCTGGGCCTCTTCCAGGCGCTGCTCATCCAGGGCGACCAGCGTTTCATGCTGCGTATGGATTTTGGTTTTCGCCGCTGCGGCACGGGCCATCAGTGAAGCCCGCTCCGTCTCGGAAAGCGCGGCCCAGACCATTGATTCGGCTGCTTTGGACGCGGCTTCAAGGGCGTCGAAGCCCTCGTCCACGGTTTTCACGACTGCATAGACAGCAGCCGCGCCTCCCGATGTGCCGCTGGAAACGGCTTCCTCGGCAGCGTCTTCTAGTGCGCTGACCTGGGCAGACACAGTGCACTCAATGTCGGCGCTGAACAGCCCGGCCTGGTTGTCCCGCGCTTCTTCGTAGGCTTCGTCCACCGGAGGGCGGAACTTGGCGTTCGGTTCGTAGGTCACGGGAATCCCGAAACCGTGGCGGGCCACCTCTGCGTTCATGAGCCGGTTATCGGCGTCGTACACACCGGCGAGGGTGCGTCCGTAGCGGTCCTCACGCTCGACGTCGAACTCCAAAGTCACCGTGCTGCCGGGCGGCAGGGCCTCCTCCAGGAAGGTTGTTGCTTCCGGACCCAGGCACTCGACAGCCTTGTCGGGATCCTTGGTTTCCGGAGTGTCCACGTTGAGCAGACGGACGGTGAGTTCCTCGTTCTCGAAGTCGACCACGAGGGTGTCGCCGTCAATGACGCGGACGACTTCCGCTGTGTTCGACTTATCCGCGGTCGAGGCAGAGGAGCATCCACCGCCGAAGCTGCAACGACGATGGCCGCGACTGCGGCCAGCGCTGCTTTGCTGCTGATCATTAATTTTTCCCCAACTGTTGAAACTATCCCTTAGACCTATCGGCCGGAGGGTATTCGCCGGGTAGGGGACCTGAGGTGTTATGGGTCACGTGGCAGTGTTCCGGAAGCTGCTGTCGTTACAGATTCGGTGCTTCCGATTCGCCCAAACCGGGGCAATCCGGGGGCCGTAACTGAAACAATAGGAAAGGCGGCTTACTTGTTCGAGCCGCCCGTACAGCCACAGTCTCACGCCCGTGAATGGAGCCCCCCGAAGTGCCTTCCGAATCAGCCCACCCGTTTGAAATTTCCGAAACGGACCGCGTCACCGTCTACGGTGCGAAGAACTTCCCGGAGGTGGCCGGGTTGCTGCCCGACTCCGCGTTCCTCGCCGAAGATGACGGCCGCTTCCCGGCCGACGTCGTGCTGCTGTTCGTAGGCTCCGCTGCCGATTTGGCACACGACCTGGCCAAGGCCGCTGCCGCCGTCGAGCCCGGCGGATCCCTCTGGGTCTGCTATCCGACGGCAGAGATCGACGGCGGCACACCGGACCTGAACCGGGACACCGTGGCTTCCCTCGTTGAAACGAATGACTGGGAGCCCGTGGGCGATGCCGTGCTCAACAGCCAGTGGTCTGCGGTGCGCGGACGGCCGGCCGGAAAGTAAGGCCGGGAAGTAAGGTCGGGAAGTAAGGCTGGGAAGCCGCCGGGCCGGACCGCGCAGGATGGTTGCGGAATTAGGTCCGGTGGCTTCCGCAGGGATGGTCGTCGGCGCATACTCGGGAGCATCCGATCCTCATCCGTAAGGAGACCGCTATGCCCTCGAACATGAACCCTTACCTCAACTTCCGGGACAACGCTGCGGAAGCGATGTCCTTCTACCAGGATGTCTTCGGCGGCACCCTGGAAAGCTCCACATTTGCGGAAATGAACATGTCCGATGACCCGTCCGAGGCAAACAAGATCATGCACTCGACGCTCACCACGGACAGCGGTTTTGTGCTGATGGCCTCGGATACGCCCAACGCGATGGCCGGGCCGGAAAGCGTGGCCCCTGATTCCAGCAACGGCTATGCCATTGCACTGAGCGGCGACAACAGCGACGAGCTGCGCGGCTACTGGGACAAGCTGCTCGACGGTGGCCAGATGACCCTGCCGCTGGAAAAGGCACCCTGGGGCGACGTGTTCGGCATGGTGACCGACCGGTTCGGGACCAGCTGGATGATCAGCATCGAGACTGAGGACTCCTAGGACCCGAGCTGCTTGGTCATGCCGTGCCCTGCCCCGCCATGCCCTGTTCGGCCGCCCACTCGGCGACCCGGCGGGCGCTCTCCTCTTCGGAGAGGTCCTCTACCCGGGACATCACTGACCAGCGGACCCCGAACGGGTCACGGATACTGGCAAAGCGGTCTCCCGAGACAAAGGTAGTCAGTGGTTCGCGGATAACGGCGCCGGCCGCCACCGCCCGGGAGACGGTCTGGTCCGCATCGGCGCAGTAGAGCCCGAGCGAGTAGCAGTCGTTGTCCCCTTCCGGCGGAAGCACGAGCCCGAAAGCCGGATTGGGCTCGCCCAGCTGCAGCCGGCCCATTCCAAAGTCGAGATCGGCGTGCACCACAACGCCGTCCATCTCGGTTATGTCCACCACCCGCGCATCGAACGCGTCACGGTAGAACGCGATGGCGTTTCGGGCATCCGGTACGGCCAGGAACGGGGTCAGGCTGGTGGCGCCGTGCGGAATCCCGCCGGTGGTGTGTTCGCCGGTGAGGCCGGTGATGGTTTTGTCTGAAGTGGTGTTGTCTGTGGATGTCATGCTGCAAGGCTAGGCAGCAGCAGTATGGTGGCGCTTGAAGATTCACGACAAGCCCGGAAGCAATAGAAATGAGCAGGCTATGGAGGACCAGTGGCGCGGACTGCTCTATCCCGCCCGGCTGCCCGCGTTCCACAGGCTGCCCCCGCCGGACGCGCTCCGGGATCGATTGCGCTGGATCTGGATTCCGGAATGGGACCTGGCGCCCGGCAAGGTCTCCCGGCAGGAGGTACTGCCGTTCCCCGCCCTGAACCTGGTGGTGCAGGAGGATGGTGTCAGTCTTTCCGGTCCCGCCACGCGGCGCTCCTTCCGTGATTTGGCGGGACAGGGCTGGGCTGTCGGGATGCTGCTGCGTCCGGCCGCCGTGCCGGTCTTCACTGATGACCCCGGCAGCCTCCGCGACGCGGAAATCCCGTTCCACGCCCCGGACCTGCATGCCGCGGTGACGGCCGCTATGAGCTGCGGCGCGGGCGGTGCTGCCGAAAACGACAATGACGACGACGGCGCCCGCCGCCAGGAGCGGTTAAGTGGGCACCGCCGCGCAGCATCTACAGCTGCCGAGTGGCTGGCGGCCCGCGTCCCGGTCCCGGCAGCCGAAGGCGAAGCGGCCAACCGGATGGAGGATCTGATCCAATCCGACCGGGAGCTGACCCGGGTTGACCAGGCAGCCGACCAGCTCGGCGTCTCGGTCCGGACCCTGCAGCGCCTGGCACACCGGTTTGTGGGATTGCCGCCGCTGACGATGATCCGCCGCTACCGGCTGCAGGAGGCAGCGGAACGGCTGCGCGAAAACAGTGAAATCTCCATTGCCGATGTCGCCGCGGACCTCGGTTACGCCGACCACGCCCATCTGGCCAACGCGTTCCGGGAGGTCCTGGGCTTCACTCCCAGCGGCTACCGGCAGTCCGTGGGCCAGCAGCTGCTAACGGATCGGCTGATGCCCGGTGCTGCCGCGGACAATCAGATCGCAGGGGAAATTCACCTGCCGTGACGGTAGCCCAGGGGTGTTGATGCGCTCCACCAGCAATCGGGCACCGATCCGGGCCATTTCCCTACTGGGCTGCCGGACCGTGGTCAGGCTGAAGGAGTCCCAACCTGCCATGTCGACGTCGTCGTAGCCGATGACCCAGCAGTCTTCCGGGGCGGAAAGCCCATTGGCGCGAAGGGCGTCAAGGGCACCGAAGGCCATGTAGTCGTTGGCGCAGAAAACGGCGTCAGGCCGGTCAGCGCGGGATAGCAGCCGGTTGACGATATGGGCGCCTCGGTCGTGGGAAAACTCGCCGTAGAAGCGGAAATGGTCGGGAACCGGATGCCCGAGTTCTTCCATTCTGCCCAGAAAACCCCGCCCGCGGTCGCGGGAGGTGCTGGCTTGGTTGGTTCCCCCGATAAAAGCCACCCGGGTTTTTCCGTGCTCCAGCAAATGATCCGCCACGATCGCACCCCCGTGCAGGTTGCTGCTGGATACCTGGTCGCAATCCAGGCCTTCAACCACGCGGTTTATCAGGACGATGGGACTTTCCTGCTCTACTGCGGCCTGCAGCTCCACGGAATCCGCCGTGGCCGTGGTGAAAATGACGCCGTCAACAGCACGTTCCCGGATGGCCTGCAACGCGTCCTGGTGGCTCCCACCACTCGCATTCCATATGACGACCCGGAAGCCCGCAGCGGTGAGTTCACGGCTGAGTTCATCCAAAACTTCGGAGTAGAAAGGATTAGTCAGATCTGCGACGACCACTCCGATGGTGTTCGTCCGCATCGTTTTCATAGCCTTTGCCCCCGCATGGGGCACATAGCCGAGGGCTTCCATCGCCGCGTGGACTTTGGCCTGCGTGGATGCGGATACCTTCCCGGAGCCGGCCAACAGGCGGGAGACCGTGGCTTGCGACACGCCGGCCAGCTCCGCGACGTCTCGGCTGGTCACCGTTCTGCCATGTCCCCTCGCGTTCGAATTCATTCTTTCCGTTTCAGTCGGCCTACTTAGATGGTCAGGTAATTACTCGGATCAGCGTATCCAAGAGGACGCCATCAATTCGCAAGGACGGGGTTTGAGACATCGAAAACCAGGCAGGGAAGCCACCTCCGATGAGGCGGCCTCCCTGCCGGCGGCTGAAGCGCTGTTCGGGGCTACCGGGTAGCGGTTGCGTCGTATTCCGGCGTGAGTCCCCGGCGCATCCGGACCCGCGGAGCTGTTTCGGGTGCCCACAGGACGCCGACGACGGTGATGAGGGAAGTGAAGACCATGTACAGAGCAACGAGCCAGTAGCGGTCGAAGTCCGGGCCGATAAGCGCGGTGGCGATCAGCGGCGCAAAGCCTCCAGCGAAGACGGCGGCAACCTGCGGCCCCACCGACGCACCGGAATACCGGAGCTTCGGTTCGAACAGCTCGGTGAAATACGCCGGTTCGACGGAGTAGCAAAGGTCCCTGCCCACATTGCAGGTAAGGATCAGCACCAGCAGGACCATCAGGAATTCACCCGTCTGGACGGCCCAGAAGAAGGGGAACGCCATCAGCATCATGGTCAGTGCGCCTGCCAGGACCGTGTACCGGCGGCCCCACCGGTCGGAAACCCAACCCCATAGCGGGATAGAGAAGACGCCCAGACCCGCCATGATCATGGTGGCCAAAAGGACGGTGTTGTTGCCGAGCAGGATTGCCGGGGCATAGGCCAGGAGGAAGGTCGTGTAGATGTAATAGTTCGCGTTCTCCGCGAACCGCATCATGATGACCTTCAGGATGGTGACGGGCTTGGTCTGGATGACCTTCACCACCGGAAGCTTCTCGATGTCTCCCTTGCGCTTGATCTCCTCGAAGGCAGGCGATTCGTCCACCTTGCTGCGGATGTAGAAGGAGAGGGCAACCAGAACCACGGAGAAGAGGAACGGTATACGCCATCCCCAAGCGGCGAAGGCCTCGGGGTCGAAGGTGCCGGCCATAACGAAGAAGGCGCCGTTCGCCAACAGAGTTCCCACCGGAACCCCGATCTGCGGCCAGGACCCGAAGAAGCCCCTGCGCTCTGCAGGCGCGTATTCAGTGGCCATCAGAGCGGCGCCGCCCCACTCCCCGCCGACCCCAATGCCCTGGACGATGCGCAGGAGCACCAGCAGGATCGGTGCGGCAATACCGATCGCCGCAAAGTTAGGGAGGCAGCCGATAAGGAAGGTTCCGCCGCCCATCAGGCCCAGCGTGATCATCAGCATCTTCTTGCGCCCCAGCCGGTCACCGAAGTGGGCAAAGATGAAGCCGCCGATCGGACGTGCAGCAAAGCCGATGGCGTAGGTGCTGAAGGACAGGAGGATTCCCGTGAAGGGGGTCACCGAAGGGAAGAACTGGGTGTTGAGAATAATTGCAGCAGCAACACCGTAAACGTAGAAGTCGTACCACTCGATGCAGCTTCCGAGTACGGACGAAACGAGCGCCCGTCGGCGCATTTTCGGATCAATGGCGGGTGGGGCCGTGGTCCCGGGGACACTCATGGCGCGACTCCTTTGTCTGGTTTGCGGGGTGTGATGGCAACCACAGGAGGCCGCATCAGAAAGGAGTGTATACGTATACAAATCTGCAGCACAATCCCTTGCAGGGGCGAATGTATACGTATACAGTCTTGGTCAACCGGGCGGACCTGTCCGGTCCGGGCGCTCCGCTGATCGCTCATCAATGAAGATGGAAGGATCCCTCTGATGACCGCTGATACCGAAACCAGTTCAGTTTTCTCCGAGATGCTCAAGGAACCGGCTGAGCTGAGTACGTCCCGGGGCAGCACCCCGGAGGTGCGCGCCACCGTGGAAGGCGTGCTTGCGGACGTCCGCAAGCGCGGCGACGAGGCGGTACGCGAGTACTCGCAGAAGTTTGATAAGTACGCACCGGATTCCTTCCTTCTCAGCAAGGAGCAGCTGGAAGAGATCGTTGCCCGGGTGCCGGAGCAGGTCATCGAGGACATTAAATTTGTCCAGGAACAGGTCCGCTTCATGGCGCAGAAGCAGCTCGAATCACTTTCGGATTTCGAAATCGAAACCATGCCGGGCGTCCTCTTGGGCCAGAAGAACATTCCCATCGAGGCTGTCGGTGCCTACATTCCCGGCGGCAAGTATCCCCTGCTGGCCAGTGCCCACATGACCATCGTTACCGCCAAGGTTGCCGGCGTGGAACGGGTAGCTGCGTGCACGCCCCTCATTCAAGGCGAGGTCCCGGACGCCACGGTTGCAGCCATGTACCTGGCTGGTGCGGACGAGATCTACCTGCTCGGCGGCATCCAGGCTGTTGCCGCGATGGCCATCGGTACCGAGAGCATCAAGCCGGTCAACATGCTTGCCGGACCGGGGAACGCCTTCGTAGCGGAAGCGAAGCGCCAGCTCTTCGGCGAGGTAGGCATTGACCTCTTTGCCGGCCCCACAGAGGTCTTGATCGTCGCGGATGAACACGCTGATCCCTTCATTGTTGCCGTCGATCTTCTCTCCCAGGCTGAGCACGGCCCCGATTCACCGGCGGTACTGATTACCACCAGCGAGGAGCTGGGACGCAAGGTGATCGACCATATCGACACCCTGCTGGTGGATATGCCCACCCGTGACTTTGCTGCTCCTGCCTGGCGGGATTGGGGTGCCGTGCATGTGGTCAAGAATCTCGATGACGCGTACGCGCTGGCTGACGAATACGCATACGAACACGTGCAGATTCTGACTGCTGCCCCCCGGGAGGCTCTCGAAAAGATGCACAACTACGGAGCATTGTTTCTGGGCGAGGGCACCTGCGTGTCTTACGGCGACAAGGTAATCGGTACGAACCATGTTCTCCCCACCCGAGGCGCTGCCCGGTACACCGGAGGGCTCTGGGTAGGGAAGTACCTGCGCACCGTCACGTACCAGGAGGTCGTGAACGAAGAATCCAGCGCTTTCTTCGGCGAACTTTGCGGACGCGCGGCGCGGGTCGAACGTTTTGAGGGCCATGCCCGGTCAGGTGACGTGCGGGCCGCCAAGTACCGCGGCACCTCGCTGGACTGGTCCGACCACACCTTCACCAGCTAGGGATCCGTGAAACTGCAGTTGGAGGGAAAAGCTGTCCTGGTAACGGGAGCTGCCCGCGGACTCGGCAGGGCCATCGCTGACGGCCTTGCCGAGTGCGGTGCAACTGTTTACGGAACCAGCCGTGACGCCGGGACTGCCCAGGAAATCGGCCAGCGTTACGGAACCCTGCCACTGGTCCTGGACGTGGCCCGGACCGAGGGGATAGGGGCCTTCATCGACGAGTTGGAGGAGCGCAGCGGCGGGCTGGACCTGCTGGTCAATAATGCAGGCGTTAACATTCCCCGGCCCGCGCTGGAGGTTACGCAGCAGCAGTGGGACACGGTCCTGGATACGAACCTGAAGGGGATCTTCTTCCTCACCCAGGCCGTTGCCAGGCACTGGATTGCAAAGGGGTCTCCCGGCGCCGTCGTCAACGTAGCGTCGCAGGCAGGAATCGTAGCGATCGAGGAGCGGGCCGCATACGGGGCGAGTAAGGCAGCGTTGATCCACCTGACCAAAGTGCTGGCACTGGAATGGGCTTCCGCCGGTATCCGTGTGAATGCCGTGGCTCCCACGTTTGTGCGAACAGAGTTACTGGAATCAACGCTCAGCCGGCCGGATTGGGCTGCTGAGCTGCTCTCCCGAATTCCCATGGGCCGCTTCGGTGAGCCCGAAGAAATCGCCGGGGCAGTGGCCTTCCTGCTGAGTGACACCGCGTCGCTCATCACCGGGCACACCCTGCCTATCGACGGCGGCTACACCATCCGCTGACGGCATCCGGGACCGGCCGCACAGGCCGGTCCCGGTTCCGCTCTTTTATCAGGAGAACCGACATGGGCATTACACAGAGCATCGACGCCGTCGCAGTTATCGGAGCCGGCTATATGGGAGGCGGCATCGCGCAGGTCATTGCCCTGCACGGCTACCGCGTCACGCTGGGTGACGTCGACGGCGACGCCGCCGAAGCGGCACGGGTCCGCCTTACGGAACAGGCACGGCAGTTCGAGGACCGCGGACTGTTTCCGCCCGGCGGTGCCGAACTTATCGCCGCCAACCTCACCGCAGCACCGAGCGTGGAAAAGGCAGTGGCCGAAGCCGACTACATAGTCGAGGCAGTACCCGAGAACCCGGAACTAAAGTCGACAATCCTGGCTCGGATTTCGGCGGCAGCCCCGGAGAGCAGCATCATCGGCACCAATACGTCCGCCATACCGATCGCTGAGTTGGCAGACTCCGTACAGGCACCGGCGCGGCTCCTGGGGGTTCACTGGATGAATCCTGCGCCCTTCATCCCCGGTGTCGAAATCATTCCCGGCCCCGAAACTGCGGACGAAGCCGTAGACCTCGCGGAACAATTTATCACCGGTCTGGGAAAGACCGCGGCCCGGGTCGCTGATACTCCGGGATTCGTTGCCAATCGGCTGCAGTTCGCGCTGTTTAAGGAGGCGCTTCGCCTCGTTGAAGAAGGCGTCGCCACACCCACGCAGATTGACGCCGTAGTCAGCAACAGCTTCGGTTTCCGGTTGGCACTTTTCGGTCCTTTCGCCATCGGCGACATGGCCGGCCTGGATGTGTATGAATCCTCCTACCGTTCATTGGAAAAGGCATACGGCGAGCGGTTAGCGGCGCCCGACAGCCTTCGCGCCGCCGTCGCGGACGGGAACCTGGGCCTCAAGACCGGCCGTGGATTCCTGGAGATCGACCCGACGGACCGACAGGCGCTTCTCGCTTACCGCGATACCGCCTACGCCCGTCTGTCAGAGCTGAGAGCCGAGTTGGGGAAGGCCCCGGGCCTGTAACCAACCGGGGATCAATCCCCGGGGCGAAGCCAAAGCGCCGCCCCGGGGATTGATTTCTTGGCAGCTAGCCCCCGAACCGGGCAGCCATCTCCTCGGCCGTCAGCTCGGTGCCTGCCCCGTTGTAGATGGCGTTGGTGACCACCGTCCAGGAGGCACGGGGCCACGTGCGGAAGGTGATGTGGCCGCCGGCAATGGTCACTTCCCCTTCCCCAACATCGAAGGACGCAATGTTGGTGGCTCCGTTGAGCGCCTCGGCACCAAGAGCGTAGCCGCTGACCAGCGGGTTGCCCTCGGCCGGATAGCGCGAGACCGAGGTGCCCGCGCCGGTGAGCCGGAACGCGGCGTCGTTGTTGAACCAGGTGGGCCAGGCCGCCGGCATGCCCCACGCCGCCGGCTGGGAGGTGTCATACTCCTGGGCCAGCAGCGCACCGGGCACGGTAAAGACTTCCCGGTCCGTCGGCGTCACGTTCTCCACCGGCAGCCCCATCGCGGACGCGGCGGTCAGGGACGAGGAGCCCAGTGCCAGGACGTTCCCGCCCTGGTTGGCGAACTCGGCCAGCCGCTGCGGAGCATCCGGAACACCGGCAGCCCAGGCGAACTCCTCCGGATACTTCGTGGCGTCCAGCCCGACGGTCAACCGCTCGGTGGTGATGCCCGGAGCCAGCACAATGGTGTCGAACTGCTCGGACAGGGTGGCGTAGTCCGCGGCCTCCACCACCTCGTAGTTGGTGCCGAACTGGTCCATCATCCACATCAGCCAGCCGCCGGGCATGTTGTTCGCACCCCGGACCAGGCCCACCCGGGTGTTCTCGGCGAGCTGGACCGCGCCGCTGGCAGGCATTGCAGCGGTGGCGTACACCGGCAGCGCCGTTTCCCGGACGGCCCGGGTCAGCGTTTCCCGTGCCCGGGGCTCCCCGGCGGGAACCATCAGGGCGCCGGGCGCGAATTCCTGTCCGTCGACCGTGATCGCCCCGGCGGCCCGGTAGGCGTCCACGCCGGCGTCCTGCAGCGCGTCGATGATCCGGCCCAGCCCGTAGGACTCGGCACTGAGGATGTAGGCGCCGTCGGCACCCGGTGCACGGGGCATCCGGATCCGCTCCTGCGTGATGGCCTGCACCTGCCGGGTCTCGGCGTCGAACTCTTCCTGCACCGCCGCCACGTCCACGCCCATAAACAGGGCCACGTTGTCGGTGGTTTCGCTGTACGGAAGGATCAGCGGGCAGTCGTCGCATTTGCGGGCGCTGTCCGGATACTCGTCGATGCGCAGCAGCTGATCCACCCAGCGGCCCAGCGGCTGCTGGGTGCGCAGGATGTAGGACCCGGCGTCGAACTCCCGGCCCTCGGCAGTGAACGGCGCGGTGGCCTGCTCAATCTCCACCTCGCCGAAGTCGAAGATCCGCATCATGTCGTAGACCGCGTAAGGATCCCGTTGGTCGGCGGGCACCACGTAGGCGTACGGGCCGCCGTCCCAGGTTTCACTGTTCGCGTTGACCCGGTAGAGGTTGTTCAGCAGCCAGGACTGCGGATCGCCGGCCACGGTGTTCAGCCCGGAGAACGCGGCGGAGGTGGCGTACTGGACAATCTGCTTGAGCGTCCAGGTGTCCGAGTCATACGGCAGGGGAGAGCGCATGGTTTTGTCCACCGGCTCCAGCACGCCCTCGCCGGTGTAGGGGTAGGCGAGGTCCCGGACGGAAGCGATCTCGGTGAGGAAGGTCGAGGTGCCGAGGAAGGTGCCGTACCCGGCGACGTCGGCGTTCCACAGGATGCCGTACGCGTCGTCGGACTTCACGCCCTTGAGCCCTTCGGCCACGAGGTCCCGCTGGGTGAACTGGCCGAGCGCGTTGGAGGATGAGATGGCAATCGGGTCCACATCGGGGGAGAGCGGTTCGTCGTAGGGCGGGGTCCAGATCCGCGGGCTTTCCGTGCCGGCCTGGTGCATGTAGTGCTGTACCACCGGCCGGTATTTCTGTTCCAGCGCTACCCGGGTGCGGGATTCCTTCTGGGTAAACATGAACCAGTCGCGGTTATTGTCGTGCCCCACGTAGCGGTGGTAGAGGTCCGGATAGACCCGGTTATATTCGGTGCCGGCCGTCTCGTTGAAGTAATCCACCACCATCTGCTGGCCGTCCGGATTGGCGGAGGGCACCACCAGCACCACGAGGTTGTCCAGGATCCGGTTCATCGCCTCCGAATCTTCGGTGGCCAGGCGGTGGACGACGTCGACCAGCGCCTGGGTGTTCCCGACTTCCGTCGCGTGGATGGACGCTTCGATGTAGTAGACCGGGACCGTGGTTTGGGCGAGCTGCCGGGCGTAGGCTTCCGGTTCCATCCCGGCGCCGGCGGCTTCGGCAGCCATGGCGTCGGGATCGGCCAGCCGTTCATTGACGGCCAGGATCGAATCCAGCCGGGCCAGGTTTTCCTCGCTGCTCAGGCGCAGGATCGGATATTCGTTGTTGTCCGTGGTCCGGTCCACCACCTCGTACTCCACTTCGGGCGACGAGTCGGCAATGGTTTCGAAGTACTCGGAAATGTCGCTGAAGGCCGCCAGCCGGCCTTCGTCACCCATTTCGAAACCGAAGTACTCGGCAGGAGTGGGCAGATCCGGAAGCTTGCTGGCAGGGGCGGTTTCGACGCGCGTTCCGGCGGCCGGGGAAATGGTGAGCCCGAGCAGGGCAAAGGAAGTGACAACCGCCGCGGCGGTTCGATGTCGAAGTTGCATGGAGGATCCCTCATAAAGAGGCTGCGCCCCCCCCGGCGCAGCGAGTACCGCTTCGAGTCCGCACCATGGAGCGTGCGGCGGTGCGGACGACGCCGGCCGGTCACCTTCGACCGGCCGACGGGGTCCGCGGTGTGCCGCACCCAGTGACGGTGCGGCGGCGCGAGTGTATGGGGGACGGTATGGGGGTGGCGAGGGCGCGTCAACCAAGGTAGTGGGATCGGTGGGCAGTTGGAGCGGTTTCCCTTGCGTTTCCCGGACCTACCGCGACGAAAACGCTGCGTCGAACGCCGCAGCGGGCGGATCCATCGCCAGTGAACGGACGAACGCCAGGGCCTCCGGTGCTCCGACCAGCCGGTCCATTCCGGCGTCTTCCCATTCCACCGAGATCGGGCCGTCGTAGCCGATGCTGTTGAGCATCCGGAAGGCGTCCTCCCACGGGACGTCGCCGTGGCCGGTGGACACGAAGTCCCAGCCGCGGCGCGGATCGGCCCAGGGCAGATGCGAGCCGAGCCGGCCGTTGCGGCCGTTGGTCATCCGCTTCTTCGTATCCTTGCAGTCCACGTGGTAGATCCGGTCCTGAAAGTCCCAGAGGAACGCGACCGGGTCCAGGTCCTGCCAGACAAAGTGGCTCGGGTCCCAGTTCAAGCCGAAGGCAGGCCGGTTCCCGATGGCCTCCATCGCCCGGACGGTGGTCCAGTAGTCATAGGCAATCTCGCTGGGATGGACCTCATGGGCAAAGCGCACGCCCACCTCGTCGAAGACGTCGAGGATGGGGTTCCACCGGTCGGCAAAGTCCTGATAGCCGGCGTCGATCGCCTCGGCCGAGACCGGCGGGAACATGGCCACGTATTTCCAGATGGACGAACCGGTAAAGCCGATCACGGTGTCCACCCCGAGGGCTGCCGCGAGCCGGGCGGTGTGCTTCATTTCCTCTGCGGCACGGCGCCGGACGCCCTCCGGATCGCCGTCGCCCCAGACGGCGTCGGACACCATGTCCCGGTGCCGCTGGTCGATCGGGTCGTCGCAGACCGCCTGCCCCTTGAGGTGGTTGGAAATGGCGAACACCTTGAGGTGGTACTTCTCCAAGATGTCGCGGCGGCTCTGCACGTACTCCTCGTCATCCCACCGCCAGGGATCCAGATGGTCGCCCCAGCAGGCGATTTCCAGCCCGTCGTACCCCCAGCCGGAGGCAAGCCGGGCCACTTCTTCGAGGGGCAGGTCGGCCCACTGGCCGGTAAACAGAGTGACTGGTCGGGACATGGCGGGCTCCTTTGCCTGCGGGGACGGGGGATGGTGGGACGGGACGGGACGGTCAGCCCACGGGCAGCCAGACGCTGGATTTCGCGGCGCTGCGGGACACGGCGTCGAGGACTTCCTGGACCTGCAGACCGTCAACGAACGACGGCGCGGGTGCGGTTCCGGCGGCGATGGCCTCCACGAAATCCTTTGCCTGGTGCACAAAGCCGTGTTCGTAGCCGAGCGAGTGGCCGGCCGGCCACCACGCGGAGACATAGGGGTGGTCCGGTTCGGTCACCATGATGCGGGTGAAGCCCTGCCGGTCCGGCGGAACCGTGTAATCCATAAAGCCCAGGAAGTTCAGGTCCTCGAGGTCGAAGCTGATGGCACCTTTGCTGCCGGAGACTTCCAGCCGGAACGCGTTCTTGCGTCCGGTGGCCATCCGGCTGGCTTCGAAGGACCCGAGCACGCCGTCCTCGAAGCGCCCGAGGAACAGTGCGACGTCGTCGACCGTCACCGGTCCGCGGGCGCCGGCGTCGGCGCGTCCTCCGCCCAGGCCCGTGCCCCGCTGGTCCGTTTCGGGCACCGGGCGGGTGGGAACCAGGGTGGCGAGGGTGCCGCTGACCTCGGCCAGCGGCATCCCGGTGATGTACTGGGCCAGGTCGATGGCGTGCGCGCCCAGGTCCCCGAGGGCGCCGGACCCGGCCTCGTCCTGCTGCAGCCGCCAGGTCAGCGGGGAGTCCTCGTCCACCAGCCAGTCCTGCAGGTACACGGCCCGCACCTGCCGGACCGTGCCGATCGCCCCCGAGGCCACCAGATTCCGGGCGTGCGTGGTGGCGGGCAGCCGCCGGTACGTGAAGCCCACCATCGCCCGAACGCCCCTCGCCTCGGCGCGGGCTGCGGCGTCGGCCATCGCCTGCGCCTCTTCCACCGTGTTGGCGAGCGGCTTTTCGCAGAGCACGTGCTTGCCGGCGTCGAGCGCTGCGATGGCGATCTCGGCATGGGAGGCCCCGGGCGTCACGATGTCCACGACGTCGATATCCTCCCGGGTGACCGCCTCCCGCCAATCGGTGGCGGACTCGGCCCAGCCCCATTTCCGGGCGGCGGCGGAGGTGCGGTCCGCATCCCGGCCCACCAGCAGGTTCATCCGCGGCTGCAGGGGCAGGTCGAAGAACCGGGGGGCCACCCGCCAGGCCTGTGAGTGGGCCGCCCCCATAAAGCCGTGGCCCACCAGCGCCACCCTCAGCGGCTTATCGTCCTGCATGTTCTCTCCTTAGTGCTGTGCTGCTGTTTGGAGCGGGTGCCCTGCCCGGCCGTTCGAACCGCCTGCGAAAGACCGCCCGGTCAGGACTCGAAGGCGGTGGGCAGGTATTCGTCGACGTTTTCGCTAGTGACCACCGGGGCGTTGAGCACCACGCGGTTGGGCACCTCGGTCTCGACCAGGTCGCTCATGGCCTTGTCCTGCGCCAGCAGCCGGGCGAGCCGGATGCCGTCCGCGGCCTGGGTATGCGGATAGATGATGGTGGCCTGCAGGACGCTGTCCCCGGACTCGATTTCCCGCATGGCATTTGCGGAGCCGGCGCCGCCCACCATGATGAACTCGTCGCGTCCGGCAGCGTCGATGGCGGCCAGGACACCGATGCCCTGATCGTCGTCGTGGTTCCACAGCGCGTCGATTTCCGGTGCGGCGGCGAGCAGTTGGGACGTTGCGGCCTCGCCGCCCTGGACGGTGAAGTCCGCGGACACCCGGTTGTTGACCTCGAGCCCGCAGCCGGCGAGGGCGTCCTTGAAGCCTTCGCTGCGGTCCTGGGTGAGCGGCAGGGCGTCGATGCCGGCAATCTCGGCCACCACGGCGTCGGGCTGGTCGCCCACCTGTTCGCAGATGTAGGTACCGGCGCTGACGCCCATGCCGTAGTTGTCGCCGAGGACGGTGGCCCGCGCGGCGAAGGGGCTGGAGAACTCGCGGTCCACGTTGATCACGGGGATACCCGCCTCCATGGCGCGGATGGCGACGTCGGTGAGTGCGGCGCCGTCGGTGGGCAACAGGACAATGGCGTCCACCTGGTCATTGATGAACTGTTCCACCTGGCTGATCTGCAGGTTCGCGTCATTGGTTCCTTCGGCCACCCGCAGATCGATGTCCGGGTATTTCTCGGCTTCGGCGGTGGCTGCGGAGTTGATGGCGCCCAGCCAGCCGTGGTCGGCGGCAGGTCCGGAGAACCCGATGACGACGGTCTCGCCCTCGGACTGGTTGCCCTCCACGGAGTTGTTGGTCGGTTCGGCATTGGTGTCCTCGCCTGCAGTGCAGCCGGTGAGGGCAAGCCCGCCGGCGGCGAAGAAGGCCGCTGCGGTGATGATCTTCCCGCGCATGCGTGGTGCGTGCATGGTTCTCTCCTCTGTAAGTGGGGCGCTGAGGCGAGTCCGCACCCCATCGGAACCAGTCAGCGCACTGCACATCGTCGTGACATGCGTCACAGTAACAGAAGTCCGGCGATAAAGCGCCAACATACTACTGGTCATCGACATAAGTGTGTAAGCTCCGTGCCATGACAGCATCGGGAGCCCCCGCCGCCCCTCCTCAGCCGCTACAGCAGCCGCTGCTTGAGGTGCGCAACCTGAGCAAGAGCTTCGCCGGTGTCCGGGCGCTGCGCGGCGTCGACCTGGACGTCCTGCCCGGCGAGGTGCACTGCGTCCTGGGCCAGAACGGCGCCGGGAAATCCACCCTGATCAAGGCCCTGTCCGGGGTGTACGTACCGGACGGCGGGGAGATCCGCTGGAACAGGGAACCTGTGCAACTGGCTAGGCCGGCCGACGCCCTGGCACTGGGCATTGCCACCATGTACCAGGAACTGGACGTGGTGGACGGACTGAGCGTCACCGAGAACATCTTCCTGGGCCACGAAGACGCCCGCGGGGGAGTGCTCCGGGTCCGGGACGCGCGCCGTCGGACCCGGGAGCTGCTGGCGCGGCTGGGGCACGAGGACCTGTCACCGTCCGCGGAAGTGGGCAGCCTGTCCGCCGCCGGGAAGCAGATTGTCAGCCTGGCCCGGGCCCTGTCCCGCAACGCCCGGCTGATCATCATGGACGAACCCAGCGCCATCCTGGATTCCGGCGAGGTGGCCAACCTGTTCCGGGTGATCCGGGAACTCACCGGCCAGGGCATCGCGGTTGTCTACATCTCGCACCGGCTGGAGGAGATCCGGCAGATCGGCAACCGGATCTCGGTCATCAAGGACGGGTACAGCACCGCATCCTCCCTGCCGGTGGCAGATACGTCCCGCGCCGACCTGGTCCGGCTGATGACCGGCCGGGACGTAGCCAACGTGTTCCCGCCGCGGAAGCCGCCGTCGTCGGACGCCCCGGTGGCGCTGCAGGTGGAGGGGCTCGCGCTGGAGAGATCGTTCCGTGACGTGAGATTCACGGTCCGGGCCGGGGAAATCTTCGGCCTGGCCGGACTGGTCGGATCCGGCCGTTCGGAAATCCTGGAGACCGTTTACGGTGCCAGGCGCGCGACGTCGGGCACCGTCACTGTGGAGGGCAAGACGCTGCGGCCCGGATCGGTGCGGGCTGCGGTGAACGCCGGGCTCGGCCTGTCCCCGGAGGAACGCAAAAGCCAGGGGCTGCTGCTGGAGGAGCCCATTTACCGCAACATCACGCTGTCCACCTTTGCCCGGTTCGCCCGGCACGGCTGGCTGAACGAACGCGCCGAAAAGAAGGCCGCACGGAAGCAGGCCGAAGCGCTGCAGCTTAGTCCGTCCGATCCGGACCGTGCCGCCCGCACCCTCTCCGGCGGCAACCAGCAGAAGGTGCTGCTGGCCCGCTGGCTGATCCACGGCACCCGGGTGCTGCTGCTGGACGAGCCGACCCGCGGCGTCGACGTCGGCGCCAAGACCGAGATTTACGCGCTGATCCGCAGCCTCGCGGCCCAAGGCGTGGCGATTGTGGTGGTGTCCAGCGAGATCGAGGAAGTGATTGGCCTGGCGGACCGGATCCTGGTGCTCGACGCCGGTCGCGTTCTTGCCACCGGTAACGCAGATGAGATGGACGAGCACGCCGTGCTTGACCTGGTGCTGAAAGGAAGTGCGCAGTGAGCGAATCAACGACGGCGGCGCTGCAGCCGCCTCCCAGCGGCGGCACGGCGGCGGTGCCCCGCAGCAATCCGCTGGGGAAGTTCCTGGGCGGCTCCGCGGGACGCAACATTGGCCTGATCATTGCCCTGGCGCTGCTGTTTATTGTCGGGGCGGTCACCAGCGGGGAACGGTTCCTGAACCTGGACAACATGTTGACCATCCTGCGGTACGCCTCGATTTTCGGGGTGATCGCCATCGGGGCAACCTTTGTGATCACCGCCGGCGGCATCGACCTCTCGGTGGGTTCGGTGATGGGCCTGACCACGGTGTTGGCCACCCTCACCTCAGTGCAGCTGGCCGCCACGAACAGCAGCTGGCTGCTCATGGTGGCGGTGGCGCTGGCGGTCGGTGTGGGGGCGGGCCTGATCAACGGGGTAATCATCGCGTACGGGAACGTGGTGGCGTTTATTGCCACCCTTGCGATGCTGGTGGCCGCGCGCGGCGTGGCGGAGCTGATCTCCGGCCGCAGCACGCAGATTGTCACCAACCGGGATTTCCTCTCGGTGATGCGCTCGAACTTCCTGGGCGTGCCGCTGCTGATCTGGATCTTCCTGCTGGTGGCCGTCGCCGGCTGGTTCCTGCTCAACCGCACCACCTTCGGGCGCCGGACCGTGGCGATCGGCGGGAACCTGGAGGCCGCACGGCTGGCGGGCATCAAGGTGAAGCGGCACATTGTCCTGCTGTACGTCCTCTCCGGCCTCACCGCCGGCATCGCCGGAATCATGATGATGGGCCGCACCACCGCCGGCACCTCCACCCACGGGCTGCTGTATGAGCTGGAAGTGATTGCCGCCGTCGTCGTCGGCGGAACCCTGCTGATCGGCGGGCGCGGCACCATTGTGGGCACCGTGCTGGGCGTGCTGCTGTTCAGCACCCTCATCAACGTCTTCACGCAGAACAACCTGGACACCTCGGTGCAGGCCGTGGCCCGCGGCGCGATCATTGTGGTGGCCGTGCTGCTGCAGCAGCGGTTCGCCGTGCGGGGGACCGGGCGAAGGAAGGGGGCGTTATGAGCGTGCCTGTTGGACCGTTCGCGTCGCCGGGCCGACGCCGTAGCGTCGATCCCTATGCTTCAATTGCCCAGTGGTCGATATAAGGAATAACCCCACCGCTCCCGGGGCCAGCGAACTTTTCCAGCTCCTGCGGGACGGGCAGCCCCGCACCCGCAGCGAGCTGGCCGATCTGGTGGGGGTGGCCCGCTCCACCATTGCGCTGCGGCTCGAGCTGCTTATGGACCTCGGGCTCGTGGCGCCCATTGAGGATGCGGTGTCCACCGGCGGGCGGCCGTCCTCCCGGTTTGCGCTGCAGACCGGGGCGCGCGTGGTTCTGGGGGTCGACGTCGGCGCGAGCCACCTGCGTGTGGGCCTCACCGACCTGGCCGGTACAGCCTTGGCTGATGCGTCCCGCGACCTGCTCGTCAGTGACGGTCCGGGTGCCGTGCTGGACACCGTGGTGGAGCTTGGCAATGCGCTTTTGGCCGAGACCGGCCGGTCCGCTGCCGAGCTGCTCGCCGTCGGCGTCGGGCTGCCCGGACCTGTGGAGCACCGCTCCGGCCGTCCGATCAACCCGCCCATCATGCCCGGCTGGCACGGCTTCGACGTGCCCGGCTACCTGCAGGAATCCTTCCACGTGCCGGTGCTGGTGGATAACGACGTGAACGTGATGTCGATGGGGGAGCGCGAAGCCGCGTGGCCCGACGTCGAGAACCTGGTCTTCGTGAAGGTCGCCACCGGCATCGGCGCCGGGATCATCTGCAACGGTGTCCTGCTGCGCGGTGCCGACGGGGTGGCCGGGGATATCGGGCACATCCGCGTGCCGTCCGGGGAGGACCTGCTCTGCCGGTGCGGGAACCGCGGCTGCCTTGAAGCGCTGGCGTCAGGGCCTGCCGTGGCCGCGCGGCTCCAGTCCCTGGGGTTGGCGGCCGAGGACGGGCGCGACGTCGTTGCCCTGGTCCACTCCGGGAACCACAAGGCGGTACATGCGGTGCGGCAGGCCGGCCGCGAGGTGGGCGAGGTGCTTTCCGCCTGCCTGAGCATGCTGAACCCCGAGGTGATTGTGTTTGGCGGCTCCATGGCGATGACCGGCGAGCACTTCATTGCCGGGGTGCGCGAAGTGGTCTATTCACGCACCATGCCACTTGCCACCCAGCATCTGCGGATTGTGCAGTCCTCGTCCGGGCTCGACGCCGGGATGCTCGGCGCGTCCCAGCTTGCCATCCAGCATGCGCTGTCGGCGGAGAGTGTGGAGCGGATGCTTGCGGGGCGGGTGGGGGTTTAAGAAATCAGCAGCTCATATCATCGACGCGTTGTCAGTCCATCAGATTTGAAGCGATTGCACGATCCACACAGTATCTGGAGGTTCTCAACATTGCTGCTGCCGCCCTTTGATACAGGAATTATGTGGTCATACTGAATGTCATCCGCGGAACCGCACCCTTGGCATCGGCCACTATCTCGCGTCAAGACGTACTGCTTTACGTCGTCGGGGATCCGTGTTCTGGAGAATGAACCCCGCGGATGGGATCCCAACGCCACGGTGGCTTGTGCGCGCTCGATCTGCTGAACTCGTCGTTGTTCTCTCGTCGTAATCAGGGCGTAAACCTGATCCGGGTTTAGCCCTTCATTTTCCCAATAGAACCAGTCTTGATAGTGCCAGTATCTCTTGCCGGCAATTTTGGCCACGAGTCGGGGATATCGGCGTTGAAAGTCCATCCGGTCCCGATAATCGGCCCGTGACATCTTGCGCAGAAGGAAAACCTTTTTCCCGATGGTGAGGACAGCAGGACCTTTACCAGTCCAAAAACCGGGTCGATGACTAAGCTTCACGTTTTCGGCCTTGCGTAGCATCCCCAAATACCTTTACCTAGTGCGGCTAGGCGGATTATCTGATCCACCTAGTAGTGGACGACTTTACTAGTTGTACGGCTCTTTGTATGGCAGGACGTCCGGGGGCTTCTATAGCGCCTTGCCGCCTATACTGAGGGTGCCTAACCTTCTATCCGCACCTTTGGGAGAACCACCCGCATGATCACCACCCCCATCATCCCGTCCCTGGTCTGCGGAGCGGCGGAAATCGAAACGACACCGCGCGGTCTGCGGCCGCACCGGCTGCCGGGCTGGGTGCGTACCCGTTTTCCCGATCCGCAGCTGATGTCGGCGGAAGGCCAACCGTCCGGTGTCCGGCTGGCGCTGACGACGACGTCGGAGGTCCTGGCGGTTGTGCTGCACCCGTCCCGCGTGGTTTACCGCGGTGCGGACCGGCCGCGGGGTTCTGTGGATTTGGTGGTCGACGGAAAGCTGCTCGAGAGCGACGAGCTCACCGGCGGCGACTACGTCGAGGTGGATATGTCGACCGGGGCGGCGACTCCATTTGAAGGTCCTTCGCACACCAGTGTGTTCCGACTGCCGGCGGGCGAAAAGGTTGCTGAGGTCTGGCTGCCGCACAACGAGGCCGTCGAGTTGGTCGAGATGCGCTCGGATGCTCCCGTGACGCCGTATTCCTCGGGCAAGCCCGTTTGGCTGCACCACGGCAGCTCCATCAGTCACGGCTCAAATGCCGCCACGCCGGCCCAGATCTGGCCTGTGGTTGCGGCCCAGCTCGGCGGCGTCGAACTCCACAATCTTGGCCTGAGTGGCAGTGCCCTGGTGGATCCGTTCACGGCGCAGGTGATGCGCGATACCCCTGCTGATCTCATCAGCGTGAAGCTGGGCATCAACGTGGTGAATATGGATTCCATGCGGCTGCGCGCCTTTGTGCCTGCGGTGCACGGGTTCCTCGACACGATCCGGGAAGGACATCCGGAGACGCCGCTGGTCCTTATTTCGCCTATTTTCTGCGGTATCCACGAGGACACTCCGGGTCCCGGCGCTTTCGACCCGGCGTCGTTCGGCACGGATCAGGTGAAGTTCGTTGCTACCGGTTCGCCGGAGGGGGTGGCTGCGGGCCAGTTGACACTCCGGGTGATCCGTGAGGCGTTGGAGTCGCTGGTGGCGCGCCGGACGGACGATCCGAAGCTGCACTTCCTGGACGGACTGAGTCTGTACGGGGCCGAGGACGCCGAGGTGCACCCGCTGCCCGACGCGCTGCACCCGGATACGGCTACGCATCGGCTGATCGGAGAGCGGTTTGCGGAGTATGCGTTTGCTGCGGAGGGGCCGTTTGGGCAGTTGTAGAGCCAATTCGTCCAGGCGTTTGTCTAGCGCATGGGGTGGAGAGCACAAACGCGGTTCGACGTCTGACGGCCCTCAGCCAGCAACGGAAAGGCTCGGCGCACTTCGTGGAGGATCAGGATCTAGTGGAAATGGTCGTCAACGAAGCCAAATCCGGCGAATAATAGGTGCTGGGTCGTAACCGGTCAGGGTGTTCTGCTCTCCGCCGCCAGCACCTCCCGGAACGCCGGATTCGGATGGTCAGTGGGCAGCCGCCCGGCGCGCATGCTCCAGCGCTTCCAACGGCGTAACCCGCGCCCCGTACAGCGCAGCGACGGTCGGGGTCCGGGACTCGGCACGCACGCAGTGCAGCAGCACCTTTTTGCCGTCGGCGCGGAAACGTTAGACGGCGGCCGCAGCGTCCTGTAGCACATACGCGGTTTATGGAATGGCTGCAGGTCATCGGCGCAGATTGGCGAATGGCAGCGATGTGTAGGTACGGACGAACTGGTCTATAAGCTCCGTTTCCATTTCGCTTGCCAGCCGGTCGAGAACCGGCAGCCAGGCAATTCGCAGGTCCTGGGAGTCCGCCAACTGCCATATGCAGCGGCCACCCCAGTGCCCAACGGGTTCACCATTGCCGAACCGGACGAATTCTGTGATCCGCTTACGCAATCCCCGGTTTCCGCTGCCCTTATCTGCCTTCCCTATGTACAGGGTTTCAGCCGAGTGCGCCAGCTTTGCTGTGAGGGTATGCCTATCGACAGTTGGATTTTTGCCTTTGAACCATCCGCCTACACAAGTGTCCAGCACATGGGGAATCCGGTCACGGTCTCGCAGAACCGCGTACACTCCAGGGGCTGTGGGCACCTCCAGCAGGTCCAGTTCACGGAATTGCTTGAAACCGAGGAAGCCACGGTTCTTCAAGTCATTTTCATCAAAATCGGCCACAATGGTCCTCCTTGGATCCTCGAGCAAGATGCCATCGAAAGCCCCGAGCGCTTCAAAGGCTTCAGATAATGAGTTTATGTAGTGGGTCAGATGCGGGATATCGGATGATTACCGCGCCACTGCAAGTAATGCTGATTAAGGAATGTCAGGGGCTGGCCCAAGCTCTGAAAGGTCGGCGTCCTGCTGGAGCTGAGTTGGCGCGCCAACGTCGTTCCAACCATTAGAGAAGCGGGACCGAGTCTGATTTCATAGAAGTAATAATCAACAATGCCCCCTTCTCTGATCGGATACCCATTATGACACCTGCAGAATATGAGTCGCAGATTGCAGCCCATTTTGCTGGGCTCGGGTACCGCACCCGGCAAACAGCTATGTCTGGTGACTATGGTGTCGATGTTTTTGCCGAAAAAGCGGATGAACGATTGGCCATCCAGGTCAAGATGTACGGGCACACTACCCGGCGAGTGAACCGTCAAATGGTGATGGAGCTTCACGGTGCCAAAGACTATTTCGACTGTCACAGGGCAGTCTTAGTAACTGACGGTGAATTCCTACCGGACGCTCTTGAGGTGGCGAAAAAGCTAGGTATTCAGGTCCTATCGATGCCAGCGGTGGCCATGTCGCCGGTCTCTTCGGATAGCTTGAGCACTGATGAAGCACCCTTTTTTGACCAAATATGGAGGGATCACGTTATGCCGTTAGCGGGACAGGTTCTTCGAGGAGAGGGAACTAGACGAAACCTCATTGTGGAAGTCGATTGGGCTGGCGTCGAGCGGGTTAGTTCCAATGGAAGGCGGAGTCGAATCGACATAGAGATTTTCCGACTTGCTATCAACCATATTTTGAGGAACGGAAGCATCACACGTGACGAGATCAACCAGAGCTACGCAAAACGTGCCTCGTCCGGTGTTGTCCTCATTCTCGCGCAAGTGCCCATATTCCAGCTCACAGATCGGCCGTTGACTCTACACTGCCGGTCCAATGATGTGCCCTAACCTGCGATGGTGGACGACTCACCAGGTTGAATACTCACTCCGGAATCTTGGCACAGATCATTCTCAGACGGACGTACCGGGAATCCTGAAGCGTGTGACGTAACCTGAACAGGTGGGAAATATGGGAAAAAGTGGCGGCATTGTGCCGGGTCTGTACGAACAACTGCACACCCGAGGTCTCAAAGGACAGCTAGATAATAATCCCGAACTCGACCCGATATTCGAGTCCGTTCCCTCCACCGAATCTCCAGTTGTCCTCGCACAGCACATCGCGGAAAAGGTCCGTGTCCTCTTGGACGGAGCCAACCCCGAAGACAGGGTGGAGCTGGCGAACACCGTCCTAGCCAGCATCTCCGCGGACCTCGTAGAACCTGGCCCGACCCAGCTCCTATCTCTCTTCCCGCAGGAATCGCTGAAACGCCGCCACCTCCGCCGCCCCTCCACCCCGCTGCGCAAGCCGGCGCTCCTGACCAACGGCAAAGACGACCCCAACCTCGCAGCAGAACTGCGAGCAGAAATGGGTTCCGCTAACAGCGTTGACCTGTTGTGCGCGTTCATCCGTTGGACAGGACTGCGCCTCCTCGAGCCGGCCCTGGAAGACCTGCGGGACCGTGGCGTGAAGCTGAGGGTCCTCACCAGCACCTACATGGGTGCCACGGAACGCCGGGCCATTGATGAACTCGCGGTGAAGTACGGCGCGGAGATCAAGATCAATTACGAAACGCATGCCACCCGGCTGCATGCCAAAGCATGGCTCTTCCGGCGGAACACGGGTTTTGATACAGCCTATGTGGGCAGCTCTAACCTCAGCGCGCCTGCCATGCTCGACGGACTGGAATGGAACGTCCGGCTCTCATCGGTCGGCACACCCGAGTTGCTGCAAAAATTCGAGGTCACTTTCGACAGCTACTGGGAGCAAACGGCTTTTCAGACGTACGACCCTGTGCGGGACGGCGATAAACTCGACGCCGCTCTGGCCCGAAACGGCGGTAAATCCACGGCGCGCCCGGCTGCAGCTACCGGGTTGGAACTTCAGCCGTTCGTCCACCAGCAGGAGATGCTGGAAGAGCTGGACGCCGCTCGGGAAGTCCATGGTTACCACCGCAACCTCCTCGTGGCAGCAACAGGCACCGGGAAAACGGTTATTGCCGCACTCGATTACAAGCGACTCTGCGAGGCAGCAGGGAGGCCGTTGTCGCTTCTTTTCGTGGCGCATCGGAAAGAGATCCTGGAACAGTCGCTGCATACCTACCGTGACGTGATGCAGAGCGGATCCTTTGGTGAATTGTTCGTCGGTGATCACCGCCCAACGGTGTGGAAGCAGGTGTTCGCCAGCGTCCAGTCCCTCGCTGCCTTCGGCATCGATAAGCTCGCCCCGGACGCGTTCGACGTCGTCGTCATTGACGAGTTTCATCACGCCCAGGCGCCGACGTATAGGCGGCTGATCGACCACCTGCGTTCTCAGGAGCTCCTCGGCCTGACTGCTACCCCGGAGCGAGGCGACGGCGTCAACGTTGCCGAGCAGTTCTTTGGCGGTCGCATCGCCAGTGAACTGCGACTGTGGGATGCGCTGGATGCCGACCTGCTCGTGCCCTTCCACTACTTCGGAGTCTCCGATGATGTGGATCTTTCGAAGATTGAATGGAAACGTGGAAACTACGACGTCGGCCAGCTGAGCAGTCTCTATACGGGCAACGATGCGCGTGCTGCGAAAGTCATCAAGGAACTGCGGGACAAGGTCACTTCCACAGAGCAGATGCGCGCACTGGGCTTCTGCGTTTCGGTTCAACACGCGGAATACATGGCTGAGGTCTTCAACCGAGCCGGGATCGCTTCCATCGCCGTCTCAGGGACCACCCCGGAGCATGAACGGGCAGATGCGCTGAGGCGGCTCCGTACACGAGAACTGAACTGCATCTTTGCGGTCGACCTCTTCAACGAGGGACTGGACCTGCCTGAAGTCGACACCATCATGCTGCTTCGCCCGACGCAGAGTTCAACCGTTTTCCTACAGCAGCTCGGCCGAGGCTTGCGCCGGGCAAAGGACAAATCGGTCCTCACCGTGCTGGACTACATCGGGCAACAGCATCGCGAGTTCCGTTTCGAGACCAAACTCCGCGCGCTGACCGGGTTGGGACGCAAAACGCTCGCAAAAGCTGTGGAGGATGAATTCCCATATCTTCCGTCCGGATCGCAGATTGTGCTGGACAGGGTGGCGCAGAAGATCATCCTCGACAACATTCGTACCCAGCTCCGATTCAACAGGCGCCAGCTCGTTGCGGATGTGCAGTCCCATGGGGAGCTTAGACTCGAGGACTTTCTGCGGGAATCGGGGCTCAGCCTCGAGGACATCTACCGGAAGACCGGTGAATCATGGACAGCGCTGCTCCGGGACGCGGGTCTCCTCGACCTGGTCTATGGTCCGGAGGCCGTTATTGCAGGAAAACCTGCCCTGTCCGTGGCTGAGGAGGCTATTCTCCTTCGGCGCATGACGACGTTCCTATGTGTTGACGATCCGGAACGTGCTGAAACCTATGCCCGTCTCGTTTCGGAAGACTCTCCGCGTTATGACCAGTTGAGCAACCGGGAGCAGACGCTGGCCCGGATGCTGTTCTTCGCCCTGTGGCCGGAAGGTGGCGGTTTTTCTGATTACGACGCCGGACTGGATTTTGTGCGCGCGCTGCCACCCGTTGTTTCTGAAATCCAACAGCTCATGGATCTGGGCATCCAGCGGTCCCGCTACGCGCCCAAAGGCCTGGGCCGCGGCCTCCAGCACGTGCCGCTGTACTCCCACGCAACCTACCGGCGCGAGGAAGTCCTCGCTGCTTTGGGTTACCTTTCGTTGGAAGGACGCCGGGCGCGACACCGGGAAGGCGTTGCTTGGTGTGAGGACACAAAGACTGACGCCTTCTTCGTCACGCTCGAAAAGGATGCCAAGGACAGGGCAGCGTCAATCATGTACAAGGACTACGCGATGAGTCCTGAAGTGTTCCATTGGGAATCCCAGAACGCGACGGCTCCCGGAAGTCCAACCGGTCAGCGGTATCTGGACCACAAGAAGGCAGGCAGTCAGGTGCTGTTGTTCACCCGGCCACGTGAAAATGACGACTCGGGTTTGACCATGGCCTACACCTGCCTGGGGCAAATGGACTACATGTCGCACACGGGATCAAAACCTATCGCTATCACGTGGAAGCTGCACCGGCCGATGCCTGGCGACGTCTACGTCGACGCTAGTGCTGTTGCTTTGTGACCCTGAATTTATTGTTGATCCGTCCGCATCGTTTCACTGCCAAGTAACCACGCGCTGCGTTGCTACAACTCACTATCAATCCCACGACGTTCCACCGCTTCCATGTTCTCTAAAGAGATTCTTGAGCGCGTTGATGCCAGGGACCTGAACGCCGAAAGGATTGCCCGTGATTTCTGGCGGCTGGTCGCAGAAGCCTGCCCGGATGCCTGGAATAACGAGCCGCGGAAAATCACGAACGACGACGGTGAAGTGGTTGAGGCGGATGTCGCGTACCGGCTAAAAGAACTGGTAGGTGTGGCCTCCCTGGCAAGGCTGGGTCAGAACGTCATAGCGAGTGCCCTGGAGCATGACAACTTTGACCAGAGGTTTGCCCAGCTCATCGGGAAACTGGCTGCAGTGGACTGGGCGAAAATTCCGGGGAATCTCTGGATGTGGTCGCAGGCAGGATTCGCTGGTCAGTCAGAGCTGTACAGCGTTCTCTATAGCTGGGTCTACAGCGGCAAACACCCAGAGTAGGGGGCTGCCGTCTGCGTTAGGCGGGCCGCCAAATCGGTAGCCCGCCTAACGGGTGGACGAGGTGCGGAAGGCCGGACCAATCATGATGTCCTCACCAGAACAAATTCCGCGTCACGGAGGCCGCGATCCGCACCCCGGCGATGGCGCCCACCATTGTCAGACAGATTCAGAGGTGCGTCCTGCAATCTTCAGCTGCGCTATCGCGAACCTTTCTCGCTCTCGAGGTCCTTTAGTACGTCTTCAAATAACGCGGCCTTAGCGATTTTCTCGAACTGGGCCTCAGCGATCCGAGTGGGAAGACCGATGAGCTCCGCCAAGGTCTCTAGAAGGCTGTCGTCCCACTGTTGTGTAGAGCACAAATCTCCCTCCCCGACGTCGATCCAGAGGACGAATCCATTGTCAGGTCGTGCGTCCTTCTCGACCAAGTATGTGAAAGTGCCTCGCTCGACGGTGTAGACATGGCCACCACTCTGATTATCGAGCACCCACTTCACTGCACCTTCTCGTGTAGCAGTGATTAGCCGGCTGATCACTGTATCCCAGTTGTTATGCGATGTAAGGGGAACTAGCGACAGCTGTCGTTCTTCATCCAGTGCGACACCGGTATCGATGCTTTCAAGAACGAGGGCAAGAGTCGCGCTCTCAGCTTGCTTTTCCGCCTCCAGCGCGGCTAACCGTACTTGCTCCCTGACAGCCCGAAAGAGTAGGTCAAATGGAATTCCCTCAGCGGCTCTCTTATTGGTTACCTTGATCTTGTCACCTGATACTTCATCTCCCTCGACCTCCCGACTAAACGACATCTGGTAAGAAAACCCCCGACGGCGGCCAAAGAGTCCGAGGGTGGTGGGACCTTTGTGGGCGAGAAAGTGGAAGGCGTTGGAATCGGATGAATAGTTTTCGTCTTGCTCCCAAGTAAGGTTCCCAGCCTCTGTAGCGGCCAGGGACTTTTCGACCAGATTCTTCCAGTCAGCAGTGTCATATGTGTACGGCATTTAGCAATTTCCCCATCCTAGTATTGTCCGTGAATTTACTCGTTCGGTATCGCCCTCACAGCCGTGGCAGTTAAGTGAAGTGTAAAGGTTGGATCAATACGCGCCACCGTCGAAGAGAGCAGTCATGCCGAGGGACGAAGAGGCTCGCATCCGGGAAACGCTATTTGCCTTTCTAGGCGCCGCGTCATGCGTCGACGGACTCCACCCCTCCGCCCGCCCCAACGCAAATTCCAGCTCCCGCCCGCCGGCATCAGCAATCAGCTCCGGATCGCCAACCACCACCAGCAGACACCGCGCCCGGGACAGCCCGACATAGAGCTGCTCCGGAGCCCGGGCCAGGTCCTTGAACCCGTTCACACAGAGGATTACGACCGAGCGCTCCAGCCCCTTGAACCCCAAGACATGCCCGTAGAACTCCGCGTCGTCGTCGTGGAAAGACTTCCAGTACTCGGGGATGCGCTGGGACTCGTAATAATCCTGATGGATCGGGTGGCGCTTGTTGGTGGTGAGCAGGGCGATCTGGTTGGCCGCCCAGCCCTCGTCGATGAGCGCGTCCACGCAGTCGCTCGCCACGTCCAGCGCATCTTCGGTGGCGCAGGCGACGAGGCGAACCGGCAGCCCGTCCCCGCCGCGGGGCGAGAAGTGTTCGCCGGCGAACCCGCGGAAGGTATGTGCGATCCGTTTGGTGTTGCGCAGGTTCTCATCGATGTGCAGGGTGACGAGCCCGGCAGTGGGGTCGTCGGCCGTTCCCGCGGTTGCCGCGTCCCACCGGCCGTAGACGTTCTGTCGCTCGTCCATGAACGCGTACACCCCGCCGTGGTCGGGCTTCTTCAGACATGCGAGCAGCGCCTCCCACCAGAGCGGGGCGAAGTCCTGGGCCTCGTCGATGACGACGGCATCCAGTTTCTCCTCGACCGGCAGGAGGTCTGCGAGCTCCTTGAGCAGGCGCGGCATCTCCTCATCGAAGTACTCCTGCCCGGACCCGTCGGGCACGCCCAGGGACTGCACGTAGTCGTGGAACTCGCCCACGAAAACCGGCCGGGCCTGCTTCCAGCCGGCGACCTCGCGGCGCAGGTGCAGGCTAAGTCCCTTGTTGTAGCAGAACAGCCCGACGCGCTGGCCGTCCTTGGCGAGGCGCTTGGCCTTCTCGACGGCGAGCCAGGTCTTGCCACTGCCGGCGCCGCCGACGAAGCGGGCGCGGGTGATCGAGCGGGTGGAATCCAGCAGGACCTTCTGCCGGGTGGTGAGCCGTTCCTGATGGTCTTCGAGCTCGGCAGCGTCCAGACCCGGACGGTCTGCCGGGGCCAGATCACCGGAGAGGTGGGGAAGGATGCGCTCGAGGTACTTGGGGGAGAGCGGGACGGACCCCTGCCCTTCCGTCTGGATTGCTGCCCGAATCTTTGCGGCGCATCCGGTATCCAGCTCCGCCTGGTCGATGACGAGGCTGCGCGGTGTGCCGGCCATCTCCCAGCCGGGCTGCACATCGGAATAGGGGAAGCACGCCATATAGGTGATGCGGCTGGTCAGGGGAGTGCCGAGGCGGCCGCTGATCCAGTCTTTGAAGGCGTGCTGCGCGCTCTGGGCCTGGGCGACGGGGCTTTCCATCCGGCGCTTGCCGGTCCTGTCGCTCTGGTACCACTGACCGTTCTCCACGGACACCCGGCCGCCCTTGACCTCGACGACCGCGATGCCGACGCCGGGCCAGAGGACCAGAATGTCGATCTCGTGTTCGGCGCGGCCGTGCCGCAGCTGGACCGAGTGCGCCAGCACGACGTCGTCGGGCAGTTGGGCGCGCAGGGCGTTCCAGACCGCCTCTTCGGCTAGGTGCCCGTCCTGAAAGTCGGGCTCTTCCGGTATGCAGCGCACGATTCCCCCTCATCGTTCCGGCTGGTGCCGGAGTTTGCTGGCGTCGGCTCTGGCCCGTCATGGTAGGGGTTGACGCGTGTGCGCTGGGTTCTGGCTGCCCACGAACAAACCCAAAATGATTGGGCAGTCCGCCCTGGAAACATGTTCACACACTTGTTGTCGTGAAAACTCTGTGATACGTTTTTCACTTAAGGAGTGCGCGCTGCAAACCGAGCCACGGGGAGAAGGTGGCGAGTGGATACTGGGTCGGCATAAAGACTTCCTCGGGTTTCATTTTGCAAACCAGGCGGATGCTGGCACGCGAGACCGTCAGTTTTTCAATCGAGTGTCACGAAAAGGATATTGCCTAATTGGAAACCCATCAGAACCAAGAGCTGATTAATCTCAGCGGCATAGCGGGTATTACTGGGCTGAAGATGCCCACCATCAGCAACTGGCGAAAACGTGACGCTACCTTTCCTAAGCCCGTGGGTGGAAGCGAACAACGGCCTTTGTTTGCTCTGTCGGAAGTTAAGGCGTGGATCCGAGAAACCGGGAAGGACGTCGACATTCAGGACCCGAATTTTGCCTTTCGACTATTTAATATGCTGCGGGGGCGGTTTCAAATGGGCGATATTCCCCGGACGGTGATTCCCGCTCTCGCCTTGACCCATTGGGCCCGTATAAATCGTCCTAGTTATCTACCGGAATTGAGCGAGCCGCACAGTCTGCACAGACTGGCGCACGCGTGCAGGGAGTCCCTGGTTCGGGAGACTCCCCTTCTCAGCGATGCCATTATGGCCTGGGTTGACGATTATGAACGGAACTCCGATGAAGCTGTTTTGGTTGATCTGCTTCATGCAATTGCCCAAGCCGACGACTTAGCGGGAGTCGCCCGTGATACGACAGCTCTTGCACTAAAGGATCCCCAGGCGGGATACGGAGAGCATTTCACTACTCCTGGTTTCTCTGAATTCCTGCTCTCGCTCCTGCCTGACGGGGCGCACTCTTACGCGGACTTTGGATTTGGAGGTGGACAGAACCTCCTCACTGCTGCTGAGCGCGACCGCGGTCTGGAACTTCACGGTGTCGAAATCAATAAGTCGATGAGTCGGTACGCGGCGTGTTATCTATATCTCCATGGGGTTGTGGCTCAACTCCATGCGGGAGACCTTTTTGAGTGGATCCCTACTACGGAATTCGATCGAATCACTGTTCATGCTCCATTTGGTCTGCGGCTGCGTCCAAGGGACGTTGAAGGTCGAATGTGGCCATTCGGTAAACCTCCCTTGTCCAGAGGGGACACCGCATGGCTTCAGCTCGCGTATCAGGCACTGGCGGATGGAGGAACCGCAGCAGTAGCGGTAGCGCCCGGCGTGCTCTATAGGGGCGGAGCGGAGAAGGCCATCATGCAGCGGATGGTGGCGCAGGGGGCTATCGAAGCCGTCGTCAGCCTCCCTGCCCGCACACAGCTCAATACCGGGATACCGATCAGCATCGTCCTCCTTAGGAGGGATAAGGAGGGATTGCCTGGTGAAGTATTAATGATCGATGTATCGAAATTCGCCCAAGGGTCGGAGGAGCATGCCAGGGGAAAGCGTGACTTCAGACTGGCATTCAGCACTGCAACCGCCGCAGTCGAAAGATGGCGAACGAGCGGAGACGGGTCAAGCCGCGTTTCTGTCGCCGTTCCCATCGCGGACCTCATGGCTCCCGACGCGAATCTAATGCCGCAGCGTTGGGTAACATCCATGACTGAGATGACCGTGGAGGACGTGGAGAAAACCATTAGCTCCGTGCATGTGGCGGCCACAGAGTTTGGAACGGCAACCCGGTCATGGCCATCAGTTCCAAAATTGGTCTCAGTTCGCCACGCAGAAGATGGATTTCCGCTTCGACCTTTGCCAGAGCTTGGCCTGGAAATATTGCACGGGAACTACCTCAGGAGCAAAACACGGACTGATGATGTAACACTCGAGACCATGCGGGTGATCACCCAGAGATCGATCCGCACAGGGACGCCGGAGGTGTTGCCGGATATGAGTGAAAGTAATGCCAACGGGCGCGCTAGCACCAAAGTGGGCGATGTTCTGGTGACAACTGCCGGTTCCCGGATTGAAGCAATTGTGTGTTCGGAGGCCGGTCTCGAAGTAGATCGCAACGTGAGTATTGTGCGAGGGCTCGGTAACGCTTGGGACGCAGATTTCGTCGCCCATCAATTAATGGCGGGCCATAACCAGGCAATGCGAACAGGCACCACGGTTATGCGTGTTGACGTGAAGCAGCTCCTCTTACCGCACCTTCCCATCGATGTCCAGCAGGAGCTTGGTCAAATTATCCGCAAGCTCATGGCATTCACCGTGACCGCCCGCCAAGCAGCTGACCAGGCCGAGGCGTATATGGAAAGTCTTCGGGATGCAGTCTCGACCGGGCGGATCGAAGTGGACCACTTGAACCGAGCTAGTGAATGACCCGCCGTGCTGGTGCTTCTATGGTCGAGGGCAGGTGGGCTGCGGGGCATTGGGACAACTCGCGGGGACACATGAAGTCGCCGGGAAACGGTGCGAACCTGGGAGGACTTGCCCCAAAGCGAGGGCACGAGGAAGCGGTATCGTTGGGGCAGACGAGACTCTGGGCCTGGATTGCGAAACAAGCGTGCGGTATCGGCGAGCCCCCCACGCAGACACGACTCATCGACCCCTCACTGTCAGCCTCGGGGTGGGCCGGGTTCGGGAATCCCTCGCCGTTTAACAGGTGGTCCGAAGGTGTCGGGGTCTTGGACTCGGGATGAATCCGATTGACTTTAAGCAGTATGGCGGGTCTGGGAAGCTTCCTCGGCTCGGAGTATCGATATGAACGTAGAAAGAATGAGTCGTGGCACTGAAAAAATCTGATTTGTACTCATCGCTGTGGAGCAGCGCCGACGAGCTGCGCGGCTCGATGGATGCCAGCCAGTACAAGGACTACGTCCTCACCCTGTTGTTCGTGAAATATGTCTCCGACAAGGCAAAGGCCGATAAATCGTCGCTCATCTACGTCCCCGATGACGGCTCCTTCGACTATTTGATCTCGCTCAAAGGTAACGCAGACGTGGGGGAAAAGGTCAATGTGGCGGTCAGGCGCCTCGCGGAAGAGAACGACCTGTTGGGCGTTATAAACAACGCAGACTTCGACGACCCAGCCAAGCTGGGCTCCGGCAAGGAGTTGCAGGACAAGGTTTCGAACCTGATCGGCATCTTCCAGGACATGGACTTCACCGGTTCCAACGCCGAAGGTGACGATCTCCTAGGCGACGCCTATGAGTACCTCATGCGGCACTTCGCCACCCAATCAGGCAAGAGCAAGGGCCAGTTCTATACCCCTGCAGAAGTCTCACGTGTGATGGCGCAGCTGCTCGAGATCCCGGCCGACACCCCGAAGTCCACGACGGTCTACGATCCGACTTGTGGATCCGGATCCCTGCTGATCAAGGTAGCCGATGCCGCACCCAACGGACTGACGATCTACGGTCAGGAGAACGACAACGCTACCTGGGCCCTAGCCCGAATGAATATGATTCTCCACGGCAATGAGACCCACGACCTCCGCCAGGGCAACACTCTGGCCAATCCGAAGTTCACCTATAACGGCAACCTCCAGACATTCGACTACCTCGTAGCTAATCCGCCGTTCTCGGTCAAGACCTGGCAAAACGGCTTCGACTTTTCCTTCCGCCGTTTCGATGGCTTCGATACGCCGCCGGACAAGAACGGCGACTACGCGTTTCTTCTGCACATGGTCAAGTCGTTACGGCCACGAGGCAAGGGGGTCGTCGTCCTCCCGCATGGAGTGCTGTTCCGGGGGAACTCCGAGGCGAGGATCCGTACCGAACTCATTAGACGTGGGTACATCAAGGCGATCGTGGGTCTGCCCGCGAACCTCTTCTACGGCACTGGCATCCCCGCCTGCTTGATCGTGCTCGACAAGGAGAACGCCCAGACACGCACAGGCATCTTCATGATCGACGCGAGCAAGGGGTTCGCCAAGGACGGTCCTAAAAACAGACTGCGCCCGCGCGATATGCATAAGATCGTCGACGCCTTCACTAGTGGCAAAGAGATCGCCCGCTACTCCCGCATGGTACCCACCAGCGAGATCGCGGATCCGAAGAATGACTACAACCTCAACATTCCCCGTTACATCGACTCTGCCGAGCCCGAAGACATTCAGGACCTCCGGGCCCACGTGCACGGCGGCATCCCGAACCGCGACCTTGACGAACTTCAGCCCTACTGGGATGCGTTCCCGAACCTCCGCAGTGAGCTCTTCATACCATTGCGTGACGGCTACTCGGAGTTGAAGGTCGAACCGCGCGAGATTCGATCAATGGTTACTGGCTCCCCCGAGTACGAGGCTTTCGACCATGACATTGTGAACACGGTGCAGCGGTGGTGGGCAAGCAAGCGCGGTCTTCTCGAATCGATCGAGCCGACCACCAAACCCGCTGATCTCATTCACGAGATCTCGGAGGCTCTCCTTGACGCGTTCCGGCCACGACCGCTGATCGACGAGTACGCCGTGTATGAGCAGCTCATGAGCTACTGGAACCGCGTCATGCACGACGACGTGTCGCTGATCGTCAGTGAAGGGTGGGTCCAGTCGGTGCAGCCTCGCGCCGCACGGGCATGGAAGGATAAGAACAATAAACCTAAGTACGAAGAGGCCCACATCGTCTTCGGCACCGGTGTGAAGGCGCAACGCTGGGTCATGGACCTCCTGCCGCCCGAACACGTGGTCGCCCGTTACTTCGCTGCCGAGCAGGCCGAACTGGAACGCCTCACCGAGGCACGCGATGCAGCCACCCTAGCGGTTGCTGAGTACATAGAAGAGTACGCCGTCGAAGGCGGGCCGCTGTTCGACACTGCTGACGACGAAGGCAAGTTTACCAATGCTTCGGCGAAGGCAGCGTTCAAGGAGCGAAAGATCGCCAAGGGTGACCCCGATGAGATCGCTGCCCTGAAGAAGGTCATCGCCCTATACGCGGCAGAAGCGAATGGGAAGAGCGCCGTCAAGGACGCGGCCATCGCACTCAATGAGAAGACCGTCGCGAAGTACAAAGGCCTTAGCGAGTGCGAGGTGCAAGACCTCATCATTAACCGCAAGTGGGGGGCAACCCTCCAACGTCAGATCAACAGCGAAGTGACGGCGCTCAGCCAGACTCTAATCGCGCGGCTTGCGGCGCTCGCGACCCGCTACGCGAACACCTTGGATGAGCTTGACGCTGCAGCCAGCCATTTTGCTGCGAGGGTTGACCTGCACCTGTCAGAACTTGGAATCCGAGCATGACTGGCTGGACCGAGGCAACCTTGGGTGAGCTCGGTGAGGCCTTTATTGGACTCACGTATTCGCCGAACCAGGTTTCTAGCAGCGGGACACTCGTACTGCGATCGTCAAATATCCAACGCGGTCGGTTGGACCTGACGGACACCGTGCAAGTTAATGCCCAGATACCGGAGAAAATTCGTGTTCGCGAATCGGATGTGCTGATATGTGTTCGCAACGGCAGCCGTAGGCTCATCGGTAAGAGCTTGTACCTAGACAATCGAGTCGCTGGCGAAACGTTTGGTGCGTTCATGGCGGTGTTTCGATCGCCTCTCAACTCATATTTGCGATATTTCTTTGAATCGGGCGACTTTAAACGACAGGTAGACGAGCATCTCGGCGCTACTATCAATCAGATCACCAACGCAAGTTTGCGGGGCTTCCGAGTTCGCTATCCAGGGGAAGCGGAGCGTGATGAGATCGCCGCAAGGCTTGCCGATGTTGATGCTTTTGTGGTGTCACTGGAGCGGCTAATTGCGAAGAAGCGTGCAGTCAAGCAGGGGATGATGCAGGAGCTCCTTACCGGCCGCACCCGCCTTCCCGGATTTACGGGCGACTGGCGCGAGGTCGAACTTGGTCATCTCGGGGTATTCCTCAAGGGGCGCGGAGTCACTCGAGATAAAGTACGTTCTTCCGGCGTTCCGTGCATTCGATACGGTGAGCTCTACACTGTATATCGCGATTATGCTCGCGAAACCGTTTCGTTCGTAGATCCCGACGTGTCTATATCGGCTTTGCCGGTCAGGTCAGGAGACCTGCTTTTCGCTGGGTCTGGTGAGACTAAGGCTGAAATCGGTATGGTGGTCGCCTATGTAGGCCAGGTGGCTGCTGTGGCCGGCGGGGACATCATCGTTCTGCGTGGGGCTGGTTTCGATCCTATTTTCCTCGCGTCGCTCCTAAACACTCCATCGTTGGCTGCTCAAAAGGCGAGTCGTGGACAGGGTGATGCAGTAGTGCATATCGGTGCGGGTGCACTGTCGACGCTTCGATTTAGACTTCCTGCTATCGATGAGCAGCATGCTATTGCCGAGGTCTTGCAGAATGCTGACGCTGAGATCGAAGCGTCGGAGCATCGGCTTGAGTCTGCGCGCGCTGTCAAGATTGGGATGATGCAGGAGCTTTTGACGGGTCGAACCCGTCTTCCATTTGGGGGGAAAGAATGAGCATAGTAGGTCAGAAGGAACGCGAAACGCAGGACCGGATCGTCAAGCTCTTTCGTGACGATTTGGGATACGCCTACGGCGGGAACCTGAACGATCAGGATAACCGCAATGTCGATGAGGCGAAGCTTCGTGCATACCTGCTGGGGAGAGGATACGACGAGGCTCTGGTCTCTCGAGCGGTACAGCAGCTTCTGACAGCCGCTGCGTTCGGGCGCGGCTCATCGTTGTATGACCAGAATCGCAAGGTTTATGAACTGCTCCGGTACGGTGCGAAGGTCAAGGCCGACGTCGGGGAGACGACCCAGTCAGTCCACCTTATCGACTGGACGGACCCGGCGAAGAACGAGTTCGTCGTGGCCGAAGAGGTCACGATCAAGGGCGAGCACAGTAAACGTCCCGACCTCGTGCTCTACGTCAACGGAATCGCGCTGGGCGTGATCGAGCTGAAGCGCTCGACCGTAAGCGCAGCCAGTGGTATTCGCCAGAACATTGGCAACCAACGTCATGACTTCGTCCGCCCCTTCTTCACTACCGTCCAGTTGTTGTTCGCGGGAAACGACGTCGAGGGTCTGTACTACGGGGTTATCGAGACCCCGGAGAAGTACTGGTTGCGATGGAAGGAGGAAGGCGAGAACGCGGAATTAGACCTCGCGATCACACAGATGTGCTCCAAGGAACGTTTCCTGGAAGTCATCCACGACTTCATCGTTTACGATGCTGGTGTCAAAAAGTCCCCGCGCCATAATCAGTATTTCGGGGTGAAGGCTGCCCAGACACGGATCGCGAAGCGGGAGGGCGGCATCATTTGGCATACACAGGGGTCGGGCAAGACCCTGACGATGGTGTGGCTGGCCAAGTGGATTCTGGAGACCCAGCGTAATGCACGCGTTTTGGTTATCACTGACCGTACCGAGCTGGATCAGCAGATCGAGGACGGTTTTTCCGGTGTCGGGGAGAAGATCGTCCGCACCCAGTCGGGGGCGGACATGCTCGCCACCCTCAACAAATCGAACCCTCCGCTCATATGTTCGCTGGTGCACAAGTTCCGCGGTACTGATGATCCTGCTCGCGGTAACAGTGCCGAGGATTTCGCGAAGGAACTCAAGACGAATATCCCTGAAGGGTTCAGCGCGAAGGGCAACCTCTTTGTGTTCGTCGACGAGGCACATCGCACGCAGAGCGGCAAGATGCATCGCATCATGAAGGAGCTGCTGCCAGGGGCGATGTTCATCGGTTTTACTGGGACGCCACTTCTTAAGAGTGACAAGAAGACCAGCATCGAGACCTTTGGCGCGTTTATCCATACATACAAGTTCGACGAAGCTGTTCGTGACGGCGTCGTGCTGGATCTAAAGTATGAGGCACGCAAGGTTGAACAGGTCCTTCAGGGATCCGTAGCCGTAGACAAGTGGTTCGACGCCAAGACCCGCAACCTTACCGACCTGTCGAAGGCGCGGCTAAAAAGGAAGTGGGGCACGATGCAGAAGGTCTTCTCTTCGGCGCCCCGCTCGGCGCAGATCGTCCAGGACATTCTCATGGACATGGAGACCCAGCCGAGGCTGCTCAGCGGGCGGGGAAACGCCATGTTGGTGACCGACTCGGTATATCAGGCTTGCACGTTCTTTGAGGCGTTCGTGAAGAGCGGGTTCAAAGGCAAAGTTGCCATCGTCACCAGCTACAAGCCCAGCCCGACTGCTATCTCCAAAGAAGACGCAGGTGACGGAGACACAGAAGAGCTCCGCAAGTACGACATTTATCGCCGAATGCTTGCCGACCATTTCGGCGAGCACCCCGACAAGGCAGTAGGCCGGGTTGAAGAGTTCGACACCGACGTCAAGAAGATCTTCGTCCAGAAGCCCGGCCAGATGCGACTCCTCATTGTGGTCGACAAACTTCTGACCGGTTTTGATGCTCCAAGTGCAACGTACTTGTACATTGACAAGACGATGCGTGACCACAGCCTCTTCCAAGCGATTTGCCGCGTCAATCGTCTTGACGGCGATGACAAGGCGTACGGATACATTGTGGATTATCGCGACCTCTTCAAGTCTCTTGACAAGACCGTGACGGACTACACCTCCGAGGCGTTTGGCGAGTATGACGACGACGACGTGGAGGGCTTGATTTCCGACCGGAGCGAGCAGGACCGCCAGGACCTCGAAGACGCTCTTGATGCGGTGCGGACCCTGTGCGAGGCAGTCGCAGCGCCCAAAGGCACGTTGGAGTATCAGCACTACTTTGTGGCCTCGACGCCAGGAGATGCCGCGGAGATTAAGGACAACGAGGCAAAACGGGTCCTGCTGTACAAATCGGTAGCGACCCTCGTACGTGCCTTCGCGGACGTTGCAAGCGACGGGGAAGCCGCCGGGTACACTGCTGGTCAGCTCGCGTCGATAAAGGCCGAGGTCGCCCATTACGCTGCGGTCAAGACCGAAGTTGAGGCCGGTGCAGGCGAGAACGTCGACATGAAACAGTACGAGGCCGGAATGCGGCTACTTCTGGACAACTACATCAATGCCGCACCCGTCGAGCAGGTTGCCGACCTAGAGAAAAGCTTGGTTGAGCTGATCGTCGAACGAGGCGGCGATGCCATCAGCACCTTGCCAGCTGGAATCAAAAGCAGCCCAGCCGCTGCTGCAGAAACGATCATCAACAACGTCCGTAAGACGATCGTGGATGAGCATGCCATGAACCCGCGGTACTACGACCACATGTCTGAACTTCTCGACGCGCTCATAGAGAAACAGAAGGAAGATGCCGAGAACTATGCGGAGTACCTGCGAACACTCATCGAGCTAACGAAGAAGGTCGGCACTAGGGAATCTGCTGACGGCACGGCCTACCCGGAATGGGCGAGCACTCCGTCCCGTCGGGCCATCGTGGACTTCGTGTGGCAACCGGCTGGCCTTGCCGTCGACTACAAGGCACTTCATTACCGGATTCAATCCAGCAAGGAGCATGGGTGGGCCGACTCGGGTGCAGGGAAGATGAAGGAACGTGCGCTAGCTCGTGAGCTCCGCAAGGAATTGGCCGGGGTTGATGAGGACTCGCTGGCGGCATTCATCGAGGTGTTGAAGAACAATGATGAGTATCACTAACGGTTATCTCACCGTTGCCGGACTTGATGTCGAGGTCGTCTACAAGGACATCAAGAATATGCACATCTCTGTATACCCACCGGAGGGCGGGGTCCGCGTGGCTGCACCGCACCGGACGTCTAAAGAGGCGATCCGGCTTGCGATCGTACAGCGGCTATCGTGGATCAAGCGGCAGCGGGAGCAGCTTAGGAGCGCGGCTAGGCAGACTGAGAGGAAGATGGTCTCCGGTGAGACTCACTACGTGTGGGGACAGCGGTATCTCCTCGATGTATCCAAGTCCAGCGGTGCCTACGGTGTCGAGATCAAAGGCGGCACGCTCTGGGTGGTCACTCCACCTGAAACCGATGCCCGCGGGCGCTTCGGGGCACTCGATCGATGGTATCGACGGGAGCTGAAGGCTGCCTTGCCCGCAATTTTGGAAAAGTGGCAGTCGATCCTCGGGGTGGAAGCGGATAAGTTCATCGTGCGCCGAATGAAGACCAAATGGGGTACGTGTGTCAGCGCGTCTCGGACAATCTGGCTTAACCCGGAGTTGGCGAAGAAAGCTCCGCGGTGTCTGGAGTACATAGTCGTCCACGAACTCGTCCACCTTCGTGAACGTGGACATGGCGAGAAGTTCGTCGCCCTGATGGACAAGGTCCTTCCGGACTGGCGTGCACGTCGAGACGAGCTGAACGATGCTCCGCTCGGGTACGAGGAGTGGGGAGAAGACAGGCGGACGTAATGATGCGGGCTCCGGGTGTTCGGCATGCAATTAACGTCCCCTTTATAAGAGCGCGGCGAAGGAGCGTTAATAGCACAAATACGATCGGTACCCACATGCACGACGGCTGTGGTTCGTTCAACTTCCCGTAGACTGCCTCGACGGTAACAGCTAGGGGAGGTGGTTCTATGACGGCATGGATGGTGAGGGCTGGCAGCGCGGGAGAGCGCGAACAATGGGCCTTGGATAACGGTTACACGGGCGCTGGGTATGGCGACGTCGACTCTCTAACCGATTGCGTCACTCGCGAAGATGTGGCGCGCAAGGTGAGCCAAGGTATTCCCAACAGCTCGAGCGGCGCTGTGAAGAATTTCGCGGCACAGCTGTGGGCGCTGAAGGACCGCATGGAAATAGGCGACTTGGTTGTGATGCCCTTGAAGCGAACCTCGGAGGTCGCCATTGGCAGCATCGACAGCGAGTACACCTACTTAGACGATCCGGACCCTCAGCGCAGGCATGTGCGCCGGGTGACGTGGAAAGTCACCGATCTCGCCCGATCGCGGATCAAGCAGGACCTGCTGTACTCCCTCGGTGCCTTCTCTACGGTTTGCCAAATCCAGCGTAACGACGCCGAATACCGGCTTCGCGCGTGCATTTCAGGAGGATCCGATCCAGGGGCGCGCGTGGGTTCATCCAAACCCATACTTGTTCCGACCCCCTCAACTCCCTCAGTCCGGATGGATGACCCCGAACTTGTAGAACCCCCGGTGGATGTCTCGCGGTACGCCGCTGACTCCATTGCGAGCCGGCTCATCGAGGCCTTCTCCGGACACAAGATGGAAGGGCTTATCGCCGATATCCTCCGGAGCGCGGGTTACGTGTGCACTGAGCACGGTGAAGGAACCGACGATGGGATCGACATTGTGGCGGGGAAAGGAATCCTCGGCCTCGAACCGCCACGGTTGATTGTGCAAGTGAAAAGCCAGGCATCGCCGGTGGATTCGCCTACCGTCTCGCAGCTGCACGGTTCGCTGGCAATCCACGGCGCGGACCAGGGCCTGCTCATAGCGTGGGGCGGTCTCACCAGACAGGCCAGGAAATTGCTGGAATCCCAACGCTTTGCCATTCGGGTTTGGGACGCTGATGAAGTGGTGGCGCAGCTGCAGGAGCACTACGGCTCCCTCCCGGCCCGGGTGCGACGCGAACTTCCGCTCAAACAGATCTGGACGCTGGCCGACGAAGCCGGGTAAACCGGGGACATGGGACAGATCCTCATCCGGCAGCCGGACGGCACGTGGCGCGAGCCGGACCCCGCCGGGTATGCCGCCGAAGCGGAGCTGCAGCAGATCCTCGCCGAGCACCCGGAGCTCATCCCGGGCGTCAGCGCCGACGCCGTGACCTGCCGGGAGTTCCAATCGGCAGCCGGGCCGGCCGACGTGGTCGTTGTGGATGCCGACGGACAGGTGACGCTCGTGGAGTGCAAGCTCGCCAGCAACCCGCAGATACGGCGCGAGATTGTGGGCCAGATGTTCGACTATGCCTCGCGTTTGTGGAAGATGGGCATCGAGGACTTCGATGCCCGCTGGCAGGATCGGACCAGTCGATCACCGTTCCCTGCCGACGAGGACGGCGTCCGGCTGCGGGACGCCGTCGCCCGGAATCTCGAGCAGGGCCGGTTTCGGATTGTCCTGGCTGTCGAGGCGATCAACGAGCCGCTGAAGCGGATGACCGAATACCTCAACGCCATGTCCGGACCGGAAACGTCGATCATCGCCATCGAATACGCCCGGCTCAGGCAGGGCTCGATCGAGATACTGATGGCCCAGACCTACGGCGAGGAACTAGCGGATGCGAAGTCGGCATCGGCCGCCCAGAACCGGACAGTGTGGGATGCAGAGACATACCGGGAGTGGCTGGAAGCGAACGAACCGGCGTCGGTCACGAACTTCGTCGCCATCGTCGAAGAGGCCACCGCCCTTGGGCTTAAGTTTGAAGGCTCCAGTGCGGTCAGCCCGTCCGGCGGACTAAAGATCCACGACGCGCAGGGGAGGCGGCTCGGTACGGTGTCTCTGTTCCACTTCTCGGGGCAAGGCGCCTCGGTGGAGTTCAATCTCATCCCGATGACGCGGCTGCCCGACGACGAGTGGCCGGCGGACACCGCGATCGAGGCCTTCCTGAGCGAGCTGGAAAACACGCCGGGGCTGGTCGACGTCGGCCGGAACCTGCGCTCCAGCAAGTTCACCACCCGCCGACCGAACGTGTCGCTGGCATCGCTGGATGAGGAATCGGTGCGGCGCGGATTGCAGGTGCTGAGGCTGCTGCGGGGGAGTGGTGCAGTTCCGCCAGGCACGCCGCCCCGGTCCTGACCTCGAGGGTGGCATCCGTCACCGATTCGGCCCCCGCCCCTCCGTCTGCAAGGATGCTGGTAAGCCTGCTGATAAAGGAGTTCCCCATGCCTTCCCCCACCTCCACCCCGAACGCTGCCACCTACGGGGTGCACTCGGAGGTCGGCAAACTCCGCAAGGTCCTGGTCTGCGCCCCGGGCCTGGCCCACGAACGGCTCACCCCGACCAACCGGGAAGACCTGCTCTTCGACGACGTGATGTGGGTGGAAAACGCCCAGCGCGACCACGCGGACTTCGTCACCAAGATGGAAAACCACGGCGTGGACGTGGTGGAGCTGCACGACCTGCTCGGCCAGACCATGGACCTGCCCGAGGCACGGACCTGGCTGCTGGACCGGAAAATCGTCGCCAACCGGGTCGGACTGGGACTGGTGTCCGGCACCCGGGCCTTCCTGGATTCACTGACCGGCGCGGACCTGGCGCGGTACCTCATCGGCGGGCTCGCGACGTCGGACCTTCCCGCCGACTACCGCACCGGTTACATTGCGCTGGCCCGGGAATCCTCGGGCCGGCCCGAGTACCTGCTGCCGCCGCTGCCCAACACCCTCTACACCCGGGACACCACGTGCTGGGTCGGCGGCGGCGGGCTGACGCTGAACCCGCTGTACTGGCCTGCCCGGCACGACGAGACCCTGCTGATGCAGGCCATCTATAAGTTCCATCCCGAGTACGCGGCGTCCACCGTGTGGTGGGGCGACGGGGAACAGGACTGGGGCCAGGCCTACCTGGAAGGCGGGGACGTGATGCCCGTGGGCAACGGCACCGTGCTGATCGGCATGGGGGAGCGCACCTCCCGCCAGGCCATCACCCAGCTCGCGCAGTCGCTGTTTGCCGCCGAGGCCGCCGAGCGGATCGTGGTGGCCGGCATGCCCAAGCTGCGGGCCGCGATGCACCTGGACACCGTGTTCACCTTCGCCGACCGGGACCTGGCCACCATCCACCCGGCCATCGTGGACGGCATCCACGCCTTCACCATCCACCCCTCGGACCGCAGCCCCGGCCTGGAGGTGCGGGACCACCGCGACCGCCGCTTCGTGGACGTGGTGGCCGAATCCATGGGCTACAAAAAGCTGCGGCTGGTGGAAACCGCCGGCGACTACTCCGCCTCCGAACGGCAACAGTGGGACAGTGCGAACAACGCCGTCGCCCTGGAACCGGGCGTGGTGTTCACCTATGACCGCAACACCCAGACCAACGCGGCGCTGCGGAACGCCGGCGTCGAGGTCATCCCGATTGTCGGGGCCGAGCTCGGCCGAGGCCGCGGCGGCGGGCACTGCATGACCTGCCCGATCATCCGGGACGGCTTGGACTAACGACGACGGCGGCGTGCCGCGGCTGGCATGTGACCGCGGCCCCGGCCACGGTTTCGACGTGGACTCCAGCGAACGCACCGCCTTTGACGGGTGCACGCCTTTCCACTGCAGGGACCCCTTCGGCAACTGTCTCGAGGTGCTGGCCGCCGATTCGGACCCTGCCGTCTCCCTCTGAGAGGATTGTGGTGAGCCGCTGACGGAGGAGCCTCCGCAGGAAGCGGTCTGTCCCTCCACAGATGTCTAAGCGGTGTTGCCTCAGTGGCCGCAACATCCGATTGGAAAAGAACCGTGTCTAATGCGCCTGCTTCAGGGGACAAAGCCCCAGCGGCCAAACTCTCCCTGCTGACCCTCACCACTGTGGTGATCGGGTCCATGGTCGGGGCCGGGGTGTTTTCCCTGCCCCGGCGCTTCGCCGAGGAAACCGGGGTGTGGGGTGCGCTGGTCGCCTGGCTGATTGCGGGTTCCGGCATGCTGATGCTGGCTTTCGTGTTCCAGCGGCTGTCCATGCGCAAACCAGCGCTTGATGCGGGGGTCTTCGCCTACGCCAAGGCCGGCTTCGGAAACTACGTGGGGTTCTTCTCCGCAGCGGGTTACTGGGCCAGTGCCTGTGTTGGAAACGTCACCTACTGGGTGCTCACCATGTCCACGCTGGGAGCCCTGTTTCCGCAGCTGGGCGCAGGGGACACCCTCCTCGCCGTCGTGCTGTCCTCGGCCGGGCTGTGGGGATTCTTCTTCCTGATCAGGCGCGGCATCAAAGAAGCCACGGCCATTAACCGGATAGTCACGATCGCCAAGGTTGTTCCCATCCTGGTCTTCGTGCTGTTTGCTGTCTTCCTGTTCGACCCAGCCGTCTTCGCGGGAAACCTTACCGGTGCGGACTATACGGGGCCGCTGTTCGAGCAGGTCAGCAACACGATGCTGGTGACGGTCTTCGTTTTCCTCGGTGTCGAAGGTGCCAGCGTGTATTCGCGCCATGCCCGACGGCGGGAGGACGTTGGCCGGGCAACCGTCCTCGGATTTCTGAGCGTCTTTGCCATCTTTGCCTCGGTCACGATCGTTTCCTACGGCGTCCTGCCGATGGAACAGCTCGCCGAGCTGCGCCAACCATCCATGGCGGGTGTCCTGGAGGCCGGGGTGGGATCCTGGGGGCTGGTGTTCGTCAGCGCAGGCCTGATCATTTCGGTGATGGGGGCTTACCTGGCCTGGAGCCTGATGGCAGCGGAGGTTCTGTACGTGGCCGCCACGGAGAAGGACATGCCGCGGTTCCTGTCCCGGGTCAGTAAGGACGATGTCCCGGTCAACGCCCTGCTGCTGAGCACCCTGCTCAGCCAGCTGGTAATGGTCATCACCTACTTCTCCGGGGACGCCTTCGACTTCGCACTGGACATGACCGCGGTCTTGACGTTGTTTTCCCTCCTTTTCGCGGCCCTCTACGCCCTCAAGCTCGGTTGGAGCGGGGAAACGTATGAAGGAGCCCCGAGCCGCACCCGGCGGGGCGACCTGGCCATTGCCGTCGTCGCCACCATTTATTCAGTGTTCCTGGTCTATGCCGCCGGGCTGCCCCTGGTGCTGCTTTCGATGATCTTCTACGCCCCCGCCACCGTCCTGTTCGTGATTGCCCGCCGTGAACAAGGGCAGCGCGTTTTCCGGGGAGGGGAGCTGGTTCTTTTCCTCATTACTTTGGCAGGAGCCGTTGCAGGCGTGCTCGCCCTGACCAGAGGCTGGATAGCGCTCTGAGCAGAGGGCGTGCCGCGTCCTGCGGTATGCACCCGGAGGTGGGCAAGCTGCGCAAGGTTCTGGTTTGTGCCCCGGGTCTGACCCACGAACGGCTCACGCCGACCAACCGTGAAGACCTGCTGTTCGACGACGTCATGTGGGTGGATCGTCCAGCGCGACCACGCGGACTTCGTCGCCAAGCGGCGGCCACTGCATGACCTGCCCGATCATCCGGGATGGGCTCGACGACGACGACGGCGGCGCGCGTCCGGTGGGTTCGTCGGCCGACGACGACGGCGGCGCGGGCGGGGCATAGTCACCTCGAGCTCGCCGGCGTCGCCCATGGGTTTACCTAGCCGGCAGACTTCGGGCAGCACCGGCAGTGTCGGCAACCGGCTCGATGTTTCTATCCGCAGCTTTCCGGGCCGAGACGTTCCGCCAGTGAAGGACCACTGCCGCAATGATGAGCGGGACGTGGATGGCGGGGAGATTTCTGGCCAGCCATTGAGGCAAATAGATGTCGGTGACAGACCCGGAACTATCTCCGAGATCTCGTGCCACCGCCGTAAGCGGGCAGTGAAATCCGTTGCCGGCGAAGACCAGAACCTCCATGGAAACCACAGCGGCCGCGATTCCTGCTCTCCGGTCAGACCGCTTCCGGATGCCGGCGACCAGAACATAAAGCATGCAGCTTTCAATGGTGACCCACGCAAACGTGTGAAACACCTTCACTGCTCTAAGTAGCCCGCCGCGTTCATCCATGCCTCATTGTCGCGCCCGCTCTCGGGAAAGTTAGTACTGATTCCTTCCTTTCATGACACCGGCAGTGATGCAGCTGAACACCGTGTCCACCTTGCCGACCGGGAATGACAGCAACACCCAGACCAACCAATGCGGCGCTGCGGAACGCCGGCGTCGAGGTGATCCCGATTGTCGGGGCCGAACTCGGTCGCGGCCGCGGCGGCGGACACTGCATGACCTGCCCGATCATCCGGAAGGCATCGACTAACGACGACGGCGCGCTCGGCGCACCCCACGCGCTAGCGCTCCACCACTTTCCGGAGCGCATCGACAATGCGGGTAGCCCGGTCATCGTCCCCGGCTTCCATCCAGTTGGTGACAAAGGCAAAGCTGAGGTCCAGTCCGGGCTCGGCAAAGGCCACTTGGCCGCCCGCACCGTCGTGCCCGAACCCCTCCACCGAGACGTAGCGGCGCGCACCCGAATCCAGCTGGAATCCGGCGCCCCAGCGCGGCCACGGAGCGGGTGCGGGGAACACGGGTTCCCCTTCGCTGCGCACCTCGGTGGCCTGTTTGAGCACCGCGGGGTCCAACCGGCTGGTGACGTCGGTGTCATGGATGGCAGATGACCAGGCGGCGGACAGACCCCGGGCAGTAGCAACAGCACCGGCACCCGGGAATTCCGCGGCCCTGACATCGGGACGGTTGAAACCGGCATCCGAGCCCACTAGTTCCTGGGGGAAGGCACTTCCGAGTGTCATCGCGGCGCTGGGCCAGTTCGGTTCACCCGGCCGGCCCTCGGCCTGCTGAGCGCGGACCGACTCGCGCAGACTTTCCGCTGCTTCACTGTGGGCGATGTTCGTCTGGTGGTCGACTGGCACGCCCAGGCGTAGATGAGCGCCCAGGGGATCAGCCAGCGTTTCGGCGAGGAACTTCCCCGGCATCTTCCCGGTGACGCGGCGGATGATCTCGCCGCTGAGCCAGCCGTGCGTCAGCGCGTGGTACCCGTAGCCGGAGCCGGGCTGCCACAGAGGTTCCTGTTCCGCGAGCAGGGTGGTCATGGCGTACCAGTCGAGGGCCTCCGCCAGCCCGACGGATGTCCGGAGGGCTGACACCCCGGCCCGGTGGGAGAGTGCATCACCGACGGTTACTGTGTCTTTGCCGTTGGCGCCGAACTCGGGCCAGATATCGGTGAGTGGCAGCTCGTAATCCAGCTTCCCGGCCTCGACCAGCCGGGCGATGAGGAGCGACATGATCCCCTTGGTGCAGGAGAAGACCACCGTGGACGTATCGCTGGTCCAGGGTGCGGAGCTGCGTGCGTCCGCCACTCCACCCCACAGGTCGACCACCGGCTGTCCCCGATGGTGCACCGCCAGGGCGGCGCCCATCCGAGGCCGTCCCTCGAAGGCAGTGGTGAAGGCTTCCCGCACCGGCTGGAACCGTTCCTCCACCGTCCCGTGGATCCCGCTCATGCGCCGACCTCCGTCCGGGCGAGCGAGAGAGACCCGTCAGGCGCCCATTCCAGGGGCAGCGGATCCGAGATCCCTCCGATGAAGGTGCCGTCGCTGTCGACGTTCTCAAACGCCATCAGCGCCCACTCACCGGTCCTGGTGCGGACGGCACGGCCGGCATAAAGGTCTTCGGTTGTCAGCTGGACGGCGGAGGCAACATCCATGGGCTGGTCGAGCAAATCGGTATCGAGGGGCAGTGCCCAGATCCCGCCTTGGACCCCGTCAGCCTCCCGCTGGCCCGCCAGATGGGCGGTATCGCAGGAGAAGAGCAGAACAGGCCGATCTTCGATGGTCACCAGCTGAATCACCTCGAGATGCGCGAACCCGGCGCCCGGTTCGCTGAGCGGAGGCTGGACCGTCCAGTGCTGGAGGTCAGTTGACGTGGCGTGGCCGATGACTCCGCGGTCCCGTCCAGAACCGGCCCGTGACCGGGCGGTGAGGAGCATGTGCCAGAGTCCGTCGGCATCGCGGTGGATCCACGGGTCCCGCCAGGCTTCTTCGTGCCAGGTGTCGTCTCCGAGGGTTTCATACCAGCGGGGATCTGCCGGGAGGTATCCCGCTTGCTTGGTCCACGACATCAGGTCGGTGGAAACGGCCCGGCCTACCGTTTCCACATTGGTCACCGCATCGGCGGACAGGAAGCGGGTGCCGGTGTAGAACATGTGCCAGGAGCCGTCGTCGGCGCGGACAACGCTGCCGGTCCACGTGGCGCTGGCATCGAAGTCGGCGGTTCGTCCCGGTTGAAGTACGACGCCGTGGTCCACCCACCGTTCGAGATCCACGGAGGTAGCAAGCCCGATCCGCGCGTTCCGATGGCGAAGGTCCGGGTCCAGCAGGGATTTCGGCGCGTGGAGGTAGTAGAGGTAGTCTTCGACGCCGTCGGTGGCGTGCCAGAAGTCCCAGACCCAGTGGTCGGTACGGGTGAAGCTCATGGTGCGGATCCTTAGTTCGGTAAGAGGTGCCGTATCAACCCTTGACGGCGCCCTGCAGCAGGGCGCGGACAAACTGGCGCTGGAAGATGAGGAACACCACGATGGCGGGCGTGATGATGAGCAGGGCGCCTGCATTCAGGAGCGGGATACTCAGGGAATACTGCCCCTGGAAGAAGGTGAGCGCTCCGGCCACGGTGCGGTCCAGCGGATCGGCAATGAGCACCACCGGAAGCAGGAACTGGTTCCAGGTCCAGAGGAACAGCAGGATGGCCAGGGCCGAGAGTGCGGGCAGGGCCAGGGGCAGTTGGATCTGCCGGAACTCCTGCAGGACTGATGCGCCGTCCACGCGGGCGGCTTCGGACAATTCCCGGGGCACATTGATGAAGTGGGCGCGCATCCAGAAGACGCTGAAGGGCATGAAGAGTCCCAGAAGCGGGAAGATCACGGCCCAGGACGTATTGAGGGTGCCCAGGGACTGGGACTGGTAGTACAGGGGAATGATCAGCGCTTCGAACGGGATGGTCAGGCCTGCAATGAAGAAGATCAGGACTGCCCGGCCGCCCTTCGGGGCCAGCGCGCCGAGGGCGTAACCGGCGAGGGTGGCGATGAGCATGGACGCCGGCACCACTCCCAGAACAATGAATGCGCTCGACTTCATGAGCCGCCAGACGTTCCCCACCTCGAACGCCGTGACGAAATTCCCCCATTGCGGGTCTGTGGGCCAGACAATGCCGGTGGGATTCCGATCCGCCGGCTGCAGGGCCGCGGACAGCATGCTGATCAGGGGCAGCAGGGTCAGGATGAGAGCCACCGCAAGCAGCAGCCGGCCGAGTATCAGTTCACTGCGGCTGGTACGCATCAGTCGTTCACTTTCGAAAGTCGCTGGATGGGAAGGACCACAAGCAGGACGAGCACCATGAGCACAATGCCGAACGCTGAGGCCAGTCCGACGTCGCTCTGTGTGAATCCGATCCGGAAGATCGAGATGCCCGGGACGAGGGTGGTGCGGCCGGGGCCGCCCTGCGTGGAGGTGTAAATGATGTCGAAGCTGCTCAAGGCGGCAATGATGGTCAGTGTCGCGAGGACGGCGATTTCCTGCCGCAGTCCGGGCAGCGTCACGGTGAAGAACTCCCGCCACCAGCCGGCACCGTCTAAGCGGACCGCTTCATAAAGGGACGAGTCGATCTTTCCGATGCCGGTCAGCAGCAGCACCGTGCACAGCCCGGTCAGGACCCAGGAGCCGATAAGCCCGACGGCGGGAAGCGCCGTGCCGTAGTCGGCCAGCCAGGACCTGGTAATGCCGCCGAGGCCGACGGCGCTGAGGAACTGGTTGACCGTGCCGGTCTGCGCGTACATCCATGACCAGGCAATGCCGGCGGCGGCCAGCGGCACAATCTGGGGGAGGAAAAGGATGGTCTGCGCCGCGGAGGACAGCAGGCCCTGCCGCATCGACCTGATCAGGCTGGCCAGGATCAGCCCCACACCGATGGGTATGAGGGTGAAGTAGATAATCAGCGTGACCGCATTCAGGATGGAGCCGAGCAGGGCGGGATCCGTGAAGACCTGGAGGTAATTGCCCAGGCCCACGAAGGTGGAGACGCCGACACCGTTCCAGTCATAGAACGAGTACTGCAGCCCCATGGCGAGTGGAACGATGACGAAACCGATGTAGACGGCAAGGGCGGGAAGGAGCATCAGCCATGCCACGTAGCCGGCGCGGCCCAGCGGTTTGCGTTTGCTCTGTTTGGTGGCGGCCACTACCGGCCCTGTCGGCGTCATATCTGCGGCTGTGGGTTCGCCACCGCCGGAACGGCGGCGGACAGGACCGGTGGCGGCCTTCTGCATTAGTCGCTCACTTCGCTCTCGTAGAACGCCTGTACGCGGTTGACGAACTCTTCACCGGTGATCTCGCTGGTCACCAGCAGTTGTGACTCAGGAATGATGGACCCCGCGTAAATGCCGGCGGTGGTGTTGGACATGAAGTCGACCTGGCCGTTTTCCTCACCCACCTGGGCAGCCATCTCCAGAGCGGAAGCGATCAGCGATCCTTCCTCCACAGACGGCTGTTCCAGCGACGGATCGCCGCCGGGGGAGGCACCCGTGACGTCGGAAATGATCTGGCGGGCTGCAGGGTCCGTGTGGATCCAGTCGAGGAAGTACGTGGTGGTGTCCAGGTCATCGGAGCCTGCCGCTACGGAGAACGAGTTGGCGGCTCCCATGGCAACGTGGTCGCCACCCTCCTCGACCGGCGGGACCAGGAAGAAGGCGACGTCGTCGCCCAGGGCCTTCTGGTAGTTGGCTGCCTCCCAGTTGCCGTTGAAAGCAAAGAGGCCGTCGCCTTCAGAGAAACGGCTGACGAAGGTGAAGTAGTCGATGGCGTTGATGTCGGAGGGGAAGTATCCCTTGTCAGCCCAGGTGCGGATCACTTCGGCGCCCTCGATGTTGCCTTCGGTGGCGTACGAGCTGCCGGGTTCATTGAACATCCAGGAGAGGAATTCCTCTTTGTCCGCGTACTGGTTCATGGCCGCCTGAATGGCAAAGTTCACCACGCCGTCCTTGTCTCCGGCCATGATGGGCTGGACTCCGCCGGCCTTCGCCGTGGCCAGATCCTCTTCGAGCTCGGCCATGGTTTGCGGAGGACCATCGATACCCAGCTTCTCGGCGTTGGCGGTGTTCATAAAGATGCCGGTAACGCTGTAGCCCAGACCCACTTGATAGAGGGGCCCGGAACCGCGCGTGCCCTCGTCGTTCATGCGCAGCGGTGCCAGCTGCGACTCCGGCCAGGCGTCCCATCCGTAAGCCTCGGCGTACGGATCAAGGTTGGCGAGCAGACCGTCACGGGCAGTGTCGCCGATGGTGGGCAACCGGATCAGGTCGGGCGGGTTGTCCCCGGCAAGCAGTTTGGGGGCGTTTGCCGTGAGGTTTTGGAACGTGTCACGCGTGACCTCAAAGGTGACGTTGGGGTGCTGCTTGGTGAACTCCTCCGCCAGCTTGTCAGTCACGGGAAAGCCCGTCTCGTCGGCGATCGTGATGGTGACTTCTTCGGAGGTGAGTTCCGTGTTCACGTCAACGCTGGCATCGGAAGAATCGGCAGCCGGTCCGCTGCTGCCCGGAGCGCATCCGGCGAGGGAGATACCGGCGGCGGCCATGAAGGCAACTACGGCAATGGGACGACGTCGCCCGGCGCGCCACAGAGATGAATACATGCTTGACTCCTTTGTCGATGATTCGATTCGCTGCCATTTAGCCACAGTGCTAAATCCATTCAGCACATAGCCTGTGGCGTGCTGGCCAATAGCGCAAGTGAGTTTTCCAAGTAGTTATGGAGCGTTAGCATTCAAGCCAGGAGGAAATGTGGCCACCACTAAGCGTGTGACCCTTGCCGACGTCGCACGTCGGGCAGGTTTATCATCTTCTGCAGCGTCCCTGATTCTTAACGGGCGTCCAGATACCAGGCTGTCCAAAGACGCCCACGACAGGGTCAACCGGGCGGCCGCCGAGCTCGGCTATCGGCCGAATGTAGCGGCACGCAGCCTGCGGATAGATAAGACGCAGACCATCGGTTTTGTTTCGGACACTGTTGCCACAACGCGTTTCGCCGGCGGACTCATCAAGGGAGCTTTGGCAGCGGCACAGCAAGCGGGCCACGTCATCCTGCTGGCCGAGACCGGCGGGGACCCAGCGCGTGAAACCCAAGCTATCGCCGCCCTGCTCGATCGGCAGGTGGACGGAATTGTTTTTGCCACAACCCGGGCACGTGAATTGTTCATTCCCGACCTGCAGGGAAACACACCGGTGGTGCTGCTCAATGCCATCAATGAACACTATGCAACGTCGGTTCTGCCTGACGAGGAACGGGGAGGTCGCGCGGCGGTCTCCCTCCTGGGAGACGCCGGCCACGCTGCGGGCATCGTCCTTCTGGGGCATAACGAGCTGACGGAACGGGATGTCTTCCGGTCAACGACCGTTGCGCGTCGGATTTCCGGAATCCGGGCCGAGATGAAAGATAGGGGACTGTCTTTTGATCGGGAGGAATCAATTTGGGATTGGGAACCTCACCATGGTTTCGCATCGGTGAATGCCCTGCTGAATGAGATGCCGAACCTCAAGGCACTCGTCTGCCTTAACGACAGGCTGGCGTTCGGGGCGTATCAGGCACTCGCCGAGCGGGGCCTCCGGGTGCCGGACGATGTCTCGATTGTTTCCTTCGACAATGACGAAATCGCCTCCTACCTTCGCCCGGGCCTGACGACCGTCGGGCTTCCCCATGAAGAAATGGGTGCACGCGCGGTCCAACTGCTCCTGAACGGTGAAGAGCGCGGCGAGCATCTCATAGAAATGCCCGTCATTATCCGTTCCTCAATTCGGCCGGCATCGACCTGAAGCTGATGGCAGGGCAGGTGCCTGTCCGGACGACGCGGCCTCGAACGCCAACCCCGCCCCCGTAGAATCGACGGATGTCCGAAACCCTGCAGCCCACCGCACCGCCCGCATCACGCGCCGCCACCACCTCCACCCGCCTGGCGCGCATCGTCACGGAAGCCTCCGCCCCGGCCGTCCTCGTGGGAATCCTCCTGCTGCTGCAGCCCCTGCTCAGCCCGGGCGTGACCTGGCTGCAGGGCATCGTCGCGGCGCTGTTCACCGTGGGGCTGCCCTTCGCCGGGATCCTGGTGCTGAAGCGGCGCGGCAGGGTGACCGACCATCACGTGGGCGTCCGGACCCAGCGCGCTCCGATCCTGGCCGCCTCCGCAGTGTCGCTGGGCATCGGCGCACTGCTCCTGGTCCTGCTGGACGCCCCGGCCGCAATGTTCGGCGAAATCGGCGGCGTCTTCATCGGCATGATGCTGTGCCTGGCGGCGAACCTGGTGTGGAAGCTCTCGGTGCATTCCGCCGTCGCCGCCTACGTCGGGCTGGCCCTGCTGGCGCCCATCCCGGCGGTCGGCGCGGCGCTGGCCCTGCTGCTGGCCTCGGCCACAGGCTGGTCCCGGGTGAAGCTCGGCGACCACACCCCCACGCAGGTCCTGGCCGGACACATCGCCGGCTGCCTGACCTTTGCTGCTGCCCTGCTGCTGCCCTGATCCGCAGTCCGGAAAGCGCTTCTTGCAACCATAAGTCATGTTACAAACACTTAACGATCTCCGCCCCTGCAATTTGCTTTTAATAGGCCGTTCCAATTAACAGAAGTTTGAGCGAAATACAAACCCGCTGAATCCGGATGCCCTGACACCCGAAGCGACGCGGGGCACCGTGACGCTTGTCATAATGTGGACGAATGACTCAGACAGCATCCAAAAGCGTTCGTGCCGGCACGGTCATCACCATGATGGGGGCAATCCTCGCCTACCTGATCGGCTCCGGTTTCGCCACAGGCCAGGAGGCCCTGCAGTACTTCGCGTCCTTCGGTGCGGTCGGTGCAGCCGGTGCCCTGGTGATTAGTTTTTGCCTTTATTCCTACGTCACGGCGGTGGTTCTCCGCGATGGCCACAACCTCCGGTTGAAATCCGGAAATGCGATCTTCGAATATTACTGCGGAAAGTACATCGGCAAATTTTTCGGCGTTTTTACGCCCTTGTTCTTCTTCTGCCTGTTCGGGGTCATGCTCTCCGGGGCCGGTGCTGCCCTCAACGAGCACTTGGGCTGGAACAATCAGGTGGGAATCCTTGCGATGGCGGTGGTAGTGCTGCTGACCGTGATGATGGGGCTTGATGGCCTGGTGGGCATTGTGTCCAAACTCGGTCCCGTTATCGTCGCCCTGTGCCTCGTCGTCGGCATCATCGGTATCGCCAGGAGCCCGCAGGGCATCGCGGCATCAGCGGATACCCTCCCCACCATCGACGTTCTGCAGGCGGCCCCGAACTGGGCCGTGTCAGGATTCAACTACCCGGGACTGGGGATCCTGATGCTGGTCCCGTTCCTTGCAAGCCTGAGCACACGAGTCCGCAATGACAGGGAAGCCGTCACCGCCGGACTGGCCGGAGCCATGACGTTTGTGGCGGCGGTTGCCGTGGTGGCTTTCGGTCTGCTGGCCAACATCGGTGACGTGTATGACAAGCAAATCCCCATGCTGTGGATTGCCAACCAGATTTTCTCCGGCGCTGGCAGCATCTTCTCGGTGGTCCTCTTCGCAGGCATTTACACCACGGCCGTTCCGCTGCTGTGGACAGCGATCAACCGGATCGAGACAAACGACAGGAGCAACCGGGCAAAGCTGTTCGCCCTCATTGCCACGGTGGCTGCGGTGCTGTTGGCGCAGGTGCAGTTCGCGGAACTCGTCAACGTCCTGTACCCGGTTGCCGGTTACCTGGCACTCCTTCTGGTGGGGTGCATTGTCATCCGGCAGATCCGAAACATCCGGGCCCGGAAGCGGGGGACCGACGTCTACGCCGTTGCGTTCGAGCGGTTGCCTGAGGAGAAGGCAGCTGCTGCGCCCCAAGACGTCCAGGTCGGGTAGCCCGGCGAACCGCTGCAGCTCCCGGCAGCCCACCCCGGGGCCAATCCACAGTTTGCGATAAAGTCAGGGGCAGTCTCTTCACACAAATTGGACATAGGCAGGCACGCAAAAGATGTGTGGAACAACGATGGGGAATGAATGACAACGCGCTATAGGAAGTCCGCCGGTGAACGGGCCACCTCAAAAGCAGTGGTCGCCGCCCTACGCCTGGGCGAGCACGTCACCTTCGATGAACTGCTGGCCGCCGTGACTCGAACGCACGGAAAACCCATTGAACTGCGCGACATCGACTCCGCCGTGATTCCTTCCGTCACCGGTCTCTGGATCGAGAAGGACACGAAGTCGATCATCCTGCTGCCCTCCGGCGACAACCGGCTGCACCGCACCCACGCCGCCTGCCACGAGTTCGGCCACATCCTCCTGCGCCACCAGGGATGCGGCGGAGTGGAAACGGCCATGCCGTCCGTGTTCCAGCACGTCGGCAGCCGCCAGGGAATCCGGCGGATGCTCGCGCGGTCCCTGACCTGGAACGAAACCGAACGCGCCGCCGAGCAGGTGGCCTACCTCCTCTCGCTGGCCCTGCTGCCTCGGGAACGCGGCAGCTCCAGCACCTTTGAACGGACCTTCCTGTGATCACCCTGCAGATGATGCCCGCGGCCGCCCTCTGGACGCTGGTGATCATCCGGCTGGTGGGCCTGCGCTTCGGCTGGAAGCTTGGCATCCTGCCCGGCATGGCCGCCGTGGCCACCGGCGCCACCCTGAACATTGACCAGGTCTACCTCTTCGTCGATTCCCTGCTGGGGGAGCGGAACCTGCTCAACCTGATCGTCCACCTGTTCATGGGCGCCGGCATGACGGAACTGAGCCGCCTGCTGCTCAAGGCCACCGGCAGAACCGACGACGACGGCGGTCGGCACGTGAAGGTACTGATCGGCATAGGACTTGTCCTGGCCTTCATTCAGACGACCCTGCTGCTGGTGTCCGATACCCCGGGCTCCGCCACCAACTTCACCGACACCTTCGCGTCCATCCCCACGATCGCCCCGTACCAGGCGAGCTTCTTTGCCTGGATCGGCCTGGTGCTCGGCTACACCGGCATCAAATGCCTGCGCCGGGACAAGAGCGGGGAATCCCGGGAATTCGGCATCGGCCTGGGTATCCTCAGTGCCGGGTGCCTGGCTGGTGTCGGCGCCGTGTCCGTGAAAATGCTGCTCATCGGCCTGGAATTTGCCGGCGTTGAGGCATCCTTCGGCCTCTACCTCGGCTACCGCATCCTCATGGCGCTGACCATGTTCGGCTTCGCGGTCGGGTTCGCCGTGCCGTCCTACGCCCGCCTCAAAACCGCCGCCGCCGCCCGCCGTCGTCGTGCTGAGGATCTGGATACCCTGCGGCCGATCGTGCGCCGCCTGATAAAGACCTGCGAATGCACCCGGGCCCTGGAAGCGGCCAACGTATCCCTCACCGCCCGCTCCTCCAAAACCCAGCTGTACCGCTGGTTCATCCTCATCGGCGACATCCGGGTCCTGGAACCCGGGCTGTTGTCGCCGGAGGAAACCCGCATCATTGACGAGATAGGCAGAAGAATTGAACACAACGGAACACCGGCCCGCCGCGCAGCTATCGCCGGCGGTTAGCTGGTACTCCAAAATCCTGCCGCCGGCCCTGGTGCTGGCCGTCCTCATCATTGCTGCGGGGATCGAGGCGGGGCTGGGACCGGTTGGCGTGCTCCTGCTTCTGGCCGCCGTCGTCGTTGTGCCCGGGGCGATCTACAAGGGCACCAAAGGGCTGTTCCGGCGCCGCGGGATACCTGACCGCTGGCGGGCCGCCCTGGTGGCTGCCCTGATGCTCGCCGGCGCCGTCGTCTGCTACCTCCTGCCCGTGGCCTCACCGGTGCCGGAAACGGTGACCGGGCTGCTGCTCGGCAACCTGGGCCTCGTCTTCTTCCGGCGCTGGCTCAACGTTTCGGCGCACGTTTCCGTGCTGACCTTCGGTGTGCTCTGGGTAATAGCGGCATACGGGGCGGGCTGGGCGTGGCTGTTGATACTATCGCCGTTGATGATCTTCAGCCGGGTGTCCCTCGGCGAACATACCTTGAGGGAAGCGCTGTCCGGCGCGGCCCTGGGACTGGCCACCTTCTGCTGTTTCCTCGCAGTTATGACATGGAGCTGAACTACGTGAATGATTTTGATCTTCCCCCGGAGCGCGCTGCGGGCCTCCGACGAGCCGAAACGCTTGCCCGGAAGATCAATCTCCTGCTGGACGTCATCATGTCCGACTCCGGCAAGCCCTTTGACTACCCGGCCATCAGGGACGGCGCGCAGAAAGCCGGCTACTACCTTTCCCGCACCCGGTGGTCGCTGCTGAAATCCGGCAAGGAGCAGGTGGTTCCGGAGGAAGCCCTGCGCGCCATTGCCGCCGTCTTCGACGTCGATCCCGACTACCTGCTGCAGGAAGACGGAAACCTGCCCGAGCGGGTCGAAGCCGAGCTGGAGCTGCTCCGCAGCCTGCGCCGCGCCGAGGTGCGGAACTTTGCGGCCCGGGCCCTGGGTCCGGTCGATCCGGAGGCCCTGAAGGCGATCGCGAAAATCCTGGACGAGGATCGCTAGACCTCCACCCCTGTGCTCGTGCGGCGTTCTTCGAAGCGTCACTGCGCTGGGACAACTTTGACCCGGGCACCGAGCGGTGGTAGCGTCTCACTCATGTCTCACACATGTGTGAGACATGAGTGAAAAGTCCATAAATGCGGACGGAGTGATCCTGGGCCGATGTGGATCCTTCGTGTATCTGTGGCTGGGGGGTCACTGCCGAAGTCTCCACCTCGAAGGCCTACAGGCCTCCGTTCCCGTTTGTCGGCGCGTTTCGGCGCGCTGTATCTGTAGCATCCGCTGCCTGTGGGGGGTCGGTGGAAGGCTGCAAGCGAAGCCAGCGGATATCCTCCGCTGGCTTCGCTGTTTAACGAAAAGGCATTGAGGCTGCGCGTAACGATCGGTCAACTCCTGCTCCATGGCAGTCCCGCCGTCTTAGACTGGCGCCAAGCCGAGCCAGAAAGCAGCCATGAAACGCCGAATTCCCCAGTACTCCGAACTCCGCGATCTCGTCCAGTTTCAGTCCTTCGACCTGGACCGCCGCCGTGCCCGCCTGACCAAGGCCACCAACATCTGGGAACTGAGGGACATCGCGAAGCGGCGGATCCCGGCCGCAGCCTTCGACTACGTGGACGGCGGTTCGTTCGGGGAGCATGCCCTGCAGCGCAACCGCGAGGCCTTCAACAACATCGAATTCGTGCCGCACGTGCTGCGCGATGTGACCAGCGTGGACCTGAGCACCAAGATCGCCGGCACCCAGTCGGCCATGCCCGTCGGCATCGGGCCCACCGGGCTGACTCGGCTGATGCACACCGAAGGGGAGGTGGGTGGCGCGCAGGCTGCGGCCGCCTTCGGGGTGCCCTTCTCGCTCTCCACCATGGGTACGGCCTCCATCGAGGAACTGGCCGCAACGGTGCCCGACGCCGCCAAATGGTTCCAGCTCTACCTCTGGAAGGACCGCGGACGTTCCCGGGAGCTGGTGCAGCGGGCTGCGGCGGCGGGGTACGGCGCGCTGATTGTCACGGTGGACACCCCGGTGGCCGGCGCAAGGCTGCGCGACACCCGCAACGGCATGACGATGCCGCCCACCCTGACCGCCAAAACCATTCTGGATGCGTCCTACCGGCCCGAGTGGTGGTTCAACTTCCTCACCACCAAACCGCTGGGCTTCGCCAACTTCGAAGGTGAACGGGTCTCCCTGGCCGAAACTGTGAACACCATGTTCGAGCCCTCGCTGAACCTCGCGGACTTGGACTGGCTGCGCGAGACCTGGCCGGGCAAGCTCATCGTCAAGGGCATCCAGACGCCCGGCGACGCCGTCGAGGTCCTGGCCCGCGGCGCGGACGCCCTGGTGGTCTCCAATCACGGCGGCCGGCAGCTGGACCGTGCCCCGGTGCCGCTGCGGATCCTGCCGTCCATCCGGGCCGCCGTCGGACCCGAGGCGGAAATCATCCTGGACTCGGGCATCATGTCCGGCGGCGATATCGTGGCGGCGCTTGCTGCCGGCGCGGACTTCACGCTGATCGGCCGGGCCTACCTGTACGGGCTGATGGCCGGCGGGCGGCAGGGCGCCGAGCGCACGCTGGAGCTGCTGCGGACGGAAATGACCCTCGTGATGCAGCTGCTCGGCGTCACGAGCGTGGCCGAGCTGCGTCCGGAGCATATCCGCAGCGTCTGACCCCGGTGGCTTGGCACCGGGGATTGCAACCCGCGGGCGCCGGCCGGCCGGTCAGGACGCGGCGTCGGAACGGGCAGCCCGGAGTCCGTCGGCTTGCGGCGTGCCGTGGTTTCGGGTGCGGGCAATGGCCCCGGCAGCGCTGATTCCGCAAGCGGCTGCGGCTACGGCAAAGGCCAGCCCGAAACAGGATGCTTCGATGAGCGCGCCGGTCAGGGACGCCCCGGCGGCCTGCCCGAGAATGAGGCTGATGAAGAGGGCCGATGTGCCGGCTGCGCTGCTGCTCGCCGTGGCGGTGGCCCAGATGATGAGGACCGACGTCGCGGCGGTGTAGGCCAGTCCGAACAGTGCAGCCGTGGCGAAGGAGATCCCGGTACTCCCGGGTGCGAGGGCCATACCCGCCGTTGCTGCCGCGGTGGCCAGCACCGTGACCGGCCAGGTGAGGCGGATCGAGTGCCGGGCCAGCCACGGTGCGGTCAGCACTGCGGCCGCGCCGCCAACGCCAAGGGCAATCCAGGCTCCGGCGGACAGCGCGACGGGCATGCCGCCCTGGTCCTCGAGCAGGGTGCGTCCGTACACCCAGACTGCGGCGCAGCCGATGCCGTAAATGAACGCTGCGGCGAGCGGCCATTTCAATGCGCCCAGGCCTAGCCCCCGCTGCTGGCTTCCGCTGCGCTGCCGCTGCCCGGCGTCGTCGTTCCCGCCCGCGCCTTCTCTGCTGTCTTGAAGACCCGCGTTCCCGCGGTTCCGCGAGACGTCCCCAAGCAGCACGCCGATCATCCCCGCCACTGCGATCACCGCGATCAGCACCCACGCCAGCCGCCATGCGGGCCCCAGCAGAAGTGCGAGCAGCCCGGCTGCGACTACACCGAAGCCGGTGCCGGAGTTCACCACCGACTGCCGCTTCGCCGCGGAGAAAGGCTTCGTGTTCCGCTGCACCAGTTCCACCAGGGCGGGGGAGGCAAACCCTGCCCCGATCCCGGCCAGCAGTACGGCCGCGGCAAAGAAGCCCGTGGACGGAGCCGCGGCAATAGCGGCCGAGCCGAGTGCCGCCGTCGACCCGGCCAGAATGGTCATCAGCCGCGGATGCCGCGGCGCGTACGCAAACCCCAGCCCGGCCGAGACGCAGTAAATCACCGAGGCGCCGGAGGAGAGCAGCCCGCCGACGGCCGGGGTCAGCTCGAAGGAGGCGGAGAAGGCCGGCAGGAACAGGCCGTAGCCCAGCCGTGCCAGTCCGTAGGTCGCGGCGATAAGGGTCACCGCGGCGACCGCGAAAAGCGGGCCGGCGGTTGGAACAGAAGGCTGTAACGGTCGTTTCATTGAAACGTACGTTATATGCTGTCGGCATGGTTGGACAACCCAGTGCACGAAACCGGCTGCTCGACGCCGCCGAGGAACTCGCCTTCACGCAGGGTGTCGCGGCGACGCCCGTGGACCGGATCCTGCAGCGCGCCAACGTTGCCCCGGCGACGCTGTACGCGCATTTCGGCAACAAGGAGGGCCTGATCGCGGAGGCGCTGCGCCGCCGGCTGCAGAACTGGGACGCGGCCTGGCAGCGGGAAATCGACGCCGCCGCCACGGACCGGGACCGGCTCCTGGCCGTCTTTCCCGCCCTGACCAGCTACCGGTCCGGCGCGTCTGCCGCCCGCTGGTGTGCCGCACTCGGTGTCGCTGCCGAAACCGTCGACCCGGGCCAGCAGCTCGCCGAAACCCTGTCGCAGGATACGCAGCTGCTCACCGACCGTTTCCGCGAGCTGGCGGTGCCCGTTGTTGGTGCGGACGACGCCGGCGCGGTGGCGGCCCACCTGCTGCTGATCTTCACCGGCGTGCTGGGCATGCTGCTCCGCGGTTCCTCGCCGGAAGAAGCGGCGGCCACGGGCCGCGCCACCGCGGGGTTCGTTATTGACGGGTTCGGCTCGTCCCGCTCGGCCGGGTAGTTCCGGACGACGACGACGGCGGCCGCTTGCGGGCCGGGGCTTCACCGGGGCTGAGGTACTGGACGTCGCGGCGGCCATCGGTGAGGATCCGCAGGTCCTCGTCCAGGTTCCGCCGCAGCTCCATCAGCGCGAACTGGTAGCTCCCCGGATCTGCGGCCACATCGCGCAGGTAACGGTTGCTGGCGGCGGACATCCGCATCAATATCTCGGTGGCACCGGATCCGGGCGTGAGATGCGCGAGTGTCTCCATGACGTTTTCCCGCAGATCCTGCACGGCGGACCGGTGCCGGGCTTCCATCGGTCCGCCCTGTGCCGGCTGCGGATCGATCGGGGCCAGCGTCCGTTTCAGGTGCAGGTACGTGACCAGCTCGTTGAGTGCCCGGGACTCGTGCCGCCGGTCCAGGCTCCGCTTGGTCAGCCAGCCTGCACCGAAGCCGATCAGCACCCCGACGATGGGCCAGAGAACGTTCCAGATCCACTCCATCGCAACCTCCTCCAGGACGTGCAGAGAGGCTACGGCCCTGTCCGGGCATCGGCTAGAGAACCGACGTCGGACCGGACTACTTGGTGTCCGTTCCGGTTGGTAATTGCTCCTCCACAAGTCCTGTAGCCTTTGGGTCGATGCATTTGCATCCACATTCATGTCTTGTCCATGGGGGACCTATGCCTGTTTTGCCCGCCCGCCGCACCGCGTCAACGATGACCCGCAGCACTGCATCTTCCGCCCGCTCCCGGGTGCTCACTCTTGGCGCGCTGGCGATCAGCACCGTCGTCGTCCTATCCGGTTGCGGCGGCGGCGACGCCGAACCCGCTGCCGCCACTCCGTCGCCGACCAAGACCACCTCGTCGCCGACACCGACGCCGACGCCGACCGCGACGCAGATCGCCAATAAAGCCTGCAAGACCGCCGGTGCCACCCAGACGCAGAAGCAGGCTGGAACCGCCACCCCCACACCCTCGCCGTCGGCATCCACCAAATCCGCCAAGGCCACGCCGTCGCCATCCCCATCCCCGTCGACGACAACGGCTTCGCCGTCAGCCACACCGTCAGCCACCCCGACGTCCCAGTCCGTGGTTTATGTCTGCACCGAAAATGACAACGGCTTGCTCGTCTGGATGGACAAGGACAGCTCCATCAAGCTGATTGCCGAGCGCCAGGAAGCTGCGGACAAGCAAGCGGCAGAGGAAGCCGCGGCAGCAGCCGAACAGCAGCGCCTTGATGACGAGGCCGCGGCGGCTGAGGTGCAGCGCGTGGCCGACGAGCAGGCAGCCGCGGCGGAAGCGCAGCGAGTGGCGGACGAACAGGCCCGCCAGCAGGCTGTTCCCGCCCCCGTGGTTCCGGCACCGGCACCGCCCGCGCCCCCGGCCAGCGTTTACTACCCCAACTGCACCGCGGCCCGTAACGCCGGAGGCGCTCCCGTCTACGCCGGTGGACCCGGCTACGGCACCCACCTGGACCGCGACGGCGACGGCGTCGGCTGCGAGTAATCCCCTCCAGTTTCCGGAAGCAGTAGAAGTTGCCCTTGGACCCGCCTAGCGTGGTTCCAAGGGCAACTCGCGTTAACGGTTCCGGTATCCGGTCCGGCCAGCGCTGTTGCCGCATCAGAAGCCGGCCGCGGTCCGCGGATCGGGGGGAGACCGGCCCGGTTCCACAGCGCTGAGGCATCATGTCGCACGAATCAACACCGGCAGCAGCTCCCTTCAATGCGTCCGTGCCGCAGCGAAGTCCCGGTCTCGGGAATCCCCGCTCCGCGTGGTTGGTCCTCGGCCTGGCAGCCGGGTTGCTCTGGGTTGCGGCACTGCAGGGGAGCCTCGGCGTCATCGTGTGGCTGCTGGCCATCGGATCGCTGCTGGTGCTTACCGCGCTCTACGCGTTGGGTTTCCGACGTCGCAGCTGGGCCAACCTGGACACGCTCGAACAGCGGAAATTCGCCCTGTCCCTTGGCGCCGTGGTGTTGGTGGTCGGCATGGTCGCTGGAGTCGTCTCGACGCCGGATCCCGTTCCAAGTTCACTATCTGCAGAGGCCGACGGTCTTCGGCCGCGGCCCGATCCTTTCGCCCTGCCGACGACGCCGCCGCCCGGCTCCGTCCTAAACCTCCCCGTCCCGCCCGGAGTGGAGGACGCCATCGACGATTCTGCCAACGAGCCGGACGACGTAGCCGTACTTGCTGATGCTTTGGTGCAGGAACCCGTCCAGCAGGTTTCCATCCGAAACGGCCCGTGTGCCACCGAGGGGGACGTGCGCACGGAACGCCAGGTGGAGTACCGCTGCACGCGCAACCCGGCCGGGGACCTCGTGTGGCTGGACAGTGCATCCCAGCTGGATGAGCAGGAGGAAGAGGCACGCCAGGCTGAGGAGGAAAGGACGCGTCAGGCGGAGGCAGACCGATGGGAGCAGGCACAGCAACGGGCTGCCGAAGAACGCGCGCGTGCTGAGGACGCCGCCCGGAACCCGCAACCGGCACCTCAGCAGCCACCGGTGAACCCGCCGGGCAATTCGCCGCAGCCCCCGCCGACCGAACCCTCGCCTGAACCGCCGGAACCAGGCCAGCCGCCTGCGCAGCCACCGACGGAGCCGCCGACGGAACCTCCCACCGAACCGCCGACCTCCCCGCCCAGCCCGGACCCGACGGCGCCGCCCTCGGTCCCGCCCACACCGCCGGGACCGCCGGAGCCGCCGGACCCGGGGACCCCGGACCCGGACATCCCGGTCATTCCGCCGGAATTCCCGTTCCCGCCCAACCCGCCGTCGCCGCCCCGGCCAACCCCGCCGCCGTCGTCATTCGCCCCGCCGATAGACGCACCGGATCCGACTGACGCGGCCATCGAAGCCGTACTGCCTGCCGCCCGGTAAACCGTCTACCGCCTACCGGAACGCGGAAATTCCCGTGATGTGCTGGCCCAGGATCAGGGTGTGCACTTCGTCGGTGCCCTCGTAGGTCCGCACCGATTCGAGGTTGTTGGCGTGCCGCAGCGGTGAATAGTCCAGCGTGATGCCGTTGCCGCCCAGGATGGCGCGGGCCTCCCGGCAGATCGCGATCGCTTCGCGCACATTGTTCAGCTTGCCCACGGAAATCTGCACCGGTTCCAGCGTGCCTGCATCCTTGAGCCGCCCGGTGTGGATGGCCAGCAGCACGCCCTTGGAGATTTCCAGCAGCATGTTCACCAGCTTCTCCTGGGTGATCTGGTAGGCGGCGAGCGGCTTGTCGAACTGCAGCCGTTCCAGTGAATACTTCAGCGCCTCCTCGTAGCTGTCCCGGGCCGCGCCCATCGAGCCCCAGAGGATCCCGTAGCGGGCCTCGTTCAGGCAGGAGAACGGTCCGCGCAGGCCCTTCGCTCCGGGCAGCAGCGCCGAGTCGGGCAGCCGCACGTCCGCCAGGAACACATCGCACTGGATGGAGGCCCGCATGGAGAGCTTCGGCTCGATTGGCACGGCGGAGAAGCCCGGGGTGTCCGTGGGGACGAGGAAGCCGCGGACGCCGTCGTCGGTCTGCGCCCAGATCACGGCGACGTCGGCAATGGAGGCCAGCCCGATCCACCGCTTGGCGCCGGTCAGGACCCAGCCGTCGCCGTCGTGCCGGGCAAACGTGCTCATGCTGGACGGGTCGGAACCGGCAGTGGGTTCGGTGAGGCCGAAGCAGCCGATCAGTTCGCCGCGGGCCATGCCGGGCAGGTACCGGTTCTTCTGCTCCTCGGAGCCCCATTTATGGATCGCGGTCATGGCCAGCGAGCCCTGCACGGAGACGAAGGTGCGCAGGCCCGAATCGCCGGCCTCCAGTTCCATGGCGGCGATCCCGTACTCGACGGCGGAGCGGCCGGGGCAGCCGTAGCCTTCCAGATGCATGCCGAGTAGCCCGAGGTCGCCCAGCTCCCGGACGATCTCCACCGGGAACACCGCGTCCTCGTACCAGTCCTTGATGTTCGGACGGATGCGCTCATCCACGAAGGCCCGGACTTTCGCGCGGAGGGCCAGCTCGTCCGCGGTGAGGAGCCCGTCCAAACCCAGGACGTCCGACGTCGTGCGGAGGGTCTCGAGGTCCGGCGCAGCGGGGGCGGGGGAAGCCGGGGCGGTGGACGGCGTCGTGGGCGTGCTCATGGTTCCTCCTGCGGCCGCAGCTCTGCGGCCCGAACGGGGTGTCTTGCCGGGATCGGCGGCGTGTTGTCCAAGTCACATTACTATTGCGGGCGCAGTACTATTTCCTGCATGACTGAGGCTTACCTGGTGTCCGGCGTCCGCACTCCCGTCGGCCGCTACGGCGGTGCCCTCTCGAGCGTCCGCCCCGACGATCTGGCAGCCTTGGTACTTCGGGAAGCGGTGGCCCGGGCAGGGGTGAACCCGGCCAACGTCGACGAGGTGCTGCTGGGCAACACGAACCAGGCCGGCGAGGACAACCGGAACGTGGCCCGGATGGCGACTCTGCTCGCCGGGTTCCCCGACACCGTGCCGGCAATGACGGTGAACCGGCTCTGCGCCTCCGGGCTCAGTGCGATCATCACGGCCGCGCAGATGATCAAGACGGGTGCCGCGGACATTGTGGTGGCCGGGGGAGTGGAATCGATGTCGCGGGCGCCGTGGGTGCTGGCGAAACCGGAGAAAGCCTTCGCGAATCCCGGGGAGCTGGCCGATTCCGCGATCGGTGCCCGCTTCACCAATCCTCGGTTCTACGACCTGCCCGGCACCACCTACTCCATGCCCGAAACCGCCGAGGAGCTGGCCGCCCGGGACGGGATCTCCCGCGAGGACTCCGACGCCTTCGCGCTGCGCTCGCATCAGCGGGCGGTCGCGGCCATTGACGAGGGGCGGTTCGCGGACGAGATCGTGCCGGTGGAAACGAAAAAGGGTGTGGTGAAGACCGACGAGGGGCCACGCCGGGAAACCAGTATCGAGGCCCTGGCGAAGCTGCGGCCCATCGTGCGGCCCGACGGCGTGGTGACCGCCGGGAACTCGAGCTCGCTGAACGACGGCGCGTCCGCCGTCGTCGTCGCCAGTGCCGATGCCGTCCGCCGGCTCGGGTTGAACGCGCGTGCCCGGATTGTCGACGGCGCCTCCGCCGGGGTGGCGCCGGCGGTGATGGGCATCGGGCCGGTGCCTGCGACGCAGAAGGTGCTGGACCGGGCCGGCTGGTCGATCGGCGACATCGAAGCCGTGGAGCTGAACGAGGCCTTCGCCGCGCAGTCACTGGCGTGCATACGTGCCCTGAACCTGGACGAGTCCATTGTGAACCGCGACGGCGGGGCCATCGCCCTTGGGCATGCGCTGGGGTCGTCCGGGTCCCGGCTTACGGTGACGATGCTGAACCGGATGGAACGCGAGGGTGCCTCGAGGGGCTTGGTGACCATGTGTGTGGGGCTGGGCCAGGGCGTGTCGATGCTGCTGGAGCAGGCTTAAGCCACGCTGGGCCAGCGTGCCCGTGGCCGTGGAGTTCCGGACACGTGTCACCCCTTCCGGGACCAGCATTACGGCACGGGCGTTCGACACGTTCGGCTTCCGGTTCGAAGGCGGTATGTACTTCGGAGCGGATGAAACCTTCGCGAACCGGTTGGACGTCCTGTTGGGGAAGGCCGCCGCCGCCCTCGGCGTGGAACGCCCGGCGTAGGCGACACTGGGCGCAGGAGGGCAGCCCGCGCTCTGCTGTCCGCCGTATCAGCTGGAAGAGTCGCATATTTCTCCGGGATAGGCTGTGGCAGATAATCGGTCTGCAGATATGGGGGGAAGAATGCACAAGGGAAGTATTGCCGGGCTGCTGCTTATCGGTTCTCTGGGAATAGCTGGGTGCTCATCCGAAGCAGCCAAACAACCCGTTTCCGCAGCTTCCCCGAGCGTATCGGCGTCGGCCAAGGCCACCCCGACCCCGTCCACCACCGGGACGACGGCCCCGGCCACGCCGTCGGCCGCCCCCAGTACGTCCGCTCCCGCCGACGACGCTGCGCAGCCCCTGACCGCCATAACCATTGCCCAACGTCTGCAGGCAGTAGTACCGACCATCACATCCGTCATTGAAGTGACGGAAGCCAATGATTCAACCGGGTCTATCGGCCAGCCCGGCAAGTACACGTCTGCTGCGTGGATTGCCGACACTGGTGCTGCGGCGACTGAGAACAGCGTGGTCGGCGGAGCCGTCGTGGAGGTATTTGCCAGCGAAGCAGAAGCCCAGGACCGCTTGTACGCGCTGCAGCAGCACATCGGCATGGGACCGGCCTTCAACGCTGAGTACCACTATCTGCAGGGAACAGTGCTCCTACGGGTGTCGGGAGCACTTAGTCCCGAGCAAGCGGCTCTCTACGAGCAGGCCTTCACCGGCGCAACTCTCGAATAAACCACTCTCAAATAAACCGGTCTCAAACAGGGGTATCGCCATGGGGTTGTTCAGCACGAAACCGATAGTGGAAAAGAAGGAGCAGTGGACCTCGGCCCAGCCGCCGCAGGCGGTCCTGGACGCGTTGGCCTCGGCTTTCTCATCCCACGGCGAGGACGTCCGGCGGGAAAAGTCCTCGCTGGAGGTGCACATGGGGTCAAACACGCTGTACCGGACGTGGGGCAACATGACCGCTGAGGGCCGCGCGCATTTGCCGGTCGCCTTGACCTTTACTGCGTCCGAGTCCGGAACCGGTGCCGCCATCGAGGTGCATGCGTTCGACACCTTCGGCTTCCGAATCGGCAGCGGAAAGTCCTTCGGTGTCCCGGAGACCTTCAACCGGCGGCTGGAGGAATTCCTGAGCTATGCAGCAGGGGTGATCGGCATCGACCGGCCCGTCACCGGACCTGTTCCTGCCCCGCCGCGCTTCAACCTCTAGGCCCGTACCAGCCCCAGCATCCGCCGGACAATTTCTTCCCCGGCCAGGATCCCGCGCGCCTCGGTGACCTGCAGGTGCGGCTCGAAGTAGCCGGCGTCGTCCAGTTCGCCGTGTGCGGGACGGAAGGCGATGTCGGCGCACTCCAGCATCGGCCGGTCCAGCAGGGAATCCCCGGCAGCGATGATGCGGTCCGCACCGATCCGGCGGGCAACCTCGGCCACGGCCTGCTGCTTGGTGACCGGCGTCGGCACACAGTAGAGCTTGCGGCCCTGCAGCGACACGGTCCAGCCGCGCGCATCGCACCAGTCCTCCAGAGCCAGCAGGAACTCCCCGGGGAGGGCATCTCGGTCCACAATCGCGTACGCGAACAGATCCTCAGCGGAACGAAGCTTCAGAATCCATTCATGGAACTCAGGACGGCCCAGGTAAGCCTCGATCTCGGCCAGCGGCGCGCACCCGGACGTGACGAGGCCGCGCACGGAGGCCTGCCAGTCGGCGTCGGGCTCCCCGTGGTGCAGGATGACGCCGCCGTTGGTGGTGACGGCATACTCCGGCGTCGGACCGGGCAGCTGGATCCGCCGGTACTGCGCCACGGTCCGCGTGGTCACCGGGACGAACACGGAGGCCTCCGAGGCAGAGACCAGCAGCGCCTCGGCCGCACGGGTCATAAAGGACAGCGGCTTACCCTCATAGACTTCGGCCACCACCATGGCCGGAGCCAGGGCATCCTCGGTGTTCAGGAACAGCGCGTTGGCGGAGTAGATCAGGGTGCGGTCCAGATCGGACGCGAGCATCGTCTTCACGCGTCGGCCCCCGGAGCGGCAGCAGCAACCGCCCGGCCGTCCGCGCCCACGGCGCCGGCGGTGAAGCGGGGATGGATCAGGCCCACGCAGCTGAACGGCAGGTCCGGCACCTCCTCCACGGGCACGCCGCGCTGTTCGGCCAGCAGCAGCACATGCGCCACGTCCTCCAGCGCCCCGGGATGCACCAGCACCTTCCACGGCACCCGGCGCAGCAGCACGCGGGTGGTCTCGCCGACGCCGGGCTTCACCAGGTTCACGTTGTGGATGCCGTATTCCTCGCTCAGGCGCTCCACGGCCTGCCAGCCCACCCAGGTGGGGGTCCGGTCGGCAGCAGCGAGCGACGCCGCAGCAGCCTCCGCTTCGGGCCGCACGTCGTCGAAGTGCCGCTCGATCGCCGCCAGGAAATCCCGGGACACGTCGGCGCCGGCGAGATGGGCGTAGAACTTCGCGCCGTGGAAATCGTCCGGCGCAATGAGGTCCTTGTTGAATACCGTGCGGGACACCAGCCCGGAGACGGTCGAGTTCAGGCAGGCCGACGGGATCAGGTAATCCTCCCGCGTGCCGAACAGCTCCACGGAATGGCCGGGATCGGCCAGCACCGCAAGCTCCGAGGAGAACCGTACGCCGTCGGTGGCTTCGAACTTATCCAGTGCCGCGGTCAGTTCGCGCGTGATGGCGCCCTTGCCGGTCCAGCCGTCCACGAACAGGATCCGCTCGGGGGAGTACGTCCGCGCCAGGTAACGCAGCGCCGTTTCATCCATCCCCACGCCGCGCACAATGCTCATGGTGTAGTGCGGCAGGTCCAGCCCGTGCATCCGCTGCGCCCAGCGGCGCATCAGGATTCCGATCGGGGTGCCGGCCCGGGCGAGCGACACCAGAACCGGTTCACGGTTCCGGGCGGACAGGGCCAGTTCGGTCACGGTGCCGACGGCGGACGCGACCCGGGGCGCGGAACGGCGCAGCGCCTCCTCGTACAGGTCCTGGTACTGCGCCGAAGGCAGGTACTCCATCGGCAGCGACTCGGCGTAGTTCGCCCCGCCGGACTGGATGGCAGCCTCCCGCTCGGCGGTGGGGGCCTCCAGCTGGGCGTCGCGCAGGTCCTTCAGCAGCCAGGTCACGTCCTCGGGCGCGTAGGAGCCGAACTCCGGGCCGGTGAGCGGCACGGCCGCAGCAGCGGAACCGGTCCAGTCCGCGGGGACATCGGCCGGCAACAGTACGACGACGACGGCGCCGGTCACCGCGCGCAGCGCCTCGGTCACGCTGCCCGGACCGGTGATGGATGCAGGGTCGGTGCCGGGTTCGGGCAGAAGCACAATGCAGTCGAAGCCGGTGGTGGATGAGCTGCCGTCGGCAGTCCGGCGGGGTCCGACGTTGTAGGCGTGCCGCGGGCCGGGACCGTCCTCGGTGAGATCGTGGCTGGCGAAGTCCACGGCATTGGCAATGGCATAGTCCGGCCGGTCGATCGGCACGATGGGGGAGCGGGTGGTGGTGGAGAACCGGACGGAGGCGCCCGGCAGCGCTTCGGCCACGGCATTGGCGATGGTCAGCGGCACATGGATGAATTCCTCGCAGCCCAGGACCAGCACCGATTCCGCCGAAGCGGGCAGCGCGGCGGAGATGCGGGAGGCAACGAGAGCCAGGCTTTCTGCCGAGACTGCTCCCGGCAGGGCGTCCGGCAGGGTGCCGAGGTAATCGGAGGAGATGCCGGCACGGTTGCCGAAGCGGTCACTGCGCAGGCTTCGTGCGGTGTCCTCCAGCAGGGTCACGGTGCCGGGTGCGGAAGCAGAACCGGCGGCCCCGGCAGGGGAGTCCGAAAGCCCGCCGATCAGGTTCTCGGCCCGGGCCAGGATGTCTTCACCGAGTTCGATGCTGCCCGTCCCCAGAGCGACCACGCGGATGCTGCAGCCCAGCTCGTCCGCGAGCTCGTCGAAACGGGCACGGTCGGCGTCGGAGCGCAGGTCGATGAGCGAGGCCACCACGTAGAGCGGATGCGGTGCGGCGGCGTGGAGTTCGGTGATGGTGTTGATGACGGTGGCGCCGGTGCTCAGCTCGTCGTCGACCAGCACCACGGGGCCCGGGCTGTTCAGCTGGGCCGGATCCACGGGCAGCAGCCGGTGCGAGGTGGCGTGTGAATGGGCTTCCTCGAACGCGCCGTACGCCACCGCACCCTCCGGGGCGTGCCGGGTGGAATGGATGTAGTACGAGCCGAGCATGTCGGCGACGAGCCGGCCCAGACCGGTGGCGGTCTCCGCGTAGCCGATGGTCACCACCTCGGGGTGGGAGACGGGCAGGTCCCAGAGCCGTTCGCGGGCATACTGCAGCCGGGCGCGCGGTGTGCGGGGCGCGGCGTGGCGGCCGCCGTCGTTCGCCCGCCTGGACCCGGCCGTTCTTTCGCCGTCCTCGAGCACCGCCGCCAGTTCGGCTGCGACGCCGCGCAGCACGGCGTCGTCCACCTTGCTGCCGAGTGCCGCTCCGGCCAGTGCGCCGAGCAGCTCGCCGGCCGCCAGGACGAGCGCCGGTTCGGTGGGCACATGCTTGGCCAACACACGGGACACGAGCAGGTGCGCGCGGCGGGGGTTGCGACGCAGGGCCAGTCCCACCAGGTCCTCTACCGGCAACAGTGCTGCAGGATCAGAGGTGATCCGCACTCCCAGGGCCTCGTTCACAAATCCGCCGGTCCAGGGGTGGTGCTTCAATTCATGCTCGCTTCCAGAAGATCTACATAGGTGATGTCGGGGGCTGCAACGCCGAAGGCGGCGGCCCGGACGAGGGTGGAAGCTGCCCACGCCTGATGCGGTTTCATTTCGTTCATCTTGTTGCGGTAGGGCGACGCCGCCGCACCGCCCCCGGCCTCGCCGGAGATGTGGAGGGCATCCAGGTACGCCTCGTGGCTGATCACGGACATGGCGTGGACCAGGGGAACATGCGAGGGATGGATAACGGTCTTGCCGAGCAGTCCGTTGGCCTGGTCCAGTTCGATTTCGCGGATCAGCCCGTCCAGGTTCGCTGTCAGCAGCCGCTGGCGCAGACCCAGCTCGTCCGCGTCCGCGAAGGGAGAGGAACGAAGCATCGGACGCAGCAGCCGCTCGCCGGAGCTGTAGTGTTCCCAGACCGGTCCGCTGATGACAAAGCCGCCCGGCCTGCCGAGCATGTTGACGATGTCCCCGATCACCGCGGAGACCACCTTGACGTCGTAAATGGTGAGGTCCCGGGAACGGCGCAGCCCGTAGGCGCTGGACATGTCCGTCGCGCCGATCCGCACGGCCAGGATGTCCGGCCGGTTCGCTTCCAGCACCTCGAAGATACCGCCGAGGGTATGCGTGCGGGTCTCGGCATGGATCATCAGCGGAGACTCGAGGATCGGCATGATCCGCAGCGGCCGGGCACCGGGATCGGCGGCCCACCGGGCGTCGTTCACGGTGTGCAGGGCGTCGAGGAAGCGCTGGGCGGCGCCGGAGGTGTTCTCGAACTTCGGAATCACGAACCCGGTGAGGACGTCCAGGGTCTGGCCGCCGCGCTCGGCAAGGCTCAGCAGCTGTTCGGGCGTGCGGACGCGGACGAAGAGCATCAGGTCTTCGGGGTCGCCGGCTTTCCGGATGCCGGCGGCATGCAGTTCGGCGAGGGCACCCACCACATTGGTCTCTGCGGCCGGGACCTCTGCGTCGGCAATGGAATCCTCCAGGCAGATGACCATGCTGACGGCTCCGCGGGCGGCCTGCTTGCGGATGTCCTTGACCAGGTCCGGCCGGGTCGCGGGGCAGTAAAGCGTGGCCCCGAGCGCGGTGGCCAGCAGGCCCGCGTCGGAATCGAGGGTCAGTTCCTGGGGTGCGAGATGGAACAGGCGGGCGGTTTCAGGCTCGCTCAGGTAGGAGAAATGACGCATCGCGGTTACCGCCCCTGGTAGGGGAGGCGGGTGGTCATGGTGAAGCCGAAGGCCTCCCAGATGGCTTTGAACTCCATGCCGTACGGCAGTTCCTCGGCCCGCAGTTCCAGTACGTCGTCAATGCGGATCACGGAAAGCGCGTAATAGCTGCGGTGGCCGGCCTGTGCCGGGATGGTCACCGACTTGCCGTTGTAGACTCCCACGCTCATGGGCTGCTTCGGTTTCGGGAAGAACAGTGCCCGGCGCAGCATCCGAACATGGCGCAGCGGGACCAGCGCGAGCTCGTCCTCATAGCCGACCAGCGGCCGGTTGCCCGGAGCCTGGACCATAACGCCGTCCAGGTCTTCGGGCCGGAACTCGCCGGCGGAAACGGAACCGGTGCTGTATCCCGGCCCTTCCCACACCGCACGCACGGTACCGGCAACCACGAGGCTGCCCACGGCGGATTCCATGGGGGTCAGGCGCACTACCGGGTTCTGCCGGTCCAGGCTGCGCAGCTCGCCCATGCCCGGTGCCGGGAAGAGCCTGTTGTGCAGGGGCTCCGCCCGTACGGGTTCAGGGGTGCGGGACGACGACGTCGGCCGGGACGCTGCGGGGGCAGCGGCACGGCTGTTGGCCGCCTCGGCATTGGGGGACAGACCCAGCGAAAGCGACGGGGAAACCGACGGCGCGGGCTGCTGCCGCGGCGTCGGGGACAGCGAGAGGGACCCCGGAGCCGGGGTGGCGGGGGTAGCGGGCCGGGCGGGCGCGGAAGTGCGCGGCGCTGCGGCAGGTGCCGGCGTCGTTCGCGGTGCGGGGGCAGGTGCGGGTGCGGGTGCAGCCTGGGGTGCCACCGGAGCCGCAGCACGCGGCTTAACCCGGCGGCTCAGGAACGGAAGGTCGGTGCGGACGGCCGACGAGCGGTTGACGGCCATCGCCTAAAGGTCGAATCCGAAGTCGGCAGCCAGTCCGCGCAGGCCGGTGGTGTACCCCTGGCCCAGGGCGCGGAACTTCCAGTCGGTGCGGTGCCGGTACAGCTCGCCGAACATCATGGCGGTAATGCTGTCCCGGTTCGCCGAGGGCAGGTCGAAGCGGACCAGTTCCCCGCCGTTGGGCCGCGCCACCCGGATGTAGGCGCTGCGCACGGCGGCGAAGGTGCCGGGTCCGCGCATCTCCGGGTCGGCGTAGACGGCGAAGACAATCTTGGAGACGGCGTCCGGCACCCGGGACAGGTCGACGTCGATCTGCTCGGTGTCGTCGTCGCCCTCGAACACGACGGAACCCTCCGGGCTGGCGATCTGGTTGAAGAAGACCAGATGCTCGTCGGAGAGGACCCGGCCGTCGGAGCCGCACAGCAGGGTCAGCGGAACGAGTTCGGCTGCGGGACCGCGGCTGGGGATCACATCCCAGCCCAGTCCCACCAGGACGGAGGTGAGTCCGGGGTTTTCGGCGGTGAGGGCGGCGTTGGCGCCGGCTACCAGGGTTCCCATCAGTGCTCCCCGAAGGTCAGGGAGGAGGGGGAGAACTTGTCATCGAGGAACCGCCCGTGGGTGGACAGCTCGGCAATGGCACCGGTGCGGACCTGGTTCTCCAGGTCCCGGGCAATGCCTTCCAGGATGGTGAGTTGGTCAACGAGCAATGTGGTGGCCTCTGAACTCTCGGTCCGCTCCCGGTCGCTGAGGGCCACGTAGGCACGCAGGGGAGTAGGGAGGTAATTGGTAATGATGGCGTTGAGCAGCACGCGCTGCTCGGTGGAGGCGCCGTGGCTGCCCACGTATTCCACCAATGGCGCCAGGATGTCATCGATCTGCCGAACCATGGAAGACACCAGGGTCGGCAGGGCGGCGCCGGCTCTGCGCACGGCCCTGCGCAGGTTTTCCAGGGACTTCACGGTCTCCTGGTGTTCGGCGTCGGGGCCCGACGGCGGCGTGGCCGGGGACAGCGCCGGTGGGGGTTCCGGCTCCGGCGAGTTGCCGAAGAGGGAACCGAAGAACCTGCCTACTGCCATGGCCGGCTCCTACCCACCGGTGCTGTCCTGCCCGGCATTTAGCGGGACTCGCTCTGGCGGGAGCGCTCGAGGTACGGCTTGGCCTGCGTGATGGTGGATTCCAGGGACTTCACGGTCCCTTCCATGTTGCGGGCCGCTTCCGAACGGAACGTGTCGATCGCGTCCATGGTCTGGTACACGTTGTCGAACGCCTTCTGCAGGGTTTCCACGCTCACGCCGGAGCTGGAGGCCTGCTGGTGGATCCGGGCGGTCTGGTCCTTGAGCATTTCGCTGGTGCTCAGGATCATGTTGTTCGTGGTGGTGTTCACCGCGTCGATCTGGTCCAGCACCATCTTCTGGTTGGCCAGGGCCTGGGCCACGATGACGGCGGTGCGCAGGGCGGAGATGGTGGTGGTGCGCGCCCGCTCCACGCCCTTGATCAGTTCCACGTTGTTCTTGCGGATCAGGTCCATGGCGAGGTAGCCCTGCACGGACACGGCCAGCTGGGTGAGGATGTCCTGGCGGCGCTGGCGGATGGGGAAGAGCACGTCCGCTTCGAGGGCGTTGGCCTGCTCAATCTGCCCGGAGTTCTTAAGCTTGTCCACCTTTTCCACGCAGGCCGCATCCAGCGACTCGGCGAGCACGGAGTATTCGCTCAGGGTCTGCATGGTCTTCCACAGCTCCACCTTTTCCCCGGCGAGGGAGGCGTTGTCCTTAAGCAGTTCATCCTGGCCGGCCATCAGGGCCTTGATGATCTTGTCCAGCTGGACCTGGGCGGATTCGTACTTCTGGAAGTACTTGGCCAGCTTGTTGCCGCCGGGGATGATGCCGAGGATCTTGCGTCCGGTGCCCAGGTTCGCCTGGTTCGGGGTGAGGTCCTCAACGGTGCTGCGCAGATCGCCCAGGGTGACGGCGACCTTCTTCTGAGCGTCGTTGCCGGACTTCTTCGCCCCGGCCACGGAGGTGGAGGAGCGGTCCAGCAGGCGGGTGGAGTATCCGGCGGACTGCACCATCTCCGCACCGGCCAGCTTGTTGATGGAATCCACCTGGGCGGTGAACTCCGGGCTGCGGGCGTCCAGCTTGGAGACTTCCTCCATGAAGGACTTGGCCTGCGCGGCAATTTCGACGCGGCGTTCCTCCGGCACCGGAACCATGCCCGGAGCGCTCTCGGGAGCGACCGGAGCGGGCGGTTCCGGGGCTTTCAGCACCAGGGCGGCTTCGGTGGCGTCCGGGGGAGTCAACGGTGTGGTCATGGTCCAGCCTTTTCTTGTGAGCTGCGTATACGGATGCGGGGAGTGTCCCGGCCTGCGGAACACTCCCCGCAGGGTGTAACTGAAATGCGAGTCTAGCTGAGCTGCACACCGAAGTCGGTGGCGATGCCGGCCAGACCGGTGGCGTAGCCCTGGCCGACGGCCTTGAACTTCCACTCGCCGTTGTTGCGGTACACCTCGGCGAAGATCATGGAGGTCTCCGGAGCGGCGTCCTCGCTGAGGTCGAACCGGACAATTTCGCTGTCGTTGTCCTGGTTGATGACGCGGCAGTACGCCCCGCGGACCTGGCCGAAGTTCTGGTTCCGGGCTTCGGCCTGGTCGATGGATACGACGATGACCACGCGGTCGACGTCGGCGGCCATCTGGGTCAGGTCGATCAGGATCTGCTCGTCGTCACCTTCGCCGGCGCCGGAACGGTTGTCGCCCAGGTGGGTGACGGAACCGTCCTTGGCGGCGGGCTGGTTGTAGAAGATGAAGTCGTCGGAGGAGCGCACCTTGCCGTTGGCTGCGATCATCAGCGCCGAGGCATCCAGGTCGAAGGGTTCGCCCGTGGTGGTGCGCGGGTCCCAGCCCAGGCCGACTACGGCCTTCTGGAGTCCGGGATCGGTTTTGGTGAGGGAAAGGTTGTTGCCCTTGGTGAGGGTCAGTCCTGCCATGCTGTTCAGCTCCTTGTAGACGTGGGGATTAGTCGAGGGCGATGCCGAAGTCGGTGGCAACCCCGTACAGCCCGGACGCGTAGCCCTGGCCGATGGCGCGGAACTTCCACTCTCCGCGGTTGCGGTAGATCTCGGCGAAAATCATGCAGGTTTCCGCTGCGGCGTCCTCGCTGAGGTCGTAGCGGACAACTTCTGCGTCGGTGTCCTGGTTGACCACCCGGCAGTACGCATCGCGCACCTGCCCGAAGTTCTGGTGCCGCGCTTCGGCCTGGTCGATGGAGACCACAATGACCACGCGGTCGACGTCGTCGGTCAGGATGCTGAGGTCAATCAGGATCTGCTCGTCGTCGCCGTCGCCCTGGCCGGTGCGGTTATCGCCCAGGTGGACCACCGAGCCGTCCTTGGCGGACAGCTGGTTGTAGAAAATGAAGTCGTCCTGGGAGCGCACCTTGCCGTCGGCTCCGAGCAGCAGTGCGGAGGCGTCCAGATCGAACGGATCTCCGCTGGTGGTGCGCGGATCCCAGCCCAGGCCGATCAGGGCCCGTTCCAGGCCCGGGTCAGCCTTGGTGAGGGAAAGATTGCTTCCTTTGGAAAGTGTCAGGCCGGACAAGGTGCTCTCCTTACGGACGGGCGGGTGGTTAGAGCGAGCGGGCTGCGGTGGGGATCAGGTCCATCACGGTACGCCCCTGGGCGCGTTCGCCGATGGCCTTGAAGCTCCAGCCGGAGCCTTCGCGGCCAACCTTGGCCATAACCATGGCCGTGTGGGTGCCGGCGTCGGTCAGCTGGTAGCGGGCGATTTCCGGGCTGCCGGGCGTGGAGTCGTCGATCAGGCGGCAGAAGGCGTTCTGCACCTGGTCGAAGGTCTGCCGGCTGTAGCTGGAGATCACGAACACGATGTTCTGCACAGCGGGGGAGACGGCTGCCAGGTTCACCAGGATGACCTCGTCGTCGCCCTCGCCGGCGCCGGTGAGGTTGTCGCCGGTGTGCTTGGTGGAGCCGTCCTTGCTGGCGAGCTGGCCGTACCAGACCTGGTCAACAGCGTTGCCGTTGGCGTCGAAGAAGATGGCCGAGGCATCGAGGTCCACTTCCGCGGTCTTCTTGCCGCCGAACAGGCCGCGCTTGACCGGGGCAGCGGAATCCCAGCCCAGTCCCAGGCGGGTCTTGCTCAGTGCTCCGCCGTCCTTCTTCGTCAGCGACAGCGACTGACCTTTTTCCAGGCTCAGGCCCATGATTCTCCCTCGTTAGTTTGTGTAGACAGGATCTTTTGATGCACCGGCGGACTTCGCTGCGCGCTTGTTACGCACAATCGAGGAGGTCAGCGACGCGAGGATGAAGACCACGCCGATGAGGCCGGTGATGACCTCGTTGATTTCGATTTCGATGGTGAGCAGCAGGATGGCAGCCAGGGCGCCGATGGCCCAGTGGGCACCGTGGTCCAGGTAAACGAACTCGTCCAGGGTGCCCTGCTTCACGAGGAACACGGTCAGGGACCGGACGAAGATCGCACCGATGAGGCCAAGGCCCAGGGCAATGATGATCGGGTCCGAGGTGATCGCGAAGGCGCCGATGACACCGTCGAAGGAGAACGACGCGTCAATGACTTCCAGGTAGAGGAAGAGCATGAAGGCGGCCTTGCCGGTGGCCTTCACCAGGGCGCCGTTGCCGGACTTCGGGGCGCGTGCCTCGACGTCGTCGGCATCGAAGTCGCCGTCGCCGTCGACGTCGAACATGTCACCCAGGCCGGTGACCAGCAGGTAGGTGATCAGGCCGGCGGCGCCGGCGACGAAGACATCGGTGGTGTGCGAGGGATCCGAGAGGGCACCGGCGGCCAGCAGGGCACCGAGGCCGACGATCAGGGAAGCGCCGTTGATCTTGCCGACCTTGGCGAACGGGGTTTCCAGCCAGCGCAGCCACCGGATGTCGCGGTCTTCGAACATGAAGTCCAGGAAGATCATCAGCAGGAACAGGCCACCGAAGGCGGCGATCTGCGGGTGGGCTTCATGCAGGAGGTAGCCGTAGCTCCCGGGCTCGTCCGGATCGCCCTTTTCGAGGGCCAGCTGCAGGGCTTCGATCGGGTTGATGCTGGCGGTGACGCCCACAATAACCAGCGGGAAGACGATGCGCATGCCGACGACGGCGATGAGGATGCCCACGGTGAGGAACATCTTCTGCCAGAAGGGGCTCATTTTTTCGAGAATGCGCGCGTTGACCACGGCATTGTCGAAGCTAAGGCTGATTTCGAGAACGCCCAGGATGGCGCAGAGGATGAGTGCCTCTACCCCGCCGTAGAAGAACGCCGTTACCAGCGCGGCGGCCGTGATGACAAACGACCACCCGAAAGTTTTGAAAAACACTCTGCTTGCAGCTCCTTCAGTTCCTGCGCGCAGCCGGTGGGGGCGGAAAGGGCAAAAACTAGGTAGAGGATGGCTTCATCCGAATCGAATTAGGCTTCAGTATGTCGCACCCCGGACACCGCGGGCAACTACCGGCGGTGACGTTCGCGGAGAGGGTAGAGCCAGGGGAGTGCAGGGTGCCAGAGCAGCGGCCGACCGCGGCAGTCCCTTGAGTCCTTTGGCGAGGCGGCGGCGATTGGGCGGCGGCGATTGGGCGGCGGCCCTCGTGGTCTGAAAGAATAATGGAAAGCCTGCTTACTCAGGCAACCATTTGAAGGAGGACTGCATGCAGGACGAAAAGTTTGGGAACGGAAATCCGGAACCGGTTATGAACATTCCGGCAGCAGACATCGTCAGCGGCGGTGCATCCGCCGCCCCGCCCGCGCAGGTGGACCCCGCCGAGGTTGCCATCCTGGCCGAGGCCGAAGATCCGGGTACCGACCCGCTCCGGCTGCAGGAACTGGCCACCGACTATCCGCTGGCCCGCCCTGCGGTGGCAGCCAACCCCGCTGCCGGCCCGGAGCTGCTTGCCTGGCTCGGCGCGCTTGGCGACGCCGGCGTGAACGAGGCCCTCGCGCGCCGCGGCCGCTAGCCTCCACTGAGAACGTCCCGCTGCACGAAGTCGATGCGGCGGGACGTTCCGTTTAAAAGGGAAGCCTAGATCTCGGCGACGGCCACCAGCGGGAACGTAGGCGTGGAGGACCCGCCCGCAGGCTCAACCGTCAGGGCCACGGCTCCGGCCTTGGCGACGTCGCCGCTGAGCCAGACGCTGACGTCCCCTCCGGAAAAGTGCGTATCCGGAATGGGAGTCTCGCCCTCGAGCAGCCACAGCTGGTACTCCCGTCCCTCGCCGGGATCGGGAAGGGTGTCCGCGACGAACAGGGCTTCGTCCTCCTCACGCGAAACAACCAGGGTGGCCGGCTGGCCATTGACGTCGACGCGCTGCGTGGCGACATCCGGTGCGGCCAGCAGCCGGGTTTCCCGGTCCTGTTCCTGAGCTGACAGCTGTTCCTGCTCGCGCTGCTCCGACTGGACCCCCAGGTTCCAGCCGGCCAGGCCGATTCCGGGGAGCAGGACCGCAGCCGCTGCGGCCGCCAGGAGGCGACGTCCGCGCCGTCGTCGTCGTTCTTCCAGGGAGACGACGACGGCGGGTCCGGTCTGGGGGCCAGGCAGCGGCTGGGTGCCGTGGATGGAAGACAGTACGGAGCTGCGCAAGGCAGGCGGGGGAGTCTGGGCCGTCCCGGCAGCCAGGCCCGCGGTGGCCTCGGCATATTCGGCGACCTCCGCCTGGCAGCGGGGGCAGTCCGCCAGGTGCTGTTCGAATTCGCGGCGCTCGGCCGGCTCCAGGGCGTCCACGGCATACAGCGGGGCGAGCTCATGGAGGTCCCCGGCGTTGTGGCTGTGCTGGTTCATGCTTGTCCCCCCAATGCCGAGCGAAGCTTCTTCAACCCGTCACGGATGCGGGCTTTGGCGGTGCCCAACGGGATGTCCAGGCGCAGGGCAACCTCCTGATAGGTGAATCCCTGGTAATAGGCCAAGGCAACGGCTTCGCGCTGAAGCGGGGTAAGAGTGCTCAGCCCTGTTTGCACCTCATGGGTTTTCATACCCTGCTCCACTTCCTGCCATGTCTGGTCCACTGGCGGTCCCGTCCGTTGGTCCTCGTAGGTCTGTTCCCGCTCCCGTTCACGGGCCACCTTGCGTACCCGGTCCACCGCCCTCCGGTGGGCAAGAGTGCATAACCATCCCAGCACTGTTCCGCGTGTCGGGTCGAAACGTGCGGACTGCTGCCAGGCCATCAGATAGACCTCCTGGACAACTTCGGCCGCGATTTCCGGAGACCGGGTCACCTGCACCGCCAGCCCGTACACCTTCGCAGAGGTGGCGTCATACAGGGCCGCGAAACTGGCTTCGTCACCTTCACCGCAGCGGCGCACCAGGTCGGCGAGCCCGGCCCCTCGGCCCTCCTGCCAGTCTTCCGGTGCGGAGGCAGGCCGAGCGGTGAAATCCGTCGGGCCGGTTCCAGAGTCAGTCATGGGCTCCCACAGGTCATCCCTTCGACGGCGGCGCCCGGCCGAGGCAACGGACGGGGAGATGTTCGCTGAGAACACTGTCATACTTTTGCACCGCGCAGATACCGAGTCTCCATACCCAGTGTTCGCTGCCGGACCGCCGCTGGATGGGTCTCGTCTATTTTCCCGGACAGGTAGCTGGTGAAGATTTCAAAGTATTTTTTCCCGGCACCCATCCGGAAGAGGATCGGCTCCGAACCTTCCATGTCTAACGACCGATGCACGCACCTCGATGTGCACACCGACACGACGAAGGAACCGATCATGAACAAGAAGATGCGCCTGCTAGCCGTTCCCACCCTGGCCCTGGGTGCGTTGGCCCTCTCGACGGGTCCCGCCATGGCCCATGGCGAAGACTCCTGGTCGAGCCAGGCCACGTTGAACACGATGAATAATTCCGGCACCACCGGCCAGGCCATGGTGGAGGTGCACGGCATGGAAGCCAAGGTAACGGTCAACGTCGCCGGAGCGGCCGAGACGTTTATGGACGGTCCCTTCCCGCACGCACAGCACATCCACATCGCCGCCCAGGGGGTCTGCCCCGGTCCCGACGCCGACACCGACGGCGACGGAGTGGTCAACACGACCGAGGGCCACCCGTTCTACGGCCACATCGGCAACTCGCTCACCACCGAGGGTGACACCAGTGCAGACTCCGCACTGGCCATCGATCGTTTCCCGGGCGGATCCGCCTACACCTACGAGCGCACCTTCGAACTGACTCCCGAGACGGCAGCATCGCTGAAGGACGGGTCCGCGGTAGTTGTAGTCCATGGCGTGGATCCCGCGCTGATGCCCGCCGCCGCAGCGGAGAAGATGTCCGACCTCGACGAGACGCTGTCTGCCGCAGCGACCCTCCCCGCGGCCTGCGGCACCCTCGCCGGTTCGCAGATGGATGCGATGCCCGAAGGTGGAGCTGACACAGGGGTGGAGGCAGCAGCCGGCAACGGCAACGCCGCCGGAATTGCCGTAGCCGGCGCCGGTGTCCTGGCCCTGGCCGGTGGGGCGATGGCTATCCGCCGTCGTGCCAACGCCTAAGACTGACCCGTTACCGGAGCGTCGATTCCCATGACGGTATCCCGCCACGGCCGCCCCGGAGGCCGGACCATCCACAAGCACACCGACGGCGGCTGCCCCGGCTTCCCCGGCCGCCGTCCCGAGCCAGCCCGCAGCTCCGCCGGCTGACTCTTCTCAGGTGCTGGCCCCCTCCGCGCCGGTGTCCTTATCTATCCCTGCCACCGGCACTGAATCCCGGCTGCTGCATCTTGGACTGCGGGAGGACGGTTCCCTGGAGGTTCCGCCGGAGCCTCCCGGATCGCCGGCGAGCTGGTACACGGGCTCGCCCACACCGGGGGAACGCGGCCCGGCCGTGCTGCTGGGGCATGTCAATGCCACGGGTGGAGGCGAGGGAGTCTTTGCCGGCCTGCGGAACCTGGTGCCCGGCGACCGGCTCGAAATCGCTCGGGAAGACGGGACTACTGCGGTCTTCTCGGTGGACCGCGGAGAGCAGTACGGGAAAGACGAGTTTCCTACGCTCGCGGTGTACGGCAATACAGCCGGTGCAGAGCTGCGCCTGATCACCTGCGACGGTTTTGACCCTGCCACCGGAACCTTCGACGACAACTACGTTGTCTACGCCAGTCTTAGCGGCTGAAACTGCCCCGAACCTGCCCCTTGCCTGACCACGGCCCGTGCTAGGGTCTAGTGCCGTACGTATCTGTTGGCTCGGGGGGACCATCACTTACTCCTTCCGGGTCCTTGCTGACATCCTGGGGGAGTCTTGAAACACTGCACGTCCTGCGGCGCTGAACTGCAGCCGCATTGGAAATTCTGTACCAATTGCCAGGCGCCTCAGCCGGCACTGTCGGGCGGCGAAACCACCGCCCCTCAGGGCACGGAAGCCGATGCCGCCCCGAGTTCCGGAACGCACCGCGCCGACTCCCCGCAGGCAGCGTCCCCGCAGGCAGCGTCCCCCCAGGCGGCCTCCCCTCAGGCTGTCGACTCCCAGAGCCCGGCCCAGGCCGAGCAGCCGACGCAGCGGTTCGAGCAGGCTCCGGCCCAGACAGAGCAGCCGACGCAGCGGTTCGAGCAGGCTCCGGCCCAGCAGCACAGCGAACAGCAGACCGCAGCTATGCGTACCCCGGCTGCGTCGACTTCAGTATTTGACCCACCCTTTGTCTCGCAAGCTGCGGCCCAGTCCGGATCCGGCCAGCCCGGCACCGGCTACACCGGCCCCGCCGGTTCAGGTCCCACATACGGTGCTCCCAACGACGGCGGCCCCGCCGGCCCGCAGGGACCCACCGGACCCGGCGCGCCGTCGTCGGGCGGTAAGAAGCCCTCCCGCAAGCTGACGATCATCCTGGTCTCCGTACTGGCACTCCTGGTCATTCTGGGGCTGGCGGCGTTCTTCATCGTGCAGAACATGGTCCGCGGAGGTGCCGGGTCCGCCGAAGACGCTGCCGACAAGGTGGTGGAGTCCATCGAGTCCAAGGACATCATTGGACTGGCCACCATGGTGCCGCCGGAGGAACGCGAACCGCTCCAGCGCATCCAGGAACAAGTGATGGACAAGGTCGAGGAATTCGGCCTGGAGGAAGCGATTAACAAGGTCGCCGACGAAGACGCCGAAATCGACGACGAGCTGACTTTCGACGGCATCAGCATCACCTTCGAGGGTGTCGATCCCGAGGTCACCGAGATCGACGAGTCCACGGCGCTGATCAAGTACACCTCCGGTGAGGCGCGGTTCCAGCTGGATCCGGCTGAAACCACCGGAGCCATCCGCTCCGGTCTCGAGGCCGGCGGCTACGAAGACGAAGAAAAGATTGATGAAACCGTCCAGCTCAACGAAATGGGAGCGGACGGCTCTCCGCTGACCCTGGTGGCCACCGAACGTGACGGCCGTTGGTACGTAAGCCCGATGTACAGCATCGCCGAAATCATCAATGAGAGCGAAGGGTATGACCGCGGCAGCGTTCCCGAAACCGCAGGCGGCAGCGACAGCCCGGCTGCAGCTGCGCAGGCCGCAGTAGAGGCCGTTCCGGACGTGGTTTCCGAAGGAAGCCTGGAGCCGCTGGCCGGGACACTGTCCATCCACGAAGGCAGCCTGCTGTACCTGTACCAGGACCTGTTTGACGACATGATGGCCGGGGCGGGCGGGGAAGAGCTGAACATCAGCGACGTGCGCTTCACGGATGGCGACAAGGACGGTGACCGTGCCGTCGCCGTCGTCGAGAACATCACGGTTGAAAGCGAATACGGCGACGAGATCACCCTCACCAGCGAGTGCATCGAAGGCGAGCGGGAGTCCGACAGCATCTGCTTCAGCGATTCCGGTTACTCCATTGAGCCCTCCATGGAGATGCTGGGCGGCGCGAAGATCATGAGCCTGACCACCATTGAGGAGGAAGGCAAGTGGCGGGTGAGCCTGGGGCACACCGTTGCGGACTGGATCATCAACTGGACCGATTCCCTGACCCGTGAGCAGGCGCTGGCCTTGATGCAACTCGCGAACACCGAGGATGCCACCGGAGATATCAGCGTGGACGAATCCACCGAGGTGGAGTTCAACTCGGCCGGCTTCGCGGTCCTCAACCTGACGGTTGACGAGGACATGGCCCTGGAGCCGGAAGACGGCGACTTCGGCGACATGCTGGTGTACTCCGAGGACGGCAAGGACCAGATCGCGGACCTCGGATGGGGCGATGAGGTCGAGGCGGGCAGCTACAAGCTCGTGGTCTTTGCCGGCCCGGAATGGCAGGAAGAGTTCGCTGAAAAGGGCAACGACTTCGAGCACTCCGCCGACCTGACCCTGGTTGAGGGGAAGGGCTACGACTTTTCCAATGACTCGGACTACTCCGATTCGGATTACTCGGCGGACTCAGTGCCTTCAGGCTCGTACATCAGCAGCGATTACGGAGTGCTTTCCACCGGGTCCTCGGAAGAGTCCGCGAAGAGCCACACCATCGCGGGCGCGGACGTCGAAGCCGATCTGGAGATCAGCGCCCTCGGCTCATCGAGTTCAACGATCGTGCTCGGCATCACGCTGGATGGTAAGGAAGAGAAGCTTGAAATCCCGATGGGGGAGAGGGTCGAGTACTCCATCGCCTACCCCAATGACGGCAAGGACCATGAGCTGAAAGTCCAGATTCTGTCCGCCACTCCGGAGACCGACTTCAACCTTGTGAGCTACACGGTCGCGGTCAAGACGAAATAGCAGGCTTCCCGGCGGGCGCTCCAGCCTGCAGCCGGGTCTGCCGGGCCACCGGCATAAATGATTTTTGAGGATCCAAGGAAGGCGTTATGAAATTCTGTCCCGAATGTGGGAAACAACAAGAACCGGGAGGCCGGTTCTGTGCGGACTGCGGGTATGCCATAGGTGCCGCGCCCGCTGCTGCAGCTTCCGCTCCAGTCGCGGAGCCTGCTTCCGAACCCGCAACACCAGCTGCCGGACCGGCGGACGATCGGCAGTTCGCAGCAGTCGGCGCACCCGGCCAGCCCGGCCAGGTGCCTTACGGCCAGCCCGGCCAGGGTGGTTACGGCCAGGCGCCTTACGGCCAGCCCGGCCAGGGCTACGGCCAGCAGGCGTACGGTCAGCCGCCCCAGCAGCGTCAAGAGCAGCAGTATCCGGGTCACCCCGGCTACGGCCAGGCTCAGGCGCAGGTTCCCTCGGGCATCAAGCGCCCGTCGCCTTTTGCCGGGGTTCCGATCAGTGACTACGTCCGTGACGGCCTGGCTTTCCTGGCTCTCTTCGCCTCGCTGTTCATGACGTGGACCATCAGTACGAGTAGCTACGACGACCCCAGCAAGGCCGGAACCCGGGTAGACGTACTCCTCATCACTCTCCTAAGCATGATGTCCATTGGCGTCAGCTACCTGTGGCGAGCGGGCGTCTTCGGACCCAGAATCGGCTACCGGATGATCCAGGACATTCGCCTCCTGGCAAATCTTCCGTACGTGATCCTGGTGCTCGTCTACTTCGTGCTGAGCCTCGTTTCCGGCTTCGGGGACGATGATTTCCGGTTCCTGGGCAACGCCGTGGCCTTCGGACTCGCAGGTGCCATCCTCGCCGCACAGCCGCGAAAGGGTGAAATAGCTCCCGGCGAGGTTGATGGGGCACGCCACCGGCGGTGGCTGTTCGTCATGCTGGGCATTGTGGGCTTTATGGCCGTCACCACCATCCTGCAGATCATCCTGCTTGCCATGGAAGTACAGGAGTACTACACGGTCGGGGACCGATGGATGTTGCTGGTTTCCCGGATTGTTGCCGCGCTCCTGTCGGTAGCGGTTCTTGGACTCATCGCACTGAAGGTCTTCCGCGGCTCCGACGCCTGGCGTTTTGCCGGTGTGGCGCTCGGTGTGGGCGGCGCTTTCCTCGCGGTGCTGGGACTCATGGGCGTGGATTCGATTCCGCAGGGGTTCTTCCCGGGAGGAGCAGGATTCTCCATCTTGTTCTGGATGGCCTTCGGCGCTACGGTTTCCGCTCCGTCCGTCGCCCGCACCACGGACCGGACCGCGCCTGCCCCCGCGGACCGACTCGCTGCCCTCCGTCCCGTACTGCTCCTGACCCTGATCCTGGCAGCGGCTTTGGCCGTCTTCATGCTGATCGGACTGGTGCAGACACTGATCGAAGACTACGACGGAGTGGCCTCCTGGTCGGTTGGCCTGGTTCTGGCGCTCCTGTTGGTTGCCGCCACCGCACTGACCCCGAAGCTTGCCTCCCGCGACGAGCGGTCCGCTTTCGTGATGGGCAGCGTGTACGCGGGTGCCGTGTTTGTCCTGGCGCTGATCCTCATGATCCTGTTCGAAGTCCAGGACTCCGAGTGGTCGGCGGGCACCGAGCCGTTGCCGGTAGGGACGGTCATGTCCCTGATCATGGTGCTCACCTGGGTTATGCCGTTCGCGGTGCTGGCCGTGCTTTGGCTGGATAAGGCTGCGCGGGCACACTTCAAGTCGCTGCCGGCCTCCGGCAACACGGGCACCGGCTTCGCCTTTGAAGGGGCTCCGGCCCGGGCGCAGGTTCCCGCCATTCCGACGCCGGCCACTTTCGTTGGGGCTCAGCAGCACCAGTTCCCGCAGCCGGTGCAGCCGGTACAGCAGCAGGCGCCGGTCCAGGAACCCCAGCAGCAGGCCCCCGTCCAGGAGACCGCAACCGACCCGGCTCCGGCCCAGGAACCCGTGCAGTCTGCGGCAACTGAGTCGCAGGACCAGGACGAGGAAGTGTCCGAAGACACCGTTCGGCGTACCCCGGTCGCTGACCCGGATGCCGCCCTGCTGGCCGAAGCCGCCGATCCTGCCACGCCCCTGGCACGGCTCCAGGAACTGGCTACCCACCCGCGTGCCCGGGTAGTCGTGGCAGCCAACCCGTCCACCTACCCGGCACTGCTGACCTGGCTGAGCCAGCTCGGGGACCCGGTCGTGAACGAGGCGCTGGGCCGCCGTCGGTAACCGGCCTTAAGCAATAGGTATGAAGCGGCGGCCGACGTCGTTGGTAGGGGTTATCACTGCCAACGACGCCGGCCGCCGTCGTTTAACTTCCACCAGCTCAATGATTCAGGGGCGCTCATGAAAAAGCGGACGTGCGCGGGCGCGAGGCGGAGTGCAGCAGCCGGCATCGTTGGGACCGCGCTACTGCTCTCCGGATGCTCGACCGCACCTGCCGCGGGTCCGCCGTCGGGCAGTACGACGACGGCGGCCAGCCCCGATCCAACGCCCAGCGATCCAACCCCCAGCCCCGCCCCGACCCCGGAACCGCCCCGCCCCTCGGGCTGGCTCGCGGAGGTAACCGGCGACGCCGGACGCCTGGCCATCCTCGGCGACTCCTTCGCCGCGGGGGAGGGTGCCGGCGATTATCAGCCTGCAGTGTCCGGCGGCGGGGATTCCTGCCACCGCAGCCTCCACCCGCCCGCTGCGGAACTGTTTGCCCCGCAGAACATTGCGAACCTGGCGTGTTCCCGGGCCACCACCGGGCACCTGACTGCTCAGCAACGGCTGGCCGTTCTGGATCCCGGAGCCGGACCGGCAACGGACCCCGGCACGGTCCCTGCGCAGCTGGAGCAGCTGCAGGGCTTCGAACCGACCCTGGTGGTGCTCTCGGTGGGCGGCAACAACCTCGACTTCGCCGGAATCCTGCAGGCCTGCCTGCTGGAAACCACTCCCTGCAGTGATGACCCGAAACTTGTCGCCCATGCGGCGGAGCAGCTGTCCGCCCTGGAAGCGGACCTCGTGGACGCCTATGCCAGCGTCGCGACGGCCGTCCCTGCTCCCGTGCTGGTGCTTCCGTACCCCCAGCTTTTTGATGAGCCCGACGGCGACTGCGGCCGGCTCAGCACGGAGGAACAACGCTTCGGCCGGGACCTCATCGATGACTTGAACGCCGTCATCCGGTCCGCCGTGGATACGTCTTCCTTTCCCAACGTCTACTACGTGGACGCCGTTGAACAGGCCCTGGCCGGACACGGCGCCTGCAGCCCGGAACCGTTCGTGCATGCGGCAGACCTCTCCGGGCTGTTGCGGGCCGCCGACTCGTTTACCGCCAACCAGGAGCTGCTGCACCCCACCGACGCGGGCTACCGTGCCATGACCGCGGAGCTGGTCCGCTGGGCCACAGAGCATCCCGTGCCGCAGTGAGCCGCATCACGGCAAAGTCCGGTGCCTGCGTAATACTGGGACTGCCGGCAAGGACGCCGGCCCGCAACGAGAGGACGGGCGCACCGTGACGGAACCCCCGCAGCAGCAGACCGAGGCATTCGCAGGATTCTCTACGCTCCGGGTGACCGAGGGCGCGGACCGGATCCACGTCCAGCTGCACCGGCCCGAGGTCCGCAACGCCATTGACGCGGCCATGGTGGCGGAACTGCATGCGGTCTGCGCCGAACTGGAGCGGCGGCCGCGGGTGCTGATCCTCTCCGGCACCGAGGTTGGTGGAAAGGGGATCTTTGCCGCCGGGGCGGACATTACCGAGCTGCGCGAACGGCGTCGCGACGACGCCCTGGCAGGCATCAACTCCGGTCTCTTCACCCGGATTGCCGCCCTGCCGCTGCCCGTGATTGCAGCCTTGGACGGATTTGCCCTGGGCGGCGGGGCGGAACTGGCCTACGCCGCGGACTTCCGGCTGGGCACACCGCGGCTGAAGATCGGCCAGCCCGAAGCGGGGCTGGGAATCATGGCAGCTGCCGGAGCCACCTGGCGGCTGAAGGAGCTCGTGGGGGAGCCGCTGGCCAAGGACATGCTGCTGGCCGGACGGATCCTGTCCGGGGAGGAAGCACTGGCCGTCCGGCTGATCACCGAACTCCACCACCCCGCCGGCCTGCTGCCCGCCGCCCACGCGCTGGCGGACCGCATCACCGCGTCCGATCCGCTGGCCCTGCGCCTGACCAAAGCTGCCTTCGCGGCACCGCGCGAAGCCCATCCGCTGATCGACAACCTTGCCCAGGGAATCCTCTTCGAATCCGAGGCGAAGCTGGACCGCATGCAGGCTTTCCTCGACCGTAAGGAGAACCCCCGTGGCACCCGGGAGCGCTAACGCCGGTACCGTTCCGGCACGGGTGGGGGTGCTGGGCGGCGGACGCATGGGAGCGGGCATTGCCCACGCGTTCCTCCTGGCCGGAGCGGAGGTGGTGGTGGTGGAACGGGACCGGGAAGCCGCCGACGCCGCCCTCTCCCGGGTCACCGCGTCACTGGCCAAAAGCGTGGAACGCGGGGACACGGACGAAAGCGCCCAAGAGCTCGCCGACAGTGCCGCCTTCGCCGTGGATTACGGCGAGTTCGCGGGCTGCGGCCTGGTGGTGGAAGCGGTGCCGGAGGACTTCGCGCTGAAATCCACCGCCCTGCACGCTGTGGAGGAACAGCTCGACGACGGCGCGTGGCTGGCGACCAACACGTCCTCGCTGTCCGTGGACCGGCTGGCTGCGGGTTTGAAGCGGCCGGAGAATTTCTGCGGCCTGCACTTCTTCAATCCCGTGCCGGCTTCCCGTTTGGTGGAACTGGTCCTCGGCGCCCGGACATCGGAGCAGCTGGCCGCAAGCGCGCAGGAATGGATTGAAGCCCTGGGCAAGGCCGCCGTCGTCGTCCGCGATGCGCCCGGCTTCGCGTCCTCCCGGCTCGGCGTCGCCATCGCACTGGAAGCCATGCGGATGGTGGAGGAGGGGGTGGCGTCCGCCGAGGATATCGACGCGGCCATGACTCTGGGCTACCGCCACCCCACCGGCCCGCTGCGCACCACTGACCTGGTGGGACTGGACGTCCGGCTGGGGATCGCCGAGTACCTGCACTCGACGCTCGGCGACCGCTTCGCGCCGCCGCAGATTCTCCGGGACAAGGTGGCCCGCGGCGAACTCGGACGGAAGACCGGGCAGGGCTTCTTTAGCTACGAATAGCCTCGTCCGGAGCCACCGTCTCCAGGAACGTCCGGACCATGGCGGGGTGGTCCAGCGCCATGGCCACCGAAATCACCGGTGCCGGGGCGAGCAGGCCGTGCACTGCGTCCTCGCCGGCGATTCTCCGCCGGTCCACCAGGGTCTGCCCGCGGCTGTGCCCGGCAAGCTCCACCCGGACCGGGTAATCCTCCAGCACCACGGTTTCCGGGGCGGCGATCAGGCAGGCGGCACCGGCGTCGCCGATGGTCATGGGCTCGAGGGTGCCGTCATTGGCGCTCACCGTGGGAAGCGGCTCCGCGCCCAGGACACCTCCGGCCGCCCGAGTCCGGGCGCCCAAGGCCAGCAGCGAACCCACGAGCCGTGCACCGGGATCCGTGGAGGCTTCCAATTTCAGGTACTGCGGCGCATCGAGTGTCGCCAGCATAAAGACGTCCAGCCCGTACATGGTCACCGGCACTCCGCTTTCCAGCACCACGGCCAGTGCCTCGGGGTCATGCCAGGCATTGAACTCGGCATGCGAGGTGGCATTGCCCATCCCTGCGGATCCGCCCATAAACACAATCCGTTCCAGCTTCCGGGCCGTGAGCGGGTAGGCACGCAGGAACACCGCCAGGTTGGTCAGCGGGCCGATGCCCAGCAGGGTCACCGGCTCCGGTGAATCTTCGATGGTGCGGTGCAGGAGTTCGACGGCGGCCAGCGGCGAGGCCAGTGCACTGGCGGCCGGCAGCTGCAGCCCGCCGATCCCGTTGGCACCGTGGAAGGCGTGAGCATTGCGGGGCTCGTTGATCAGCGGCCGCTCCGCCCCGCGGGCCACTGGAACATCCGGCCGTCCGGCAAGGTCCAGCACGTCCAGGGTATTGCGCAGTACCTGGTCGACGTCGGTGTTCCCGGCCACGCAGGTCACTGCCCGCAGATCGATGCGCGGGCTGCGGGCCAGGAAGGTCAGGGCCAGGGCATCGTCCACGCCGGTGTCGACGTCGGCAATAACCGGGATGCGGCGCGGCTGTTCGGAGGAGGAAGAAGAATGCACGGCGCCGTCTTTCACTTAAACTGCTGGAAATTACCTGACAAGGTAATCAGAGAATTGAACCCTGCGGTACTTCATGAAGGGGAAAAGCATGCCGAACACGCTTCCGCCGGATACCGTCGCCGTCCTGGGCGGCGGAGTGCTGGGACTTTCCACTGCGGTGCAGCTGCTGCGCGGCGGGGCGGGCGTGCTGCTGGTGACGGAAGCGGAAGTGGGCAGCGGAGCCTCCGGTCGCTCGCTGTCCTGGCTGAACGCCGGCGGTTACGGCCAGGATTATTACCGGCTGCGGATGGCCGGCATCGACCGGTACCGGACCCTGCTGGCCCAGAACCCCGGCATCGACTGGCTTGCCTTTGACGGCGCCCTGTACTGGGACGATGACCCGTTTGTTGTCATCGAACGGCACAACACAGAGACCAGACAGGGCTACGAGGCCCGGATGGTGGAACGCGAAGACGTTCCGGCCATGGTGCCGGGCGTGGACCCGGGGGTCCTGCCGCACCGGGTGCTGGTCAACCCGGGCGAGGGCTGGGTGTCGCTGCCGCACTTGGTCCGGTACCTGGCCGAGGAGTTCACAATGCGCGGCGGCACCCTGATTGAACACGCCGGCAGATGCACTCTTACCCGCACTGTTCCCCGCGGGGACGGGTCCGACGGCGTCATCAGGGCGCGCGGGATCCGCACGGCCGGCGGGGAAGAATACGCGGCCGACGCCGTCGTCGTCGCCTGCGGAGCCGGCACCCCCGCGGTACTCGCCGAGGCAGGTGTCCACCTGCCCGACGCCTCCGACCCGGCCATGCTGGTGATCAGCGAACCGGTGGACCACGGACTGCGGGCCGTGCTGAACACGCCGCGGATTTCGCTGCGCCCGCACCCCGGCGGACGGCTCGCGATGGATTCCACCTGGTACCTGGACCGGGTGCAGCGCCTTGAGGACGGCAGCTGGAGCGTGGATCCCGAGGTGCCGGCCGAGCTGGCGGCGGAGGCGAGCCGGGTGCTGGCCGGGCATCCGGAAGTGGTGCCGCAGAGCCGGCAGCCGGGGTTGAAACCGGTGCCGGGGGACGGCGAACCCGTGCTCGGCGAGCTTGCCGCGCTGCCCGGCTGCTGGACCGCCTTCACGCACTCGGGGGCCACGCTGGGCCTGATCACCGGGGAGCTGGTGGCCGATGAAATCCTCACCGGCCGCCGGCATCCGCTGCTGGAACCGTTCCGGCCCGAGCGTTTCAGTTTCGGCTGGGACTCCTAAGCCGGGCGATTCCTAAGCCGGGCGCGGCGCCGCCAGCACCGGGGCGAAGGCCAGCTCCGCGGCGCCGACCAGCAGCAGCTCCGAGCGCAGCGCCGCCCGGCGCAGCTGTACCCGCTCGCCGAGGCTCGCCACCGCCTCGGCGGCAACGGCGTCGGTCAGCCGCTCGGGATTGGAGGCGAACAGGGTGCCGAGGAAACCTCCCAGGACAATCGTGTCCGGGTTGAAGATGTTCACGAAGTTGGTCAGCGCCACTGCCAGCTGGTCCAGCTGCCGGTCCGCTTCGGCGCGCACCGCCGCGGTCTGCTGGTCGGCCATCGCTGCGTCCAGCGTGTCCTGGTCCGCGCGGTCCAGGCCCAGGACCTCCAGCAGGCGGGCCAGGTTCACTTCCGTTTCCAGGCAGCCGCGCCGGCCGCAGTGGCATTGTTCGCCGTCGCTGCGGACCAGCGTGTGCCCGAGCTCGCCCGCGTAGCCGTCCGCCCCGCGCAGCGGCGTGCCGGCAACGATGATCCCGCCGCCGATCCCGCTCGCACTGCCGTTGAGGTACACGGCATTATCGGTGTCGACGGCGGCACCGAAGAGACTCTCTGCCACCGAACCCAGCGTGGCGTCGTTGCCGGCGAACACCGGCAGGGCCAGTGCCTCGGCCAGGGGAGCGGCCAGCGGCTCGTTCCGCCAACCCAGGTGTGGCGCCAGCAGTACCTGGCCGTCGGAGGTGCGGGTGAGTCCGGGAACAGCCACACCCACGCCGGCAATCCGGTCCATCCCGGCCAGATCGGGAGCCATCCCGGCCAGCACGGCGCGGGTGATGCTTACCGTCTCGGCCACGCTCGGCCGGGAAACGGTGTCATGGCGGACCCGGCGGTGCACCCGCCCGCCCAGCCCCACCAGGCCTACGGTCACGGCGTCGACGTCGGGATGGACCACTACGGCGGCCACCCGCTCGTTGGGGTGGACCAGCGGGCTGGGCCTTCCGACCCGTCCGGCGGGGGGATCCGTCTCGTACGCCAGCCCCATGCCGGCCAGTTCGCCGACCAGGGCACCGATGGTGGAGCGGTTGAACCCGGTAAGCCGGGTCAGGTCCGCACGGGAGAGCTGCCCGTTCCGGTGCAGCAGGGTCAGGATGCGGGAGAGGTTGGTGGACCGCAGGTTATCGGTGCCGCGGCCCGCCGGGGCAGGCGCGCTGATAATGCCGCTTTCCACGTCTTTGTTCCCTCTCCAGTTGATGGCCATCCTCCAGCCTACCTGCTGCCGCCGTGATTTGGTTGGGGGTGGCAACAAAATACCCCTCGGCTGGCCGCGAGGGCCCGCGGAGGGGAGTTTTATTGTCCGATAACCATTGACACGGGAGTATCGCCCCAATATGTTGTTGGTTCCAACTAATCCTTATCCTGGAGCTAACGTGACAATGACGCCATCGCCTTCCGACCGCTTTACCTTCGGCCTCTGGACCATCGGCTGGACCGGAACCGACCCCTTCGGCACACCGACGCGGGCCGCCCTGGATCCCATCAAGGGCATGCACAAGCTCGCCGAACTGGGCGCCTACGGGGTGACCTTCCACGACAATGACCTGGTTCCCTTCGACGCCACGGCGCAGGAGCGGGACATCATCATCAAGAACTTCACCAACGCCCTGGCCGAAACCGGCCTCAAGGCACCCATGGTGACCACCAACCTGTTCACGCACCCGGTGTTCAAGGACGGCGGCTTCACCTCCAATGACCGCTCCGTCCGCCGCTTCGCACTGCGCAAGGTGCTGCGGAACATCGACCTCGCCGCGGAGCTCGGCGCGGAAACCTTCGTGATGTGGGGCGGCCGTGAAGGCAGTGAATACGACGGTTCCAAGGACTTCTCCGCAGCCTTTGACCGCATGCGTGAGGGCATCGACACCGCTGCCGGCTACATCAAGGAGAAGGGCTACGGGCTGCGCATCGCAATCGAGCCCAAGCCCAACGAACCGCGCGGCGACATCTTCCTGCCGACCATCGGCCACGGCCTGGCGTTCATTGCCCAGCTTGAGCACGGTGACATTGTCGGCCTGAACCCGGAAACCGGGCACGAGCAGATGGCCGGGCTGAACTTCACCCACGGCATCGCCCAGGCACTGTGGTCCGGCAAGCTGTTCCACATTGACCTCAACGGACAGAAGTCCATCAAGTTCGACCAGGACCTCGTCTTCGGGCACGGTGACCTCACCAGCGCCTTCTTCACCGTCGACCTGCTGGAGAACGGTTTCCCCAACGGCGGACCGCGCTACGAAGGCCCGCGCCACTTCGACTACAAGCCGTCCCGTACCGAGGGCTACGAAGGTGTCTGGGAATCCGCCAAGGCCAACATGGACATGTACCTGCTGCTCAAGGAACGTGCCCTGGCCTTCCGCGCCGATCCCGAGGTGCAGGAAGCCATGCAGTACGCCGGCATCACCGAGCTGGCACAGCCCACGCTGGCTGCCGGTGAATCCGTCGCGGACCTGCTTTCCGACGCCGCGTCCTTCGAGGACTTCAACGCCGACGCCGCCGCAGACCGCGACTTCGGGTTCGTGAAGCTGAACCAGCTTGCGCTGGAACACCTGATGGGTGCCCGCTAGGCTACCTGCGCACGACGCGCAAAACATCACCGAATCGTGCTGCCGCCGGGTCCTGGGGGACCGGCGGCAGCACCCGTTGAAAGGCTCGACATGCCACTCGTTGCCGGAGTCGACAGCTCCACCCAGTCCTGCAAGGTAGTTATCCGCGATGCCCAGACCGGCGCGCTGTTGCGCGAAGGCACGGCCCGCCACCCGGCGGGCACCGAGGTGGATCCCGAAGCGTGGTGGGCAGCCTTCTTGGAAGCCGCGGCGGCTGCCGGGGGACTGGACGACGTCGACGCCGTCTCGGTGGGCGGGCAGCAGCACGGCATGGTCTGCCTGGACGAAACCGGCGCCGTGGTCCGCCCGGCGCTGCTCTGGAACGATGTCCGCTCCGCCGCAGCCGCGGACAAGCTCATTGCCGACGCCGGACCCGACGGCGCCCGGTACTGGGCCGACACCACGGGTACCGTGCCGGTGGCCTCGATTACCGCGACGAAGCTGCGCTGGCTGGCCGAAAATGAGCCGGAAAATGCCGCCCGCACCGCCGCCGTCTGCCTGCCGCACGACTGGCTGAGCTGGCGCCTGGCCGGTTACGGGCCGGGCAGCGGGGCGGAAGGACTGGCCGCCCTGACCACCGACCGGTCCGACGCCTCCGGCACCGGCTACTGGTCCCCGTCCACCGGCGAGTACCTTCCCGACGTCCTGGAGCAGACCCTCGGCCACGTGCCGCAGCTGCCCCGCGTCCTGAGTCCGCTCGAAGCGGGTGCCCGCACTCCCGCCGGCGCGCTGATCGGCCCGGGTGCCGGTGACAACGCGGCCGCCGGGCTGGGTGTCGCAGCCGGGGTGGGGGATGTGGTGGTCTCCATCGGCACCTCAGGCACCGTCTTCGCCGTCGCCGACGCCCCGACGTCGGACGCCACCGGACTTGTGGCCGGCTTTGCCGACGCCACCGGCCACTTTCTCCCGCTGACCGCCACCCTGAACGCCTCCCGTGTCCTGGACGCCACCGCTGCCCTGCTCGGGGTGGAACTGAACGAACTGACGCGGCTGGCCCTCTCCGCTCCGGCCGGTGCCGACGGCCTGGTGATGGTGCCCTACTTTGAAGGGGAGCGCACCCCCAACCTTCCGGACGCAACCGGTTCCCTGCACGGCATGACGCTGCGGAACTTCACTCCCGCCAACCTTGCCCGCGCCGCCGTCGAGGCCGTGGCCTGCTCCCTTGCGGACGGCTTCGCGGCACTGAAGAACACGGGGGTCTCCGCGCAGCGCGTCATCCTGGTGGGCGGTGCTGCGCGGTCCGAGGCGATCCAGCAGGCCATTGCCGGGGTCTTCGAGCTTCCCGTCACGGTCCCGCGCCCGGGGGAGTACGTGGCCGACGGCGCCGCCCGGCAGGCCGCTGCCATCCTCACCGGTGCATGGCCCGCCTGGAACGACGGCGCGTCCGTGGTGGTGACGGCGGATCCCACTCCGGGGGTGCTGCAGCGTTACCGGCAGGCGGCGGGAGGCCCTACGCTGCGGGCGGCCGGATAGGATCGGCCCCATGACTTCCTCTTTCGGCCCCAACGGCCATCCCGTTTCCCTGGCCGCCGGGGACTACCGGGCCACCATCCTGCCGGTGGGTGCCACGCTCGCCGGGTTGACCTTCGGCGGCCGGGACGTGGTGCTGCCGCTCGCGGAGGACGAAATTCCGCAGGCCTTCACCGGCAAGGTGCTGATGCCCTGGCCGAACCGGATTGTCGGCGGCCGCTACACCTTCGACGGCACCGAGTACCAGGTGCCGGTCAACGAACCCGAGACCGGTATGGCCCTGCACGGGCTGGTGGCGTGGGAGGCCTGGGACATTGCCGAAACCTCGCCGGAGCGGGTGGTCCTGCGGCACCGGCTGATGGGCCAGCCCGGCTATCCGTTCCAGCTGGAACTGCAGGCGGTCTATGCGCTCGATGCCGAAACCGGGCTCAGCGTGGAGCTGTCCGCCGCCAATGCGGGGACGGCGCCCGCACCCTACGGAGTCTCCGCCCACCCGTATCTCACTGCCGGCCGGGTGCCCGTGGACCGCTGCGTGCTGGACGTTCCTGCCGCGCAGGTGCTGGGCGGCCCGGAGCAGTCCGGGAGCCCCCTGGATTTGAGCGAACTGCGGGACACCGAGGGCACCGTGCTCTCCTTCTCCGCTCCCGAACCGATCGGCACCCGCACCGTAGACCATGCCTTCACCGGCCTGCCCGACGGCGGGTGGCAGGTGACGCTCACCGACCCGGAGACCGGCTTCGGCGCCGTCCTGTCCTCCACCGGCAAGGATGCGCCGTGGCTGCAGGTCTACTCCGGCGAGAAGATGGACCGGCTGGGCGTGGGCGTGGAGCCGATGACCTGCCCGCCGGATGCCTTCAATTCCGGCAAGGACCTCATTGTGCTGGTTCCCGGTGAGGAGCACCGGCTGGGCTACCGGATTGCTGCTGCCTAACCGTCGGGCTGTCCTGTTTCCCGGAAAGGAACCGGCCTACCCTTTGAGGTATGACTCAGGACCCCGTCGAGTCCAATCCCGACCATTACAAAGTGGTGTTTGAAAACGATCGCGTGCGCGTGCTTGAGTACCGGGATACGCCCGGGCACATCAGCAAACCGCACCGGCATCCGGACAGCGTGATGCTAACCGCCAGTCCGTTTCACCGGCGGCTGCATTCGGGCGGGGAACCCGGGGTAGGTCCTGTGCCGGGGCCGATGCCGGGTCCTATGCCGGGGCCGGGGCCGGGCGGAGGACCCGGGCCGGGCGGACCGACTCCCGCGCCGGGCGGCGGAATGGACGTAAAACTGCCCGCCGGTGCCGTCCGTTGGCTGCCCGCCCAGGAGCACTACGGCGAAAACACCGGAGAGACGGAAACCCATGTGTTTTTCGTGGAGCTCAAGGAACCGGACCCGTCGGGGGAGAACCCGGGCGGGCCGGGGCCTGCTGGCCCCTGACCTGCAATTTCAGCCGCTGTAGACTTCCCGGATGCAGACCCTGGAGACCGATCGACTGACCCTGCGCCCGTTCACTTCCAAGGATGCGGACTTCGTCCTGGACCTGTACTCCCGCATGGAGGTGCAGCGTTTTCTGGGCGCCGTTCCGAAGACGATGCAGGACCGGGCTGAGGCGCTCACCTTGATTGAGGCATGGGTCCGCAGGGACGACGAGATCTGTGGCATTTGGGCAGTGCAGGAGAAGGTGGTGCAGGAGCAGGAGTCCGGGAACCTCGCCGGAACCCTACTGCTGAAGCCCATCCCGGCGTCGGGCCCGGAGCGGAAGCCATCGGGCGATATCGAGATCGGCTGGCATTTCCACCCCGACAGCTGGGGCAGGGGATACGCCTCGGAGGCCGGTGCCGCTGTACTGGCACACGCGTTCGACGCCGGCCTGCCGCGCGTTGTGGCCGTAACCAACCCTGCCAACACGGCATCGATGCGGGTCTGCGAAAAGGTCGGGTTGCAGCACCAGGGCACCACGGACCGGTATTACAACACCGTGTGCGAGCTGTTCACCGCCGAGAATCCGGGCTAACCCGCTAGCTGCTTCTGCAGGAACGCCAGCGCGGCGACGTCGTCCTCGATTGCCCCGGCCTCGTGCCCGTTGAACGGCCACACCGTCAGTTCCTTCGGTCCGGCGTAGCTGTTGTACGCGGCGTAGACCGTGGACGGGGGAGTGGTGGTGTCCATCAGCGCCACCGAGAACAGTGCAGGCGCGGTAGACCGCGGGACCAGGTTCACGGCGTCGAAATAGCGCAGCGTTTCCATCACCGTCTCCACCTGCCCGCGCTGGACGGCGAGGTAATCCCGGATCTCGCGGTATGGATAGGAATCCGTGACGGACACCGCCCGCGGGAAATCGGACAGGAACGGCACAAACGCGACGACGGCGGCCACGTCCGGGCAGAGTGCCGACGCCGCGAGGGCCAGTGCCCCGCCCTGGCTCTGTCCCAGCACCGCCACCCGGGCCGGATCGACCTGGACAGCTGACACCTCCGACAGGGAGCGCATGGCCTCCACCGCCCGGACCGCGTCGGTGAACAGTCGCCGGTAGTAGTAGGTCTGCGGATCGAGCACGCCGCGGGTCATCACGCCCGGCACCTGCGGTCCGGCACTGCCGGCGGCGTCGGGTGTGGCGCCCTTGCTCCAGCCGGCCCCCTGCCCGCGGGTATCCATCTGCAGGTGGGCGAACCCGGCCGAGGCCCAGAACAGGTTCTCGTGTGCGTCCCCGCGCCCGCCGCCGTAACCGACAAACTGTACGACGCCGGGCAGTGGAACGTCGCCGCGGATGCTCCGGGCCGGCAGCCGCAGCCAGGCACGGATGGGTTCACCGCCGAAGCCCGGAAACACCACGTCATAGAGCTCCACGGTCCGCAGCCCGCTGGGGTAGGGGTTGACCTCTACCGCCAGCGGGTGCTGCCGTGCCTCGTCCAGGGTGTCCGCCCAGAACCGTTCCAGGCCCTCCGGGGCACGGGTGCTGCCGCGATAGGCGGGCAACTGGTCGGCGGGCAGGTCGGAGTACATGTGGTTCAGGCTCCCGGGTTTCGGCGGTGCGTTGCGTGCGGTTGCGGGTGCTCAGCCCAGCGGCGCCACGTCCGCCGGGCAGTGCAGCCGCCGGGTGTGGTCCACTACCCGCACGGTTCCGGTCAGGCTAACACCGGCCGTTCCGCGGATGTCGGCACTCGACGCTCCGAGCCGCAGCTCCAGGTCTCCGGGCTCCACAATCCGCTGCCCGTCCCGCCCGGTGAAGGACGCGGCGTCGGCCGGAACCGTAAACCGCACCTTCGCCGCTTCTCCCGCACGCAGCGGTACCCGGGCGAACCCGGCCAGCCGCTGCACCGGGCGCACTACCGAGGCCACCGGATCGTGCAGGTAGAGCTGGACGATCTCGACGCCGTCGCGCTCGCCGGTGTTGGCCACTGTCACGGAAACGGACGTTTCGCCGTCGACGCTGAACTGTGCCGGACCGTCCAGGGCGACGTTCGTCCAGTCGAAGCTGCTGTAGCCCAGCCCGTGGCCGAACGCGAAGGCAGGGGTCGGGTCGATGCTGGACACATCGCTCAGCTGCGCGAGCGGAGCGGCCAGATAAGTGGACGGCTGCGCGCCGGGGGACGCCGGAACGCTGACCGGCAGCCGGCCGCTGGGATTCACCCGCCCGCTCAGCACACCGGCAATCGCCGGTCCGCCCTCTTCGCCGGGGAAGAACGCGTGCACAATGGCGGCGGCTTCCGTGGCTGCGCGGCCCAGGGCGTAGGGGCGTCCGGTGAGCAGCACCAGCACCACGGGTTTGCCGGTGTCCAGCAGTTCATTCAGCAGCTGCTGCTGCACCCCGGGCAGGACCAGCGACTCGGTGTCGCAGCCTTCGCCGCTGGTGCCGCGTCCGAAGAGACCGGAGCGGTCACCCAGCACGGCCACGACGACGTCGGCCTCGCGGGCGGCGGTCAGCGCTTCGGCGAATCCGTCCGTCTCCGGTCCGTCCACGCTGCAGCCGGTGGTCACGGTGAGGGAGCTGTCGGGGAATTCGCCGTGCAGTGCCGCGGCGACGGTGGGCAACTCGATTCCCGCTGCCACCTCCGGGTGCTGCACACCCACGTGGGCGGGGAAGGAGTAGCAGCCCAGGAACGCCATCGGGTTGTCGGCATTGGGTCCGACGACGGCGATCCGCCCCGGGGCTGCGAGCGGCAGGATTCCGTTGTTGGCGGTGAGGATCAGTGCCTGCTCAGCGACCTCGGCCGCCAGGGACCGGTTCTCCGGCCGGTCCAGGTCCACCGAACCCAGCACGCCGGACGAGTCCGTCACGTCCACACCGGCCAGGGCCGCGGGCACCGGGGACCAGTCCGGGTCCAGCAGCCCGAGTTCGACCTTCTGCGTCAGGACCCGCAGCAGCGCGGTGTCGATGACGGATTCGTCCAGCCGCCCGGACTCCAGTTCTTCGATCAGGTGCTCACCGAACGCATCCACGGTGGGCAGTTCCACGTCCACGCCGGCCGTCAGTGCAGCCGCAGCGGCCTCGCCGAGCGAACCGGCCACACGGTGCAGTTCCTTGAGGAAGCCGATCCCGAAGTAGTCGGCCACCACTGTGCCGTCGAAACCCCACGTCTCGCGGAGCAGCCCGGTGAGCAGTGAGCGGTCCGCAGCGGAGGGGACGCCGTCGACGTCGGTATAGGCGTGCATCACCGAGCGCGCCCCGGATTCCCGCACTGCCATTTCGAAAGGCACCAACAGTACGTCCGCGCGTTCGCGTGCACCGACGGAGACCGGGGCGAGGTTGCGGCCGGCCTTGGATGCCGAGTAGCCGACAAAGTGCTTCAACGTGGCCACCACGCCCGCGCCTTCGAGCCCGCGGATGTAGGCCGAAGCGATGCTGCCCACCAGATAAGGGTCTTCGCCGATGGTCTCTTCCACCCGGCCCCAGCGGGCGTCGCGGACGACGTCGAGCACTGGAGCGAGTCCCTGATGCACGCCGACCGAGCGCATGTCGGTGCCGATGGCCGCACCGATCCGGCCGATCAGCTCCGGGTTGAACGTTGCACCCCAGGACAGCGGCACCGGATACGCCGTGGCACCCCAGGCCGCGAACCCGGCGAGGCATTCCTCATGCGCCATGGCCGGGATGCCGAACCGGTTGGACTCGGCGATCCGCTGCTGGGTGCGCATCAGGGACAGGGCGCCCATGCCGGCGTCGACAGGCAGGGTGCCGAACGGCCGGGTGAGCTGGCCCAACCCGTTCGGCAGGAGATCCTCCAGCGGCACCGGTTCCTTCATATCGTGCTGGTGGGGCGCCACCTGGCCGCCTTCGTTGGAGGCACCCACCCAGACGCCGAAGAGTTGGGCCACCTTTTCCCGCAGTGTCATCTGCGCCGCCAGCCGGGCGGCGCGCTCGCGGGCGGTCAGGGAGGTGTCCCGCCAGGGGAGGTGCTGAACTGTTGTTTCTGTCATGTCTACTTTCCGCCAACGCCCATAAGGCCCTGGACCAGTGCGCGGCGCGCAAAGAGGTACACCAGCAGGACGGGAATCATGGAGAGCATCACTGCGGCGAGGATGCCCGGCACGTTGATGCCGTACTGGGTTTGGAAGTTGAAGAGGCCAAGCGTGATCACCTTGGTGGATTCCGACTGGGTCAGGATCAGCGGCAGCAGGAACCCGTTCCAGCCCTGCAGCGCGGCGAACACCGCAATCGTGGACAGGCCGCCTTTGGACAGCGGCAGCACCAGGCGCAGGAAGGTACGTGTGGTGGACGCTCCGTCCACGGACATGGCTTCGTAGAGTTCGGGCGTGATGTCCCGCATGGTCCCGGAGAGGATCAGCGTGCAGATCGGCAGCGCGAACGCGGCCGTGGGCAGGATGATGCCCAGCAGGGTGTCATACAGGCCCACCGAGTTGATCAGGTAGAACATCGGCACAATCACTGCCTGGACCGGAATGGCCAGCCCGAGCAGGAAGAACCGGAAGATCAATGTGGTGGAGCGGGACTGGCTGCGCACAATTGCGTAGGACAGCGGCGGCACCACCAGCAGGACAATGCCCACCACGCCGGCCGTGACAAGGAAGGTGTTCAGGAAGTACTTGCCGAAACCGCTGTCGAAGACCAACAGGAAGTTCTCGAAGGTGAAGCTGGTGGGCACGGACAGCGGGCCGTTGGCGCTGAACTCGGCACGGCTCTGCACGCTGGCAGCCACCATGACGTACAGCGGCAGGGCAACGATCAGGAGCCAGACGGTGACCGCGGCTCCGGCAATGTAATTGGGGCGGGTACGCATCAGACTCCCTCCATGGTGCTGCGCATTTTGTCGTAGCCGGAGACCTTCACCATGATCAGCGAGATGGCGGTGGCCACCACCACGAGGACCAGCGCGATGGCGGAGCCCATGCCGAAGTTGTAGCGGCGGAAGGCTTCCTCGTACATGTAGAACGCGGTGATTGTGGTGTCCGTCCCGGGTCCGCCGTTGGTCAGGATCAGCACCGTCTCGAAGGTGGTCAGTCCGCCGACCACCATCAGGATCACCGAGGTGATGATGCTGTTGCGCAGCTGCGGCAGCGTGATGGAAAAGAACTGCCGAGCCCGTCCGGCGCCGTCGATTTCCGCGGCCTGGTACAGCACCGGCGGAACGGACTTGGCGGCGCCTTGGTAAATCAGCGTGTGGAAGGGGGTGAACTGCCACATGCCCACGAAGATGATTACGCCGATGGCGGTGGACTGGTTGCCGAAGAGGTTGCCGTCCCCGAACAGCCACTTGAGCTGTGCGGGAACACCGAAGTTCGGATCCAGCAGCGCCCGCCACAGCACCGAGATGGCTGCGGAGGAGAGCAGCAGGGGGAGGAAGAAGATGGCGCTGAGCACGGCGCGGTTACGCTGCGGTCCAGCGGCCCAGACACCGAGCAGGATGCTCACCGGAGTCTGGGTGGCAACACCGAGCACAATGAACAGCACGCTGAGCCACAGGCTCTTGAGCATTACCGAATCGCCGGCGAGCGTTTCCCAGTTCTCCGTGCCGACAAACTTCGGTTCGCCCAGTCCCGTCCAGGTCATAAAGGACAGGACGACGACGGCGATCAGCGGCACCACGGCGAAAAGCAGGAAAAAGACGGTTGCGGGCAGGGTCCAGGCGACGCCCGGACGGTTCAGCCGGGCCCGGCCGGCCCGCACCGGACGACCCTTGGAGGGGTTGTCCGGTGCGGCCGGAGGCCGGGGTGGAAGCAGAGTGGTCATGGTCTCGGCAATCGGTCCGGCTATTTCTTCAACGACTGCATGGCTTCAATGAAGCCGTCTTCGTCGATGCTTCCGGCGAAGAAGTCGGCAACAGCACTGTGGATGGTGGGTGTTGCGGCCGGCGGGTAGGCCTGGTCCCAGGACAGCTGGAAGTTAGGCGCATCCTGCACCAGTCCGAACTGGAAGCGGGCGTATTCCGGGTTGGTCGCCTGATCCAGGAACCCCTCGGTGCTGGTGGTGGTGGGCAGGTTGCCGATGGCCATCTGCTCCTGGACAAACTCGTCCGAGTACATCAGCTTCAGGAAGTCACGTGCGGCTTCCGGGTAGCGGGTGTCCTTAAGGACGGAGTAGTAGTTGTTGGTGTTGCCGACCAGGTTGGCGGGATCTCCCTTGCCTCCCTCGATCTCGGGGAATTCGCTCCAGCCCAGGCCGCTGGCTGCGAACTCGGGGTTGACGTCCTGGATGGTGGAGTACTCCCAGGAGCCCATCAGTTCGAAGCCGGCCTGTCCGGTGGAGAGCAGGGTGTGGGAGCCGCCGTCGGTGAACTTCACGGACTGGAAGTTGGTGCCGAATGCCCCGGTGTCCACCAGTTCACGCAGCATGCCCAGCGATTCCCGGCTTTCTTCTGAATCCCAGACGTCGGTGTCGCCGTCGATAGCAGACTGGAAGAGTTCCGGTCCGGCTACGCGGTCATAGACGTAGGAGAACCACATCTGAGTGGGCCATTCGTCGCCGCCGCCGAGGGCGATCGGGGTCTTGCCTGCAGCCTTGAGCTTCTCGACGGCGTCGAGCAGTTCGTCCCAGGTCTGCGGTGCTTCCTCGATGCCTGCCGAGGCGAGCACTTCCTTGTTGTGGAAGAGCATTACGGGCTGGGTGCCGCGCATCGGCACACCGTACGGGGTGTCGTCGACCGTGGCGACGTCGAACACCGAGGGAAGGAAAGCGTCCTTGAGCTTCGGATCCTCCTCGATGAAGTCATCCAGCGGCATCAGCAGGTCTGCGTCCACGAAGTCTTGGATACTGCCTCCGCCCCAGTTGAAGAAGATGTCCGGTGCTGCGTCAGTGCTCATAACCGTCTGCAGCTTCTGCTGGTATTCGGCGCCGGGGATGGTATCCAGCACCACCTTCACGTCGGAGGTCTCATTGAAGCGTTCGACCATTGCGGATTCGACGTCGTTGCTCGCGTCTCCGTAAACGAGGACATGGATCTCATTTTCGGGACGGTCCGAGGCAGCGGAGTCGCCGCCTCCACAGCCGGCCAGGGTGAGGCTGAGCGCCAGTATGCCGGCGGCAGCCAGGACCGGGGTCCGGGACGAGGGTTTGTTCATCATTGAACACCTTCCGAAATTTTCGGTATATTGGTCGAAAGTTACTAGATGCCGTCAGCATAAGATGTACATAATGTGATGCGCAACACTTTTAAATAAACTGTTGTCCGCGTTGCTTCGAACCCCGAAGGACTACCTATGCAGTCATCACTGCCGCAGAACCCGGTCACGCTGGCGGACCTGGCGTCCGAGGCCGAGGTTTCACTTTCGACAGTTTCGAAAGTTCTCAACGGGAGGACAGACGTATCGCGGAAAACCCGTGCGAAAGTCGAGGCGCTGCTGGACGAGCACGGCTATCGCCGTAAGGGTGGGGCCAAGTCACGGCTGCTGGAACTGGTGTTCCATGAACTCGAAAGCGCCTGGGCACTGGAGATTATCCGCGGCGTGGAAAACATTGCCCGGGAGAAGGGCCTGAGTGTGGTCCTGACGGAGAGCGGCACCCGGCACGCGCCGTCGCCCGAGTGGGTGGAAGGTGTGATCGCCCGCCGGCCGGTCGGCGTCGTTCTGGTCTTCTCCGACCTGGCGCAGGACTCGCGCCGGCAGCTCGAAGCGCGGTCCATCCCGTTTGTGATCATCGATCCGGCGGGGGATCCGGCTCCGGATGTGCCGTCCGTCGGGTCGGCAAACTGGTCCGGAGGCATGATGGCCACCCGCCATCTGATCGATCTGGGGCACACCCGGATTGCTGCGATAACGGGGCCGGAGGACATGATGTGTTCGCTGGCGCGGATTGACGGCTACCGATCTGCGCTGAACAACGCCGCACTGCCGTTGGACCGGGATCTGATCCGGTACGGAAACTTCCACGTTGACGGCGGCCGCGATCACGCGTTGGAACTGCTTAGCCTTCCGGACCGACCCACTGCGATTTTTGCCGGCAGTGACCTGCAGGCGCTGGGGGTGCTCGACGCCGCCCGGCAGCTGGGTATCAGCGTTCCGGACGAGCTCTCGATTGTGGGGTACGACGATCTGCAGGTGGCACAGTGGTCCAGTCCTGCGCTGACCACGGTGCATCAGCCGCTGATTGAAATGGCCGAGGAAGCTGCCCGGATGGCGGTCCGGTTGTTCGAGGGGGAGCGGCCGAACAACCTGCGTCTGGATCTGGCCACGTCCCTGGTGGTGCGGCAGAGCACGGCTCGGGTGCCTGCGGCCGTGGGTTCTTGATTGCGGGTTCTGAGCACCCGCTTTTGAACAGGCTCAGAACACGCGCTGAACACGCGCCGAGCACGCTTAGAACGGGGGTGCCAAGCACGCGCCGAACGGGGGCTCCTGTTTTTGCCGGGGCTGGTCTGTACATAGTCCGGCTGGCTGGGTCCGTCTTCCTGGGTCCGGTTCGCCTGGCCGAGCCCGCCGGTTCGGAAGCACGCCTTCTGCACACCCATCAAAAAGGCGGTGCCTGTGCCGGCTCGGTCTGAGCATGGTCCGTCCGCCCATGATTCTTCCGTTCGTGGTCCTTCCGCAGATCCCCTGTCTGTTCGACTGCCGGGTCCGGTGGACCAAGTTCCAGGAACGGTTCTGTGCGATAGATCCGGCCGGTCGGAGAGGTCCAATCGATCACCCCGGGCACCGGTTGGCAGGCTTTCCAGAAACCCAGGGTCTTGAACCGGTGGTGCCGCCGGCAGAGGTGTTCCAGGTTTCCGTGGTCCGTGAGTCCGCCGCGGGCCCAGTCGACGGTGTGGTCGATGTCCGCGTTCGCGGTGCTGACCCGGCAGCCGGGGAACCTGCAGGTTCCGTCCCTTGCGCGGAGCCAGCGTCTGAGGCCTGCCGGGACTTTTCTACGCCGTCCCACCCCGAGGATTTCACCTGTCTGCGGGTTTTGGGCCAGCCCGGTCCATCCGACGGCGTTGCGGGCCAGCCTGCGGGCTTCTTCGGCGCTGATGGGTCCGTAGCCATGCAGCTCGGCGGGCTGGTCGTCGGCTCCGAAGAGGGTTTCGGCGCTGATCAGGACCATGATTTCCGCCCGAGGGACGATCCCCTCATCCGGTCCGGTTTGGCGATCGGGGACGCCCTCCGAGCCGCTGGCAAAGCCGGTTCGGTCCTCATCCCGAGTGGCTGTGCCAGTGTCATTGCCGGTGCGCCCGGGGCCGCGTTGATCCCCTCCCGTCGCGAAAAGTCCCCGACTGCCGCCCATCAGCAGCTGCGCCAGAATATCCGCACGCAGCTGATCCGTGGTCCGGGAATCCCCTCCCGCCTGCTCGCCTCGGGCCGCAGTGCTGAGAGCGCTGTAAATCTGCTGGGCTTCCGCAGCCCGCAGATGGGCCGACAGGCAGGACATGCCGTCCTCTTCCCGGTCCAGGGTGACCTTGCGCTGCTCGAAAGCGGTCAGGTGCCTTTTGCTGACGGTCTCCGGGAACTTCTTTTCGCGCAGCCGCCGGGCTTTGGCCGAGAACTGCGCCCGTGTCTGCCCTTCCGCAGCCTTCAACAGGTCCGCTTCGAACCCGGGAGTTTCTCCGCGGAAACGTTCTGGCACTGCTCCAGCACCACCTGCGCATGCTGGTACGAAAACCGTCCGCCTTCCAGCCCGGACAAGGTCGCCGTATGGGTGCCGCACAGCTGCCCGGCTTCACTGAGGAGCCGCTGACCGGTCACCTGCGGAACATTCAGAATGGCGGCGCATTCGGACGCCGCAAGGCTGAAAGCGATCCCGGGTTTATCCCGCTCCGACGGGTCGAAGAAGTTATGCCGGAAGATTTGCTCCATCCGGTTCAATAGGTGGGCCCGCTGCGCCTGCCCCCAGGAAATCAAATGCTCCACCCGGACCAGGGCCTCACCAACCATGGCTTCGTCGAAGGCTTCCAGGTTCTGCAACGCAAGGGTCCCGGTGAAACCGTCCGGGAAAGCCTCAACAGGATCGGCACCGGAATCAGCGGAGACGGAGGTACCCTCGCCAGCGGCCCCGGCAGACGCTCGCGCGGCAAGTTGCGCTCGGTATACAGACAGAGATATCGGAGAGCGGGGAGCATTTGCTTCACCAGGCTGCCCCTCCGGCTGCTGGTCTTTACTGCCCTGCTCTTCGGTTATTGGTTCGGTATTCCCGAGCTGATCCATACCTCAGGATTTCATCCGGCACTGACATTTTCGGGCCCAAACCAGCCCCTAAATGGCTTCCCCAAAAATCAAAAATACCTGTCTTTTCTGCAGCACTACCTACCCCCGGGAACCTGGCTCCGAAAGTGTCCGCCGGGGGAGCCCCCCAACGCCACGACACCGATGTCTCAGCACCCAGGTTCGACGGACCACCTGATCATGGCTCGTCCAGCTATGCCGGAAAGTGTTGAAGATGTCCGCGATGAAACCCTTTCAGCCGCTTTTGCCGTCCGAGCCGCAGCAGGGGGGACGACGACGAGTGGCGGAGGAGGGTGGCAGACCGGATTGAGCGCATATTGCCGGCATTACTGAACGGTGATCCGGCGCCATCAGCCCGCAGGCGGTGAAAGGATCTCCACCCGGTTGCCGAACGGGTCCTTGCAGTGGAACCGCTCGTAACCCTCGAAGGTGTAGCGGTCAGTCCAGGAGACCTCGAAGCCGCACGTTGAAATCCGGGCACCCAGCTCCTCGAGCTCCTTAGCTGAACCCAGCAGCAGGGCCGGGTGCGCCTTCTTGGCAGGAACAAAGGGGGAGTCCACTCCAATCTCCGCGACGACGGCATCGCCGTCGAATGCCCGGAACCAACAGCCGCCCCGACCGGCGAGCGACGGCGGCTTGTCCACCTCAGTCAGGCCCAGCGCCTCACCGTAAAACCGCCGGGCCTGGTCCTCCCCGTCTTTGGGTATTGAAACCTGAACATGGTGCAGCCGCATGAATCCCCCCCCGAGTCCCGACTGATTGCGGTAACGAAACTGATTGTGCCAGAGGGTGCCGTTGACCGGTTCCGGAGCCGGTTTCAGACTGGGAGCAGCGTCCGCCACCAAGCCAACCGAGCCCCCGACCGAAGGCGCTTCCCATGGACAAGAACTTCCTGAACTATCCGGACTGGCAGGCCACCGCCGACACCCTGCACCTCTACCTGCAGGTGGCAGGCAAGGTGAAACTGGAACGCGGCTACCCCGAACCGGAATGGGGCCACGTGCGGATGCCCCTAACCGTCCAAGGCATCGGGACCGGCATCATGCCGGGACCCGATGCGAACTTCGAGATCTACTTCAACCTGCGCCAGCATCATGTGGACGTGCAGAACACCAACTACATCCGCACCCGGATCGAGCTCAGCGACGGCCTCAGCGTGGCGGACTTTTACCGCCAGCTAATGGGAGCGCTGGAATTCATCGAGACGCCCACCTCCATCAACACCGATCCGCAGGAATTCTACGATCCGGTGCCATTCGACGCCGATACCAAGCACTCCACCTATGACAAACACGCGGTGGAGCTCTTCCTGGACAACCTGCACTTCGCCCACCGAAGCCTTGGACAGTTCCTCGGGCCGGTGCGCGGAAAGGTCTTCGCGCCGTCGTACTGGTTCGGCACCATGGACCTTTCCGGAACCATCTTCAGCGGCCAATCGGAGCCGTACCCGGGAAACGGAGTGATTGCCGTGAACTGCTTTGATGAGCGGTTCTGCGAGTTCGGCTTCTGGCCCGGCGACCCGTCCTCCACAGAACCGGCGTTCTATGTGATGCCCTATCCGTTCCTCTCCAACATCGGCAGCTACGGAACCATGCTGGCTCCGGCAAAGGCACAATTCCTCACCCGGTCCAGCGAATTCATTCTTACGCTCAAGGACGCCTTCTCCTATGACGATCCGCAGCAGGCCGTGGTGGACTTCTGCCGAACGAGTTTCGACATAGTGCAGCGGCTGGATCCGTGGGACGACATCGACTGGATCACCGAACCGCTGACCTACTGACGGCAGGCCGGCTGGCGGGCGGACCGGCAGACCGATGAACCGACACTTGCCCCGGTAAATTAGGCGCCGCCGAAAAAAGCCGGAACAATCACCTGTGAGCTACCTCATTGGCGAGGGTGCGACAAGGGGGAAACGATGGACGCGCGGGATGAACAGGCGCTTGACGCGGTCAAGCTCTACTACGGAACCGGACTTTCGCAGGGCGAGGTTGCCCAGCGGCTGGGGCTGTCGCGTCCGACTGTTTCCAAGCTCATCCAGCACGGCAAGGACCGGGGGTACGTCTCCATCCAGATCCATGACCCGCGGGAGCAGGAATCCTCGCTGGCTACGGAGCTGTGCAACGCCTTCGGCCTCTCCGGGCGCCTAAGGAGCAGCGGGGGATTCGCCTGAACCCGGGGCATGCTGACATACTGTTGGTAAACCCGATTTGAAGGCGGATCCCTCGATGTCACCCCGCAAACTGTTCCGCACCCTAGCCCTGGCCGAAGCCGTGACCTGGACCCTGCTCCTGATCGGCATGTTCGCCAAGTACGTGCTGGATTTTGAGGCCCTGACGCCGATCTTCGGTGGCCTGCACGGCTTCGTTTTCCTGGCCTACGGCGTGGTCACCCTCTTTGTCTGGGCCAACCAGAAATGGCCGGCGCGGACCGGCATCCTCGGTCTGGCCACCACAGTGATCCCGTGGGCCACCATTCCCTTCGAGAGGTCGGTGGACCGCCGGGGCATGCTGAACGGCGGCTGGCGGATGGCCCCCGGAGGCGAAGAGCCCACCAACGGCGTGGACCGGATCGCCGCCCTCGTGCTGCGCCGGCCGATCGCCGCCGGGATTGTGGCCCTGGTGGCCGTCGCCGTGGTCTTCAGCGTCCTGCTCTACCTCGGCCCGCCCGTCCCGAAGGGGTAAGCGTTCCCAAGGGGTAAGCCCTAGGACTCCGCGGGGAACGGGGCGGCGGACTTGCCGGGGCCCGGCTCGGCACTGCGACGCAGCCGACGCCGGCCCGGACGGTTGGAGCCGCCGCCGCGGTACGCCGTCGTCGCCGTGGCCAGGATCAGGACGATCAGGACGGCACAGCCGATGATGACCGAAACCATGGCCATGGCCCCGCCGCCGAGAATGCCGACCAGCGGGCTGATGATCCCGGCCAGGCCCACCTGCAGGGCACCGATCAGCGCCGCGGCACTGCCGGCCATGTGCCCGTAGTCGTTCAGTGCCAGCACTGACGAGTTCGAGGCAATGAAGCCGTGCATGGCCAGGACCAGCCAAAGTCCGGCGGTCAGGCCGGCGACGCCGCCGAGCCCGGTCAGCACAATCACCGGCAGCAGGACGGTCAGCCCCAGCAGCAGGATGACAGCCAGCCGCAGGATCCCCATGGGGGAGTAGCGGCCCACGAGCCACGCATTGAGCTGCGCGGAAATAACCATTCCGACGCCGTTGATCGCGAACACCGCGGCGTACTGTGCCGGGCTGAGGCCGTATTCGTCCTGGAAGACGAACGGTGAGCCCACCACGTAGCTCATGATCACGGCCATGCCCAGGCCGGGAATGGTGGCCAGGGCCAGGAACTGCCGGTCCTTCAACAGGACCCGGAAGCCGCTGAACGTACTGGCACCGCCCTTCGTCCGGCGCCGTTCCGGCGGCAGCGTTTCGGGCATCCACTTCAACACGATCGCGCCGAGGACCACGCCGATCAGCGCCAGGGCAAGGAACACCGCCCGCCAGTTCCAGAGCCCGGAAACGGCCTGCCCGATGCTCGGGGCCAGCAGCGGCGCCAGGCCGATGATCAGCATCAGCCGGGACAGCATCGCGGCGGCGGAGGAGCCGGTGAACCGGTCGCGGACCACGGCGAGGGCCACCACGCCGGCGGCGGCGTTGAAGAAGCCCTGCAGCAGGCGCAGCACAATCAACGCGCCGATGTTCGGCGCCAGGAAGCACAGCAGCGAAACCACCACATGCAGGGAAATGCCGATGATCAGCGGCAGCCGCCGGCCGAAGCGGTCCGAGAACGGACCGATGACCAGCTGCCCGACGGCGGCGCCGAGCAGGGTGCCCGAGAGCGTGAACTGCGCGGCGGCGGCGCTGGTGTGCAGGTCCTCGGCCACCTCCGGCAGGGCCGGTAGGTACATGTCGGTGGTCACTGCCGGAAGCGCGGCCAGGGCGCCGAGCATCAGGATGTACTTGATGCTCGTGCGGGTCGCGGTGCGGTTTCGTGTTCCGGTTTCGGGCGGGGTATCGCTCACAGGCACTCCTGGTGCGGTTGTCGTTTCTAAATTCTAGAGATGGCGTACGCCGGCACCGGCCAGCACGGCGCGGTAGCCTTCCCGGTACGTGGGGTAGGCGAATTCAAAGCCGGTTGCGCGCAGCCGCCGGTTGCTCAGCCTGCGGTTGCCGCCGCGGCTGCTGGACGTGTCGCCCGCCGGCGGCAGTTCGCGGCCGAGCTCTGCAGCCAGGAAGCCCAGCACATCGGCCAGCTCCACCGGCTCCATATCCACTCCAACATACAGCGGCGCGGGAGGGGAAACCCGGGTCGTCAGGTGCACGATGGCCTCGGCTGCGTCATCGCGGTGGATGCGGTTGGTCAGCTGGGTTCCGGCAGGTACGACGGCGGTTCCGGACATCACCGAATCGATCAGCCGGGTGCGTCCCGGCCCGTAAATGCCGGACAGCCGCAGCACCACCGCATCGGGGCGGCGGTCGTGCAGCAGCTGCTCCGCCTCGAGGATGACGGCACCGGTGGCCGACGCCGGGCGGGCGGGGGTTTCCTCGTCCACCTCGCCGCCGTCGGCGTCGCCGTACACCGCAGTGGAGGAAACGAACAGGATGCGGCGCGGCTCCACGCCGTCGCGCTCAAGCGCGTCCAGGACGTTGGCGGTGGCGGTGACGTAGGCGGCACGGTAGGCCTCCTCGGTCCGCTGATCGGCGGCCACCGCAATCACGACGACGTCGGTGTCCGCAGGAATGCGCGGCAGGTCGCCGGTCAGATCCACGACAGATCCGGTGATTTGCTTCGGCAGTTTCTCCGGGGAGCGCCGCCACCCGAGCACGGAAAAGCCGGCCGCAGCAAACCGCAGGCCGGCTTCCGTGCCCAGATCGCCGCAGCCGGCGATCAGGACCGTCATGTTCTACTCAGCCAGGGCGGAGATGACGGCCTTGGCCACATCCTCGCTGGACTGGGGGTTCTGGCCCGAGATCAGGTTCCGGTCGCGGACCACGTAGCTGGTCCAGGCGGGGCCGGTTTCGACGACGGCGCCCTTGTTCCGGAGCACTTCCTCCACGAACCAGGGGGTGTTCTCGCCGGTGCCGCCATTGAGCTCCTCCTCGTCGGTGAAGACGGTGAGCTTGCGGCCGGAGAAGATGAACTTGCCGTCTTCGGTTTCGGCGGCCAGCAGGCCTGCCGGGCCGTGGCAGAACGGGGCAATGATCTTGCCCGCGTCGTCGGCCGCAACGAGGATCCTGCCCATGTCCTTGTCGAACGCCAGGTCCGCCATGGGACCGTGCCCGCCCGGCATCACCACGGCGTCGTACTCTGACGGGTCTGCATCCGCGAGCACCAGCGGCGAGGAGAGCTCGGCGTCGATGTAGGCAATGTACTGGGTGAAGGCCGCGGCCTTCTCGGGGCTGCCGGCCGACTCGGGAGCCAGGGATACCTGGTCCACGGTGGGCTTCACACCGCCGGGGGTGGCGATGCGGACCGTGTGTCCGGCGTCGCGCAGCACCCGGTGGGATTCAACCAGTTCCTCGGCCCAGTAGCCGGTGGGGTGTTCGCTGCCGTCCTTCATGGTGAGGGAGTCTGCTGCGGATACAACCATCAGGATATTTGCCATGCGTTCTTTTTTCCTTTGCTTGGCGGGAAAAGCGGAAAGTGTTGTTACTTGGCCGGTGCTGCGGCGGCGCCGGCGGCGTCCAGCTCAGCGAAGGTGGCGTCGTCGAGCCGGATGTCTGCGGCACCCAGGTTGTCCTCGAGGTGGCTGATGGAGCCGGTGCCCGGGATCGGCATCATGACCGGGGAGCGGCGCAGCAGCCAGGCCAGGGCAACCTGCGAGGTGCTGGCGTTCAGGCGCTTGGCGGCTTCGTCCACGGGGCCGCCCGGCTGGGCCAGTTCGCCGGCGGAGATCGGGGCCCACGGGATGAAGCCGATGCCGTTGTCCTCGGCGTACTTCAGCACGTCCTCGGAGGAACGGTCGGTGAGGTTGTAGCGGTTCTGCACGGTGGAGACAGTGAAGAACTTCGACGCGGCTTCCAGTTCGGCAACGGAGACCTGGGACAGGCCGAGTGCCTTCACCTTGCCCTCCTGCTGGAGGTCGCGCAGCACGGCGAACTGCTCTTCGGGATCGACCTTGGGGTCAATGCGGTGCAGCTGCAGCAGGTCCAGGGAATCGACCTTCAGCTTGCGCAGGGAGAGCTCGGTCTGCTGGCGCAGGTACTCGGGACGGCCCACCGGCACCCAGACGTCGGGCCCGGTACGGACGAAGCCGACCTTGGTGGCGATGCGGACGCCGTCCGGGTACGGGTAGATCGCTTCGGCGATGATTTCTTCGCTGATGTTCGGTCCGTAGGAGTCGGCGGTGTCGATGAAGTCGACGCCCAGCTCGACGGCGCGGCGCACCACGTCGACGGCGGTTCCGCGGCTTTCCGGTTCGCCCCAGATGCCGGGTCCGACAATGCGCATCGCCCCGAAGCCCAGGCGGTGTACGGTGCCGAGGTCCTTGAGGTCGATGGTGGGGGACAGGGCGGGAGAGGTTTCCGTCGTATCAGTCATACAGGCGTCAACAAGGCCCGTCGCCGGGTTTATTCCTCAGCAGCCTTAGTTCGGAAGCGGCGGCCGGTGCTGTACGGGCAACCGTGGTCCGGCGGCGGCCTTCCGGACCCTGTTGTCCGGACCCCCGGGGTGGGCTACCTTGTGACCACTGCCGCGCGGCGCCCGGAGGCGCCGCCGGCGAACACAGCTGAGCAGCAACCCAGCAGCAACACAGAGAGGTGTTGGCAATGACAAAGACTTCCGCCCAGGTGGTCACCGGGCTGTACATCAACGGCGAGCCCCGGAGGACGCAGGAAACCCTGGCTGTCGCCGATCCTGGCAGGCCCGGGCAGGTGGCGGGCCACGCAGCGGCTGCGTCGCCTCAGGACGCGGCGGACGCCGTCGGTGCCGCGAAGGCGGCCTTTCCCGTCTGGTCCGCACTGTCGGCTCAGGAACGGGCGGCGCGGATGGCCGACGCAATTGCGGGCATCGCCGATCTGCGGGATGAGGACGCGGCCATCCTGTCCCGTGAGAACGGCAAGATCGTTATGGAGAGCTGGGTGGACGCCCTCGTTTTCGAGCTCCGGTGGCAGCTTGCCCTGTCCCTGGCCGATCAGGTGGATCAGGACGCGATCCTCGAACCGGCACCGGGTATCCCCGTGACCACCACCGTGTCCTACCAGCCGCTGGGCGTGGTGACCGTGATTGTGCCCTTCAACTGGCCGGTCGCAATCTTGGGTGCCTCCCTGCCCCACGCCCTGCTGGCAGGCAACACCGCCATCGTTAAACCGCCGCCAACCGCGCCACTGGCAACCACCCGGATTGTGCAGCGCGTTGCCGAGAAGCTGCCGCCGGGAGTGCTGAACGTCGTTACCGGCCGGGACAGCGACATGTCCGGCCTGATCCGGAACGACGACGTTGCCAAGGTCTGCTTCACCGGCAGCGTCAACGGCGGCAAACGCATCATGGAAATGGCCTCCGGGTCCTTGACCCGGGTCACCCTCGAGCTCGGGGGAAACGACGCGGCCATCATCCTCGACGATGCACTGCTGGACGACACACGGCTGGACCGGCTCCATGCCGCGGTCTTCGATACAACGGGCCAGATCTGCATGAACGCCAAGCGGATCTACGTTCACCGGTCCCGCATCGAAGAACTGGTGCAGGGACTGTCCGCCCGGTTGGAAAACGCAGTCATCGGCTACGGCCTCGACGAAGGAACAACCATGGGGCCGCTGCATTCACCGGCGCAGAAGAGCTTCGTGGAAGACCTGATCGAGGAGGCAGAGGCGGCCGGCGCCGAGGTCCGCCGGTTCGGCACCCTTCCCCTGGATCCGGAACTGCGCGACGGCAACTTCCTGCGCCCGGCGCTGGTCCTTGATCCGCCGCCGGAACTGCGTGTGGTCACCGAAGAGCAGTTCGGGCCCGTGATTCCGATCATTCCGTTTGATTCGGAGGACGAAGCCGTTGCCTGGGCCAACGACAGCTGGGCGGGACTCTGCGGCTCGGTCTGGACCGAGGACCCGGCTCGGGCCAACGCGGTCGGTTCGCGGCTGGCCTGCGGCTACGTCTGGGTCAACGACCACGGAGCAACCCGATTGGACCTTCGTGCCCCGTTCGGCGGCATGAAGCAGTCCGGCATGGGCCGCGAACAGGGAATCCAGGGCGTCCGGGCCTTCCAGGACACCCGATCCATTGCCCACCTTGACGAAGTTTCAGCCGCGGATGCGCACTGAGCATGCAACCCGTGTGCTGACCCAAATCTGCTTTGATCCGTACATTCATGGACTGGTCCAGGGACTGCCGTCCAGCGAGGCCGCTATCAAAGGCTTCCACATTTTCACTTTCAATGACCTTGCCCAGACGGAAATCCGGCGTCGGCGCATGCTCGAGCAGACACGCGGATAGAGGAAAACCTTCATGGACAGATCCATTGCGCCGCAGCCCGGAGCAACCCCTGCTCCGCTTCCCCCGGCGTCTTCTGCGCCCTACCCTACCGACGACGACGTTGCGCGGCTCGTCCTTCATGGAACAGACCAATCCGGCATCGTAGCTGCCATCACCGAGGTTCTGGCCCAATTCGAGGGAAACATTGTTTCACTTGACCAGCACACCTCAGATCCGGTTGGCGGCCGTTTTTTTCAGCGTACCGTTTTTACGCTTCCCAATCTGGCTACCAAACTTGACGATCTACGAGGCGCACTTAGCTCCCGCCTCACTGATTTCGGTCTTGAATGGCAGCTGATCGAGGCGAAGAAGCGCAAACGCGTGGCCGTCTTCGTTTCGAAATCAGATCACTGCCTGCTGGACCTTCTCTGGAGGCAGCGCCGTGGCGAACTGCCGATCAATATCACCATGGTCATCTCGAACCACCCGGACCTCAGCGAAGACGTCCGTCCCTTCGGGATCCCCTATTTCTATATCCCGGCTGACAAGGAGAGTCGAGGCGAGGCAGAGAAACGCCAGCTGGAACTCATCCGCGGGAACGTTGACCTCATTGTCTTGGCCCGGTACATGCAGATCATTACCGAAGGATTCATTGACCAGGCAAGCGTCCCCATCATTAACATCCATCACTCATTCCTTCCGGCTTTTATCGGCGCGGCTCCCTATCGGAAGGCCAAAGAACGAGGCGTGAAGCTTATCGGAGCCACCGCGCATTACGTCACCAAAGACCTGGACGAAGGTCCCATCATCAGTCAAGACGTTATTCACGTTAGCCACCGTGACTCTGTAGTCGACCTTCAGCGGCGCGGAGCGGATGTAGAGCGACGTGTGCTTTCGCACGCGGTGGAAGCCCACTGCGCGGACCGGGTGCTTCGCGACGGCAACGTCACCATAGTTTTTTAGCGGAAGATCCTTGACCGTTTAATCACAACGAAAGGAAACCTGATATGACCAACGCTTCCCTGCAAGAGGTTTTAGACGCATCCGGAAACATCGTGGACCACCTGCGCAATGTGCAGGTCGGAGCCTACGTCTACCCGGTTGTTGCTGCGGAGTTCACCAACTGGCGTAACGAGGTGCGGGCATGGCGCGAATCCGCTGTGCTGTTTGATCAGTCCCATCACATGGACAACCTGTTTATATCAGGGCCGGGGGCCTTGCAGCTGATCTCCGACACCGCTATCAACTCGGTAGCCGCTTTCCCCGTGAACAAGGCAAAGCAATACGTTCCCGTAACACCCTATGGACACGTCATAGGGGACGGCATCATGTTCCGGGAGGCCGAGGAGGAATTTGTGTATGTCGGCCGCTCACCCGCTGCAAACTGGCTGCTCTACAACGCGGAAAAGGGCGGATATGACGTCGAGCTGAAGACGGACAGGAGGTCCCCTTCCCGGCCCATGGGGAAGGCAGTGTCCCGTGAATGCTGGCGTCTGCAGATCCAGGGTCCCCGGGCCTGGGATGTCATCGAAAAAGTGCACGGTGGTCCGCTGGAGCAGCTGAAATTCTTCAACATGTCCCATATGAACGTGGGAGGCACCGAGGTCCGGACCTTGCGCCACGGAATGGCGGGAGCGCCCGGGCTGGAACTCTGGGGTCCGTACAAGGACTATGACAAGATTCGGGAAACCATTCTTGAAGCAGGTGCGGAGTTTGGGTTGGAACCCGCTGGAGCGCGTGCCTATTCCTGCAACACCCTGGAATCCGGATGGATCCCCTCACCGCTGCCCGGAATCTACAGCGGAGAGCAACTCGCGGATTACCGTCAGTGGCTCGGTGCAGATAGCTATGAGGCGAACTCAGCCATTGCCGGGTCCTATGTTCCCGAGAGCATCGACGGCTACTACACCACGCCGTGGGAACTGGGGTACGGATCGTTCATTAAGTACGACCATGACTTCATCGGGCGTGATGCCCTTGAAGCGATGGACGCAGAGGCACAGCGCAGGAAAGTCACGTTGGCCTGGGACGGCGACGACGTAGCAACTATTCACGCGTCGATGTACCAAAAGGATCAGCTGCCCTATAAGTTCTTCGACCTGCCAAATGCGAATTACGGAGCGTCGAATTTCGATTCGGTAGTCGATGAAGCGGGCCAGGTGGTAGGAGTCTCCATGTTCACCGGGTACAGCTGGAATGAGAAGAGGCCGCTTTCCCTTGCGATTGTGAACCCTGATGTGGAGATCGGATCCCAGCTGAAGGTCGTCTGGGGAGAGCCGGAAGGCGGGACCAAAAAATCCTCTGTCGAGCCGCACCGCCAGTACGAAGTCAATGTGGACGTCAGTCCCGTGCCCTTCTCCGAGGTGGTTCGGAAGGGTTATACGGACGGTGGATGGCGGAAATCAGTGGCTGTGTAGGACCCTGTCCCTAGCAGTGCAGCCCGTGTCAGTAAATCGACAGGGCTGCACTTGTTAGTGGCGGAACTCCCGAGGCATGCGCCGACGGGCACTTCCGGTCCGGACCAGTCTGCCGGACGAGGACCGAAGCTGTCCGCAGCACTGTTCCACGCCGTCGTCGGCGGTCCTACGCTCAGGGCCATGGACTGGAAAATCGAGCTCGTTCCCGTGCCGGTGTCCGACGTCGACGCCGCCAAGCGGTTTTACGTAGACCAGGTGGGTTTCAACGATGACTTTGACGAACGCATCGACGAGAACCTGCGCTTTGTGCAGCTGACCCCGCCCGGGTCGGCCTGCTCGGTGGTTATCGGCCCGGGCACCACCGATATGGTTCCCGGCACGCAGCGGATCCAGGTGGTGGTCCCCAGTGCCGCCGACGCCCGGCAGCACCTGGTGGACCACGGCGTGACCGCCAGTGAGATCACTCCGCTGGACTGGGGAACGTTTGTTTATTTCAGGGATCCGGACGGCAACCAGTGGTCACTGCAGGAACTGCCGGAAATCCCGCCCACCCTGCCGTCGCAGCTGTAGCGCAGGCTAGAGTTCGGCGGCTACGGCGTTCAGGACCGCGGCCAGGTCCGCTTTGCTCTGGCCCCAGTCCGACAACGTGGTGGGAACCGCCGGCGTGCTCGTGGCCAGCACGCGCGTGGTGCCGGCGTCGACCGGTTCAAAGGTGAGCACGATGCTGGAGCCGAAGGACTTCCAGGTCATTCCGACCGAGAGTTCGGCCCGTTCCTGCCACACCCCGGTGAGCGTCATCGTCGGCAGCCTGTAGGCTGCCCGCTCGACGGCGGGCGGCAAGGCAGCCACGGGGGCGGTGATCACCAGCTCACCCCTGCCGCGTGCCCGCTTGGAGGTTATTTCGAGACTGATTGTTCTGGCATTCCCCATGTTCGTCATGCAACAGAGAATAGCGCAGCGGTGACTGCCCGGCGGAAGGCGCGGAGGGAGGATGCCAGGGACCGATCACGAAGTTCACCTGCAGCAGGCATATCAATCGGCGGAGTTATATTGAAAGATGGTTCCACCCGAGGAGGTGCAGCGCCGCACTTCCGCTGAAAGGCAGCCATGAAGATTGCTTTGTTCGCCACCTGCATTGTGGACGCGATGTATCCCTCCACGGCCCGCGCCACGGTCTCCATCCTGGAACGGCTGGGGCACGACGTCGTGTTCCCGGCCGGCCAGGCCTGCTGCGGGCAGATGCACCTCAACTCCGGGTATTTCCCGGAGGCGGTGCCCGTGGTCCGCAATCACGTAGAGGCTTTTGAGGCAGAGGAGTACGACGTCGCCGTGGCGCCGTCGGGCTCCTGCGTCGCCTCGGTGAAACACCAGCATGCAATGCTGGCCCGATCCGTGGGCGATTCGGACCTCGAAACCCGGGCTGCCGCCGTCGGCGCACGGACCTACGAACTCTCCGCCCTGCTGACCGATGTACTGGGCGTGACGGACGCCGCCGCCCAGCTGGGCTCCTGGTATCCGCACCGGATCACCTACCACCCCAGCTGCCACGGCATGCGGCTGCTGCGGCTGGGGGACCGGCAAGCGAACCTGCTCCGCACAGTGGAAGGCCTGGAACTGGAACCGCTGCCCGAAGCGGACCAGTGCTGCGGCTTCGGCGGAACATTCTCGCTCAAGAACGCGGACGTCTCCTCGGCCATGCTGGCAGACAAAAACGCGAACATCGCCGCGACCGGCGCCCAGCTGTGCAGCGGCGGTGACGCCTCCTGCCTGATGCACATCGGCGGGGGCCTCTCCCGGGAAGGCAGCGGCATATCGACCCTGCACTTCGCGGAGATCCTCGCCAGCACGCGCGAACACCCGGCACCGCCGCCGGGTGCCGTGCGCGGCGGGACCCGGAGCGCCGCTCGCCTCACGGGAAAGGCACACCAATGAGCTCCACCTATCTGGGCATGCCGGCGGTACCGGTTTACGGCAGCGGCAATCTGCACACCGCTGAACCCTTTCCCGTTGCAGCGCGGCGGGAACTGGACAACGAGCAGCTGCGTGCCAACCTCGGCCACGCCACCCACACCATCCGCGACAAGAGGCTGCGCGTAGTGGCCGAACTGCCGGACTGGGAGGAACTGCGCGAAGCCGGCAGCGCCACCAAGGCCGCCGTCATGGCACGGCTGCCGGAACTGCTCGAGCAGTTCGAGGGAAACTTCACCGCACGCGGCGGCGTCATCCACTGGGCGCGGGACGCAGCGGAAGCCAACGAAATAGTGCGGGACCTGATCCGCGACGCCGGCGCGGACGAGGTGGTCAAGGTCAAATCCATGGCCACCCAGGAAATAGGACTCAACGAATACCTTGAAGAGCACGGCATTTCCGCGTTCGAAACCGATCTGGCGGAACTGATTGTCCAGCTGGACCATGACAAGCCCAGCCACATCCTTGTGCCGGCCATCCACAAGAACCGCAGCCAGATCCGGGACATCTTCCTGCGGGAGATGCCGGACGTTGATCCGAACCTCACCGACACCCCGGCACGGCTGGCCGAAGCGGCGCGGCTGCACCTGCGCCGCAAGTTCCTTTCCGCGAAGGTCGCCATCTCCGGCGCGAACTTTGCCCTGGCCGATACGGGCACGCTCGCCGTCGTCGAATCCGAAGGCAACGGCCGGATGTGCCTGACCCTCCCGGAAACCCTGATCACCGTGATGGGGGTGGAGAAGCTGCTGCCGTCGTGGACGGACCTCGAGGTGTTTATGCAGCTGCTGCCCCGTTCCTCAACGGGGGAACGGATGAACCCCTACACCTCGCTCTGGACCGGAGTTACGGCAGGCGACGGGCCGCAGAATGTGCATCTGGTGCTGCTGGACAACGGGCGCAGCGCGGCGCTCGCGGATGAGCGAGGACGTTCGGCCCTGCACTGTATCCGCTGCAGCGCGTGCATGAATGTCTGCCCCGTGTACGAGCGCACCGGCGGGCATGCCTACGGCTCCACCTATCCCGGACCCATCGGTGCGATCCTTTCGCCGCTGCTGACCGGGATCACTTCCGAAGAGAACGCGTCCCTGCCCTACGCCTCCTCACTCTGCGGAGCCTGCTACGACGCGTGCCCGGTGAAGATCAACATCCCGGAAATCCTGGTGCACCTGCGCTCCGAGGATGTCGAGAGCCGCCGCGGGACGAAAAAGGTGCCGGGGCAGATGGATGTTGCCATGAAGGCAGCGTCCTGGATGATGGGCTCGGGTCGCCGGATGGCCCTGGTGGAGAAGGCCCTGCCGTTGGGAAAGCTGGCGGCCGGACCGGATAGGAAAATCAAGAAGCTTCCCGGCATCGCTGCCGGGTGGACCCGGAGCCGCGACCTTCCGGCTCCGCCTGCGCGGTCCTTCCGGGACTGGTGGGTAAAAGAGCACGAAGACACTGCGTCGAAAGAGCAAGCATGAGCGCCCGTACGGAAATCCTGGACCGGCTTCGGTCCGCCCTCCACGATGCCCCGGAAGTACCGGAAATTCCACGGAAGTACCGGCACAGCTCCGGCATGAACGAGGACGAACTCATCGAACTGCTTCGAGACCGGCTGTTGGATTACAAGGCCGGCGTCAGCGTGGTGGATGAGGCATCCGTGCCCGCCAAAGTGGCCGAACTGCTGGCAGGGGAAACCTCCTACGTGGTTCCCGCAGGACTCGATGAACGCTGGACGGCGCTGGCCCCGGGACGCGTGGTGGATTCACCTGAGGAGCCGCTGAGCGTGGAGGAGCTGGACGGCATTGACGCGGTGGTCACCGGCTGCGCGGCAGCGGTGGCCGAAACCGGCACCATCATTCTGGACGGCAGCCCGGGGCAGGGCCGGCGGGCGTGTTCACTGGTCCCGGACCATCATGTGTGCCTGGTGCTGGCCCGGGACATCGCCGGAGTGCTGCCGGAAGCGGTGCGGCGGCTGGACGTCACGCATCCGTTGACCTGGATCAGCGGCCCGAGCGCCACCAGCGACATCGAACTGCAGCGGGTGGAAGGCGTGCACGGGCCGCGGAGGCTGGACGTCGTGATCATCCGGTCCTGACATGCGGCCGGCTAGGCGGCGAGCAGCCCCTTCGTGCGGGAAAGGTCCTCAGCGAGATCCGTGCCCAGGGAGATCACCTTCTGCGGCGTCTGTCCGGGCAGGGCGGATACGCCTGTCACGTCCGCCAGGAAAGCAACCGTCGACTGCAGCGATTCCATCGCCTCCGGGCGGTGCAGCTGGAACTGATACTCGTGTCCCAGCTTCGGTTTGTAATCCTTCGGCCAGAACCTGCGGCGGACGGGTACCCCAAGGTCCTCGAGCCGGTCTGCCAGGGGCATCGACTGCTCCCGGGTCAGGTTGTCACCGTTTCCACCGGAAATGTAGGTGGGCGGGAAACGGTAATCCACGTGTTTCGGAATGCACATGTGGTCTGCGGCAGGGGTGGCCGCCCAGTTCCTGGACCCGGTGTAGGCCCACAGGGCTTTTCGAAGTCCCCAGCCCACCGGACCGGCCATGCGGGCCACGGATTCCAGATCAAAGACACCGCAGTTCAACACGATTCCGCACAGCTGTCCGGGGCCCGCTGCAGGAATAACCCCAGTGTCCCGGGCGTACTCCGGGTTGGTGATGACCAGGGCCAGCTGTGCGGCCAGCTGCGCGCCGGCGGAATCGCCGGCCAGCACAATCCGGTCGGGGTCCAGCCCGTAACGGTCCGCGCGCTCGCGGATGAAGCCCAACGCAGCGTTCAGCTCTTTCACCGCGGTCGGATAGACGGCTTCGGGTGAGATCGAGTACCCGACCCCCAGTACGGCGTAACCGTATCCGGCGAGGACCTTGAGGTACGGCGCCACATCTTCCTTGGTGCCGGAAATCCATGCCCCTCCGTGGATCCACATCACCACCGGGAGCGGTTTCCGGGCCGGATCGTCAGGAAGGAACAGGTCAAGGGAGGGTTTACCGGCGGACCCCAGATAACGCAGGTCCCGGTGTCCGGTCACTGTGAACCGGGGGACATGGGGAAGGACCTTTTTCACCGGAACCCTGCCTGCACCGGCGAAAACGCCGCGAATGAGCAGCGCAGCCGGCCGGGGATCCCGCTGCAGTACGGCAGCGGCACTGATCCCGGCAACGGCGGCAGCGCCGGCCAGGATCCCCGCCGAAGTAAGCGAGGAGAGCTTCATTCCCTTAAGCTAAATCCCCGGAAACAGGCCCCTTTCGGCCGGTTCCGCGCCGTTGAGCGGCTCCGGGCAGGCAGCTGCGAGGAATCTCATGGCCGGTGGTGGTGGACCGCACTGCGGGGACGCGCTATCCGGATCCCGGACAGCGCGCCCGGCCTGCCGGACGCTGCAGCGGGTTCCGTAAGGTCCCCGGCACCTGCAGCGCCCGGCGCGGGCCCAGTCAGGCCGGGCTGTTACCCGTCCGCCAGCCGCCCTTGTACTCCTTGCGGACCGTTTCGGAGAACGGCACCGGGCTCACGGTTGCACGCACATCAAGCTGCCGGTGCGGTTCCACCGTCGTCTTGGCGCTGCCGCCGTCGGGCTCGCCCCACACCACCCTCAGTTCGGCGCCCAGGGGCACCGACGGATCGACCGTTGCCAGCGAGAGGCCGCGGCGCTCGTTCGCCGAGTACCCGGTGAACATGGAGAGGCCCACGACGTTCCCGTCCGCATCGATGACGGAGTCGTAGTTGGAGGATCCGTAGTTGGCCAGGGGAAGGTCAAAGTGCTTGTAGGGTTCCTCCGTGCCCAAGGGTGAGGCCAGGATCTTCCCCAGGTCTTCGGCGTTCCAATCCAGGGTTACTTTGCGGCGCTGTGCCGAAGGGTCCATCTGTTCCAGGGCATCCCGGCCAATGAAATCGTGGTCGAACTTCACGAAGGACCCGTAGCCCAGTTCCCACGGGGTCAGGTAGTAGTCCTCGATGTTCGGGCTGACAAAGCTGCCTGCAATGGCGTTGGAAGCTTCGTAGCTGTCCGCTCCCAGCCACTCCCGATACGGCCGCAGCTCCTCACCCGTGTAAATGGCAGGCAGCGGAGAAGGGATCCAGCCGGACTCGAGCGTATTGGACGGATAGGCGCGGGCGCCGACGGCGGCCATCCCGTACTCCGCGCCGACGTCCATGATGGTGTCCCGCACTTTCTCATAGGACTCGTAGTTGCCCCAGATCTCCAGCCCGGGAGCTCCGGCCATCCCGTGGCGAAGCGTCCGGACCCGTTCACCGGCAATCGTCATATGGTCCATGTTGAAGAATTTCAGCTGCTCCACCGAGGAACCGTTCAGCTTCTCGATAATCTGCCAGGCGTTCGGGCCCTGGATCTGGAACCGCCAGTAGCGGCGGGATACCGGACGGCCCATCGGACGTGAGGGGGAGCGCCGGTCGACCTGGACGTCAACGTCATAGCCGCCGGTTTCGGCGTTAAAAAGCAGCCAGTTGGCCGCGGGTGCCCGTCCCACGTAGATGTATTCGTCGTCGTCCTCGTGGAAGAGGATGCCGTCACCGATCACGTGGCCTGACGGGCCGGTGGGAACGTACTGTTTCGCCTTGTTGACCGGGAAATTCGCCACACTGTTGACCGCTGTGTCAGAGATCAGCTTCAGGGCGTCGGGGCCCTTGATGAACAAGTTGTCCATGTGGTGGGACTGGTCAAACAGCACCGCCGTCTCGCGCCAGGCCCGCTGTTCGCTGCGCCAGTTGCTGAACTCCGGTGCCACGACGGGATAGATGTACGCCCCGATCTGGGAGTTGCGGAGTCGATCCACAACACTTCCGCTCGAGTCGAGGACCTCCTGCAGATTCTTAGGTGCCACGTTGAACCTCTTCTTTGCTGGGATATGGAAACGCTTTTCACCGCAATCCGCGTCTCCGCCGGCGGACCAGGGATTCTTTTTGCTGTCCCTGGTCCGCCCGCGGAGAAGCAGCACGGATTGACCATGACCCTAGGGCCATCTTCGAGTGCTGTCGAGAGCCGCTAAGCGGAGCCCCGGGCGGCGGGGTTCCCGGGGCCGCCGGATACCTCGCTGGCCGGGCAGGCTAAACGAGGCTAGGGTGCAGCTACCGACAGGGCGGCCGGGACGTGGCTTGCCTCCGGCTAATGAAAACTGGAGGGCACTATGAGGAAAACCGGTGTTGCTGTGATCCTGGCGGCGGCTTTATTGGGCGTTACGGGATGCGGCGGCGGTTCGCCGTCGTCCGAAAACGAAAACGAAACCGAAGCCAGCGGGGACCTGGTGCCCATTGAAGTGGGGGTGATCCCCATTGTGGATGTGGCTCCCATCTACCTGGGGGTGGAGCAGGGCTTCTTCGAGGACGAAGGCCTGGAACTGACCCTGACGCTTGCACAGGGCGGGGCGGCAATTGTTCCGGCAGTCACCTCGGGGCAGATGGCGTTCGGTTTCTCCAACGTAACCTCCATGATCGTAGGCAAGTCCAAAGGCCTTCCCATCCAGATGGTGGCCCCGGGCGCCAGCACCACCGGCGACGTCGACGCGGACTTCGCGTCGGTGATGACGCTTCCCGGCAGCGGAATCGAGGAGATCGCGGACCTGGCCGGCAAAAGGGTGGGCGTGAATACGCTCAACAACATTTCAGACTCCACCATTTCGGAAGCGGTGAAGCAGGCCGGCGGCGACTACGAGAGCATCGAATTTGTCGAGATGCAGTTTCCCGATATGCCGGCCCAGCTCGACGGCGGCAACGTGGACGCCATTGCCGCAGTGGAACCCTTTGTGACCATCACCGAGGCACAGGGCGCCGTTCCGGTGTTCTCGAACTACGCGGAGCCCATCAAGGACCTCACCGTGGCCGTTTATTTCACCTCGGACCAGTACGCGCAGGAGAACCCGGAGACTACGGAGAAATTTGTCCGTGCGATGACGGCATCGCTTGAATATGCCGATCAGAACCCTGACGAGGTACGCGCTGTCCTGCCGAGCTACACCTCGCTGGAACCGGACGTCATCGAGGAGCTGACCCTGCCCAGGTACTACGGCGAGATCAACCAGGATTCGCTGGAGGAGGTTATGCGCATCTCGCTCGACCGCGGCCTGATCGAGGAGGAACCTGATCTGGAAGAGCTCCTGCCACGGTCCGGGTGAGTTCAGCTGCGGTACGCGTGCACCCAATCCGCCGTGGTCTTGATCCCGCCGAAGGTGTAGAAATGCAGCCGGACATCGCCGTGGGTTGTGGGTGAAAGAGCCCGGGCCAGGTCCTGGATGAACCGGTCCGGGCCTGCCGTGCCCAGCAGATTGGTCAGGGAAAACCCGTACTTATGGGCGATCCCTGCCGAGGAGGCAACACCGAACCGGCGGGCGTAACCGAGGAGGCGCTTCACGCCTGCGGGGCCGGGGACGCCGATTCGGACGGGTGCACTCACGCCGCGGCTGCGGAGTTCCTCAAGCCAGACAAGGACGGGTGCCACGTCGAAGCCGAACTGCGTGGTGATCGACGCCTCCAAACCGCTCTGGTCCAGCGCCTGGATCTTGTCTTCCAGGGCAGTCCAGAGGGTATCGGTATCAATGTCCGGATGTCCCTCGGGATAGCCGCTGATGCTCACGGCCCGAACCCCGTGCCCGGGAAGCAGTCCGCTCCGGATCACGGACAGTGCGTCCGGAAAGGGGCCCAGCGGGGAAACCGGGTCTCCGCCGACTACAAAGAGCTCACGCGTTGCGTCGGCTTCCTCGAGCGCCACCAGGAACTTGGCGAGGTCTTCCCGGGATTCCAGCCGCCGCGCGGAAATATGCGGAACGGGAACGAATCCGCCGGCGCGGACGGCCGCAGCAGCGGCGACGCGCATCGGCAGGTCCTCATTACCCAGGAAAGTGACGTTGATCCGCGTCCCCGGGGGGAGGGAAGGCTGCGCTTCCTGGAGCGCGCCAATGTCCTTGCCGGTCATCTCGAGCGAGAAACCAGTAAGTAGCCGGGCGGGGGCGGAAGACGTTTCAATGGGGTCCGGAGTCATGCGCGTTACCCTAGCGACCGCGGAAACCGGTGTCCACGGTTCCGGTCCCGCAGCTACGGCAGCATCCAATCCAGGACCGGGGTGGACTGCAGATAGACCAGGATGCACAGGGCCAGGAGCAGCAGCACGCTCCAGCCAACCACCTTGCGCAGCAGCACCGATTCCTGGCCGCTCATGTTCACCGCGGCAGCCCCGATGGCAAGGTTCTGCGGGCTGATGAGCTTGCCCATGACACCGCCGCCGGTGTTGGCGGCAACCATCAGCTGGGGATCCAGGCCAGCTTCAATTCCGGCTGTCTGCTGCAGCTTGGCAAAGAGCGCGTTCGCGGAGGTATCCGAACCGGTCACCGCCGTGCCGATCCAGCCGAGCACGGGGGATAGGAAGGCAAAGAAGCCGCCGGTCGCCGCGAGCCACGTCCCGATCGATACCGTCTGTCCGGAAAAGTTCATCACATAGGCGAGAGCCAGCACCCCAAGGATGGTCAGCGCTGCGGAACGCATCCGCACCGCCGTCGTCCAGATTTCCCGAACCGCCGCGCCCATGCTCAGCGGATACCGGCCGTTTTCATTGAAGCGGGAGTAGACCAGGGCAACAATCAGGCCGGTGATCAGCAGCAAGGTACCGGGGCTGATCAGCCAGTCGAAGTTGTAGACGGTGGAGGACTGGGTCTGGCCGTTGCTGTCCAGCAGGGCTTCGTGCAGCACAGGCCAGGGGATCTCGATGTTGGTCTTCGCCAGTGTTTCGGGCACATCGATGCCCAGTGTCCACAGGTTCACAAAACCGAAAATGACAATGACCGCCACATAGGGGAACAACGCCATCCACGCGCGTACCGGGGTCAGACGGTCGTCGGCGGTGTCATCCGCTGCGGTCTGGACGTCCGACGCCGTGCCGGCGCCGGCCGGCGTCCAGCCGCCCGCCCGCGCTTCGGCCAGTTCCGCTTTCATCCGCTGGCCGGCCTCGCCTCCGTTGCGCGGATGCCAGAAGCGCAGGAATCCCACGGCGGCCAGCATCGCCACGAGGGAGGCCACAATGTCGGTGAGTTCGTAGGAGAAATAGTTTGAGCAGAGGAACTGGAAGATGGAGAAAACGACGCCGGTGAACAGGGCTATGGGCCAGCAGTCCCGCAGGCCGCGGCGTCCGTCCAGGATGAACAGCAGGATCAGCGGTACAAACAGGGCCAGCACCGGTGTCTGCCGGCCCACCACGGCACCGATTTCATCTCCGGTGTAGCCGGTGAGATTGGCGGCGGTGGTGATGGGGATGGCCAGGGCGCCGAACGCCACCGGGGCGGTGTTGGCCACCAGCACGGCGGTGGCCGCGCGGATCGGGGCGATGCCCAGAGCCAGCAGCATGGTCACCGTGATGGCGACCGGTGCGCCGAATCCGGCCAGCGCCTCCAGCAGGCCGCCGAAGCAGAAGGCCACCAGAATGGCTTGCACCCTCAGGTCCCCGCCGCCGATTGCATCAAAGACCCTTCGCAGGTCCTCAAACCGGCCGCTGAGTACCGTCACCTGGTACAGCCACACGGCCATCACAATGATCCAGACCACCGGGAACAACCCGAAGGCGGCGCCCTGCGTGGCAGAGAGCAGGGCAAGTCCCACCGGCATGCCGAAACCCAAGATGCCGACGGCGAGGGCTACGAGGAGCGCCCATGCCCCGGCCACGTATGCCCGGGTCTTGGCGAAAGCCAGCAGGAAGAAAAAGGTGAGCAACGGCAGCAGCGCTACGAGCGCGGACAAGGCCACGCTGCCGAGGACGGGATTGGTGCTGGGAGTGAAGCTGTCCATAAAGACCTCCGCGTCGGCTGCGGAACCGACTTCAACGGATGGAGCTTCCCGATGAGGCCGAAACTCCGGCTGAACCGTGGAAGCACTGGAACAAGCGTTCATTCAAGCGTACGGCGGTGTTCCCTGTAGGTAACCCCCGGCCGGCTTTGGCCGGCCCGTCACCCGTCATGAAGGTACGGAGCCGGCACGCTCGCGGTGGTGGCGGACGTAACCGGTCACGGCCACAGCAATCGAGATGACGGCCGAGATAGTCAATCCCAGCCAGAGCCCGACATTCAGGGCAGCAGCGCCGGCTACGGCTCCAAGCATAATCAGGGCAATCGCGAGGGCACGGCGGACCCAGTGCTTGCTGTCCCCACCGGCCAGACGCGAGTCCGAGGCAAGCCCCGTAATGGTTGAGGTCACCACCACTGTTGTAATCTCAGCGACCTTCAACCGCTTGGCGGTCGCGGCCTGGACGCCCATCGATATGGCGAGAGCCGACGTCGTGATGCTGCCTAAAAGGGAACTGCTCTGTACATCCACCACCGCCGTGAGGACGGCCAATGCGGAAATGACACCGGCCACCACCATCAGTGACAGCGTGGTCCGCCAGGACCAGCCCTCCGGACCTTTGCGCAGCATCCGGCCGGCAAGGGCGGCGCCCAGCATAAAGAAGAGAAGCGCCAGGACCGGACGCAGGATCGGCAGATCGGCACCGCCGGCGAAGGCCATGCCCAGCAGCACCACGTTGCCTGTCATATTTCCAGTGAAGACCCGGTCAAGGCCCAGATAACCGACGGCGTCCACTACCCCGGTGGAGAAAGTCAGGGCCAGCATCAGCCATAAATGCACCCGTTCGGTCGGTACGGCGTTCAGTCGCTTCACTGGCGGAATGTCTCCTTAGGCAGCCGTCCGTATACGAACGTGGCGGAAGGTCCGATTGTATTCAAAATCGCGTGATGCAAGGATTCGCCTAACTGTGTTGTCTCCCGAAAGGTGCCCCATGACCTATACCGCCCCGGATTCCTTCACCACCCGGCCCACCCTGCAGGGCACCTTCGGGATGAGTGCGTCTACGCACTGGTTGGCCACCGCGTCAGCCCAGGCCGTCCTGGAGCGCGGCGGAAACGCCTTCGACGCCGCAGTAGCCGGCGGCTTTGTGCTGCATGTCGTGGAACCGCACCTCAATGGTCCGGGCGGGGACATGACCGGTGTTTTCGCGACGGCGGAGAACCCTGGCGAACCGGTGGTGCTGATGGGCCAGGGACCGGCGCCCGCCGCAGCCACGCGGGAGCACTATCTCGCCGAGGGCCTGGAGCTGGTTCCCGGTGCCGGTGCCCTCGCCGCAGCCGTTCCCGCCGCCGTCGACGCGTGGCTGTTGCTGCTGCGGGAGCACGGCACCTGGGAACTGACAGACGTCCTGGCCTTCGCCGTGGACTACGCCCGCAACGGTCATCCCGTCCTGGCCCGGGTCGGAGCCACCATCGAATCCGTGGCGGAGCTGTTCACCGACCACTGGCCCACCTCGGCGGCCCAGTGGATGCCGGAGGGCCGCGTGCCGCGTGAGGGCGACATCATCCGCAACGAGGCCTATGCCAGTGTGCTGGACCGGCTGGTCGACGCCGGTTCCGGCGCCGGAAGCCGGGAAGAACGTATCGACGCCGCCCGGCGTGAATGGCGCGAGGGTTTCGTGGCGCAGGCAGCGGCGGATTTCGCGGCCGCGCCGCACCGCCACTCCTCAGGCACCGACCACGCCGGCGTCATTACTGCCGCAGACTTCGCGGCCTTCGACGCGGGGTTTGAACCGGCTGTCACGTTCGACTTCCGCGGCTACACCATCGCCAAGACCGGAGCCTGGGGGCAGGGGCCTGCATTGCTGCAGACCCTGGCCATCCTCGCCGGCTTCGACGACGACCGCCTGGACCCGTCCACGGCGCTGGGTGCACACACCATCCTGGAAGCCCAGAAGCTGGCCATCGCGGACCGCGAGGCCTACTACGGTGACGCACAGGTGCCCCTGGACTACCTGCTCAGCGAGGAATACGCGGCCGGCCGCCGCGCCCTGATCACCGACACCGCCTGCGTTGAATTCCGCCCCGGTACGGTGCCGGGATACACGCCCTTCGTGCCGCCGCTGCGCACGGAGTACGCGCCGCCGGCCCTGGCCGGAGCCGGCGGCGCGGGTGGCTTCGCCGGCGTCGGCGAGCCCACCGTGCTGCCCACCGGCGAGACCCGCGGAGACACCTGCCACATCGACGTCGTGGACCGGTGGGGCAACATGGTCTCCGCCACCCCGTCGGGAGGCTGGCTGCAGTCCTCGCCGACCATCCCGGAACTGGGGTTCTGCCTGGGCTCCCGGCTGCAGATGACCTGGCTCGAAGAAGGCGCGCCGTCCACCCTGGCCCCGGGGAAGCGGCCGCGCACAACGCTGACCCCCACGCTGGTCCTCAAGGACGGCAGGCCGGTGGTTGCCCTGGGTTCGCCCGGCGGAGACCAGCAGGACCAATGGCAGCTGCTGTACCTGCTGCGCACGATCGTGGGCGGCTACACACCGCAGCAGGCAATTGACGCTCCCGCCCTGCACACCACGTCCATTCCCGGTTCTTTCTGGCCGCGTACCTGGACACCGGGCGGCGCGGTAGTTGAAGACCGGCTGGGGGAGGACGTGATTGCCGAGCTGGAATCCAGGGGGCATGTGGTGACCCGGGCCGGGGACTGGGCATTGGGACGGTTGTCCTCGGTGGTCCGGGAGCCGGATTCGGGCCTCCTGCAGGCGGCTGCAAATCCCCGGGGAGCGCAGGGGTATGCAGCCGGGCGGTGATACCGGCTTACCGCTTCCTCAGGGGGAGGGGAGTTCCGGCCGTTCCGTTCGGGCGAGCCCCGAGCCTATAGTTCAAGAGGGGTTCCTTCCTACTGTGAGCGAGGCTTCAAGATGGCCAATATCACCACCCGACCCGTCACAAAACTTGGAATCGTGGGAGCCGGAAGTGTCGGCACGTCCATGGCATACGCAGCGATCATCCGGGATACGGCCCGCCAGATTGCGATCTACGATATCGACGCCGTCCGGGCCGAGGCTGAAGGTCTGGACCTGGCCCACGGCACCCAGTTCACCGGCGCCAACACGGTCACCGGCGGAGGCAATATCGAGGATCTGGCCGGGGCGGATGTCATAGCCATCACCGCCGGAGCACGCCAGCAGCCGGGCCAGAGCCGGCTGGATCTGGCCGGCGCGAACGTGCGGATCCTGGAGAAACTGATGCCGCAGCTGATGGAACAGGCGCCGGACGCCGTTTACATCATGGTCACCAACCCGGCCGACGTCCTCGCCGTTGCCGCACAGAAAATCGCCGGCCTGCCGCGCAACCGGATGTTTTCCTCCGGAACGGTCCTGGACACCTCCCGGCTGCGGCTGCTGCTGGCCCGCGAAGCGCACGTACTCATGACCAGCGTGCACGCCACCATCATCGGTGAACACGGAGACAGCGAGTTCCCTGTCTGGTCCAACGCCACCATCGGCCCGGTGCCCATCCGGGAATGGGAAATCAGCGGCCGGCAGGTTTTCACCGATGAGTTCCTTGCCGCCGCCACGGACGACGTCGTCAACGCCGCCTACAAGGTGATCGAGGGCAAGGGAGCAACGAACTACGCGATCGGACTGGCCGGGGTGCGGATTATCGAGGCGGTGCTGAATGCCGAAAACGCCGTCCTGCCCGTTGCAGCCACGCTGACCGGCGAGTACGGGATCAGCGGTGTTGCACTGTCCCTCCCGTCCATCGTCGGCCACAACGGGGTCTACAAAATGCTCGAAATGCCGCTGGACGAGGCAGAGGCCGGGAAACTCATGGCCTCTGCCGAGACACTGCAGAACACCCTGACGTCACTGGGGATCTAGCGGGTTTGCCCGGTCAGTTCGCGCAGCCGCCAGGCATTCCGGACCGCGTGCCCTTCGCCGTCGTTGTTGAAGTATGCGTACACGTCCTTGCCCATGGCATCCCATTCACGGATCCGTGCCGCCCACCACTGCAGGTCTTCCTCGGTGTAGGAATCGACGTAGAGCTGCTCCGGGTTCGGTCCGTGCAGCCGGACGTACACAAACGGGGCGGTGGCGCGCAGGGTGCACGGCAAATGCGCGCCGCTCATTACGGTGTAGGCGGCGCCGTGGCGCTCCAACAGCCGGAAGACCTCTTCATCGTTCCAGCTGTCGTGCCGGAACTCCACCGCCACACGGATAGTCTCGGGCAGCTTTGAGAGGACGTAATCCAAACGGTCGTCGTCTCGCGCCATGTCCGGGGAGAGCTGGAGCAGGAAGACTCCGCTGCGGTCTCCCAATTCAGCGAAGCAGCGCTCGATCCGGCCGATCCATTCATCCGGATCCCGCAGCTTCCGGGCATGGGTCAGCCCGCGGGGCGCCTTGACGGAAAAGACGTACCCCTCCGGCAGTCGGTCCCGGTAGGCAGCGAACGCCTCCTCGCGCGGCCAGCGGTAAAAGCTGCCGTTCAACTCAACGGTGTCGAATTCACTCGCATACTTTTCCAGCCACACCCGGGCAGGCACACCCTTGGGGTACAGCACGTTGCGCCAATGGTTGTAGGCCCAGCCCGATGTTCCGATATGGATGCTCACACCATCCAAACTAGCCGGTTCCGGGACCCGCCTGCCGAGATTGCGCCGGCCGCCTGCCCGGCAGCGGGGACCGGAGTGACGGAGCCGTCGCCGCAGGAGCGCCCGCAGATGAAATAACCCGGCCGCCGCCGCGGTTGCATCCTACGTGCCCGGCCAAAAAGGCCCCGCGCGCAAGCAACTGAAAGGCAAGTCCCCCTATGACTGTTCCGCTCTCAATTCTCGATCTCGCCATCATCGATGAGGGCGAGACCGCACGTGATTCGTTTGCGTCTTCGCTGGCGTTGGCCCAGGAAGCGGAGAAGCTGGGTTACACCCGCATCTGGTACGCGGAGCACCACAACATGCCGACCATCGCTTCCTCCGCCACCAGTGTGCTCATCGGCTACATTGCCGCGCACACACAGAGCATCCGGCTCGGAGCCGGCGGAGTGATGCTGCCCAACCACGCCCCGCTGACCATTGCGGAGCAGTTCGGCACTTTGGAAACGCTTTTCCCGGGCCGGATTGACCTCGGCCTCGGCCGGGCTCCCGGCACGGACCAGAAGACCCTGCATGCGCTGCGCCGGGACCACATGTCCTCGGACAGCTTCCCGCAGGATGTCCAGGAACTGCAGGGCTACCTGAGCGGCAACACCCTGATCCCGGGCATCAACGCCACGCCGGGAGCCGGCACCAACGTGCCGCTGTACATCCTGGGCTCCTCCCTCTTCGGTGCCAAGCTGGCCGCCGCCCTGGGCCTGCCGTACTCCTTTGCCTCGCACTTTGCCCCGCAGGCACTGCAGGACGCAGTAACCATCTACCGCCGCGACTTCAAGCCCTCGGCCCAGCTGGCCGAGCCGTACGTGATTGCCGGCGTAAACGTTGTGGCTGCCGAGACCACCGAAGAGGCCCAGCAGATGTTTGCCGATTCGCAGCGCCGCCGGGTGACCCAGCTCTTCGGCCGGGACCGCACCTTCACCGATGAAGAGGCAGATGCCATCCTGCAGTCGCCGGGCGGCCAGCAGGTCAAGCAGATGGGCCGCTACTCGGCCGTCGGCAACCCCGAGGAAGTCCGGGACTACCTCGACTGGTTCACCGGACATGCGCAGGCCGATGAACTGATCGTTGCCACGCAGACCGCCACGCTGGAATCCCGGCTCCGCTCCTTCCAGCTCCTCGCGGACGCGGCGCTGCCCGTCCACTCCTGAACGATGCCTAATCCACAGAGGCCTGCGGCTGCTGTGCTAGATATGAAGGATGAGTTCTAACCCCCACGTCATCCACTGTTCCGTCGGCATGCGCTGGGGGGACATGGATGCCTACGGGCATATCAACAATGTTGAGATCGTCCGGATGCTCGAGGAAGCACGCGTGCATGCCTTCGGCCCTCCCGGCGGAACGGGAGGGCCGGGGGACAAGCCCGCAGTGCCGCTGTTCAGCGATGTTCCGCCCGGCACCCAGTCCCTTGTCGTGGAACACCGCGTCCGGTACGTGGCGGAACTGACCTACCGGAACATCCCGGCCGACGTCGCCGTCTGGATAAGCGCGGTCAAGGGCGCCAGCCTCACACTCGCCTACGTGATCCATGACCCGGTGACACGGCAGGCCTGTGTCCGGGCGGAAACCACGCTGGCCTTTGTCGACGGCGCCACGGGTGCGCTGCAGCGCCTGACGCCGGCCCAGCGGGAAATGGCGGCAGCCCACACAGGAGCCTCAGTTTTCGCCTGAGCTCCCCGCCGCCCCTCGACCCCTGTGATCGGCACGCGTCCGCTATTAACATCTTCCGTAGTCCCGGCAGGTCCAGCCCGGTAACCAAGGAGATGCACCGTGTGGCACAACCTCGGCATCACCCCGTCCGAAGCTCTTTGGGTTGTCCTGAGTGCCCTCGGCATTTACGCAGCCTTCTCCCTGCTGGTCCGCGGCTTTGGGCAGCGCGCACTGGCCAGCTGGTCCACGCTGGACCGCGCCATCGTTATTGCCCTGGGCGCTGTGCTTGGCCGGGTGGTCCTCGGCTACACGCCGACCCTTGCGGCCGGCGTCATCGGATTGGCCACGATGTTCGGGATGCTGCGGGTGGAGGGCTACCTTCGCCGGAGCCGGCACGGAGCCTACCTCACCAGCCGGCCGATCCTCCTGATGGCCGGAAGCGAGGTGGTGCAGGAGGGACTGCGTAAGGCGCACATCCTGGAGGAGGAGCTGTTCTTCAAGCTGAGGCAGTCCGGCATTCGGAACCTGACCGAAGTGGCTGTGGTGATTCTGGAACCCACGGGCGAGGTCAGCATCCTGCGCCGGGGCGAGCGCATTGATCCGCTGCTGCTGAGCCGGGTCCCTAACCAATCCCGGATTCCACGGGAACTGGTGCTCCCGGAGTAGGTGTTCCGTGTCCGGGTAGGCTTCTGCGTACCTGCCCTGAGACGGGCGCCACACTCACCTAAAGGACCACGATGCCCCTTTCACTCGACAAGGTTGCCGAGAAGGCTCCTTCCCTCCTCAGCCTTGCGAAGAACGCCTCAGCTGCCGTGGACATGTCCGGCCTGAACGGTCAGTCCGCCAAAGTCGCACTTGTCCTGGACTTTTCCGGCTCCATGCACTCGCAGTACAAGTCCGGTGCCATGCAGCGGCTGGCCGAGAAGGTCCTGGCCCTGGCCACCCAGTTCGACGACGACGGCGCCATCGACTTCTTCGTGTTCGACAGCGGTGCGGCTCACCTGGGTGAAATCAGCCTCGACGATTTCAGCGACGGCGTCTCCCGCCTGATCGGTAAGCGGCGGATGGGTACCACTAACTACGCAGCGGCCTTCCTTGCCGTCCGTGACCACTTTGGGTTTCCGCCGGCTCTGAAGACGCCTACGCGGAAGGGGCTGTTCGGCGGCCCGAAGAAGGTGGAGCCGGCTGCGGGCACGGTGCCCGCCGACCAGCCCGTCTACGCCCTCTTCCTTACGGACGGTGCCCCTGACAGCAAGCCGGCGGCCGTCAAGGCGCTGACCGAGGTCAGTACTACGCCGATCTTTTGGAAGTTCCTGTCCATCGGCCGCGAGGAGATGGCTTTCCTGCAGAAACTCGATGACCTCGACGAACGGTTCATGGACAACGCCGACTACAAGGCGGTGGGGGATACCGACCAGCTTTCCGATGTAGCCCTGTTTGACGCCATGCTCGACGAGTATCCAGCCTGGATCGCTGAGGCCCGCAGCAAGGGCCTGATCAGGTAAGCGGGGGGTGCGGGGGAGTGGATTAGGCGTCCGGGCAAACCTCGTGTAGGCTGAAACGCAGTTGTTGTGTTGCGCATTTTGTATTTCAAGTGGCGAAACCCAATTGGTCTAGCTGCTTTTTCTGTAGAAGCGGTAAAGGAACACCGCGACTGAAACCGCCCGAAAGTCGGGATGTGTTTCGAATGCAGAAGGAATTAAAAAAATGGCTACAGGTACCGTGAAATGGTTCAACTCCGAAAAGGGCTTCGGCTTCATTGAGCCCGACGACGGCAGCGCCGACGTCTTCGCTCACTACTCCGCGATCAACTCCAACGGCTACAAGTCGCTGGACGAGAACCAGAAGGTTAGCTTCGACACCGAGCAGGGCCCCAAGGGCCCGCAGGCCTCGAACATCCAGGCCCTCTAATATTCTTAGAGACTTTGTAACGGCCGCTTAGCGCGCCGATACTACATAGAGCAGGACGGGATCTCCCGTCCTGCTCTTGTGTTTAACCGTCGTGCTTGGGGCTGGTCTGTCGCGAGCAACGGTCCATACCGGCCCGGTGCGTGGTCCAGGCGCGGCTGCTGTGTCTGCCGGTGCCGGACTGCAGCTCGCCGGAAAGCGCGTTTTCCCTGCGGTTTGGGAAAAAACCTACGGTTTGTGGCAATTACTGCGCTGCGCAGTGTGGGGATTTTCCCAAAGTGGAGGGAATCGGACAAACCGGAGGGAATCCGGGCGCGGAAGAAGCTTTCCAGGCCAGCGTGTGCGGGGTTCGGTAACGGTTGGGTGCCGTCCGGCACTGATTCTGTTCAAGCCTGCGGTGCGGTGTCTCCCGTGCAGGCGCCCGGGTTCGAGCCGCCCTTCCCGTGCAGGCGCCCGGGTTAGGCGGCTTTAATATTCCTGCGAGCTCTGCGAGCGAGGAATTTCGTTGCCGCCGTTCCGAGCGCCGGAGCGGGAGGCGCCGGAACGGGCGCCGGACCGAGTGCCCTCAGTCGTGAATCCGGACAGCCGCTTCGCGCAGGTACTGTTCAACCCGGCTGTACGCGTCCTGGGTCAGGGCCTTCCACAGGTTCATGCTCAGCACCGGATCCTTTTCGGCCAGCTCGTCGATCGAGTCGGCAGTCAGCACCTTGACCTTCACCGGTCCCGCCGCTTTGACGGTGGTTTCCTGGCGCTTGTCCTCGCCCATCGCCATTTCTCCGAAGGTCATGCCCGGACCCAGCGTGGCGAGTTTGACCCTGCTGCCGTCCGAACCGGGCATGGATGTGGTGATGTGCCCGGAGACGATGAAGAAGACACCCCCGAAGCGTTGGCCCACGCGGCGGACCACGTCGCCGTCGTCGTACGTCCGGTCCTCCATCATGTTCTGCAGGAGCTGTGCCTCTTCGGGGTCCAGCGGGCTGAGGGCGGGGGACTCGGCGGGGTCGATGCTGTCCGGCAGGACAAGCTCGGTGCCGTAGCCTTCCAGCAGCCTGTTCTCGCACCACTCGATGGCCGCGGAACGCATGGTGAAGGATTCCGTTTTCCGGCCCAGTTCCTGCAGGGCTGCCGTGACCGAACCCTCGATGTCCACCAGGGCCAGTTCGCGGCCGGCACGGCGGAGCATGTCTTCCGCCTCGGCAATCAGCCGGATGGCGACGTCGGACACTTCGTCCACGCTGCGCAGATCGGCAACCACGAGTTCGACGTCGTCGGGCAGGTCGGTGAGGGCCCGCACCATGGACTCGGCGCCGGCGAAGAGCAGGTCGCCGTTGAGTTCGATGACCTGTACCCGATGTCCGTGCTCGGCCAGGATCTCCGCGGCCTCGTCCGTTCGACGGATGCCGGAGGGGGTGGAGGTGATGTCATAGATGGCCCGGATGGCGGAGCGGCCCGTCCGTGCAGCCCGGACAAAGTGGAGGCCAAGGTCATGTGAGAGTCTCTGGCTGACCGCCACCCCGCGCACGCTGTTGCCGTGGGCGTCCAGGGGAGGGGAATAGACGGCCAGGCCCACCTGGCCGGGCAGGACGGCAAGGATGCCACCGGCCACTCCGGACTTTGCGGGCATGCCCACGCTGCTGATCCAGGACCCGGCGTCGTCGTACATGCCGCAGGTGGTCATCACCGAAAGGACGCGCTCCACCGAGGACAGGTCCAGGACTTCTTCTCCGGAGAGGGGATGGCGGCCGCTGTTGGCCAGGGTAGCGGCCATCAGGGCCAGGTCCCGGGCGTTGACCATGACCGAGCACTGCCGGAAGTAGTCCTTGATGATCGGGGCGGGATCGGACTCGATGATGCCGAAGGAACGCAGCAGATAGGCCAGCGCGGTGTTGCGGTGGCCGGACCTCAGCTCGGAGGCGTAAATCCGCTGGCTCACGTCGAGGTCACGGCCCGCGAAGGCCGAGTAGGTATCCAGGATGCGCTTGAACCGGGACCTGCCGCCGGATCCCTTGACCAGGGAAGTGGCGGTCAGGGCGCCGGCATTGATCATGGCGTTGGCCGGGCGGCCGGTACCTTCGGCCAGGGAGATTTCGTTGAAGGAGTCTCCGGACGGTTCCACGTCCACCTTCTCGTCCACCGCTTCAGGGCCCAGATCTGCGAGGGCCAGGGCGTAGGTGAAGGGCTTGGAGATGGACTGGATACTGAACTCTTCGCGCGTATCCCCAACCTCATAGACAAAGCCGTCAGCGGTGGCGAGAGCTATCCCGAAGCAATCCGGGTTGACATTGGCCATGGCCGGTATGCCGCGGTACGGGGTGCCGTCTTTCAAACCGGCTATCTCGGCGTGGATCCTGCGCAGGTAGTTCTCGATCGGGGAGTCCATACTTCAAGCCTAGGGGCTTGCGGAGGGGTGACTCTCCACGAAGTGCGCGGTATACTTTTGTTGTTGCAGTGTTGTGCAATTTGTACGTTCAAGCGGCGAAACCCAGATCTAGGGCCAGCCGCTTTTTCTGTATTTTGCATGGAAGGCACGGCAGCGTGAAACTCCCCGAAGGTCGGGGCAGGTTTCGTTCAGAAGGATGATTAAAAATGGCAACAGGTACCGTGAAATGGTTCAACGCTGAAAAGGGCTTCGGATTCATCGAGCCCGATGACGGCAGCGCCGATGTTTTCGCCCACTACTCCGCTATCAACTCCAGTGGCTACCGGTCTCTCGAAGAGAACCAGAAGGTCACTTTCGACACCGAGCAGGGCCCCAAGGGTCCGCAGGCGGTTAACATCCAGGCTGTCTAATAAGACATTAGGTCCGTTTCACGGGCCGGCTTGAATCAGGAGCAGGACGGGATTAATTCCCGTCCTGCTTTTGTTTTGTCCGCCGGATTCTTTTCCGTGCGGCCACCCAGAGCCACCGGGTGTCCGGTGCGGCCGCACACCGGGCACGGTGAGCAATCTAACTCATGATGACGCGCCTAATTCCGCTTGCACCTGCCTGGATGCGAAGATTGCCTGGCCGGACGTGACGTGCAGCACACGGTAAACTCCGGCCACACGCACCCCACGGTTAGGAACTAAGCATGTCTGCTGACACCCCTCCGAAGAGGCCCTTAAACCACTCCGACGCAGTGGATGACGACGGCGGCGCCCCCGCCAAATGGAAGGTGGTCGGCCCCGGACTGGTGGTGGCGGCAACCGGCGTCGGCGCAGCCGATATGGTGGCCACCCTCGTTGCCGGGTCCCGCTACGGGTATGCGCTGCTCTGGGCAGTGATCCTTGGCGTCATCCTGAAAATCATCCTGGTGGAGGGCGCCGGCCGCTTCACCCTTGCGACCGGCCTGACCATCTTCGAGGGTTGGCGGTCCCTGGGTAAATGGACCACCTGGTACTTCGGCCCGTACATCATGATCTGGGGCTTCATCTACGGAGCCACGGCCATGTCCTCCGCCGCCTTGCCGCTGGCCGCCGTTTTCCCGGTTCTCCCGCTGACGGCGTGGGCGGTCCTGATGGGGCTCGCCGGTTTCGTGATGGTCTGGTTCGGCCGATACGCCACCTTCGAGAAAATCACTGCAGTGCTGGTCGGGCTGATGTTCGTTACGGTGGTGGGGCTGGCCGTGATTGCCGCACCGAACATTCCGGCGATGTTCGCCGGTCTGGTGCCGATGATCCCCGAGGGCGGCGTCTTCTACACACTGGCACTGGCTGGCGGTGTGGGCGGAACCATCACCCTCGCTGCCTACGGGTATTGGCTGCGGGAAAAGGGCTGGTACACCCCCAAGTGGATGCGGGTCATGCGCATCGACAATTCGATGGCTTACGTGATGACGGGCATTTTCGTGGTGGCAATGCTCATTGTCGGCGCCGAAGTGGTCCGCTCCGCAGGAGTGTCCCTTTCCAGCGGCGATGCCGGCCTGCTGGATCTGTATGACGTGCTGAAGGTGGAATACGGAGACGTGGTCGGCACCGGATTCCTGATCGGGTTCTGGGCCGCGTCCTTCTCCTCGATCATCGGGGTGTGGAACGGCGTCTCGCTGATGTTTGCCGACTTCTGGGGGAACATCCGCGGCAAGGAATCCGGCCACCCCGACACCCGTATCGGCGGAAAGTACTTCCGCTTCTACGTCCTGTGGCTGACCTTCCCGCCGATGATCCTGTTCCAGCTCGGACAACCCATCGGCCTGATCCTGGTCTACGGTGTGCTGGGTTCGCTGTTTATGCCCTTCCTTGCGGTGACCCTGCTCGGCCTGCTCAACGGCCGCCGCATCCCGAAGCAATGGGCCAACAAACTCCATACCAACCTTGCCCTCGGTTTCACCGCACTGTTGTTCATCGCGCTGGGCATCCAGCAGCTGTGGGACAACATCGCCAAGGTGCTGTAGCGGCACTGAAACAACCGAAAAAGCTCCCGCAGACCAGCCCGCCGCCGACCTTCGGCGGCGGGCTAGTTTAGCGCAGTAGACGGGCTTCCACGAGGGGTAAAACAGAGTAAAAGAAAAGTGCTTACGGGCCATCTACGCAGCGATTCTGCTCAGCTACGCTATTAGCGGCGAGAGAAGGTTGCAGGATGGAAACCAGCGCAACGGGTGGCCTCGACAGGCTCATTGCAGGCCGATACCGACTCATCGAACCCATTGGACGCGGCGGCATGGCCACCGTCTATCGAGGCCAGGATGAAGCGCTCGGCCGCGACATTGCGGTTAAGGTCTTCCGTGCCAGTGCCGTGGCTCCGGACGACATCGGGCGGCAGGATAACGAGATGCGCCTCCTCGCTTCACTTTCGCATCCGGGCCTGGTCACCCTGTTCGATGCGGGGAAGGACGACGCCGGTCCCGCCGCCGGCGCCGACGGCAAGGCGGGGGAGCCACGGACCTATCTGGTCATGGAGCTGGTGGACGGGCCGGATCTGCGCAAGCGCTTGCGCGACGGCGGCGTCCAATCTGCGGATGTCCCCTTCATCGGGGCCGAACTGGCGGGAGCCCTGGCCTACATCCATGACAGGGGCGTGGTTCACCGCGACGTAAAGCCGGCAAATATCCTGCTGCCGCCGGCTGGCGCGGGGACATCGCCGCGGGCCAAGCTGACGGATTTCGGTATCGCCCGGATCCTGGGAGGCGCCCGGATCACTGCTGCCGGTGCCACCCTCGGAACCGCCAACTACCTCAGCCCCGAGCAGGCTTCCGGACTCGGGGCAGAGGCAGCAAGTGATATTTACTCCCTTGGCCTGGTGCTGCTGGAATCCGTCACGGGACGGGTGGAATTCAACGGCAGCGCTATCGAAGCGGCGGTCGCCCGCCTCAGCCGTGACCCCGAGATTCCCGACTCGCTGGAAAGCCATTGGCGCGGCCTGCTGTCCGCCATGACCAGCCGGGACCCGGACCTGAGGCCGACGGCGGCTGAAGTCTCTGCGACCCTGCTGGACTACCGGTGGGCGGAAGGGACGGTGCAGCCGGGACGAGTCCCGCAGCTAGTCTCGGGACCGGCCGCACCGGCCGGGCCTGCGGTTCCCGCTGACCCCGCTCCCGCCGAACCGGCGTGGGACCCGTGGGGCGGACCGCCGACACAGGCGGATGCCACCTCCGGGATGGTCGGCGACGGGACCGGGGGAGGCGGCGTCGTCGTCGCCGGAGAAGACGACGGAACCGGCGGCGGCCAGGCCCTGGGCCGGCATCCCTCGGCGCCGCTGCCCTCGGTTCCTCCGCCCACGGACCTGCCTGCCCTGTCCGGGCAGATCACGTCTCCGCCGAGTATCCCGCCCACCGTAGGGACGGTGGCCGCAAGGCAGTTGTCCGAGCCGACGCCGCGCGTGCAGGTGCTTGCCGAACCGCGCCCCTCCTATGCCGGACGAGCCCTGCTTGCGGTCCTGGTGATGGCCGTGCTGACGGCAACGGTGGTCCTGATGCTTGGGCGGGTGGGGGCGCTGCCGGACGGCGGCGTCATTCCGGGGGAGATCGGGCAGAACCTGGAGCGGCTGCAGGACAGTTTCGGGCCGTAACCGGACCAGTCGCGGGATACTGGAGGGATGAGTACCTCTACACCCGTCCCGTCCACCGCTGTCACCGATGAAAGCCGGTGCCCCTGCCTCAGCGGGGAAACCTACGGGAACTGCTGCGGACGCTTCCACTCCGGAGCCGCCACCGCCCCCACCGCAGAGGCGCTGATGCGCTCGCGGTACAGCGCCTTCGCCACCGGCAACGTCCCCTACCTGCTGGCCACGTGGCATCCGGACCACCGTCCCGCGAACCTCGAGCTGGACGCAGGGATCGAATGGCGTCGGCTGGATATCCTTTCCACCTCCGGCGGCGGCCCCTTGGACAACACCGGAACGGTTGAGTTCCGTGCCCACTACCGGGAGGACGGTCAGCGCGGTACGCAGCAGGAAAGAAGCAGCTTTGTTCGTGAACGGGGCCAATGGCTCTATGTGGAGGGCCGATAGCCCGCCGCTTCTTCCGGACAGCCACGGCCGGGACCTAGGCTTGAAAGCATCCGACGGCGGCCCCGAAACAGGCCCGCTCAGGGAAGCTCCCGAAACACAGGCGCATCAGAGGTCCTGCATGTAAGTCGGATGAGCAGGCGAGGACACTATGAAAGCACTCGTTTACGAAGGCCCCGGCCAGAAGTCCTGGAAGGACGTTCCCGACCCTCAGATCCAAGACCCGCGGGATGCCATCGTCAAGATAGATACCACCACCATCTGCGGCACCGACCTGCATATCCTCAAGGGCGACGTTCCGGCCGTTACGCCGGGCCGGATCCTTGGCCATGAGGGGGTTGGCACCGTGACGGAGACCGGCTCCGGCGTGAATGCCTTCAAGACCGGCGACAAAGTGATCCTGTCCTGCGTCTCTGCGGACGGCTCCTGCAGTTTCTGCAAGGATGGGCTCTATTCGCACTGCACCGGAGAGGAAGGCCAATCCGGCATCGGGTGGATCTTCGGACACCTGATCGACGGGACGCAGGCCGAGTACGTCCGTGTTCCCTACGCGGACACGTCCATGTATCGGCTGCCGGAAAACGTTTCCCAGGAGCATGGTGTCCTGCTCAGCGACATCTTCCCCACCGGGTTTGAAATGGGTGTGCAGTACGGGCAGGTCCAGCCGGGCGACGTCGTCGCAGTGATCGGCGCAGGCCCCGTGGGGCTGGCCGTGATTGCGACCTCGGGACTGTACGGTGCCGCGAAAATCATCGCCGTGGACCTGGACGCCAACCGGGTGGAGCAGGCCCGAAAATTCGGTGCCACCCACGGAGTGAACTCCGGGGATAAGAACTGGCGCGAACAGATCATGGACCTGACGGATGGCTGGGGCGTGGACGTCGCGGTGGAGGCCGTGGGCATCCCTGCCACGTTCGAGATGTGCACCAGTATCGTCCGGCCCGGCGGCAACGTGGCCAACGTGGGGGTGCACGGGACGCCCGTGAGCCTGGAACTGGACCGGCTGTGGATCGAGAACATCAACATCAGCATGGGCCTGGTCAACACGAATACCCTGTCCATGCTCCTGAAGCTGATTGCCGAGGGGAAGCTGCCGGCCGAGGAGTTCATCAGCCACCGCTATTCGCTGGCCGACATCCTCACGGCGTATGACACCTTCTCCCGGGCCGCCGAAACGAACGCGCTCAAGGTGATCCTGCAGGCCTGAACGGTTCTTCTGCGGGCAGGAGGGCGGCAGCCGGTTCCGGTTGCCGCCTTTTTGTGCACCGGCGGCACGGGCAGATAATGAGAGCTGCGGCCGCGTCTGCCGCCGCAGTTCTGAGTTCAGAAGAGGTTTTCCATGTCTAACGGCACCATGATTGCAGGACGGCTCAACGTTGAGACCGGCACGTTCGCCATGAAGGAAGTTCCGATTCCCGATCCCGGTCCGGGCTTTGTCCGTATCAAGGTCGGAGCTGCGGGCGTGTGCCTGTCAGACGTCCACCTGATCCAGGGCATGCTGCGTCCGCAGTTCCTCGAGGGCAACGAGGTCACCCTCGGCCACGAGGTGGCCGGCACCGTGGACCTTCCCGGAACAGGAGTCACCTCCGTTGCTCCCGGAGACCGGGTGGTGGTGCAGGCCGGGTACGAATACAACGGCGTCACGCTGACCATGGGTGTTGATTTCGACGGCGGCTGGGCCGAGTACCTCGTGGTTCCCGCCGGTGTGCTGGTGCCGCTTGGGGATGACATTCCCTTCGACCAGGCCTCCATCATTCCCGACGCCGTGTCCACTCCTTGGGCTGCCATTGCCTCCACTGCTGAAGTGCGCGCCGGTGAAGCAGTGGGCGTCTGGGGCATCGGCGGGCTCGGTGCGCACGGTGTCCAGCTGCTGCGCCTGATTGGTGCCGCGCCCATCATTGCCGTTGATCCCATCCCCGAGGCCCGGGAGCGTGCCCTGGAATTCGGTGCCGATCTGGCGCTTGATCCGATGGCGGAGGACTTCTCGGAGGCGATGAAGGCAGCCACCGCCGGCCAGGGGCTCGACGTCGCCCTGGACTTCGCCGGTGTTGACGCCGTCCGGACCCAGGCCATCAACTGCCTGGGCCGGAGCGGACGCCTCGTGCTCGTGGGTCTGTCCGGCAAGCCGATGACCATCAATGACAGCACCGGTTTCTCCTACGCACGCAAGCAGATCCGCGGCCATTACGGCTCGGACGCGCACCACGTGCCGCAGCTGGTGTCCCTGGCCCGGCTGGGCCGGCTCGATTTCGCCAAGTCCGTCAGTGCGCGCATTCCGCTGGCCGACGCCGAGCAGGCGGTCAAGGCGCTCGACGCGAAGGAAGGCAACCCGATCCGCCTGGTGCTGATCCCGTAGCTTCCCCGGCCGTAAACAGCAGGAGCTCTCCGCCGCGGCGGGGAGCTCCTGCTGTCGTTCTACGTGCGCCGTTACGGCATGTCTGCGTAGCGGACGGCGTCGGCGAGGGCCTGTTCCAGTCCCTTGGTATCCAGTGCTGTTACATCGCGGAAATCTATGTTCCCTACGATCGGCCCATGACTGCACCGTCCCGTCCCATTGCCCTGTCTGGTCCAGCCGCCCCGCAGGACCCCCGCCGCCGTCGGACACTGGTGTGGATGGGGCTCGCCGTCCTCGCGCTGCACCTGCTGGGGTGGGGCGGTTTCCTCCTTGCGGTCGCACCGCACGGATATACCACCGCCGCCGGGTCAGGGTTCGGCGTCGGACTTGCCCTGACCGCCTACCTGCTGGGCGTGCGGCATGCGTTCGATGCGGACCACATCGCGGCGATCGATAACACGAGCCGGAAACTGGCGGGCGGCGGCAACCCGCCGGTCTCGACCGGTTTCTGGTTTGCCCTGGGCCATTCAACCGTTGTGCTGCTCGCCGTCGGGCTGCTCGCTGCCGGCGTTGACGCAGTCGCCGGGCAGCTCACCGACGATGCCTCGGTGCTTCGACAGTTTTCCGGGGTGTGGGGGCCGGCAGTTTCCGGGACCTTCCTGCTGGCAATCGGGGCCATCAACCTGCTGGCCCTGCACGGCATTGTCCGGGCGTACCGGAAACTGCGGGCCGGGAGATACAACGACGTCGAGCTGGAGCGGACGCTGGATCAGCGCGGATTGGTGGCCCGGATGCTGGCCCCGGTGGCACGCCGAGTGGATAAGGCCTGGAAGCTGTATCCACTCGGCTTCCTGTTCGGGCTCGGGCTGGACACCGCCACCACCATCGGCCTGTTTGTGGTGGCGGGCGGCGCCGTCGTCGTCCTGCCATGGCAGGCGGTGATGGTGCTGCCGCTGCTGTTCACGGCGGGCATGGTGCTTTTCGATTCGCTGGACGGGATCCTCATGAGCCGGGTGTACCGGTGGGCCTTCGACTCTCCAAAACGGAAACTGTTCTACAACCTGGTCATTACAGCCGTTTCCGTGCTGGCTGCCTTCGGCGTCGGAGCTGTGGTGCTTGGCGGACTGTTCACCGAGACGCTGGCGCTGGAATCGGGGCCGGTCGCGTGGCTGGGGAACCTGAACCTGGAGTATTTCGGCTTCTCAGTGGTGGGTCTGTTTGTTGGCGCCTGGGGAATCGCCTACGCGTTTTGGCGGGTCTCGGGGGATCGGGTGAGTGCTTCTGAGGGGGCCTGATTCCGGCAGTGGAAATACCTGAGTCCTCGGTGCCCTCCTACGCGCTACAGCCGGCGCAGGTAGCGTTCCGGACTGTTGAGGAAACTCTTCCAATGGGTCACCAGATCCAGTTCGTCCCACTGACGCTCCCGGAATCCCCACGGACCCAGCTCGAGGATCCGGGCTCCCGGAAGCGCGGCGAGAAGCGGTGAGTGGGTGGAGAGCAGGACCTGCGACTTCCCGTCAGCAAGCTTGTCCTTCAGGACACCCAGCAGGGCCATGCAGCCGGAGAAGGACAACGCGGATTCGGGTTCGTCCAGGACCCACAGCCCCGGTCCGCGGAACCTGTCCGATGCCAGGGCCAGGAAGGATTCCCCGTGGGAGAGGGAATGGAACTCCACATCCAGACGGGATGTTGAGGGGTTCTGCTCCAGGTAGGTGAAGAAGCCGTGCATCGTCTCGGCCCGCAGGAAGTAGCCCCGCTTCGTCCCGCCGGGATTGCGCACCAGCTGCAGGTGGCTGCTGAGCTCTGACTCGGTGCTGCGGGTGGTGTGGCGGGCGCCGGTGGAACCGCCTTCGGGGGAGAGGCCAAAGGCCAGTGCCACCGATTCGATCAGCGTGGACTTGCCGGACCCGTTTTCGCCCACAAACACTGTGGCCTGGGCAAGGTCAAGGCCCGTCTTCAGCAGCTGAGCCACAGGAGGCAGGGTTGCAGGCCACTTCTGCCGGTCCAGAGTTTCCAAGGGATGCTCCCGAACCTGGCGGATGGGGTATCGGTCCGTGAACATACGCAGATTCTGCCACGAACAGGCGCGCCGGATCAGGCAGGGGGACCACCGCGCAGCCGGTCCTTCCAAGACCGGTAGACGGGGTCGGTTTCCCGTGCGGCTTCATGTGCCGTACCCGCAAGCGCCCGAACCGCTGCTCCCTCCGCCGCAAACTCCAGCCGCCGTGCACCGCCGTCACCTGCCCTGGCGCCGCCGGTCGGAGGCAGCGACGGCGGCCGCCAACCGGCCGCCGTCGCACTGGACAGCACCTTGGCGGCGCCCAGGACGCCGACGGCGCGTTGCCGCGGTCCGCGCAGGTCAAGGTCTTCGTACAGGTAGTCCCCGTTCGGACCGGTCAGCCGGGTGGTGCTCCGCAGCGGCCCGGCCTCCTCGCCGGAGCGGCCAAGGACCAGCGTTTCGCGGATCAACACCCGGGCGCCGGCGCCCAGCTTCACCCGGGTTTCGCGCAGTACGTTGGACCCGGCGGCAGCCACAAACGGCGCTCCCTCCCAGATCAGCACCGCGCCCTCATCCAGCACCGCCTCCAGCGTCCAGCGGGACTGCATACCCTCGGCGTCGTAGGCCACCATGCCGGCCGGCTCGACCACCTCCAAGATGACCCCCGGACCCACGGCCACCTCAATCCGGACGTCGTCTCCGCCGAGCAGCATCATGTGGATCCCGATGAGCGCCACCCGCAGCTGGCGTGCGCCGGAACCCGAGCCGCCGGCAACCGGACGGGGCGCCAGATAATGCCCCTGGTCCAGGAGCGCAAAGCGCGCTCCCTCGCCGGAGGGTTCCACCGCGATACGGGTAGGCCGCTGCCCGGGGTGTGCGCCGGCCGGTGCGGAAGCAGGCACCCGTTCAGTGCTGGTGGCGGACAGCGTCTTCATCCCCGTGTGTGTGCACAAACCCGCCGTCTTCGTCAGCATGGAAATGCGGAGCCATGGGCCCGGGATCCTGCGGCGTGTGCTGCCCGGACCGGTGCAGGGCCACCAACCCTCGGACCCAGGCGCAGAGCTCGTCCACGGTGTCCTGCTGCTTGCGGGAGAGAGCCAGCACCGGAGCGCCTTCCCTGGCCGCAACGGCGTCCGCCACCATCTGGTCCACGTCGACTTCCACGTACGGGGCCAGATCGATCTTGTTGATCACCAGGAGATCGGCACGGGCAATACCCGGTCCGCCCTTCCGTGCAACGTCGCCGCCGCCGGCCACGTCCAGGACAAAGATCTGCGCGTCCACCAGGGCAGGGGAGAAGGTCGCAGTGAGGTTGTCGCCGCCGCTTTCGACCAGGACGAGGTCCAGCGGAGCGAAGTCCGACTCCAGGTCCTCAACGGCAAGCAGGTTGGTGGTCACGTCATCGCGGATGGCTGTGTGCGGACAGGCACCGGTTTCCACTGCGCGGATACGCTCTTCCGGGAGCACTCCCGCCGAGCGGAGGAACCGGGCATCCTCATCCGTGTAGATGTCGTTGGTGATGACGCCGATCTGCAGCTCGCCGGCCATGGACCGGCAGATGGTGGCAATCAGCGAGCTCTTGCCGGTGCCGACCGGACCGGCAACTCCCAGGCGCAGCGATCGGGTGGACGGGGCAGCGGCGGGGATCGAATTGTCAGGCAACGAACAGTCTCCTTGTTCTAGTGGTGTGGTCTTCGGCCCAGTGCTCCATGAACGGGGCACTGAGGGCAGGAATATCGTCCAGGCCGCCGACGAGCAGCGACTCCACGGCAACGGCATCAATCTCTTCGGCGGCGTCCAGGATCCAGGCGGTGGCATCCATCGGGTCGATGGGCAGCAGCTTCAGGGCGGCCGCCACCACCGACTGCGCGTCGTCGTAGCAGCAGAGCCGGGCGAGCTGCAGCTCGCCGACGCCGAGCGCGGCGGCGGTGACGCCCAGTGCCACCGGACGGGTGGGGCGCGGGACGGTCCGCTGCAGCTCGACGACGGCCGGAGAGTCCGGTTTCAGCTTTCCGGCCAGCCGCAGCATGCCCCGGCCCAGGCGGCGCGAGGCGTCCCGCTGTGCGGCGGAGGGTGTCCGCGCGTCGAGGGCAGCTTCGATCCGGGCAAAGCCGATGCCCGCTATGCCGCAGGCGGACCGGTGTGCCAGCACGGCGGCGGCGGTTTCCACCCGGACCACTGTGTGCAGCCGGGTGAGCAGGTAGGGATACACGCCGTCGACGTCCAGGCCGGCCAGGACCGCCGGCTCCAGGCCCGCCGAATGCGAGTACGCTCCGGACGGCAACCGCGAATCGGCCAGCAGGAAAGCGGCAACGCCGGCGTCGGGAGCTAGCAGCATTGTTCCCCCTAGAACAGCGAGTAGCGCTGGGTCAGGGGCAGCTCGGATACGGGAGCCGGTTCGATGACCTGCCCGTCGATGCTGACCATAAAGGTTTCCGGGTTCACCTGGATGTCGGGCAGCGCCGTGTTGTTCGGCAGTGATGCCTTGGTGACGTCCCGGGTGGAGCGGATGGCGGTCAGCGTCCGGGTCAGGCCGAGCCGGTCCGCCAATCCGTTCTCGAGCGCTGCCGGCGCCACAAAGGAGGTGGACAGATGCGGAGCCGACGACGCCGTTCCCGCCAGCGCTTCCCGCATCCAGACGGGCTGGGGCGTGGGCAGGGTGGCATTGGGATCTCCCATCTGACCGGCCACGATCGCTCCGCCCTTGATCACCAGCGTCGGACGGATGCCGAAAAACGCCGGATCCCACAGCACCAGGTCCGCCATTTTGCCGACCTCGACGGAGCCGACCTCATGGTCGATGCCGTGCGCCACTGCAGGGCAGATGGTGTATTTGGCGATGTAGCGGCGCACCCGCTCATTGTCGGCCGGTAGCTGGGACGCCGTGGCGCCCATGTAGTCCTTCATAACGTGCGCCACCTGCCAGGTGCGGGTGATCGTTTCGCCGATGCGGCCCATGGCCTGGGCGTCGGAAGAGGTAATGGACATGGCGCCGAGATCCTGGAGGACGTCCTCGGCCATCATGGTGTTGGCCCGGATCCGGGACTCGGCAAATGCCAGGTCCTCGGGGATCCGCGGATTCAGGTGATGGCAGACCATCAGCATGTCCAGATGCTCCGCCACGGTGTTGACCGTGAAGGGGAGAGTCGGGTTCGTCGACGCCGGCAGTACATTCGCGGCGGCAGCCACCGTGATGATGTCCGGGGCATGCCCGCCGCCGGCGCCCTCGGCGTGGAACACATGGATGCCGCGGCCGTTGATCGCCTCCAGCGTGTTCTGCACATAGCCGGCCTCGTTCAGTGAATCCGCGTGCAACGCCACCTGCACGCCCCACCGGTCCGCGGCGGTCAACGCGGCGTCGATGGCGGCAGGCGTGGAACCCCAGTCCTCGTGGACCTTGTAGCCTGCGGCTCCGGCAAGGGCCTGCTCTTCCAGCCCGGCCTGGCTGACCGTGTTGCCCTTGCCGTAGAGCAGGAAGTTCAGCGGCAGGTGGTCCAGCGCCCGGTGCATCACCTGCAGGTTCCAGGCGCCCGGCGTCACCGTCGTCGCCTTGGACCCTTCGGCCGGTCCTGTGCCGCCGCCGCCCACGGTCGTGATGCCGGAAGCAAGCGCCTCCCGCAGGGCTTCGGTGCCCAGCAGGTGGACGTGGGTGTCGATTCCGCCGGCAGTGAGGATCCGGCGCTCGCCGGAAATGATCTCGGTCCCGGGGCCGATGACCAGCGCCGGATCGATTCCGTCCATGATGTCCGGGTTGCCCGACTTCCCGATGCCCGCTATCCGGCCGTTCCGGACGCCGACGTCGGCGCGCACAATGCCCCAGTGGTCCACGATGACGACGTTGGTGATCACCAGGTCCGGAGCGCCCTCGGCGGAAGTACGGGTGGACTGGGCCATGGACTCGCGGATGTTCTTGCCGCCTCCGAAGACGGATTCATCCCCGCCGAAGGTGTAATCCTGTTCCGGGCTGATCCAAAGATCGGTATCGCCCAGCCGGACCGAGTCGCCCGTGGTGGGGCCGTACAGGTGGGCGTATTCATCCCTGCTGATCCGCATGTTCAGGCCCCTTCCTTCGCGGTGCCCCGTAGTTGAAGGCCGGGAACCTTGCCGCTGCCCGCCAACCGGACGAGGGTTACCTCGCGGGAGGCGCCGGGTTCAAAGCGGACGGCCGTACCTGCCGGGACGCCCAGCCGGAAGCCGACAGCGGCATCCCGGTCGAAGCGCAGCGCCGAATTCACGTCCGCGAAGTGGAAGTGGGAGCCGATCTGGACCGGACGGTCGCCGTCGTTGGTTACCACCAGGCTGCGGGTCTCGCGTCCGGCATTGATCTCCACGTCTCCCTGCGCGGTACGGATCTCGCCCGGAACCATGCTCATGAGATCGGGTCCGTAATAGTGACCAGCTTGCGGCCGTCAGGAAAGGTCGCTTCAATCTGCAGGTCCGGAAGCATTTCCGGCACCCCCTCCATCACTTCGTCGCGGCGCAGGACCGAGCGTCCCTCGCTCATCAGATCGGCAACCAGCCCGCCCTCGCGTGCCCGTTCCATCACCCAGCACGAAAGCAGTGCCACGGCCTCGGGATAGTTGAGCCGGATACCGCGTTGCCGGCGGTCCCGTGCCACCATGCCGGCAACACTGAGCAGCAGCTTGTCCTTATCAGCGGGAGTGAGGAACATGCGCCGATTCTGCCACCGGGTTGTTTCCGGGGTGTTGCGTAATTTGCCTAAACGGCGAAATTGGGTGCCGGGAGTCTTCCGCCATAGACTTCGGCAGTGAGTTCCGGACTGCTGCTGGCGATCTTGATCGCCGTCTTTGTTGGGGGAATCGCACAGCGTGTGGCCGGGATTGGCTTCGGACTGCTGCTGGCGCCGTTCTTCATTGTCGCCCTCGGGCCGTACCCGGGTGTCGTGGTCACTAATGTGTGCGGCATGCTGGCCGCCGGTCTGGTGATCCGGCACGTCTGGCAGCGTATCGACTGGAAAATGTACGTCTCCCTGGCCGTGCCGGCGGCGCTCGGCGTGCTGCTGGGAACGTACGCGGCGTCGGTCCTTCCGGTGGGACCGCTGGAGATCGGAGTCGGCATTTTTATGCTCGCGGCCCTGACTTCATCCCTGGTGCTGAACCGGACCGAGATGGTGCTGCGCGGAGGTTCGCCGAAAGCTGCCGCAGGACTCTTAGCCGGGATCAGTAACTCCATGGCCGGAGCCGGGGTTCCAGCGGTGAGCGCCTACGCAGTCCTGGCCAAGTGGCCGCAGGCATCCTTCATGGCAACCATGCAGCCCTTCCTTGCTACGCTGAGCATCGTGACCCTGGCGGCCCACGCCGTGGTAGACCCGGGGGAGTGGCCGCAGCTGGCCTGGTGGCTCTGGGTACTGCTCGGCGTCCTCACCGTTGCCGGGCTTCGAACCGGAAGCCGGCTGGCACCGCACGTTCCCGAGTCCACGGCCCGCCGCGTCGTCGTCGTCCTGGCCTACCTGGGAGCCGTGTCCGCGCTCGTCAAGGGAATCATCGACCTGCAGTAGCCGCAGAGCCTATTTGCCGCCGTGCTTCGCGGCACGCTCCTTGGCGGCCTTGGCAACCTTCACGGCTGCGGCCGCCTTGGCAACCTTCACGGCCTTCCCTGACTTGTCGGACTTGTCGGCTTTGGCTGCCTTCGCAGTCTTGGCGGCTTTGGCCGCTTTGCCGGCCTTGGCAGCACCCTTGGCGGCGCCCTTGGTGCCGACCGCAGCCGCGGTACCCATCACCGGCGTCGGAACCGTGACGACCTTGACCTTGGTCTTCGGCCGCTTGCGGTCCAGGACCAGTGCGGTGGCAATGCCGGCCATCCAGGTGTCCTTTGCCAGCCCCATGCCGTCGGGGGAGGGGCGGATGCCATCCGCTTCCGTCATTTCCGGCGTCTTGAGGTACATCCGGATCATGCCGCCGGAGAAGCCGCCCAAAATGAGCCCGGCCAGGCGGCTGGGAACGAACGGGAGCAACAGGGACAGTCCCACGCAGATCTCCGCGTTGCTCAGCAGCTTGCCGAATTTCGCCGGTTCAATGTCCTGGACCTGGGGAAAGGCTTTGGCGGCCATCTGCTGCAGGTAGGCCGCGCTTTCCGCATCCATGTTGCGCTTGTTGAGTCCGGAGTTGAGGATGTAGGCGCCCGTGGTCAGGCGCAGGGGAATGTGGCTGAGTTTCATGGGGGTCCCTTCACAGACGATTCAGTTCTGAGCCTACGACCGCCGCGGTGCCTGCGCCAGAGTAGACGCCGGAACGAACGGTGGCGAATAGCCGGGCAAAAATGTCCGAAACGCGGGGGAACAGGTTACTCACCGGTCGCCCTGTCTGCTTTTATAAAGGGGTACGCCCCAGCAGTTGTCGACACAAGAAGGTTCCGATGGAATTCCTCCCGGGTGAGCATCCTCGCCCGCGTCATTTCCTCCTCCATCTCAGCGACACACATCTCCTCGGGGGTGACAACCGCCTGTATGGCGCAGTGGACAGCCATGCCAAACTTCGAGCACTCTTCGCCCGCCTCGAAGACAGCGGACAACGGCCCGAAGCCCTTATTTTCACCGGCGACCTGGCGGACCGCGGTGAAGCCGGCGCCTACGCCAAGCTCCGGGAGATCGTTCTCCCTGCCGCTGAACGGATGGGCGCCCGGGTGATCTGGGCGATGGGCAACCACGATAACCGGGCGGCTTTCCGCCAGGTCCTGCTCAACGAGGCTCCGGAAATGTCACCGGTGGACCAGGTGCACCACCTCGGCGGGCTGCGGATCATCACCCTCGACACCACCGTCCCGGACCACCACCACGGGGAGCTCAGTGACAGCCAGCTTGCCTGGCTGCGGCGGGAGCTGGAGAAGGCCGCCCCGGAGGGAACCATTCTGGCAATGCACCATCCGCCGGTCCCCAGCGTGCAGGACCTCGCCGTCCTGGTTGAGCTGCGGCATCAGCACCGGCTCGCAGGCGTCTTGGCGGGCAGCGATGTGCGCGCCATCATTGCCGGGCACCTGCACTATTCGACCTTCAGCACCTTCGCCGGAATCCCCGTGTCCGTCGCGTCAGCCACCTGTTACACGCAGGACCTCGCGACGCCGGGAACCCGCGGCCAGGACGCGGGCCAGGGCTACAACATGATCCACCTCTATGAGGATTCGGTGGTGCACTCCGTAGTGCCCTTGGAGGAAAGCGGCACCGTGGGGGAGCAGGTGGGACCGGAGGAAACGGCTGCCCGCCTGGCGGAGGCAGGTATCCGGCTACCCGGTGCGCTCACACTGACATCCGCCTAGTCCCGGGACGGGTCCGGGCCCAGGTTGAAGAACCGCCCGGTGACGGTTTCGGGCACAATTTCCACGTAGCGGTACTTCTCCGTGCGAACCCAGGGCTGCAGCGGAAGGCTGTCCGCGGCTTCGATCTCGGCGGCCATCTCCAGGAATCGGGTTGTCCCCTTGACGATGACGGACCAGGCCTGGTCACTGTGGATGCCGTCGGCTTCGAACGCGACGTGAGTATTGACGGCCATTTCCGCCAGCTTCGTGCCCGGTGCGGTGCGAAGGAGGAGTACGCCGTCGTGCGCCAGATAGTTGATGGGATAGATGCTGGGGCGGTTAGCCACGCTGACCGCAATGCGGCCGTGATGCGTGTGTTCCAGATACTTCCAGCTTTCTTCTGAAGACAGTTCAACCACGGGCGGCAGCTCTTCATTAGTCATTCACACAGTGTGCCAACAGCACCTCCAGACCGCCACTATCAGGTTGCTTATGAACTTGACTCTGTCCCTACCCTTGCAAGAGAGTGGAGTAGGTAGTATTGCCAGCCAGCAATAGACCTCACCACCGAGGAGCACACGTTATGACAGACGCAGGACAGCAGCATTCCACTACCGGCCAGAACGACGCCGGAGACCCGAAGACCCTGACCACACGCCAGGGACACCCGGTCTACGACAACCAGAACACCCGGACTGTGGGAGCTCGTGGCCCGGCCACGCTGGAGAACTACCAGCTCCTCGAGAAGATCAGCCACTTCGACCGTGAGCGGATCCCCGAGCGTGTAGTCCACGCCCGCGGTTTCGTGGCATACGGCGAGTTCGAGGCTTCCGGCAAGTGGGGCGACGAGCCCATTGCCAAGTACACCCGCGCCAAGCTTTTCTCCGAGCCCGGCAAGAAGACCGATGTTGCCATCCGTTTCTCTTCCGTGATCGGCGGACGTGACTCTTCCGAGGCCGCACGCGACCCCCGCGGCTTCGCCATCAAGTTCTACACCGAAGACGGCAACTGGGACATGGTCGGCAACAACCTGGGTGTCTTCTTCATCCGCGATGCCATCAAGTTCCCCGACGTGATCCACTCCCTGAAGCCGGACCCCGTCACCTTCCGCCAGGAACCGGCCCGCATCTTCGACTTCATGTCGCAGACTCCCGAAGCCATGCACATGCTGGTGAACCTCTTCAGCCCGCGCGGCATCCCCGCGGACTACCGCCACATGCAGGGCTTCGGTGTGAACACCTACCGCTGGGTCAACGCCGCAGGCGAATCCAAGCTGGTCAAGTACCACTGGCTCCCGCAGCAGGGCGTGAAGTCCCTGACCGAGGAAGACGCCGCGAACATTCAGGCCAACGACCTGGGTCACGCCTCGAAGGACCTCTACGAGGCCATCGAACGCGGCGACTACCCCAAGTGGGACCTGTACGTTCAGCTTATGGATGACCACGATCATCCGGAACTGGACTTCGATCCGCTGGACGACACCAAGACCTGGCCGGAGCAGGAGTTTGAGCCCAAGTACGTGGGCACCATGACCCTGAACCGCAACGTCACGGACCACCACAACGAAAACGAGCAGATCGCTTTCGGTACCGGTGTCCTGGTTGACGGGCTGGAGTTCTCCGACGACAAGATGCTTGTTGGCCGTACGTTCAGCTACTCCGACACGCAGCGCTACCGCGTAGGCCCGAACTACCTGCAGCTTCCGGTGAACTCCGCGAAGAACGCCCGGGTCGCCACTAACCAGCGCGGCGGCCAGATGTCCTTCGGCACCGACCTCGCGCCGGGCCAGAACCCGCACGTGAACTACGAGCCGAACATCACCGGCGGCCTGCAGGAAGCATCCAAGCCGGAACAGGCTGAGGTCGGCCCCGAGCTTGAGGGCCGCCTGACCCGCGCCCGCCTGCCCCGCACGAACGACTACATGCAGGCCGGCCAGCGCTACCAGCTGATGGAGCAGTGGGAGAAGGACGACTTGGTCGCCAACTTCATTGCCAACGTCGGCCAGGCTGTCCGCCCGGTGCAGGAGCGCATGCTCTGGCACTTCTACATGAGCGACGACGAGCTGGGCGCACGCGTCGGCGAGGGTCTGGGCATCAGCCTGGACGAGATCAAGGATCTCGGCCCGCTGGCCACCCAGACGCTCAACGAGGAAGAAACCGAGCGCATGAAGAACCTGGGCCACAACGGTCCCCGGAACGTCGAAGGCCTCACCATGACCCACTGCGTGCCCAATGAGCACGTGGTAGTTACCCGGTAAGTAGCTTTCAAACAACGACGGCGCGGGCGCACTTTGGTGCGTTCCGCGCCGTCGTCGTTTAATCCCCTACTTTTCCCAGGGTGCCCGGACCGGGAAGTACTTTTCGAGGAACTCTGTCACCCGTTCGGCCCGTTCCGCCGCGGGGACTTCCGGGAAGCTTCCGTCATTGAGGCAGAACATGTCCTTGTGGCGTTTGGCGAGCAGCCGGTCCATCGCCTTCAGGCCGGCGTAGCTGGTGGTGTCCACGTACTTCACCTTTGCCGTTTCCTGGGTGACCGCCCGGCCGGTGAGCAGCGCGTAGTAGTGGTAGAACGAGTTGGTCACGGAGATGTTGTCCTTGGCCCGGAAGGTGCTTGCGGCCGTGGAGGCGAACTCCTCGGGGAATTCCTCCTCCATTTCCAGCAGGACGCTGCGGCGCAGGGGAGCTGCCGTGTGTTCCAGATGGCGGGTGGTGACCCGGCCGAAGCGTTCCCAGAGCAGCCGCCGGTTCACCCTCGCGGCATTTTCGAAGCCGCTGCGCTCGGAATCGTTGTCGCCCAGGCCTATCCGGGTGCTGGCCTCGATGAACTTGGTGATCCCGCCGGGGGAGAAGAACATGTCCGGGGCAACCGGACGGCCAAAGAACATGTCGTCATTGGAGTACAGGAAGTGCTCCGCCAGTCCCGGGATGTGCTGCAGCTGGGCCTCGACCGCCTGGGAGTTGTGGGTGGGCAGCACGGACGGGTCCTTGAAATGCTCCGACGCCGGCACGAAGGTGACGGACGGGTGCTCAGCCAGCCAGCTGGGCCGCGGCGAGTCAGAGGCAATGAAGATGCGGCGGATCCAGGGGGCGAACATGTGCACCGAACGGAGGGCGTATCTCAATTCGTTGATCTGCCGGAACCGGGCCTCGTGGTCATCGCCTTCGCCCACCACGGCGCCGCTCATCCGCGCGGCACGGGCGGCCTGGAACTCGGGGGAACTGCCGTCCACCCAGGAGAACACCAGATCGATGTCGAACCGGATGTCCGTGGCATGGTCCGCGAACATGTTCTCGATGGTCGGCCAAACCAGTCCGTGCTTTTCCACGGTGCCGCGGACCACCTCGGCCGCCGGCAGGGTGCGGCGGGTCAGGGAGTTCTCCACGGGCAGGGTGATGTTCTCGCCCTCCAGGTCCCAGAGTTCAATCTGCACGCCGGCCGAGCCTGAAATCAGCAGATTGGTGCCGGTAAACGCCCGCGGACGGTACACCCGGATGATCCGGGCTTTGTCGATGGAGGAGAGGTCGCCGTCTGCGATCAGCAGGGTCCGGCTTTTTTTAGTATCGACGGTGCGGGCGTAGAACGGTTCGTCGCGGCAGGCCTCGACCATCGCCTTCCGCAGCTGCTGGCGCATCCGGAGGTCGACGGCGATGACCGGCCGCTGGTCATTCCCGCGCACCAGAAGGTAGGTCACACCGGCGTCGTCGAGCACACGGCGCACGAAGAGCAGGTCCTCCACCATGGCCTCGTGCGGCGTGAGTCCTGTATCCATGAGGGCCAGGCGTCCCTTGACCAGGGCGACGTTGGTTCGTTGCTCCACTCGCTGAAGCACCGCGGGGGAAGCGGCGAGCAGGGTCTCCGGTTCGAGATCCGGTTCCGGGGCTCCGAAGTAGATGTCGTGTTCAGCGGCTGTATCGGTAATAGGAACCTCCTAAGGCGGGTAGGCGCCCACAGTGCAGGCGCTGATGAGTGCTGCGTTGCACGGGAACTGCTGCCGGGCGTCCGGCGGGTCATTCAAGATGCGCCGGGGATGCTCCGAACGCTATGTGCTCAACTGCGGGCCGCCAGTAGCATTGTCTTCGGACACGGACATTCCGGGAGTAGATGTGGGATACCGTAACACCGCCCGTGGCAGCACCGCCCGTAAAGCCATGGCTCGTAACATAACCGCCCGTAACAGTGGCCTGCTCGCGGCAGCATTGCTCCTCACCAGTATCTCATCCTGTGCTGCTCCGCCGCAGGAGGGCCCGACGTCGTCCGCCCCGCAATGGTCCAGCTATACGACGGCGGATAGCAGTCTCAGTTTCGAGCACCCTTCCGGCTGGGACATCCGGGAGCTTCCGGCACGCGCCAATGATCCGGCGGGCGGGGTGTCCCTGGAAGTGGTCGACGACGGCGGGCGCGTGCTTGCCCGGCTGGACACCGGCATCATCACGGACCTGAGCTGCACCGAACCCGCCGAAACCGCGTCCTACGTGGAGTATGAGAGCGTGCCGATGCCGGCGCTGGAGTCCAAACAGGGGTCCGACCAGCGTTTTGTTTACCGTTCCCTGGCGCCGTCCGGAGGCCGGGCGGCGCAGGCAACCTACGCCGTGGTGAGCGGGCAGCAGCAGAGTCCGGAGTGCGGGCTGTTCGACTTCTTCACACTGACCGAGTCGAGCGGGGGACGGTTCGCGGGGGAGTACGCGGCCGGTTCCGGGGCGTCACAGGAGGAATACCTCGAAGGCGTTTCGCGGTACCGGGAGACACAGGAGTACCGGGATCTTCGGGAGATGCTGACCTCACTGCGCAACGCGGATTAGCTGCGGTGTTTACTGGCTCCCGGTTTGCTTGCCCGCGGGTTTGCTTGCCGTGGCGGCGGAAGCTGCGCGCCGCCGTCGTGATTTGCGCGGGGACCGGAGCGTGAAACGGGGCCAATGCTCGCGCGGCACGAGCTTGTGGTATTCCCTTTTGGCGGCTAGGTGCTCCCGGGTCTCCGGGCAGAAGGGCAATACCGCCACACGCCGGCGCAGGGAATCTGCGAGGACTTCCTCGATGAGCAGGGTCTGGATTTTCTTGGACCGGTAATCCGGGTCCACTGTGATTCGCAGGGCCCAGAGCTCGCCGCGGTGCATTTCGTACCCGAGGTAGGCCGCCAGGGTTCCGTTGACGAAGAGCTCGTATCGGCCGTGCAGGCGGTTGTTGTAGACAGTGGTGTTCTCCGGCGTCACCGTGTGAGTCCTCAAGGCACGTTCGCGTCCGCGGTTCGCATCATGGCGTTCCTCTAACGCGGATAGGACGGCTAGGTAGCGTTCTTTGGTTTCACCGTTCTGGTTGCCGGCGAGGTCTTCGGCAGCAGAGGCAGCCAGTTCCTGCAGGTCGGTGGTGGTGAGGGTGCCGAGGTCGTGTGGCATCGGTGTGGCCGCCGGGGCGGTAGGGGTCATAGGGGTCAGGGGGTTCACAGCAGGCTCCGCGGAGGTAGGACCGGGTGGACAGCTGCTGGACCACGTTCAGACGATACTGCCAAATGGCTCATTTATAAGCAAGCTGATTTCTTTCAGCCACTCTGGTGCCCTGTGGATAAGTCGCTAGGCTCGGCGGCGGCCTGATTACTATGGCCGGACCGACTGCTTGATTTTGTCTCGCGGCCCACCCAGCCTTGGGGGTTTTCGAATGAGTAAAGTTCTCCGCCGTCCTGTCCGAGTGCGGCTTGCGACCGCCGCGGCTGCGGTCGTGTTGCTGTTCCTGACGGCGTGCTCGGGAGCGTCGGGCGATTCAGGGGATTCCGGCGCAGGTGAGTCGCCTTCAAGTCCGGCTGCCACGGCTTCCGAAACGCCGACGCCGACCCCCACTCCCAGCGCAACGTACAAGCCCGCGTCGGCTGAGGGCCCGGCGGAGAACGTTCCGTTGCCGGTGATGCCGGAGGAAGCAAAGGTCGAGTCGAAAGAAGGGCTCGAGGCGTTTGCCCGGTATTGGTATGAGGCGGCGAATTACGGCTATGAAACTGGCGATGTGGAGCTTGTAAAGGCGATCAGCAGTCCGGAATGCACAACTTGCTTGAACTACTACGAGGTTGTTGACCGGGGATTCGCGGGTGACGATTGGATGGCGAAGTCTCAAATCAACGTTCAAGATACGCACTCGGATTTTCTCTTAACTCCTGAAAATAGGTATCAGGCAGTGGTCCAACTGCGGCAAGACGACATGGAATACTACGCCCCCGCAGGCCACCTACGGACAGATGAGAGCCGGCCTATGCCATCGGCCCAACTCTTCGAGGCCGCGTGGACTGGTCAGCAATGGATTGCCGTGAACATTGCAACACTCAAGGCTGGCTAGTTCTATGAATAACCGTGGAGCCATGCGGCGTTCCTGTATATGTATCGTTGCTTTCCTCCTCGTATTCTGGACTTCGGGGAGCGCGGTTGCATCAACGAGCGGGGACATTATCGGCAACGGAAATGTGCGAGGTTCCGTTTACCACGAGGATCCGAACAGCGGCATGTGGACGTCGATGCCCATAGGTATCCCTGGTGACCCATTTGGGTACCGCTTCGAGCCTGTCTGTTTTGATGATCTCGCCGGCGATGTCTCCTGCCTGGCCGCGAACCAGGCCGCGTGCACCGCGGGGGAAGACGGCCGGCTTGTGTACTGGTTTTCCGGATTGAAGGCAACGGACCCGAGTACTTGGGAAAAGGTCAGCGAAACCCCGTCATGCATCTACTCCGAAGAGCCGGTGGATGTCGGCGAGCAGATCCAGGCGCAGATCCTCACGGCGTTTCAGGAGCGGCCCATAGCGGCCGGGAAACTGGTCCTTCAGCCCAGTCCGCACACCTTGATAGGAATGGAAACCAACGTTTACGTCGAGGCCGCGGAGCAGGTCTTCGAAATGGTGCTGCTCGAACAAACGGTCCGGATTGTCGCTACCCCCACCGAATTCGAACTGAACTACGGGGACGGCACGGTTTACGGACCCACCAGTGTTCCGGGAGCCCCGCTGGCCCAGGACCGGTGGGGTGAGCAGACCCAGACCAGCCACAAATACACGGCCAGCGGCGACTACCAAGTGAGTGCGACAGTCCATTTCTCCGGAACGTATTCCGTGAACGGCGGGCCGATGATTCCCATCGATGGTCGTGCAGCTGTGTCGTCGCCACCTCAGACCCTGAGCGTCTGGCGGGCGGAAACCCGCAGCGTCGCCGACAACTGCCTGGTGAACCCGAACGGCGTAGGATGCTAGCCCGGCACACAGCGTGGTATGAGCCTGCGAACTACGGGTTCAAGCCGGCGGGCCGAGAATCGCATGAGTTCCGGGCGCCGGCCCCGGAAATCCTTCAATTTGTCGGAATCCCTACGGTTTGTGACAATCCCTGCGCCGCGCAGCGCGGGGATCCGGACAAGGTGCGGGGATTCGGACAAACCGCAGGGGGGATCCGGACAAGGTGCGGGGATTCGGACAAACCGCAGGGGGGATCCGGACAAGGTGCGGGGATTCGGACAAACCGCAGGGGGGATCCGGACAAGGTGCGGGGATTCGGACAAACCGCAGCGGGGATCCGGACAAGGATGGCGAAGTGTAAGTCGTCACCAGCGCGACCACGAAGGTACATGCACGCTAAACCCAACAGATGACAGCTGCTAGACCGATTCCGGCCGCGGCACCGCAAACAATGTCCGGGGATCCTGCAGCACCGCAGGGTAGGAGAACGCTGCCCGGGAAATTTCCCCGGTCAGCTTTACCTGCCGCACCGCCGTATCGTTCGTGAGCTCCACCGGTCCGGCACGGCCAAGAAGCAGGCGGGTCCGGTCAGCTGGAGAAAGAACAGCCACCTGGTCGCCGTCGTCCATGTCCTCCAGCAACCGAACCAACTGCCGGCCCTTCTTGCCGGTGATGGGGGTGCCCTTGTCGGAAAGCATCGGCAGCACGATGGCGGCAGCATCGCCGTCGGGCACTGCACGCACCACCCACAGCCCTTCGCCGGGACCCGGATCCGCGGGATCCGGAATGTCGGCAGGGGAGGGCCAGACATAGGGCAATCCGGCATCGGTATCCGGAAACAGCGGTCCGTATACGTCCGGAGACTTCTCGATCAGGTTGGACCGATGGCTGCGGTGCAGCTCCTCGTTCCCGATCCAGGCGGGAAGGTCGACGTCGGCCTCTGCAGCCTCCGGAGCGAACTCCAGGATCTGTTCCCGGACGGTATCGGCATGTCCGCGGGCAATCCACTCATCCGTCATCGCCAGCCCGTAGGCGGTGAGCGCCGGCACGAAGCCCTTCCACATCAGCAAGGCCGGGTGGCGCTGCCAGCCGTAGTCCGGAACCACCAGCCCGCGCAATAACTGCAGGGTTTCCACCCGCTGCTTGCCCAGCCGCGCCTGGTCCAGGACGGCGGCGCTGCGGGCGAAGCCCGGATACGGAAGGAAGGTCTGCACGGGCCTAGTCTGTCACTGCCCGCCGGTGCCGAGCTGCCGAACCATGATCAGGTCCCGGAAAGTATGGACTCCCACTTGGAAGGACCGGCGCCCGACGGTCTGGAACCCGGATTTGCGGTAAAAGGACTGTGCCCGCACATTCCGGTTGTTCACACCCAGCCAGATAGACCGGGCGCCCGCGGACGCAGCCGCCCGGGCAGCAGCTTCGACCAACTGCCCGGCAAGACCGCTTCCGTGCGCAGTCGGATGCAGGTAGAACTTGCTCAGCTCTGCGGAGGGCAGCATCGCCCGCCCCGATGCCAGCGCCTCCACGACATCCGGATCCGACGGCGGCGCCAGCACCAGCAGGCAGTATCCGCTTAGCCAGCCCTCCGTCCGGGCGGCCAGCACACGGCAGGTCCCATCGTTGAGATAGGCGGCGAACCGCTCCGCGGAAAGATTCGCCGCGACAAACGCCGCGCTGTCCTCCGGGGTTACCTCAGGCGGGCAGGCCAGCGGAAAGGTGACGGCAGCCAGGTCGGCAAGCCCGGGAACATCTTCAAGCGTTGCGGATGAAATGGAAGCTTGCACCCTTCCAGCATAGGCACGGGGAACGCCGGAGCCGCCCGCCTACGTAACCCGGCAGGGTTTACTCCGAATCAGTACCGCGCGTACAGCTCGCCCACCTGCAGGGCGGCGTCCACGGTGTTGTCCGGACCCGGCAGCGGGCAAGCCCAGGCCTCGTCATAGGCGCAGGACGGGTTGTAGAGGAAGTTGAAATCCAGGATCAGGCTGCCGGGAAGATCGCCCGTCCCGAGGTCCGCACCCTTAATGGTGTCCAGCAGGTACCGCCCGCCTCCGTAGCTGCCGCCGTCGACGCCGGACGTCGCATCGCGCACCGGAATGAAGATCCCGCCGCCATAGGAGTCCAGATGCCAGACGGCCAGGCTGCCTACGCCGTCGGCGGAGACTGTGCCGAGCCGGGTGAACGGCACCACGCCGTCCGTTCCCGTGGCGACCTCCATCTTCTCGCCGGCGCCGGCGTCGTCAATTACTGCCTCGAACCGGAACGCCGGATCGTAGCGGGCCGTCCGCAGCCCGCGGAAGCGGCGCCGCGTGTCTTCGGGAAGGGGCGACGCCGGGTGGGTGCCGAAGAGCCGGTCCCGTCCGGTGGCCCACAAGGCATGGGAGTGTGACGCTGAAATGCCCTCCGCGGCGCGCCGCGCCTGCTCGTAAAGGGCGAACGTATTACGGCGCCAATCGGCGGTGGCAAGGGCTGTGACGGGAGATACCATTCGTCCAGCGTAGTGTGTTCGAGTGACTACCGGACTCCTCATAGTGGTGCTCGTCGCCATCTTTATCGGCGCGATCGCCCAGCGGATCGCCGGCCTGGGCTTTGCGCTCCTGATTTCCCCCTTCCTGGTGATCATCCTCGGCTCCCACGGGGGAGTGCTGATGGTGAACATCTGCGGACTGGTCTCTTCTCTGCTGATCATGTTCCGCGTCTGGCGTGACGTCGATTGGTCCATGTACCGGTGGCTGGCCGTCCCCGCGGTCATTGCCAGCGTGCCGGCATCAGCAGCCGCGGTTTACCTGCCCGCAGCACCGCTGGCCGTGACCGTGGGCGCCGTCGTCCTCGTGGCGCTGAGCATCTCCCTGCTCCTGCAGCGCACCTCTGTGGTGCTGACCGGCAACGTCCCGAAAGCCGTGGCGGGTTTCGCTTCCGGGATCACCAACGCGATGGCCGGCGTCGGCGGTCCCGCGGTAAGCGTGTATGCGTTGCTGGCCCGTTGGCCGCAGCGCCCGTTCGCCGCCACGCTGCAGCCGTTCTTCGTCACCACCGCCATGGTCACCTTGACGTCCAAGCTGCTGCTGGATCCGGGTCAGATGCCGCCGTTCGAGCCCTGGGCGTGGGCATTGATCGGGCTCATGATTGTGGGCGGGATCTTCGTTGGCGAGAAACTGCAGCGCTTCATCCGCGATGACCAGGCGCGGCTGGCCGTGATCGTTATTGCGTTCATTGGCGCAGCAACGGCATTGGTCAAGGGCCTGGTCGACCTCTAGGACCCCGCCGGAGTTACCCGACTCACGCCGGCGCCTCAACGGGCTGCGGAGGGCCGGATGGCACGATAGAAACGATGAAAATTTTATTGCGGCCGAAGAAGCCGGGTGTGCCGCCCATGCCACTCTGGTTGCAGGGAACCTTCGAATTGGGTCAGGCCGCGGTGCTCTCCGCCCTGCTGGTCCTCCTGCCGCTCGTCGGCGTGTGGTTTGCCAACGGCTTTACGGACCGGGACTTCACCTCCCTGGCTCGACTGGGTGGCCAGGCGTGGCTGCTGATCCACGGCGTGCCGATGACGCTGAGCTTCCCTGCCGGCGAACTGGGGGAGGCACCCACCTCCGGGCTGCTCTCTTTCTTTCCGCTGGGACTGACGCTGATTCCGTTCTTCCTGTCCTGGCGGGCCGGCCGGCGGCTTGCCCGGGCCTCCTACACGGACCAGCTCTGGCAGGCAGTGCTGGGCGCGCTCGGCACCTATGCGCTGATCGGTGCCGCAGCGGCGTACTTCTGCAGTACCGAAGGTGTGCGGATTTCCCCGACCGCAGGGGCACTGGTGCCGCTGATCGCTGCAGGAGCGGGACTCATTGTGGGTGCCCGGATAGAGGCCGGTTCCTGGGTGCGGTTGATCGGCATGGACCTGACCGACTGGATCGCCCGCACCAGCCAGCATTCCCGCTGGGCGGGTTCATACATGTGGGCCGCGCTGCGCGCCGGCGCGGTGGGCACGCTCGCCGCGCTGGGTCTCTCATCCGTACTGCTCGTGGCGGCCCTGGCAATGAACTGGGCCGAGATCGCATCCGTCTACGAGCGGCTCGACGCCGGTGCGCTGGGCGGGGCGGTGCTCACCGTGGTGGAGCTGGGGCTGATGCCGAACTTCGTGGTGTGGACTCTGGGCTGGGCGTCGGGTACGGGCTTCTCGCTGGGAACCGGAAGCATGATCAGTCCGCTGGAAACCACCGTCGGTCCGCTGCCCGCTCTGCCGGTTCTGGCAGCGCTGCCCGTGGGAAGTATGGAATACGGCTACGCGGCACTGTTGATCCCGGTGATGGCCGGAATCCTGGCGGGCTGGTGGTTCCTGCGGGAAGGCGAAAACCACTTCGATGAGTGGCTTTCCATCAAGATCCGTGCCCGCTGGTTCACCGCACCCGTCTCCACGCTTGTACTCGGGGTGATCGTCGGTCTGGTGTCCGGGCTGCTGGCCGCCGGCGCTGCTTGGCTGGCGCTCGGCTCACTTGGCATTGGACGCTTCGTCAGCCTGGGACCGGACCCGGTGTGTCTGGGACTGTGGGTGGCCGCGGAAGTAGGGATCGGCGTCGTACTTGGTTACGCAGTAGGCCCGTGGCTGGAGCGCGAACCCAAGCCGGACGCCTAGCGGATCTGCTGGAACGGCAGGTATTCCGCCTCGCAGGCTTCCACACCGTCGAGGGTGAGGGCGGAGCGCATACAGGATTCGTAGGTCATGGTTTCATCCCAGAGCAAGGTCATTCCGGCCAGCCCCAAGGTAGTGAGGGCTGTCATGACCAGGCCCAGCGACACCAGTATCGGCAACAACGGCCCCATCCGGCGCCTGGCCAGCTTGATCACGGCGATGATCCCCACCACCAGTCCGGCGATCCCCAGCGCAAGCGGGATCAGCTTCCACGGCAGGACCATGCTGCTGCTCAGCAGCGTGGCGAGCATCAGGAGCCAGAACAGGCGAACGTACTGAATCGCGTTGCGCTTTTGCTCGTCCGTGGGCGCGTGACGGCCGCTGTCGGGCGCGGGCAGGGTCTTGGTCTGGTGCTGAGTGCCGTCGGTCATGGGTTTAAGCGTAGGGGACGCCGCGTCCTATGGTGGACGCATGCGCATCGTAGTCCTCGTGTCCGGCACCGGATCCAACCTTCAGGCAGTGCTGGACGCCGTCCGCGACGGCACGCTTGACGTGGAGATTGCCGCCGTCGGCTCGGACCGGCCCGGAACCTACGGGGTCCAGCGCGCCGCCGACGCCGGCTACCCGACCTTCGTGGTCCCCTTCCGGGAGTACCCGGTGCGGGCGGACTGGAACCGGGCCCTCACGGACAAGGTTGCCTCGTATGAGCCGGATCTGGTCCTGTCCTCCGGATTCATGCGGATAGTGGACGAGCATTTCATCGACACCTTCGAGGGACGCTACCTAAACACGCACCCGGCGTTGCTGCCGTCCTTCCCCGGGGCGCACGGCGTCCGTGACGCACTTGCGTACGGTGTGAAGGTCACCGGCTGCACGGTACACCTGGCGGACGCCGGCGTCGACACTGGGCCGATCCTCGCCCAGGCCGCCGTCGAGGTGCTCGACGGCGACACCGAGGAAACGCTGCACGAACGCATCAAGGTGCAGGAACGGCGGCTGCTGATTGAAACGCTGGACCGGATCAGCCGCGAAGGCCTGCCCGCGCTGTAACCAGCGGCTAGTCCAGTGCGGCGCCCTTTGTCTCGGGCGCGAACCGGGCCATCCACAGTACGGCCAGCAGGACCAGGACCCCGGCCAGCGCGAAGGACATCGGCAGTCCCAGATATGGCCAGAGCACCGACACGAAGATCAGCGGACCGAACCCGGCCCCGATCCGGGAAACGGTGGACGCCCAGCCGAAGCCGCTGCCGCGCAGGTTGGTGGGGTAGAGCTCCGAGACGTAGGCATAGAGCACGGGAATGGCCACCTGCACCACAAATCCGTACACCAGCAGCAGGATCGTGGCCGCAGCGGGGACATCCACCACCAGGGCGACCACCACCAGAATGGCGGCCGAAAGCGGACCGGTGATCGCCAGGATCCATTTCCGGCCGACCTTTTCCACCAGCAGCGCCGCCACGATGACTCCCAGCAGGCCGACGGCGGCCATCCCCGAGGTGGTCAGGAACGCGCGGTGTTCGGCAAACCCGGCATCCACGAGGATTTTCGGCATCCACTGCAGGGCCAGGTAGTAGACCAGCAGAATGGTCAGGAACAGGGACCAGGCGGCAATAGTGGTCTTGGCGCTGAACCGCCAGATGTCCGTGAGCTGGGTACCCATGGTGCGCAGGGACAGCTTCTCAGGGGCCTGCGGTTCGGGCAGGTGCCATTCGGTCTGCGTCCCGCCGGTTCGGCGGACCAGGTCATCGATGACGGCGGAGGCTTCCACTGTGCGGCCCTTGCGGACCAGATAAAGCGGAGACTCGGGGACCGAGCGCCGCACCCAGAAGACCAGGAATGCGGGGATCACCATGATCAGCATGGTGTAGCGCCAGTCCGCGAAGGTGGCCATGATGGCGGCCGAGGTGACACCGCACAACGCGGCGCCGACGGGCCACCAGCCGTCCATGGCCGTGAGCACCCTCCCTCGCTGTTTCATGGGAGTGAACTCACCCACCAGGGCATAGTCCACCGGGACGCAGCCGCCCAATCCGAAGCCGGCCATAAAGCGGAAGATGCAGAACCAGACAATGTCAGGGGAGAAGGCGCCCAGCACCGTAAAGATTGAGAACACCAGCAGCGTGGCGGAAAAGGCACGCTTCCGGCCGATCGCATCGGCAATGGACCCCCAGACGAAGGCGCCGATCGCCATGCCGAGCAGGTTGGCTGTTCCAATCCAGGCCGCTTGCGCCGGGGCCAGCGCCCACTCCTTGGAGAGCAGGGGAATGAGGACGCCGTTCAGCGTTACGTCCCAGGCATCGAACATAAAGCCGAGGCCGCCGATGAGGAAGATTTTGCCCTGAACCTTCCACCGCCAGGGCAGGTTCTGGACCACCTGGTCTCCGGTGGGCAGGGCATTAGCGACGGACATGTGGTTCGGGGCCTTTCGGAGGGGAGGTGCTCGGGTTCGGGGAGAACAATACAGGGCTCGGTGCCCCTCCCTGTGGATAGCCCGGAAACTGCTTTCGGTGTCCGGGAGGATGGGGCCATGGCTGAGCATCTGCGGCCGGGACCCGGGCCTCGCGGCGAGGGGCTGCCCGGGCCCGTTTTCACTGTCAACGAGGCCCGCTCCCTCGGCCTGCCGCCGTCACGGCTGCGGCGAAACGAGTTCGACGCCGTCGGGTACGGTTTGCGTGCGCAGCGCGGCAGGGAGTGTTCTCTCGCCGAGCAGGTTCGACCGCTGGCGCCGGACTCGGGCCGCACGGTAGCCAGCCACACCACGGCTGCGGCCCTCTGGGAAATGTGGCTGCCGCGCGGCCTGGAGGCGGGTCCGCTGCACCTGACCCGACCGCTTCGGTACGGCCAGCCACGTCGAAGCGGTGTTGTTGGCCATAACGCAGCGTTGCAGCAGAGAGACGTGATTCGATCTAACGGCTTACTGGTGACTTCGCCGGTTTTCACGTGGACGGACCTGGCTTCCGTGCTGTCACTCGATGACCTCGTCGTTGCGGGTGATTCCCTCCTTCGACGCCAGGACGCACCGCCTCGAGGCGGTGACTTGCCCTGGCCGGACCCGTTGTGCCAGGTCCAGGACCTGCAGGACGTTTTGGATCGGAGAGCGGGAACCCGGGGCGTCTCCACCGCCCTGACCGCTCTCGGACTGGTCAGGGCAGGGGTGGATTCCGCCCCTGAGACACGCCTGCGGCTCCTTGTACACCATGCAGGCCTGCCGGATCCCGACGTGAACCAATGGATTCTTGGTTCAGACGGCAGAGCAATCTCCCGCCCGGACCTGCAGTACCGGCGGCTGCGAATTGCCCTCGAATACGAAGGGGAACACCACTTGCTGGATCCTGATCAGTGGCATCGGGATATCGAGCGGGACGACCGGCTCCGCCAATTGGGGTGGGCGGTGCTGCGCTTCACGAAACAGCATCTCCGACCGGAAAACCGTGCGGGGACGGCGGAAAAGGTCCGGGATGCCTTGCTGGCACGGGGATGGCGCCCGGGACACCCGGCCTAGGCATCGATTCCACACAACTTACGGATTTCAGCCGGGAAAACGGTAAATTGTGCAGACTCGATCCCGGGAACGGTAATTTGTGCAGACTCGATCCCGGGATGGTGCGGAAACGGCTCCCGAGACGGGTTGTTACACGGAGTCCGGGGACCGATGGGAAGCGAAGGCATAAACTTCTCGTGGGCCGCACGGCCTGCGCACACCGATCATCGACCATTTGGAGTGTCAGCAGTGAGCAATCCCGTCCTTGACCGTGTTCCTATCCGCCGGGCCCTGATCTCGGTCTACAACAAGACGGGCCTGACGGAACTCGCGCAGGGCCTCGCGGCAGCCGGCGTCAGCATTGTCTCCACCGGTTCCACCGCAAAGCAGATTGCCGCAGCGGGCGTCTCCGTAACCGAGGTCGCCGAAGTCACCGGCTTCAAGGAATGCCTGGACGGACGCGTCAAGACGCTGCACCCGCGGGTCCATGCCGGAATCCTCGCCGACCGCCGCCGCGAGGACCATATTGCCCAGCTGGAGGAAATGGAGATTGAACCCTTCGACCTCGTGGTGGTGAACCTCTACCCGTTCGTGGAGACCGTCCGCTCCGGCGCCGGCCAGGACGAAGTGGTGGAACAGATCGACATCGGCGGCCCCTCCATGGTCCGCGCCGCGGCGAAGAACCACCCCTCGGTGGCTGTGGTGGTGGACCCCAACAAGTACTCCGACGTCGTTACGGCTGCAGCCGAAGGCGGATTCGCCCTGGCAGAGCGGCGCCGGCTCGCCGCGGAAGCGTTCGCGCATACCGCTGCCTATGACACGGCCGTTGCCACTTGGACGGCAGAGCAGTTCGGCGACGGCACCGAAGACGGCACCAAATGGCCGGCCTACACCGGTCTGTCCCTGGAACGGGCCGAGGTGCTGCGCTACGGCGAAAACCCGCACCAGGACGCCGCGCTTTACGTGGACAAGGGTGCCCAGCCCGGGGTCGCCCAGGCCGACCAGCTGCACGGGAAGGCCATGTCCTACAACAACTACGTGGACGCCGACGCCGCCCTGCGCGCAGCCTTCGACTTCACGGAACCGGCAGTCGCCGTCGTCAAGCATGCCAACCCGTGCGGCATCGCCGTGGCCTCGCCCGGTGCCGCAGACCCCATCGCGGACGCGCACGCCAAGGCCCATGCCTGCGACCCGGTTTCTGCCTTCGGCGGAGTGATTGCAGCCAACCGCACGGTCACGGCCGGCATGGCCCGGACCGTGAAGGAGATTTTCACGGAGGTGGTGATCGCCCCTGACTTCGAGCCGGAAGCCGTGGAGATCCTCTCGGCGAAAAAGAATATCCGCCTGCTGGCGCTGCCGGACGGCTACGGGCGCAATGACACCGAATTCCGGCAGGTGTCCGGGGGCGTCCTCGTGCAGAAGGCGGACCGGCTGCAGGCCGAGGGTGATGACCCTGCAAACTGGACCCTCGCGGCGGGGGAGGCCGCGGATGAAGCAACGCTGGCCGATCTGGCCTTCGCATGGTCTGCCGTGCGTGCCGCCAAGTCCAACGCCATCCTGCTGGCGAAGGACGGCGCCTCGGTGGGCGTGGGCATGGGGCAGGTCAACCGGGTCGATTCCTGCCGGCTCGCCGTCGAACGTGCCAATACGCTCGGCGGTCCCGGCGAGGAGCGGGCCCGCGGGTCGGTAGCCGCCTCCGACGCGTTCTTCCCCTTTGCGGACGGCCTGCAGATCCTGGCCGATGCCGGCGTCCGCGCGGTCGTGCAGCCGGGCGGATCGGTCCGGGACAACGAAGTGATCGAAGCTGCGGCGGCGGCCGGCGTCACCATGTATTTCACGGGTGCGCGCCACTTCTTCCACTAAAGTCTTCGCGGAACAGCAAGGCGGTGCAGGTAATGCGCCGCCTTGCTGTTTAGGGTGCGGATAGTGGGCTGTGGCATAGTTGAACTCAAATAAAAGCCAAAAAGACGGGTTCCGTCATGCCACAAGACATGCTCCGGTGCCCACCAACACACAAGGAGATCGTGTGGCTGAGAAAATTAAGGTTGTGGGCTCTGTAGTAGAGCTCGACGGCGACGAGATGACCCGCATCATCTGGCAGTTCATCAAGGATCGCCTGATTAACCCGTACCTCGACGTAGACCTGAAGTACTACGACCTCTCCATCCAGAACCGCGACGCGACTGATGACCAGGTGACGATCGACGCTGCCAACGCGATCAAGGAACACGGCGTAGGCGTCAAGTGCGCCACGATCACCCCCGACGAAGCACGCGTCGAGGAATTCGGCCTGAAGAAGATGTGGGTCTCCCCGAACGGGACCATCCGCAACATCCTGGGCGGCGTGGTCTTCCGCGAACCGATCATCATTTCCAACATCCCGCGTCTGGTTCCGGGCTGGAACAAGCCGATCATCATCGGCCGCCACGCCCACGGCGACCAGTACAAGGCCACTAACTTCAAGGTTCCCGGTGCCGGTACCCTGACGCTGACCTACACGCCCGCCGACGGCAGCGAAGAAATCAAGCAGCAGGTTGTTACGTACAACGAAGATGGCGGCGTCGCCATGGGTATGTACAACTTCAACGATTCCATCAAGGATTTCGCGCGCGCTTCCTTCGCCTACGGCCTGCAGCGCAACTACCCGGTGTACCTCTCCACCAAGAACACGATCCTGAAGGCCTACGACGGCCAGTTCAAGGACCTGTTCCAGGAAGTCTTCGACGCCGAGTTCAAGGACCAGTTCGAAGCAGCCGGCCTCACTTACGAGCACCGCCTGATCGATGACATGGTTGCCTCCGCGATGAAGTGGGAAGGCGGCTACGTCTGGGCCTGCAAGAACTACGACGGCGACGTCCAGTCCGACACCGTGGCACAGGGCTTCGGCTCGCTGGGCCTGATGACCTCCGTGCTGATGACCCCGGACGGCCAGACCGTCGAGGCCGAAGCTGCACACGGTACGGTTACCCGCCACTACCGCCAGCACCAGCAGGGCAAGCCCACCTCCACGAACCCGATCGCCTCGATCTTCGCGTGGACCCGTGGCCTAATGCACCGCGGCAAGCTGGACAACACCCCCGAGGTCATTAACTTCGCCGAGACCCTTGAAGACGTTGTCATCAAGACGGTCGAATCCGGCAAGATGACCAAGGACCTGGCACTGCTGGTCGGCCCCGACCAGGCCTACCTGACCACGGAAGAGTTCCTCGCCGCACTGGACGAGAACCTCAAGGCCCGCCTGGGTGCCGAGGTTGCAGCCTAAGCATCACTGCACCAACGACGACGGCGCGCTGCCCCCTTACCGGGGCGGCGCGCCGTCGTCGTTTCCCTCCTTGTTAAGCACGGGCGTAACAACTAGCGCAGCCGCAACAGCGGTGCCACCATGTGGGAATGTCGAACTCCACCACAGCGCAGCCCGCCGCGAAGAGCGCCGAAGAGCGAAGCGCCCGTATAGCAGTGACCGTGTTCCCGCTGCTGATTGTCGCCGGGGGAACGGTGGCCCTGTTCTTCCCGCAGCTGTTCACCGGCCTGTCCGGCTACATCAACCCCGGGCTGATGCTCATTATGTTCGGGATGGGCCTGACGCTGACCCTGCCGGATTTTGCGCTGGTCATCCGGCAGCCGCTGCCCGTCCTGCTGGGAGTGGTGGCGCAGTACGTCATTATGCCGCTGCTCGGTTTCGGTATCGCCTGGGCCCTGCAGCTCAGCCCCGAACTCGCGGCCGGCGTGATCCTGGTGGGCTGCGCACCCGGCGGCACGGCGTCGAACGTGGTGACGTACCTTGCCCGCGGCAACGTAGCCCTCTCCGTCGCCATGACGTCGGTTTCCACTCTTCTTGCGCCCCTGCTGACCCCGATCCTCGCGCTGTGGCTCGCCGGCCGGTACATGGCGGTGGACGCCGGATCAATGGCCTGGTCCATTGTCCAGATTGTGTTGATCCCGGTGGTGCTGGGCCTGGCCATCCGGTATCTGGTACCCCGGCTGGTGGACCGGGTACTGCCCGTCCTGCCTTGGATTTCGGTGCTGGCCATTACCTTCGTGGTTATTGCCGTGGTGTCGGGCAGCGCCGAAGCCATCTTTACCGCGGGCTGGCTGATCCTGCTGGCGGTGGTCCTGCACAACGGGTTGGGCCTGGCCCTCGGCTATGGCGCGGCGAAACTGTTCCGGCAACCGGTTCCCTCGCGCCGGACCATGGCGATTGAAGTGGGCATGCAGAACTCCGGGCTGGCCGCGGGACTTGCCAAGCAGTACTTCGCTCCCGAAGCCGCACTGCCCGCAGCGGTCTTCTCGGTCTGGCACAACGTCAGCGGTGCCTTGATGGCCGCCATCTGGCAGCGCAGGCCCTCCGCCTGATTGTCCCGCTGCGCCTCGCCGCCGAACTCGAAACCGCAGTGACACGGCGCAGGCCCCGGACCTGCTGTCCGGGGCCTGCGCTGGTTCTGCTGGTTTCGCTGGTTCTGCTGGTCGTGCTGCGGCTAGATGCCGGCGCCCTGATCGCCGGAGGAATGCTGCCCGCCGGAACCGGATGACCCGGAACCGGATGATCCGGAACCGCCGGGCTGACCGAACGAGCCCGGCGAGCCGGAGCCGGAACCGCTGGAACCCGAGCCGCTGGAGCCGCTGCCGGAACTGGAGCGGCTGCTGGACGAGACCGATGCGGGCTCCGAAGACGACTGCCCGGAAGACGAAGACTGCCCGGAAATGGTGGAACTGTCCTTGTAGGTGGCTGACACCTCGATCTTGCGCGGCTTCGACCGTTCGCTCACCGGAATGAAGACGCTCAGCACACCGTTCTCGTACTTCGCGGAGATCGAGTCAATATCAATGCCCTGGCCGAGATTCAGCTGGCGCAGGAAGGTCCCGCTTTCCCGTTCGCGGGTCAGCCAGGTAACCCCCTCGGTGGTGTGGATGGTCCGCTCGGCCCTGATGGTCAGCAACTGGCCGTCAACGTCCACGTCCACTGAACCGGGGTCGATACCGGGCAGATCCGCGTTGAGGATGTAGTGGTCGCCCTCGCGGTAGAGGTCGATCGGCATAAGCCGCAACCGCTGCCGGGGATCGAGAAGAGCGCCTGCCATCCGGTCAAGCTCACGGAAAGGATCAAACTTCATCGCCATTGTCATCAACTCCTGTTGCGCCGGTACCCGCCGGGCACCGGTGGTTGGAATGCCGTTGTAGGAAAAGGGTCGATAAAGGTTGAGTCGTCGTGACTCAACGATGAAATTCACGCTAGCACTCGGCACTTTTGACTGCTAGGTTCCACGTCCGATTTTTACCCGCAGCCTCCCGGTTTTTACTCGCTCAGCCGATCGGCCATGAATGGACGGCCGCATTGGTGTGCATGTTCTCCCAGTAGAGCCGGGAGAGCTCGGCCAGCGCCGCCGACCGGGACATCCCGGCACCCTCGAGGCGGCCCAGCGTGGCGATCTGCCACGCCGCGCCGTTCTGCTCCGTGCGGGCACGCTCGGCCACGACGTTCAGGTAGCGGTCGATCAGGGAGGAATCCACTTTCAGTTCCCGGAGCCCCTCGGCGGCCTGCGGAATCAGGTGGCGCACAATCAGTTCGGCCACCGGAATCTCGCCGATGCCCGGCCAGTACACGGCCGCCTCCAGCCCGTGCCGGGCACAGGCCAGGAAGTTGTCCGACGCCGTCTTGAAGGCGATGCGGCTCCACACCGGCCGGTCTGCCGTGCGGAGATACTCCACGAGGCCGTAATAGAACGCGGCGTTGGCGACCACGTCCAGGACGGACGGGCCGGCCGGCAGTACCCGGTTCTCCAGGCGCAGGTTGGGCGTGCCGCTGCCTGGGTCATAGATCGGCCGGTTCCAGCGGTAGACCGTACCGTTGTGGAGGCGCAGCTCAGGCAGCAGCGGGGCACCGAACGCGGTGGCTTCCGTTCCGTTGCCGGAAAGCTCCGGAAGCAGCGCAGGGAAATAGCGTACGTTCTCCTCGAAGAGATCGAAGATCGATGTAATCCACCTTTCCCCGAACCAGACACGGGGGCGTACGCCTTGATTGCGCATTTCCGGCGGCCGGGTGTCAATGGCCTGCTTGAAAAGTTCAATCCGGGTCTCATGCCAGAGCACGTGCTCCATGAAGATGGGCGAATTGGCGGCAAGTGCAACCTGTGGGGCCGCGATCATCTGCGCCGCGTTCCAGGCCGGCGCAAACTGATCGGGTGAGACTTCCAAGTGCAGCTGGACCGATGTGCACGCAGCCTCCGGCGCGATGTTTTGTGCGTAGAAGGACAACGGCTCCGGGCCTGACAAATCCAGGAGAACGTCTTCTCCCCGGGCCTGCAGGACTGACGTGTTCAGGGCTGCATAACGCTGCCCGCTGCTGAGCCAGTCCCATCCGTCCATGAAGCGGGGGGTGAGGGTGGGGAGGATGCCCACCATCATGATGTCCGCCGCCTCCTGGGCAGCACGCTCATCGGCGCGGTTGAGCTGCATCCGCAGGCTGTCCTCGAGCTCCTTCAACCCAAACTGCGCCACCGACATTGCGGGGTGGTTCATCTCGATGTTGAAGGCGCCGATCTCGGTCTGGAAGGCCGGATCGGCGATGCGCTCAAGGACAGCCGTGTTGCGGAGAGCGGGGGAGAAATCGCGGTTGGTCAGGTTCAGTTCCAGTTCCAGGCCAATGCTGGCCGTGTCCGCAAACTGCGCGGTGGAAAGGAAGTGAGCGAAGTGGTCCAGGTTTTCCAGCAAGCGCTGCCGGTAAGCCGTGCGCTGCGCCCGGCTGAAAGTCCTGCTCGTAACTTCTGCGCCCATGGCCCGTTACTTCTTTTTCAGGCCCTTGAGGACATTGGCGGGCCGTTGCATTTCACCGTGCTGGGCGCCCATCACAATCACCGCCCCCGAAAGCACGGGGATGCTCCACTGCAGGATCTTCAGTTGGCGCTGGGCCGACTTCAGTTCCTTTGATGCTCCCTCGTGGGGCTCCGTAGCGCCTTGGCTGCCCTGTTCCGAGAGCTTGCCGACCTTACCGCCGAGGATCCCGGAATACAGCGTGACGACGGCTGCAAGGGCGGTAACCGCCGTCTTGTATGCGGTGAGGGAGGCGACCCCCTCCTGCTGGGAAACCCGGGTTTTGTTGTCGCCGATCAGCGCGAGTCCGGCGAGGACGTGCAGTCCGATGGCCCCGGCCTGCACGGGGGCCCATTTTTTCCAGCCAAGGGCGGACAGCCGCGTTCTCTCAGCGGGGTCCTTGGCCTTCGCGGTGGCTCCGTTAAGCCCGACGGCGCCCATCAGGGAACCACCGAACCAAGCCGCTGCCGTGAGGTCATGGACAGATCGTGCTATTAGGTTTGCCGCCAATGTGATGCTCCTGTGCGTTGTGGGCCGGGGCCGTCCCGCCGGATTATTCGGCAGGAAGCGGGCCCGCGGGCTCTTCTGATCGGTGCAAAAAGAAAACCACGCACAGAATCCAATAGCAAGGGCACTTACAATCCTAACACGCTACACATTCGTAACTAAGTGTGCTTATTATCGAGTCACGGACCATCCGATCTTGATCAGCAGTTGCAATGACGAAAGAGAGCGATGATGACAGAGAACTTCACTCCGCGTGACGGAAGCCATGCAGCATCCCCGGCTGGAAGCACCAACGATTCCACGGCCGCAGCGAAGGCCGACGCCGCCAAGCAGCAGGCAGGTGACCTCGCCCAGCAGGCCAAGGGTAATGCCGCTCAGGTAGCGGACACCGCCAAGTCTGAAGCAGCGGGCGTCGCCTCCGAAGTAAAGACCAACGCCAAGGACCTGTTTACCCAGGCCCGTTCCGATCTCACCGAGCAGGCAGGTACCCAGCAGCAGAAGGTGGCCGAAGGGCTCCGCTCGATGGCTGACGAGCTGCACTCCATGGCACAGTCCGGCCAGTCCGGCGTAGCCACCGATCTCGTCGGTGAAGCAGCCAGCCGTGCATCGTCCGCTGCCACCTGGCTTGACGGCCGTGATCCGGGATCCCTGCTGAACGAGGTCAAGGGCTTTGCCCGCCAGCGTCCCGTCGCCTTCCTGGCTCTTGCAGCCGGAGCCGGTTTCCTGGCCGGCCGCCTTAACAAGGGCCTGAGTGCAGGCCTCCCGACTCAGGGCGCATCCGGAACCGCCGGTCAGCGCGTGGCACCGCCCGTGCCGCCCGTGACGCCTGTCCCGCAGGCACCGGCGGCCAACCCCACGGTAGGCACCACCGGGACCAACGATCCGTTCGGCACCGAACCGGTCCGCCAGCCCGGAACGGGTCCCGCGTCGGCCCAGACTCTTCCCCCCACCCCCTCCACCGGCGTTCCGGCAGCTGATCCCTACAGCGGTGGTCGGCACTGATGAGTACCGAACTCCCTCCCACACCAGCGCAGGCTAAGGCTGAGTCCACGTCCCTGGGCGATCTGCTCGGCCAGGTGACGCAGGACATGTCCACTCTCATGCGTCAGGAAGTGGAGCTGGCGAAGGTCGAACTGAAGCAGTCCGCAACCCGCGCAGGCACGGGTGCCGGAATGTTCGCCGGCGCGGCCGTCGCAGGGTACTTCGTACTCCTCTTCCTCTCTATCGCCCTGTGGTACGCACTGGGCACGACGGCGATCGGCTTCGGCTGGTCCGCAGTGATCGTGGCGGTTCTCTGGGCCATCGTTGCCGCCGTCCTGGCATCACGTGGACGCAAGGAAATGAAGAAGATCAAGGGCATGCCGCAGACGTCCGAGACGCTGCAGGAGATCCCCCAGACCATGAAACCAAGCGAGGAAACACGATGAGTGAAAACCCCGATGAGATCCGCGCCGACATCGAAGCAACCCGCCGGCGCCTAGGCACCAACGTGGACGCAGTGGCGGACAAGGTAACTCCCTCCCACATCGTCCAGCGCCAGACGGACAAGATGAAGGACAAGGTATTCGGAGTGAAGGACAGGGTGATGGGTGTGGCCGATTCAGTAGGTAACAGCGCAAGCAACACCGGCAGCAACATCGGCGGCAGCGTTTCCGACATGGGCGGCAGTGTTTCGGACGGCATGTCCGCCGCCGGCTCCGCTGTCCAGGGCGCACCGGCCAAGATCGCAGGCCAGGCGCAGGGCAACCCCATCGCAGCAGGCCTGATTGCCTTCGGCGCCGGTCTGCTCGCAGCAACGCTGATCCCCACCAGCGACAAGGAGCGTGTCGCTGCCGACAACATCAAGACCGCCGCGCAGCCGATGACCGACGAACTGGCCGGGGCAGCCAAGGAAATGGCCGAGGGCCTCAAGGAACCGGCTCAGGAAGCGGTCGAGAACATCAAGGCCACTGCCACGGACGCCGCGCAGAACGTGAAGTCCGAAGGCCAGGCAGCCGCCTCCGACGTCAAGGATTCCGCTACCGAAGCACCGCAGAACGTGAAGAACGCCTAGTACAGCGCTAAAACGACGGCGGTGCCGCACCTGCATAAGGTGCGGCACCGCCGTTTTTCGTGTCCTCAGACGCTACGGCCCCAGGGCCGGTCAGCGGGGGACAGCGTCCTTGTCATTGGCATACAGCACACCGATCTGCGCCCGTACGGCGTCGAAGAGCCGCATGGTCCGCAGGGAATCCGCCCACGTCATGGTGGGGCTCTCCACCAGGCCCGCCTGGATGCAGCGGGTCACCTCCCGCAACTCGTACGCATAGCCGTTGCCGACCTGCGGGAACCTCTCCACCCGGGCCTCTCCGTCATGCGGCACGATGGTCAGTTCCACCGGGTTATGCAGGGGTGAACCGGTGCGGAGCCAGCCCCTGGTGCCGGAAATGACCGCGGTCCGCGGGGAGGAGGAAACCAGTGACGAGGTCAGCTGCGCCAGGCCGCCGGACGCGTACCCGAGCGTCAACGCGTTCTGCGTGTCCACGCCGTCGGAGTTGATGCTGCCGACCGCGTGGACCGTCTCGGGGTAGCCGAGCGCACCCAGGGCAAAGGTGAGCGGATAGACGGTCAGGTCAAGAAGTGCTCCGCCGCCAGCTGCCGGGTCCCAGAGCCTGCTGGCCGGGTCATACGCTGCCGGGAAACCCAGGTCTGCCTGCACCCAGTTGATGTCCCCGAGTTCACCCGAGGCAATGAGTTCCCAGATCCGGTTGATGCAGGGCAGGAAACGGGTCCAGACCGCTTCCATGAGGAACAGGTTGCGGGACCGGGCCAGTTCGATCAGGTCCTCGGCTTCGCGGGCATTGATGGTCAGCGACTTTTCGCACAGCACGTGTTTGCCGGCCTCCAGCGCACGCCGGGCTATCTGATAGTGCTGGGCGTGCGGGGAGGCGATGTAGACGACGTCCACTTCGGGATCGGCAAAGAGCCGGTCATAGCCCGAGACATCGTCTGCGTCGAAGTAGCTGCTGGCGAAGCCAAAGCGGGAGGCGAACTCCTCGGCCGTTGCCTGCCGGCGGGAACTGACAGCCTGCAGGACAGCGTCCTCCAGCCGGGCGATGTCTTCAGTGACACGCTCCGCGATGTTTCCGGTGGCCACTACGCCCCAGCGCAGGGTCCGTCCCGTGGACTGGACGGGACTTGGAGCTCCCGGCTGGACGCAGGGGGGTGTGGGTATGTGTTGAACGGCAGTCATGGTCCTCGTCTTCCGCGTCGTTGCAGGGAGTACCCCTACTCTAAGGTTGCCGCCTGCCGGGGCCTAGGGGTGGACAGTGAGTCCGTGCAGGTCCAGGTGCCGGCGGCTGGCGTGTGGAACGGGTGGAACGGGTGTGGAACAGGTGTGGAACAGCCCGGGCTTCCGTTGAAGGAAACCCGGGCTGTTCCGCCCGAAAGGGCAGTTGCTGTGCAGAGGTATTACTTGGTCAGCTCGGAGAGCGTGGGGTCGTTCTCGTAGGCCTCGGCAGCGTTGGCCTTGGTGACGATGACCGGCTCCAGCAGGTAGCTCTCGACTACCTTCGTGCCGTTGTCGTAGCTCTCGTCGTCGTTGATTTCGACCTCTTCACCGGCGCCCAGTGCCTTGACCATGTCAATGCTCTGGTTCACCAGGTTGCGGGTGTCCTTGTTGATGGTGGAGTACTGCTTGCCTTCCATGATCAGCTTGACGGATTCCACCTCGGAGTCCTGGCCGGTGATGACGGGCAGTGCCTTGCCGGCGCCGGTGACCGAGGTCAGGACAGCGCGGGCCAGGGTGTCGTTGGGGGAGAGGACGCCGTCCAGCTCCTGCGAGGCGTAGTTGCTGGAGAGCAGGGTGTCCATGCGCTTCTGGGCGTTCTCTGCCTTCCAGCCCTGGGTGACAGCCTGGTTGAACTCGGTCTGGCCGGAGCCAACTACGAGGTTCCCTGCTTCGATCTCCGGCTGGAGGATATCCATGGCGCCGTCGAAGAAGACCTGGGCGTTGGCGTCATCCGGGGAACCGGCAAACAGCTCAATGTTGTACGGACCTTCGGGCTTCTTTTCCTTCAGCCCGTCCAGCAGGGCCTGGCCCTGCAGCTGGCCGACCTTGAAGTTGTCGTAGGCCACGTAGTAGTCAACGTTTTCGGTGTTGGTCAGCAGGCGGTCATAGGCGATGACGGTGATGCCGGCATCCTTGGCGTCCTGCAGCTGCGAGCCGAGCTGGCTGCCGTCAATGGCACCCACAATCAGGACCTCGACACCGTTGGTGATCATGGAGCTGATCTGGTTCTGCTGTTCGGACACGCCGCCGTTGGCGAACTGGACCTGGCCCTCGTAGCCGGCCTCCTTGAGGCCGTCGTTGAAGAGGGTCTCGGCGAGCACCCAGTTCTCCGAGGTTTTCTGCGGCAGGGCAACGCCGATGGATGCCCCGTCCTCGAAGCCTTCTTCGGCGCCGGAAGCGGTTTCTTCGGTGCGGCCGCAGGCGGACAGCGACAATGCTGCCACCGTTGCCGCAACGGCGAAGGACTTAGCGAATTTACGCATGGTGTTCTCTTTCTTGATAGCGGTACTGGGAAATAGAGCGGAGGAAGTGGTGCGGTCTAGGCGTCGGTGGCGATGACGGTCTTGGTGCCCGTGGGCATTTCCGGGGTGGCGTCGACGACGGCGGGGGCCGGCTTGGGCTTGTTGCCGCCGAAGTTGCGCATCAGCAGCCCGGTGATTGAGGGCTTGCCCTGGGTCTTGTTGTAGACGTCCAGTGCGACGGCGAGCAGCAGGACCAGGCCCTTGATCATGGAGGTCGTGTCCGCGCCCACGCCGAGCAGCTGCAGGCCGTTGTTCAGGACGGCCATGACCAGGCCGCCCACGATGGAACCGACTACGGTTCCGACGCCGCCGGAAACCGCCGCTCCGCCGATGAAGACGGCGGCAATGGCGTCAAGTTCCCAGTTGGTGCCGTCAAACGGACCGGAGGCGGTGGAGCGGGCCACGAAGATCATTCCGGCCAGGGCGGCCAGAATCGACATGTTCATCATGACCATGAAGTTGACCTTCTTGCCCTGCACGCCGGAGAGCTCCGCAGCGTGCCGGTTGCCGCCCACCGCGTAGACGTGGCGGCCAAGGATGGTCTTGTTGGAGACGAAACCGTAGAAGAGGACCAGGACGCCCAGGATGATGCCCGAGACCGGGAAGGACGTGCCGGGGCGGCCCGTGGCGAAGAGGTACGTGGCGTAGAGGATGACTGCGCAGAGCAGGCCGATCTTGACCACCGGAACCCAGGTAGGCGGGTTGGCGGTGCCTAGCTTGGCATTGCGGGAACGCTTGCGCATTTCGCCGTAGATCACTGCGGCGCAGAGGATCAGGCCCAGCAGCAGCGTCAGGTTGTTGTAACCCGGGATCGGGCCGCCCTCGGGCAGGTAGCCGGCGCCGATGAACTGGAATTCGGAGGGGACCGGAACGGTGTTGGACTTGCCCACCCACTGGTTGGCACCGCGGAAGATCAGCATGCCCGCCAGTGTCACGATGAACGCCGGGATTCCGACGTACGCCACCCACAGGCCTTGCCAGGCGCCGATTGCCGCGCCCACCAGCAGGCCCAGGAGTATGCCCGCGTACCAGGGCAGGCCCCAGTCCCGCATGGCCATCGCGACGACGATGCCGGAGAACGCGGCGACGGATCCCACCGAGAGGTCGATGTGGCCGGCAATGATCACGAAGACCATGCCCACCGCCAGGATCAGGATGTAGGAGTTGCCGTTGAACAGATTGATCATGTTCGTGGGCGTCAGGGTCTTGCCCCCGGTGAGGACCTGGAACAGGCCGACCAGGATGGCCAAGGCGAAGATCATCCCGAATTGGCGGCCGTTGCCGCCCAGGAGTTGCTTGATGGCGTTCATGAAAGTGTTCCTTGAGTGGCGTAGTCGGCGGGCTTCCGGGCGGGGGAGGTCATGAGCCTCATGAGGTTCTCCTGGTTGGCCTCCGCCTTGGAGACCTCGCCGGTGATCGCCCCTTCGAAGATGGTGTAGATGCGGTCCGAGAGGCCCAGGAGCTCGGGGAGCTCAGAGGAGATCACGATGACTCCCTTGCCCTGGTTCGCGAGCTGCTGGATGATTCCGTAGATTTCGTACTTGGCGCCCACGTCGATGCCGCGGGTGGGTTCGTCCAGGATCAGCAGGTCCGGGTCGGTGAACATCCACTTGGCCAGGACAACCTTCTGCTGGTTGCCGCCGGAGAGCTTGGAAACGCCCTCATCGACCGTGGGTGCCTTGGTGCGCAGGCTTTTGCGGTATTCCTCCGCGTGGCGGAACTCGGCGTCGTTGTCGACAACCAGGCCCCGGGTGATCTTCTTTAGGTCGGCAGAAACCGTGGTGGCCTTGATGTCGTCCAGGAGGTTCAGGCCCAGGGTCTTGCGGTCTTCAGTGACGTAGGCCAGGCCATGGTTGATTGCGGAGTGCACCGTCTTGAGGGTGATCTCCTTGCCGTCCTTGATGATCTGGCCGGAGATGAAGTTGCCGTAGGAGCGGCCGAAAACGGAACGGGCCAGCTCGGTGCGCCCGGCGCCCATCAGCCCGGCAAATCCGACAATCTCGCCGCGTTTTACGTGGAAGTCGGCACTCTTGCAGACCAGGCGGTCCGCGACGGAGGGGTGGCCCACGGTCCAACCGCGGACCTCGAAGAACGTTTCGCCGATCTTCGGGGTGTGGTCCGGGAACCGGGATTCGAGGGAACGTCCAACCATGCCGCGGATGATGCGGTCTTCGTCGGCGCCTTCGGCAGCGACGTCGATCGTCTCTACGGACCGGCCGTCGCGGATGATGGTGATGGAATCCGCGATCTGCTCAATCTCATTGAGCTTGTGCGAGATCATGATGCAGGAGATGCCCTTGTCCCGCAGGCCGGACATCAGGCCCAGCAGGTGCTGGGAGTCGGTCTCGTTGAGCGCGGCGGTGGGCTCGTCGAGGATCAGCAGCTGCACCCGCTTGTTCAGCGCCTTGGCGATCTCCACCAGCTGCTGCTTGCCCACGCCCAGGTCCTTGATGGGCGTGGTGGGGTCTTCGTTGAGTCCCACCCGTTCCATGAGGTCCAGGGTGTCGAAGTTGACCTTGTCCCAGTCGATGACGCCGAACCGGGTGGGTTCGTTACCCAGGAATATGTTCTCGGCAATGGAGAGTTCGGGAATCAGTGCCAGTTCCTGGTGGATGATGACAATTCCCGCGGCCTCGCTGGACCGGATATCCCGGAACTGGACGGGCTTGCCTTGGAAGACGATTTCTCCGGTGTAGGTGCCGTGGGGGTAGACCCCGGAGAGGACCTTCATCAGCGTGGATTTTCCGGCGCCGTTTTCTCCGCAGATGGCGTGGATTTCGCCGGCCCGGACGTTCAGGGCCACATCCGCGAGGGCCTTGACGCCGGGGAACTCCTTGGTGATGGAGTGCATTTCCAGAATGAATGGACTAGCCGACATGCGTTTTGTCCCTGCCGTGGTGGCAGGGAGCGCGCCGCGCGCCTACTGCCGGAGCTGCTTCTGCTCGCATGAGTGCCTCCGTGTGACCTCTTTGTCGTGATACGGCCCACAGAGTGGGCCGGTAAGGAAGTTACCACGGTCACAGGCACTGCCGTCAAGTCTTGAACGCAACAGCGGCGGTTTCGGGTAGTTTTTGATTCGCCCGGCAAGTATTACGCTGCCGCGGTTCCCTGTTCCTGGAGGACGAGCGCGGCTGCACCCAAGGCTTCGGCGCGGTCCCCGAGGGAGGACATAAGCACGGTGGAGGTTTCACCGACAAGGGGAACGGCATGCCGCAGCAGGCCGCGGCGGATCGGGTCCAGGAACGTGTCCCCGAGGTCGGTCAGCGAACCGCCGATGATGATGAGTTCCGGGTTCAGGGTATTCGCGAGGTTGGCGGCGGCGCGGCCGACTGCAACGCCGGCGTCGTCAATGACGCGCAGGGTGGCCGGATCCTTTCCGGCGGCGCGCGAAAGGATGTCCGCGGTGGTGACGGTGCCCTTGGAGGCGCGGCTAAGCAGCTCGATCATGATGGAGGTCGACGCTATGGTTTCCAGGCAGCCGCGGTTGCCGCAGCGGCAGATCAGCCCCTGGTCGAAGATGGTGGCGTGGCCGATTTCCCCGGTGATGCCGACATTGCCGTAGTAGAGCGACCCGTTGATGACCAGCCCGGCACCGATGCCGGAGGCAACCTTGATGAAGATCAGGTTTTCGCTGCAGCCGTGCGGCCCCCAGGTGACTTCCGCCAGCGCGCCGAGGTTGGCGTCATTGTCGATGTAGACCGGCACACCCAGCCGGTCGGCGAGGTCTTCGCGCATGTTGATTCCCACCCACTCGGGAAGGATCGCGCCCTGGACCACAGTGCCCGTGCGCCGGTCAATGGGGCCGGGGATGCCGACGCCGGCGCCCAGGACGGCGCTGCGGTCCACCCCCTGCCGGCGCAGCAGCCGGGCCAGCAGGGCAGCAGCGGCATCCATGCCCTCTGCCGCGGAGTGGCCCAGCGGAAGCTGGATGGACTCCTCCTGGAGGATCCGGTGGCCGAGCGAGGCCAGGACCACCCTGACGTGCCGGCGTCCAATGTCGATGCCGGCGGCAACGGCTCCGGACTCGTTGAGCCGCACCGAAAGTGCCCTGCGCCCGGAGCTGGTGGTCGGCTCGGTAATGACGAGCCGACGCTCATTCATGACCCGCACGATGTTGGACACCGTGGCGCGGGACAGTCCCGTCTGGCGGGAAATTTCCGCCTGCGTCAACGACCCCGATGCCAGGAGGGCCTCGATAATACGCTGCCGGTTGCTTTCGCGAAGGGCGCTCTGGGAGCCCGGCTTGGGTGTGGTGGTCCCCGGTGTGCGGGTGGTCCTCAACGTCGAGGATGGATGGGCTGGCATCTGTTTAGCGTGCTACATCACACCTTTGCAGTCAAGAAGTGAACACAAGCCTAGGGTTGTCCGGCAACGGCAGCCCGGTGCTCGGCAGCTGTCCGCCGGTAGTTTTCCGCGTTCGCCTTCACCCCGGCGATCTCCTCGTCCGTGAGGGCCCGGCGGACCTTTGCCGGCATGCCGGCCACCAGGGAACGGGGCGGGACCACAGTGCCTTCAAGGACCAGGGCGCCGGCGGCCACGAGGGAGCCTGCACCGATGACGGCACCGTTCATAATCGTGGCGCTCATGCCGATCAGGCAGTCATCCTCGACCGTGCAGCCGTGCACCACGGCGTTGTGTCCGATGCTGACCCGATCGCCCACCGACGTCGGGAAGCCCGGGTCCGCGTGCAGAACCACGTTGTCCTGGAGGTTGGTTCCGGCACCCACGCTGATGCTGTTGGAGTCACCTCGGACGCAGGCTCCGTAGAAGGCGCTGGAGTCCGCGGCCATGGTGACGTCGCCAATAAGCGAAGCGGTGGGAGCGAGGAAGACGGTGGGATCGACGGCGGGGGTCTTGCCCCGGAATTCAATGATGTGTGCCATGGAACCCAGCGTAGCGCCGGCCGGGGGCCGGTCAGCGGAAGCCGGCACCCGTAGAAGGAACCGCCTAGTTGAAGACGATGGTCCGCCGGCCGTCCAGCAGGACCCGGTGCTCGGCATGCCACTGCACGGCCTTGGACAGTGCCCGCCCCTCGACATCGCTGCCCAGGGCCGCGAGCTGGGCAGCCGAACGGGCGTGGTCCACCCGGATGACTTCCTGTTCGATGATGGGACCTTCATCCAGGTCCGAAGTTACGTAATGCGCCGTGGCGCCGATCAGCTTCACTCCCCGGGCATGCGCCTGGTGGTAGGGCCTCGCTCCCTTGAAGGACGGCAGGAAGGAATGGTGGATGTTGATGGCACGCCCGGACAGGTCGCGGCAGAGGTCGTTGCTCAGGATCTGCATGTAGCGGGCGAGGACCACCAGTTCAATGTCCAGTTCGGCCATCAGGGCGCGCAGCCGGTCCTCCGCCTGGCCCTTTGTGTCCGGGGTGACTGGGACATAGTGGAACGGCACGCCGTAGAAGTCGGCGAGGGACTCCAGCTCGCGGTGGTTGGAGACAATGGCCGGGACATCGATCGGCAGCGTCCCCGCGCGCTGCTGGAACAGCAGGTCGTTCAGGCAGTGGCCGGACTTGGACGCCATGATCAGGGTGCGGGTCCGGCGGCCGGCGCGGTGCAGTTCCCAGGACATGGCAAATACAGAGGCCGTTGCGGCGAGTTCCGCATGGACCTGCTCGTAGGAGCGCGGGGAAGTGAAGTCCACGCGCATAAAGAAGGAGCCGGTTTCCGGACTGCCGAACTGCGCGGACTCGGTGATGTTGCCTTCAGCCGCCACCAGGGAAGCACTGACGGCATGGACAATGCCGGGACGGTCGGGGCAGGACAACGTCAGGGTAAAGGCGTTCGCGGCGGGGGCGTCGGGAGGAGAAATCATGTCTGTCACCCTTGCTAGGTTACCGGTTTCAGTGCCCTGACCTAGGGTGGGCACATGGATGTGATGTTCCTTCCGTTTTCTGACAAGGACGAGGGAGAGCTCGTACGTTTCCTCACTACCAACAGCTTCCCCTACCACCGGATCAAGGCGCCTTCCGAGGGGCTGGTGCGGCGCCTCCTGATCGAGGGACGGTTCGACGGCGACGGCGTGAGTACCTTCTGGGTGTTCGGCGACAACCACCGCATGGGTTTGGTCATCCTGGAGGAGTTGGGTACGAGTACGCCGGTGCTGGACCTGCGCCTGGTGGAGAAGTTCCGCGGCCGGGGCAACGGCGTCCCGGTATTGAAATCCCTGACCGGCATGGTGTTCGACGACTACCCCGAAGCGCACCGCTTCGCGGGCCGTACGCGGGAGGACAACATCCCCATGCGCAAGACCCTGCTGCGTTCAGGCTTCGTGAAGGAAGCGCATCACCGGGAGGACTGGCCGCTGGAAGACGGACATCGGGTCGCCACGGTGATTTACGCGATCCTGCGGCGTGACTGGGAGAAGGGCACGGTTACGCCCGTCAACTGGGAAGAGGTGCTTTCGTAGCCGGCTGTTGTAAGGCGGCAATCGCCGCTGCGCGGCCGGCGCGGGTGGCCCCCAGTGTGGAGGAGGACTCGCCGTAGCCCACCAGCAGCAGACGCGGCTCGCGCACCACCCGGACTCCGTCCATGCGGATCCCGCCGCCGGGTTCGCGCAGGTGCAGCGGTGCCAGATGCTCCAGGGCGGCACGAAAACCGGTGGCCCAGAGGACCGTGTCCACGGACTCGGCGGACCCGTCCGTGAAAACAACAGCGGAGGTGGTCAGGCGGTCGATGGCTCCGCGCGAAACGAGCACGCCGTCCTCAATGCCCCGACGGTATTCATCCGTCAGCGGCAGACCCGTGGCGGAAACGACGCTCAGCGGCGGCAGGCCGGCACGGGTCCTGGCGCTGACTTTCGCTTCCACGGCACGCCCCCATTCGGAGTCGAACGGACGGAGGGTGAATTCCGGCGGCCGGCGGGTGGACCAGACGGTTTCCACACCGGCACGGTGCAGCTGCAGCAGGAACTGCACGGCGGAGGTGCCGCCGCCGACCACAAGGACCCGCTGCCCGGCAAAGTCAGCCACGCTGCGGAAGTCCCGGGTATGCAGCTGCCGGCCGCGGAAGGACTCGCGCCCCGGATAGTAGGGCCAATACGGCCGGTCCCACGTACCCGTCGCGTTGATGACCGTGCGGGCCTGCCATTCGCGGCCGTCCACGGCACGGACCGCGAGCCGGCCGCCGTCGCCCTCCGCCACCGTCGACACGGAGACCGGCCGGACGACGTCGAGCCCGAACTCCTGCTCATAGCGTCCGTAGTACCTGGTGACGACGGCGGAAGCGGGTTCGGCGGGATCGGGTGAGCCCAGCGGCATCCCCGGGAGGTCGTGCAGGGCGTGCGCCGCACCGAAGGTCAGCGAATCCCACCGGTGCCGCCAGGCCCCGCCCGGCCCGGGGTTCGCGTCCAGCACAGTGAAGCCGGCGCCGGGCTCCAGGCCGCGGCGGCGCAGGTGATAGGCGGCACTGAGCCCGGCCTGGCCGGCTCCGATCACCAGTATGTCCGTTTCCACCTGTGCACTCCTTCGTTCTTGAGAACCGTAACGGTCCGGGCATTGCGGCTATTCCGCCGACCCCCTGCAGACGGGGGACAGGTGAGGCTAGGATGGAGAGCGTCGCGACTGGCGTTAGGTGGATTACCACCAGGAAGCGGCACGGCACCCCTGCGGGGGTGTCCTAACGACCACGGATCGCACGCCTGGGCCGCGGGTCACGCGCGAAACTGTTGTGCCATGCCCGGCCTATGCCCCGACAGGTAGCCTGACCTATAGAGAACCCCTTCCCAGGAGATCCACGTGAGAGTATCCACCCAACCCGTCACCAACGCGCCGCTTATCGATGTTGATCCCGAAATAGCGGCGGTACTGAATGATGAACTGTCCCGCCAGCGCAGCACCCTGGAGATGATCGCCTCCGAGAACTTCGCCCCGCGCGCCGTCCTGGAAACCGCCGGTTCCGTCCTCACCAACAAGTACGCCGAGGGTTACCCCGGGCGCCGCTACTACGGCGGCTGCGAACACGTGGACGTGGCGGAGAACCTTGCCATCGAGCGGGTGAAGGCCCTGTTCGGTGCCGAGTTCGCCAACGTCCAGCCGCACTCCGGTGCGCAGGCCAACGCTGCGGCGCTCGCGGCCCTGATGGCACCGGGCGAGAAACTGATGGGGCTGAACCTGGCCCACGGCGGGCACCTTACCCACGGCATGAAACTGAACTTTTCCGGCAAGCTGTACGACGTCGCCGCCTACGGCGTGGACGAGCAGACGTACCGGGTGGACATGGACCGGGTCCGCGAACAGGCGCTGGCGGAACGCCCCCAGGTTATTGTCGCCGGCTGGTCCGCCTACCCGCGGCAGCTGGACTTCGAGGCCTTCCGCTCCATCGCCGATGAAGCAGGTGCCTATCTCTGGACCGACATGGCGCATTTTGCCGGACTGGTGGCCGCGGGACTGCACCCCAACCCGGTGCCGGTGTCCGACGTCGTCACCTCCACCGTGCACAAGACCCTTGCCGGACCGCGGTCGGGAATGATCCTGGCAAAAAAGGAATACGCGAAGAAGCTGAACTCCGCCGTCTTCCCCGGCCAGCAGGGCGGTCCGCTGATGCACGTGATTGCCGCGAAGGCCGTGGCCTTTAAGATCGCCGGCACCGAGGAGTTCCGGGAACGGCAGGAACGCGTGCTCGAGGGCGCGCGGATCATTGCCGACCGCCTGAATGCGCCGGACGTCACCGAACACGGAGTATCAGTGCTCACCGGCGGCACCGACGTACACCTGATCCTGGTGGACCTGCGGCACTCCGCCCTGGACGGCAAGCAGGCCGAAGACCTGCTTGATTCCGTTGGCATCACAGTGAACCGCAACTCCGTGCCGTTCGACCCGCGGCCGCCGATGGTCACGTCCGGCCTGCGGATCGGCACCCCCGCGCTCGCAACCCGCGGCTTCGGCGCAACGGAGTTCACCGAGGTTGCCGAGATCATCGCCGCCGCACTGAAGCCCGCGCCCGACGTCGAGGCCCTTCGTGCCCGCGTGGGTGCACTGACTGAGAACTTCCCGCTCTACCCCGGACAGGAGGAATGGTAACCGTGGAGAAAGGAACCAATATGGAGGGTCCCGCGACCGATGAGGCCGCCAGCGTCAACCTTGGCTGGGAGGTTAAGGAGAAAACCGAATTCGGCACTCCGGTCGCGGCGAAGATCCTGGACGGCCGCGCCGCCGCCCGGGAGATCAAGGATGACCTGGCCGAACGGGTGCGGGTGCTGAAGGACGAGCACGGCATCATCCCGGGCCTGGGCACCGTGCTCGTGGGCGATGATCCCGCCAGCCACTCCTACGTGGGCGGCAAGCACAAGGACTGCAAACAGGTGGGGATTAACTCCATCCGCAGGGACCTTCCCGGTGACATCAGCCAGGCAGAGCTGGAAAAGGTCATTGACGAGCTGAACGAGGACCCGGCCACCACCGGGTACATTGTGCAGCTGCCGCTGCCGGCGCACATCGATGCGAATGCCATCCTGGAGCGGATCGCTCCGGAAAAGGATGCGGACGGGCTGCACCCGGTCAATCTGGGCCGCCTGGTGCTCAACGTCAGCGAACCGATGACGTCTCCGCTGCCCTGCACACCGCACGGGATCGTGCAGCTGCTGGTCCGCAACGGGATTTCGCTGAACGGCAAGAAGGTCCTGGTGGTTGGACGCGGCGTCACCGTCGGGCGGCCGCTCGGCCTGCTCCTGACCCGCCGTCCGATCAATGCCACGGTCACCCTGGCACACACCGGGACCGCGGACCTGTTCGAGCACCTGCAGGCAGCCGACGTGGTGGTTGCCGCGGCCGGCTTCCCTGAAATGATCCGTGCCGAGGAGCTCAAGCCCGGTGCCATCGTGCTGGACGTCGGCGTCACCCGGGTCACCGATCCGGAAACCGGGGAAACCACGCTCACCGGCGACGTCGAGCCGGCAGCGGCCGACGTCGCATCCTGGATCTCGCCCAACCCGGGCGGCGTGGGCCCGATGACCCGCGCAATGCTGCTGGCGAACGTGGTGGAAGCCGCCGAACGGCAGGCCGGAATCCTGGCCTAGAACCGAATCGGTGCAATTGGCGGGGCCGGTGCGCGGCAACATGCACCGGCCCCGTTCTGCGTCCACTATGCTGTCTCAGGTGTCGCAGATCACATCAAGCAAAACCGTCCCCGAAATCCGCTCCGACTTTGTCATTTCCGCTCGGAACCTGACCAAGTCCTACGGCGATTTCACCGCCGTCAACGGCATCTCCTTCGACGTCCCGCCGGGGGAGTCCTTCGGGCTGCTCGGGCCCAACGGCGCCGGGAAATCCACCACCATGAAGATGATCGGCGGCGTCGCCCAGCGCAGCGGCGGAGACCTCAGCATCATGGGGCTGGACCCGAACACCTATGGTCCGGAGGTCCGCGCCCACCTGGGCGTGGTGCCGCAGCAGGACAACCTGGACGAGGACCTGCGCGTGCGGGACAACCTCCTTGCCTACGGACGCTACTTCGGCCTGCCCAAGAGCTACCTGCAGCCCAAGGCGGACGAACTGCTGGAATTCGCGCAGCTCACCGACAAGGCCAAGGCCCGTGTGGACTCGCTCTCCGGGGGTATGAAGCGGCGCCTGACCATTGCCCGGTCCCTGATCAACGACCCGAAGATCCTGCTGCTGGACGAACCGACCACCGGCCTGGATCCGCAGGCCCGGCACATCCTCTGGGACCGGTTGTTCCGGCTTAAGGAAGCCGGGGTGACGCTGATCCTCACCACCCATTACATGGACGAGGCCGAGCAGCTGTGCGACCGGCTGATAGTAGTGGACAAGGGCGCGATCATGGCCGAAGGGTCGCCGTCGGCCCTGATCCGTGAGCATTCCACCCGCGAGGTGGTGGAGCTGCGGTTCGGCTCGGAGCGCAACACCACCGTGGCCGCCGAACTCGAGGGAATCGGGGAGCGGTTGGAGACCCTCCCTGACCGTGTGCTTATTTATGCCGACGACGGCGAAGCCGCCCTGGAAGCCGTGACCGGCCGGGGGCTGCGGCCCATCACCTCGCTGGTGCGCCGCTCCTCGCTGGAAGATGTGTTCCTGCGCCTGACCGGGAGGAGCCTCGTTGACTAGGCCGGAATCCGCTGCCCAACCTGCACTTGAACGCCATGAGGTGCTCGGGCTGCGGTCGCCGCTGACCCCGCGCCAAACCGCCGCCAGGGCACGGCGCTTCGGTGCCTTCTACTACGCGGACATGTGGATCCGCCGGATGCGCGGCTACCAGGGGACCGTGCTGATGACCGCCGTAGGCACCCCGCTGGTCTACCTGCTGGGCATGGGCACGGGTCTGGCGGTGCTGATCGACGGGAACTCGAATGCGGGTTTCCCGGGCGGCAACGGTTCGACCGTGTCCTACCTGGTGTTCCTGGGACCGGCCCTCGTGGCCACGGCAGCGCTAATGGTCTCCAGCGAGGAAAATACCTACACCGTCATGGGCGGATTCAAGTGGCACCGGACCTACTACGGGCCCAACGCTTCTCCGATCTCCAGCGGACAGATTGCCCTCGGCCACGTCCTGGGAGTCACTGTCCGCATCCTGCTGACCACGGGCCTCTACTACCTGTTCCTGGTGCTCTTCGGTGCCGTGGTGCAGCCTGCAACCGGTTGGCTCATGATCTTCACGGCGCTGCTGGCCGGACTGGCCTTCGGGATGCCGCTGTTGGCGTTCAGCTCCACCCTGAAAGAGGACAAGGGGCAGTTCGCCATGGTCCAGCGGTTCATCGTGATGCCGCTGTTCCTGTTCTCCGGCACCTTCTTTCCGCTGGAGTCGCTGCCGCTGGCCGTCCGCTGGATCGGCTGGATCTCACCGCTCTGGCATTCCACCGAACTGGGCCGGGTGCTCAGCTACGGCCACCCGGAGCCGGCAGCCATGACCGCCCTCCACCTGGCGTACCTGCTGGTCCTGACCGTCGGCGGACTGGTGCTGGCCCGGCGGAACTTCACGAGGAGGCTCGACGGATGAGCATCGAAAACCGCACGGCGCCTACTGCGCTGGTACCGCAGGACAGGTTCCTCGGCTCGCTGTACGGTCGGAACATCCGGGCCGTGATTGCCCGCGGGCTCAAGGCCACCTGGGGCACCAACTGGAGCATCATGGTCAGCGGGTTCGTCGAACCGGTGCTGTACCTGGTGGCCATGGGCATAGGCCTGGGCGCTTTGGTGGGGGCGGTCTCCGGCCCCGGCGGGCAGGAAATGGAGTATGCCAACTTCATTGCGCCGGCGCTGCTGGCAGTGTCGGCGATGAACGGCGCGGTGTACGACTCCACCATGAACGTGTTCTTCAAGCTCAACTACGCCCGGCTCTACGAGGGCATGCTGTCCACGCCGCTGGGTCCGTTGGACGTGGCGATGGGCGAGATCTTCCTGGCCCTGCTCCGCGGCGCCATGTATGCCACGGGCTTCACCGCCGTGATGGGCGCGATGGGCCTGATCACCTCGCCCTGGGCGCTGCTGATGATTCCGGCCGCCGTGGTGATCGCCTTTGGCTTCGCCTCCTTCGGGATGGCAATAACCAGTTACATGAAGACATTCCAGCAGCTGGACTGGGTCCAAATGATCATGCTGCCCATGTTCCTGCTCTCTGCCACGTTCTATCCGCTGAGTGTGTACCCCGAAGCGGTGCAGTCCGTGATCCAGGCACTGCCGCTGTGGCACGGCGTCGAACTGCTCCGGCAGATCAGCGTAGGCATCTTCAGCTGGGGAACGGCCGGGCACCTGCTGTACTTCGTGGTGATGATTGTGCTGGGCCTGACCCTGACCACTAACCGGCTCCGGGCGCTGTTCCTGAAGTAGGCTCCGGGTCAGCCGGCCAGCTGCTCATACTTCCGGGCGAAGATCCCGGCCAGGCGGTCGTTGAACAGTACAAACTCCGCGCGCTTCAACGTCCCCGGGGTGTGGTCCAGGACCTCCTGCAGTCCGATTCCCGCCACGGTCTCCGGGTCCCACCCGTAGATGCCCGCACTCACGGCCGGAAAGGAAATGCTCTCCGCGCCCAGCTCCTCGGCAACGGCCAGGGCGGTGCGGAAACACGACCTCAGCAGCTCCGGGTCGGTTTCCCCTGCCCCGGCGTTGGGACCCACGGTATGCACCACCCACCGCGCCGGCAGGTCGAACGCGTCCGTCGCCACGGACCGGCCGGTGGGAAGCCCCTGCGGCAATGATGTCCTGCGCAGCTCACGGCAGGCGGCCAGGAGCTTCGGGCCCGCCGCACGGTGGATGGCGCCGTCCACCCCGCCGCCGCCGAGCAACGAGGAGTTGGCGGCATTGACGACGACGTCGGTATCCCTGGTGGTGATGTCGCCGGTGGCGATGGTGATCTGCATCGAGCCAGTCTGCCACTGCAGCTGCCCCGTTTTCCACCGCGGAGCAGGCCGGCACCAGTGCGCAGAGCGAACGCGGCATCGGGCACCTGTCCGAGTTTGAGAGAATAAAACCATGCAGTCGATCCGAAACGGCCAGACGCCGTCGTCCTCGTCCTCGCCCGGCCGCGGCATTAGCCGCAAGATGGGCTCTACGGGCATCGTTGTGATGCTCATTGTCTTCCTGGTCGCAGTGGTTTTTGCCGCCAACCAGAATGACGTCATCGGTTGGCTGGTGGTCATTGTGTCCCTCGGCTGGCTGTTCCTCGCGACGTTCGTGGTGTTCTCGGTTCGGAGTGCCACGCGCAAGGCCACCGCAAAGTTCGCCGGTGCCGCCGCCGGCCTTGCTCCCCGCGGCGGCGTCCAGGTTGTCGACGAAAGCACCACCGTGCGCGACCAGAAACTGGACCACAGTTTCAAGATCATCCAGGTCCAGGCAAATGTCATTGCCCAGAACCTGGACGCTGACCGGGAAATGGTGGACCGTGCCCTGGAGACCATCGAGATCACGGCGTCCAACGGCCGTGGCATGATCAAGAAGGACGACGGCGGGTCTGTCGAAGGCACCGTAGTCGACTAGTTCCCACCCGCCGCTTCCGGGAGCGCCGCACCGGCGCGCCGTGCCGGGGGCGGCCGTTTCGGGATGAACAGCTACTGAGGAGTATGGTTATTCGCGTGAGTTCGGCATCAACAGGGACGGCATCAACAGGGACTATGGACAGTTCCGGGGAAACCCTGCGCATTGCGTCCGTGAACGTCAACGGCATCCGTGCCGCCTACAAGCGGGGCATGGCCGATTGGCTGGCGGAGCGCGATGTGGACATCCTGTGCCTGCAGGAGGTTCGCGCCCCTGACGCCATCCTGAAGGACCTGCTCGGTGATACCTGGCACGTCCAGCACGCCGAATGCCTTGAGGCCAAGGGCCGTGCCGGTGTTGCCATCGCCTCCCGTACCGAACCGGTCGCCGTCCGCGAGCACATCGGCGACGAGTACTTCGCACGCTCGGGCCGCTGGGTGGAGGCGGACTTCAAGGTCGCCGTGGCGGGAGAAGAGAAGATCCTCACCGTCGTCAGCGCCTACGTCCATTCCGGCGAGGTGGATACGCCCAAGCAGGTGGACAAGTACCGCTTCCTCGACACCATGGCCGTCCGGCTGCCCGCCCTGGCGCAGACAAGCGACTTCGTGCTGGTGGTGGGGGACCTGAACGTGGGACACACCCCCCTGGACATCAAGAACTGGAAGGGCAACGTCAAGCGCGCAGGTTTCCTGCCCGAGGAACGTGCCTACTTTGACCGCTTCTTCGGCGAGGAAATCGGTTACACCGACGTCCACCGCTCCCTTGCCGGTGAGGTCAACGGACCGTACACCTGGTGGAGCTGGCGCGGACAGGCGTTCGACAATGACTCCGGCTGGCGGATCGACTACCACATGGCCACGCCGGAGCTGGCGGCACGGGCCGTCAACGCCGTCGTCGACCGTGCCCCCACGTACGACTCCCGCTTCTCAGACCACGCTCCAGTAGTGATTGACTACCAGTTCTAAGGGTTTCCTCCATGACATCTGAGTCTTCCAGCAGCCGCCGGCGCATCCTCTCGGGCATGCAGCCGTCCGCCGATTCCCTGCATCTGGGCAACTACCTCGGCGCCTTGGTGAACTGGGTGCGGCTTCAGGACGAATACGACGCCTACTTCTTCATCCCGGACCTGCACGCCATCACCGTGCCCCAGGATCCCGAGGACCTGCGCAAGCGCACCCGCGTCACCGCTGCCCAGTACATCGCGGGCGGTGTCGACGTCGACAAGGCGACTCTGTTCGTACAGTCCCAGGTGCCCGAGCACGCCCAGCTGGCATGGGTGCTGAACTGCCTCACCGGATTCGGTGAAGCCTCCCGCATGACGCAGTTCAAGGACAAGCAGCAGCGCTTCGGCTCCGATTCGGCCAGCGTCGGACTGTTCACCTACCCGATCCTGCAGGTGGCCGACATCCTGCTCTACCAGCCGCACGGCGTGCCCGTGGGCGAAGACCAGCGGCAGCACGTAGAGCTGAGCCGGGACCTCGCCAAGCGGTTCAACACGCGGTTCGGCGACACCTTCGTGGTGCCCGAGGCCTTTATCCAAAAAGAAGCGGCCAAGATCTACGATCTGCAGAACCCGTCGGCGAAGATGTCCAAGTCGGCCGCGTCGCCGGCGGGCCTGATCAACCTCCTCGATGAGGACAAGATCATAGCCAAGCGGATCAAGTCGGCAGTGACCGACGACGGCAGCGAGATCCGTTTCGACCGGGACGCCAAGCCGGGGATCTCGAACCTGCTGTCCATCTACTCCCTGATCAGCGGACGCAGCGTGGAAACACTGGAGAAGGAGTACGAGGGGAAGATGTACGGACACCTGAAGGTGGACCTTGCGGAGGTCGTCACCGAACACATCCGGCCCATCCGTGAACGTGCCCTGCACCTCCTGGACGATCCGGCCGAGCTGGACCGCCTGCTCGCAGTCGGTGCGGCCAAGGCCAGGGAGTCGGCCTCGGTGACTCTCGCGGACGTGTACAACAAGGTCGGCTTCCTGCCGCTGGGCAGCGTTACCGCGTAGTCCCATGAGAATCTCCGAATCCTACGACCAGGCCATGGCAGCCGGCAGCATGAACGGCAGCCACTCTCCTCAATGCGATGCGCGCTGCGTGGGGATAGTGATCGCGGTTCCGGAGCCGATGGCGGGAGAACTGAAGGCGGCACGGGCGTCCTTCGGGGATCCCATGGCGGCGCTGATTCCCGCCCACATCACCCTGGTCACCACCACGGAAACGGATGACTGGGAAGCGACGTTGAAGCATGTGCGCAAAGTCGCCGCGGCGCAGGAGCCGTTCCGGGTGACGTTGGAGGGGACCGCTACCTTCCGGCCGGTTTCGCCCGTGGTCTTCCTGAACGTCGACGAGGGCTTTGACGAGTGCACTGCCCTGCATAAGGAGCTCCAGAGCGGCCCGCTGGCCCGGGACCTGACCTTCCCCTTCCACCCGCACGTTACGGTGGCGCACGATGTCAGCGAGCAGAGCATGGACGAGGCCGTTCGCCGGCTGGGCAGCTATTCCGCAGGTTTTACGGTGGATTGCGTGGGCCTTTACGAGCACGATGCCACCGGCCTGTGGAAGCTGCAGGAGCACGTCAGGCTCGGATCCGGAAAGCAGCCGGACTAGGACTCCCCGCCCAGGTCCAGATAGGTTCCGGCCCAGGCGGCAATGATTGCCGCGGCGCGGGTTGTCTGGGCCCGGTCCACCATCAGGTGGTCGCTGCCTTCGAGCGAAATGAAATTACGGGGATGCCGAGCCGTCCGGAAGATCTCGCTCGCGTTGTCTATGCCCACGGTGTTGTCGGTGGGGGAGTGCATCACCAGCAAGGGCAGGTGCAGCGCCTTGATGCTGTCCGTGAGGTCATGACTGCGCAGGTCCTCAATCAGGTGGCGGCGGATTTCCAGTTCCCCGCCGCCCAGATCTACGGCTGCCGATCCCTGTTCGTGAATCCGGTCCAGCTCCGATTCGAAGAGGTGGACGACGTGTGAGGGGCGGAAGGGCGCCGCGATGGTCACCACGGCATCCAGTCCGGGGACCTGTGAAGCGGCTGCCAGGACGGCGGCGCCGCCGAGCGAATGGCCCACCAGCAGGGAGGCCGGGCGGCCGGTATCCGCCATGAAGGTGCACGCACTGAGCACATCCGCCACCTTGGTGCTGAAGCTGCCGTCTTCCCACCTGCCGGTGGAACTACCCAGCCCCGCGGCGTCGTAGCGAAGCACACCGATGCCGTGGGCGGCCAGGGCCTTGGAAATCCGGGAGGCCGCGGCGCTGTTCTTTCCCAGCGTGAAGCCGTGGCAAAAGACCGCCCAGGCGCGGGCTCCGCCGTCGGGGACATCGAGGGTTCCCGAGAGGGTGGTCCCGTTAACGCCGGAAAAGGACACAGATTCAAACGAAGGCATGGAGCAACTCTATCGAGTATGCAAAAGGCGCCGGTAAGCGGTGAAATCCGCTTACCGGCGCCTGGCGCAGGAACTGCTTAGAGGGAGCGGGCCAGGATGGCCTGCTTGACCTCTGAAATGGCCTTGGTGACCTGGATGCCGCGGGGGCAGGCTTCCGAGCAGTTGAAGGTGGTGCGGCAGCGCCACACACCTTCCTTGTCGTTCAGGATCTCCAGGCGCATGTCTCCGGCGTCGTCGCGCGAATCGAAGATGAAGCGGTGTGCGTTGACGATTGCCGCCGGGCCGAAGTACTGGCCGTCGGTCCAGAAGACGGGGCAGGAGGACGTGCACGCGGCGCAGAGGATGCACTTGGTGGTGTCGTCGAAGCGCTCACGGTCCTCGGCGGACTGCAGGCGTTCCTTCGTGGGCTCGTGGCCCTTGGTGACCAGGAACGGCATGATCTCGCGGTAGGACTGGAAGAACGGCTCCATGTCCACGATCAGGTCCTTTTCTACCGGCAGGCCCTTGATGGGCTCGACGAGGATGGGCTTGGACGTGTCCAGGTCCTTCAGCAGGGTCTTGCAGGCCAGGCGGTTGCGGCCGTTGATGCGCATGGCATCGGAGCCGCAGACACCGTGGGCGCAGGAACGGCGGAACGAAACCGAGCCGTCGTGCTCCCACTTGACCTTGTGCAGCGCATCCAGCACGCGGTCCGTGCCGTACATGGTCAGCTTCCACTCATCCCAGTAGGCTTCGTCGGAAACCTCCGGGTTGTAGCGACGGACCTTCAGGGTGATCTCGAACGAGGGGATCTCTCCGCCGATTGACTCGGGGAGCTCCACCTTCGAGGCCGGCTCGGCGATTTCGGTTGTCATTAGTACTTCCTCACCATCGGCTCGTAGCGCGTGAAAATGACCGGCTTGGTGTCCAACCGGATGCCGGCGGTGTGCTCGGTATTCTCGGCTTCGTCAACCTTGTAGGCCATTGAATGCTTCATGAAGTTCTCGTCATCGCGCTCCGGGAAGTCCTCGCGGAAGTGTCCGCCGCGGGATTCGGTGCGGTGCAGGGCGGCAACGCTCATGACCTTTGCCAGTTCCAGGAGGAAGCCAAGCTCAACGGCCTCAAGGAGGTCGAGGTTGAAGCGCTTGCCCTTATCCTGGACGCTGATCTTCTGGTACCGCTCCTCGAAGGAAGCGATGTCCGTCAGGACCTGCTGGATGGTTTCCGCGGTGCGGAACACCTGCATGTTCAGGTCCATGGTGTTCTGCAGGTCGCGGCGGATTTCGGAGACACGCTCGGTGCCTTCGGAATTCCGGACGTGGTCCAGCAGGTTGACCGTGTCCAGCTCGGAGTTCTCCGGCAGGTCGACGAAATCGGCGGTCAGGGCGTATTCGGCCGCGTAGATGCCGGCCCGCTTGCCGAAGACGTTGATGTCCAGCAGGGAGTTGGTACCCAGCCGGTTGGAGCCGTGTACGGACACGCAGGCCACTTCGCCGGCCGCGTACAGCCCGGGGATCACCGTGTCGTTGTCCTGGAGGACCTCGGCCTTGATGTTGGTGGGAATGCCGCCCATCACGTAGTGCGCCGTCGGGAACACCGGCACCGGTTCGGTGTAGGGCTCCACACCGAGGTAGGTGCGGGCGAACTCGGTGATGTCCGGAAGCTTCGCATCGATGTGCGCCGGTTCCAGGTGCGTCAGGTCCAGCAGGACGTAATCCTTGTTCGGGCCGCAGCCGCGTCCCTCGCGCACCTCATTGGCCATGGAACGGGCCACGATGTCACGCGGCGCCAGGTCCTTGATGGTGGGGGCGTAGCGCTCCATGAAGCGTTCACCCTCGGAATTGCGGAGGATGGCACCCTCGCCGCGGGCAGCTTCGGAGAGGAGGATACCCAGCCCGGCCAGGCCGGTCGGGTGGAACTGGATGAACTCCATGTCTTCCAGGGGAATGCCGCGGCGGAACGCAATGCCCATGCCGTCACCGGTGAGGGTGTGTGCATTGGACGTGGTCTTGTAGACCTTGCCGGCGCCGCCGGAGGCGAACACCACGGACTTGGCCTGGAAGATGTGGAGCTCGCCGGTGGCGAGGTCATAGGAAATAACACCCGCAACCCGCTTCTGGCCGTCAAGGTCGACGACGGTGATGAGGTCCAGGACGTAGTACTCGTTGTAGAACTCAACGTTGTGCTTGACGCAGTTTTGGTAGAGCGTCTGCAGGATCATGTGGCCCGTGCGGTCTGCGGCGTAGCATGCACGGCGGACCGGTGCCTTGCCGTGGTCACGGGTATGCCCGCCGAAGCGGCGCTGGTCGATGCGTCCTTCGGGCGTGCGGTTGAACGGCAGGCCCATCTTCTCCAGGTCCAGCACGGCGTCAATGGCTTCCTTCGCCATGACCTCGGCTGCATCCTGGTCCACCAGGTAGTCACCGCCCTTGACGGTGTCGAAGGTGTGCCATTCCCAGTTGTCTTCTTCGACATTGGCCAGGGCCGCGCACATGCCGCCCTGTGCCGCACCGGTGTGGGAGCGGGTGGGGTACAGCTTGGTCAGTACCGCCGTACGAGCGCGCTGACCTGATTCGATGGCGGCACGCATACCGGCGCCGCCTGCGCCGACGATGACGACGTCGTACTTATGGACCTGCATAGCAGATGCTCTTTCTGTTGAAACTACTAGAAAATCGTGGGCGTACCCGTGGTTGTCCTGCGCCGGCCTTAGCTGGCGCCGCAGAACTCCTGGAGCGTCTCAGCCGAGGCGCCTGCAAGGCAGGGGTCAAAGGTGAAGATCACCAGGGTGCCGAGCACGATGATCACGAAGGTCGCGACATAGAGGACAGTCTTGAGCCACATGCGGGTGGCCTTCTTGTCTGCGTAGTCGTTGATGATGACGCGGACGCCGTTGGTGCCGTGAAGCATGGCCAGCCACAGCATGACCAGGTCCCAGACCTGCCACAGCGGGCTCGCCCACTTGCCGGCAACGAAGCCGAAGTCAACGGCGTGGATGCCGTCGCCCAGGACCAGGTTCATAAACAGGTGCGTGAAGATCAGGACAACAAGGATCACGCCGGAGACGCGCATGAACAGCCACGCAAGCATTTCAAAGTTGCCGCGGCCCGAGGCATTGCGCGTGTAGCGCGGGGCGATGCGTCCTGAACGGGGTGCTTCGAGGGCGTGCGCTTCGTTAGTAGATGTGCTCATTGGTTATTAACCCCCGAAGACGTTGGGCAGGTGGCGAATAGAGAAGCCGATAACCGTAACGGCCCACAGGGCAACAACGCCCCAGAGCATCTGGCGCTGGTACTTGGGCCCCTTCTTCCAGAAGTCGATCAGGACTACACGCAGGCCGTTGAAGGCATGGAACACAATCGCCGCAACGAGACCAAGCTCGCCGAGGCCCATAATCGGGTTCTTGTAGGATTCGATCACCACGTTGTAGGCCTCCGGCGAAACTCGCACCAAAGAGGTATCCAGAACATGGACCAAAAGGAAGAAGAAGATCGCCACGCCGGTGATACGGTGCACAACCCACGACCATTGGCCCTCACGGCCACGGTAGAGAGTGCCTGCTGGTAACTTCGACACTGAATTTTCCTCCCTGCATCGCAGCGGCGTTAGCGCGTGTTCCACGCAGTGAAGACGCCGGTGCGACAGCGATATAAGCTCTACCATAATCTAGGCTGGCGTGACCGGGGTTTCAATTTAGGTTCGCCTATGGTGTGACGCTGATTACATTGAACCCGCAATGAAACCCGTGTATCAGGGCGGGTTCCTGATGTTCGCCGACCGGCTGGGCTAATCTTGGCTGTGATGAGTAACGAAAAGCCACAAGCCGCCAACACGTCCGCTGTTCTTGACCGTTTTTACGGGGTCATCCCGGCGGGCGGCGTCGGGACGCGCCTTTGGCCCCTTTCCCGGGCGGCCGCACCCAAGTTCCTGCATGACCTGACAGGTTCCGGCTCCACCCTGATCCGGGCCACGTACGAGCGCCTGAGCCCGCTCAGCGGGGACCGCGTCATGGTAGTGACCGGGGCCGTGCACCGGCAGGCCGTGCGGCAGCAGCTGCCCGAGATCTCCAACAAGAACCTGGTCCTGGAACTCGAGCCGAAGGATTCGGCCGCAGCGATCGGCCTTGCCGCGGCGATCCTTTACAAGCGGGATCCGCAGATCATCATGGGATCCTTCGCCGCAGACCAGGTGATTGCCCCCGTGGAGGTCTTCCAGGCCGCTGTCCGGGAAGCCGTGCACACCGCGGCGCAGGGATATATCGTCACCATCGGCATCGAGCCCACGCATCCGTCCACCGGATTCGGCTATATCCGTGCAGGGGACCAGCTCCGGGTTGCCGGGGCACCGAGCGCACGCTCCGTGGTCGAGTTCGTGGAGAAGCCGTCCGCGGAGGTTGCCCGGACTTATCTGGACAGCGGCAGCTACAGCTGGAACGCCGGGATGTTCGTGGCGCCGGTGGACTTGATGCTCAAGCACTTGGAAGCCAGTGAGCCGGTGCTCTACTCCGGCCTGATGGAAATTGCCGACGCCTGGGACACCACCCGGCGCCGCGAAGTGGTTCGCCGGATCTGGCCCACGCTGCCCAAGATCGCCATTGACTATGCCGTCGCTGAACCGGCAGCGGCAGCAGGCGACGTCGCAATGATCCCCGGCGCCTTCAGCTGGGACGACGTAGGTGACTTCGCCGCGATCGGCCGCCTGAACCCCGCAGCGGAAAACAGCGACCTGACTGTGATGGGCGAGGGCGCCCGCGTCTACTCCGAAAACGCCTCCGGAATAGTCGTCTCCGATACCAAGCGTGTCATTGCGCTGATCGGGATCGAGGATGTCGTCATAGTGGACACCCCGGACGCCCTGCTGGTGACCACAAAGGAACACGCGCAGGAAGTCAAGAAAGCAGTGGAGCACCTGAAGGCCAGCGGCGACACCGACGTCTTGTAGGCCGTCCGCGGAACACCGTCACGCGGCGTCGTTTCCGGCGTCGCACATTCCCGCTTTGGCTCCGGAATTGGCTAACCTTGAAGTTGTGCAGACTATCCCTTTGAGCAATTCGCCAATCCCCTCAATACGGGGGAGTGTGGCGCCGCTCATGGGCGGGTTGATCGAGTTTCGGCGGGACCTGCACTCGCATCCCGAGCTCTCGCATAAGGAATTCCGTACTACCGACCGCATTGTGGAAGCCCTGGAGCATGCAGGCCTGACACCCAAACGGCTCGAAAACACGGGTGTTGTGGTGGACATTGGCGACGGTCCCGTCCGGCTGGCGGTCCGGGCGGATATCGATGCCCTTCCCGTGCTGGAGGAGACCGGGCTGCCGTACGCGTCGGAGAACACCGGCATAGCCCACGCCTGCGGCCATGACATCCACACCACGGTGATGCTGGGCGTAGCCAAGGTGCTCGCAGGTTTCGACGCCGCCGGAGAGCTGGGCGGACGGGTGCGCGTGATCTTCCAGCCGGCGGAGGAAGTGATGCCGGGCGGCGCCCTCTCGGTGATCGAGCAGGGGGCCCTGGACGGCGTACCGCGCGTCCTGGCCCTGCACTGCGACCCCCGGGTGGATGTGGGGCAGGTAGGCACCCGCATCGGTGCGATTACCTCGGCGTCCGACACCATTCGGATCGAACTCAGCGGCCGCGGCGGACATACCTCCCGCCCGCACCTGACCGAGGACCTGGTCTTCGCGCTGGCCGAGATCGCCGTCAGTGTTCCGGCCGTGCTCTCCCGCCGCATCGATGTGCGCAGCGGAGTTTCCGTCGTGTGGGGCCAGATGCACGCGGGTTCCGCACCCAATGCCATTCCCGGACACGGATTCATGGCCGGCACCATGCGCTGCCTCGATGCCGAGGCCTGGCACGCCGCCGGCGAACTGCTGGACAAGGTGGTGCGGGAAATCGCGGCGCCGTTCGGCGTCGACGTGCATCTGGAGCACATCCGGGGCGTTCCCCCGGTAATCAACGCCGACGCCGAGATCAGCCTGATCGAGGCGGCGGCCCGCGCCGAACTGGGCGAAGACGCCGTCGTGCTGGCCCCGCAGTCGATGGGCGGGGAGGACTTTGCCTGGATGACGCAGGCGGTTCCGGGCGCCCTGATGCGGCTCGGCACACGCTCGCCGGGCGGGGAAACGTTCGATCTGCACCGCGGAGACTACAACCCGGATGAACGGGCAATCAGCTGCGGCGTAAGCGTGATGGCGGCTGCCGCCCTCCGCGCCGCACGGGGCCTGCGGCACTGAATCCGCGCCCGTTCCGGACCTCCGGGGCCGCGTAACCTGACGACACAATAAGGGCTGCCGCGGCGCAGCGGACCGGGCCGGGACCATAGCATTCCGGTCCCGGCCGGAAGTACCCATTTGATAACAACATGTAAACAATGTTCCGCCAGCACCTAATTTGGATTTGGTGTTGCCTCCGACACATTATGGTTATGTTGCTGCGGTCCAACGACGGACGGAGCGCTGCGCCACACGCTGCACCTTGAAAGGGCACCGTTCGGCGAAAACCATTTCTTTTCTGGAGGAACATTGAAGAATTACCCGCGCAGCTTTAAGCGCAACGCAGGCGTCTCCGCCGCCATGCTCGGCGTATCGGCTCTCCTGCTTTCCGGCTGCGGTGCTGCACCGGAAGAGGAAGAAGGCGGCTCCGAGGCAGCCAACAGCGACTTCACCGGCTGCATTGTCTCCGACGCCGGTGGTTGGGATGACCGCTCCTTCAACCAGTCCAGCTACGAAGGCCTGATGGCTGCGAAGGATTCGCTGGGCATCGAGACCCGCGACGCTGAGTCCCAGGCTCCCACCGACTTCACGAACAACGTTGACAGCATGGTCCAGGCCGGCTGCGACCTGACCGTGACCGTCGGCTTCCTGCTTTCCGACGCCACGAAGGCCGCCGCCGAAGCGAACCCCGACGTGAACTTCGCGATCGTCGATGACAACGCGATCGAGCTCGACAACGTCAAGCCGATCATCTACGACACGGCCCAGGCTGCTTTCCTTGCCGGCTACGTCGCTGCAGGCTCGTCCGAGACCGGCACCGTCGCTACCTACGGCGGCATGAACATCCCCACCGTGACCATCTTCATGGAGGGCTTCGCCCAGGGTGTTGAGTACTTCAACAAGGAGACCGGCGCCGACGTCAAGGTCCTCGGCGCAGACTCCTTCGTTGACAGCTTCGACAACCGTGCCGCAGGCAAGACCCTGACGCAGAACTTCATCAACGAAGGCGCCGACGTCATCATGCCCGTCGCAGGACCGGTTGGCCTGGGCACCATGGAAGCAGTGGTCGAGGCCAACGAAGGCGGCAAGAACGTCCGCGCCGTCTGGGTTGACTCCGACGGATACGAGACCGCCGAAATCGGCAAGGAATTCATCCTGACCTCGGTCATGAAGCTGATGGGCGACGCAGTCGAGGACGTCCTCACCGAGTCCGTTGATGACAACTTCAGCGCCGAGCCGTACGTGGGCACCCTGGAGAACGGCGGCGTTGACCTGGCGCCGTTCCACGACCAGGAGGCCAACGTTCCCGAAGACGTCAAGTCCGCGGTTGAGGACCTGAAGGCCAAGATCATCTCCGGTGAGATCACGATCGAATCCGAGTCCAGCCCGAAGCAGTAGCAGCGGGCGAACTGCCCTCAGACAACCGCCATGTCCCGCAGTTGCGACTGCGGGACATGGCGGTTTGTCTGTGCCGGACAGCCCTACCTCCCACACAGCACTTTTTAGAACAGATTGGTTGGGGTTTTGTGAAACTCGAGCTTCAAGGCATCACCAAGCGATTCGGTTCGCTGGTAGCCAATGACCACATCGACCTCGTGGTCGAGCCGGGGCAGGTACATAGCCTGCTCGGCGAGAACGGCGCCGGTAAATCGACGCTGATGAACGTCCTCTACGGCCTCTACGAGCCGACCGAGGGGCAGATCCTCATCGACGGGCGGCCGGTAACCTTCAGCGGCCCCTCGGACGCCATGGCCGCCGGCATCGGCATGGTGCACCAGCACTTCATGCTCGTACCGGTCTTTACCGTGGCCGAGAACGTGGCCTTGGGAAATGAAAAAACCCGGTTCGCCGGAATGCTCAACCTGGACGACACCCGCCGCCGGATCCGGGAGATCTCGGACCAGTACGGGTTCGACGTCGATCCCGACGCTCTTGTGGAAGACCTGCCCGTCGGCGTCCAGCAACGCGTGGAAATCATCAAGGCACTGATCCGGGACGCAGAAGTCCTGATCCTCGACGAACCGACCGCGGTGCTCACCCCGCGTGAAACAGACGAACTGCTGGGCATCATGCGCCAGCTCACCAGTGACGGCAAGGGCGTCGTCTTCATCTCGCACAAGCTGCGCGAGGTAAAGGCCGTTTCCGATGTCATCACGGTAATCCGCCGCGGCAAGGTAGTCGGCTCCGCAGAGCCCAGCGCCGGCACCACCGAACTGGCGGCATTGATGGTCGGCCGTTCGGTCAGCCTGAGCCTGGACAAGGCTCCGGCCGTCCCGGGCGAAGAGACCTTCCGGGTGGATAACCTCACGGTTCTCTCCGCCAGCGGCCAGCCGGTGGTCAACGGCCTGAGCTTCGGCATTGCCAAGGGCGAGATCCTGGCCGTCGCCGGTGTCCAGGGCAACGGCCAGACCGAGCTCACCGAAGCAGTTATGGGACTGCAGGCACACGTGACCGGCTCCATCAAGCTGGACGGACGGGAACTCGTGGGCATGAAGACCCACAAGATCATCGACGCCGGCGTCGGCTTCGTGCCCGAGGACCGCAACGTTGACGGATTGGTCGGCACCTTCTCGGTTGCCGAAAACCTGGTCCTCAACCGCTATGACGAGCCGCCGTTTGCGCGCGGCCTGTCGATGAAGCCCGCAGTGGTCGGCGCCAACGCCGAGGAAAAGATCACCGAATTCGATATCCGTACCCAGACTGCGGCCACCCCGGCGGGCACACTGTCCGGCGGTAACCAGCAGAAGGTGGTTATGGCCAGGGAACTGTCCCGGCCGCTCTCGCTGTTCATCGCCTCCCAGCCCACCCGCGGGGTGGACGTTGGTTCCATCGAATTCCTGCATCGGCGGATCATCGCCGAACGGGAAGCCGGCACGCCGGTGATGATCGTGTCCACCGAACTGGACGAGGTCCTCGAGCTCGGGGACCGTATTGCCGTGCTGTACGGCGGCCGCCTGATGGGCATTGTGCCCGGCGGCACATCGCGGAACGTGCTGGGCCTGATGATGGCCGGCATGACCGCCGACGAGGCGCTGGCCCGAGAGGCCGCGCCCGAGGAAAACCAAATTATTGAGGGAGGGGCGCAGTGAGCCCGGAAAAGTCCACCACTGGTGGGCCAGCACCAGACCGCAAGACTTCGGCTGCCGATGAGGCACGCCTCGAAGTAGCTGCGGAAACCGCCGGAGGCCAGCTGGCGCCGCCCGCGGCCGCCGTCGGCACTACCATGACACCGGAGCCGGACACCCGGCGCGGCGTCCTCGAACGGATCGTGACCGGAAACGGTCTGGTATCCGTGCTCGCCGTCCTGATGGCCCTGATTGTGGGCGGGGTGCTGATCGCCCTGACCAACGAGGAAGCCACAGAGGCAGCAGGCTACCTGTTCAACCGTCCCGGCGATTTCTTCGCCGCTGCCTGGGACGCGGCGGCCGGAGCGTACTACTCGCTCTTCCAGGGTTCGATCATCAATCTGGAGGCTGAGACCTTCAGCCGTGCGATCTACCCCCTCACCCAGACGCTGACCACCGCGACCCCGCTGATCTGCGCCGGCCTCGGCGTCGCGCTGGCGTTCCGTGCCGGCTTGTTCAACATCGGTGCGCAGGGCCAGATCATCATGGGCGCCACCCTGGCGGCGTGGGTCGGGTTCACCTGGCAGCTGCCCGCAGTGCTGCACATCGTCCTGGTGATCATCGCCGGTCTGCTCGGCGGAGCCATCTGGGGCGGCATTGCCGGCCTGCTGAAGGCCCGCACGGGAGCCCACGAGGTGATCGTCACGATCATGCTCAACTATGTGGCCATCCAACTGGTCGCGTTCCTGCTCTCCACTCCCGGTTTCCAGCGGGAGGGCAGCAACAACCCGATCAGCCCGCTGCTGGCTGACAGCGCCATGTTCCCCAAGCTGTTCGGCGCGGATTTCCGCCTGCACTGGGGCTTCATCCTGGCGATCGCGGCCACGGTCTTCGTATGGTGGCTGCTCAACCGCTCCACGATCGGCTTCGAACTGCGTGCCGTGGGCGCCAACCCCGACGCCGCCCGGAACGCCGGTATCAGCACCACGAAGGGCTACGTGGTGGTTATGCTCATCGCCGGCGCCCTGTCCGGCCTCGCCGGCGTGTCCCAGGTCTCCGGAACCGAGCGCGTGCTGACCACCGACGTGGCGGCCAGCTTCGGCTTTGACGCCATCACGGTGGCGCTGCTGGGCCGTTCGACGCCGTGGGGTACCTTCGCTGCCGGCCTCCTCTTCGGCGCTTTCCGCGCCGGGGGTGTCGCCATGCAGACCAACACCGGTACCAGCATCGACATTGTCCTGGTGGTCCAGTCCCTGATCGTGCTGTTCATCGCGGCCCCGCCGCTGGTGCGTTCGCTGTTCAGGATCCCGCCGCCCGGAGCCTTCCGCTCCACCCGCAAGCCCGCCGCAGCCGCCGGAGGAGCAGCATGAGCACCGCAACCACCCCCACCCCCGCGCTGACACCGGCGCCCGCTGCCGTTGTGCGCAGCTGGAAGACACCGATCCTGCTGGGCGTGCTTGCCCTGCTGTCCCTGGTGTTCTTCGCTTTCGGAGCCCCGTCCACCGATGTCACCTTCCGGCTGACCGATCCCGGGGCAGCCATTACGCTCCCGGACCTGGTGTTCTCCGCCAAGGTCTTCGGTTGGGCAGGCGCCATCGTGCTCGTCCTGGCCGCTGCCTGGGCCTTTGTCCTGGTCCGTTCGGGGCGGCGCCTGCCGCTCTGGCTCCCGGTGATTTTCGGCGTCGTTTTCGTGGCGGCGTTCCTTTCCTGGTCCGTCGGCAGTGCCGGCACGCCCAACATTGCCCTCTACGGCCTGCTGGCCGGCAGCATCACCCTCGCCGTGCCGCTGATCTTCGGTTCGCTCTCGGGTGTCCTGTGTGAACGCGTCGGCGTGGTCAACATCGCCATCGAAGGCCAGCTCCTCTTCGGCGCCTTTGCCGCGGCAGTGGCCGGCACGGTGTCCGGCAGTGCCTTCGTCGGTCTGCTGGCAGCAGCCATCGCCGGTGTGCTCGTCTCCCTGGTGCTGGCCGTCTTCAGCATCAAGTACGTGGTCAACCAGGTCATCGTGGGCGTCGTGCTGAACGTGCTGGTGTCCGGCCTGACCGGCTTCCTCTTCTCCACCGTGCTCAGCGCGAACCCGGCCGAATTGAACTCGGCGCCGCGCCTGCCGAACATCCGGATTCCGTTCCTGGCAGACATCCCGATCATCGGACCGATCCTGTTCGACCAGTCGCTGATCGGCTACCTGATGTACTTCGCCGTTGCGGCGGTCTACTTCGGGCTGTTCCACACCCGCTGGGGCCTGCGTACCCGTGCGGTCGGAGAACACCCGAAGGCGGCCGACACCCTGGGCGTCAACGTCAACCGGACCCGGTTCACGAACGTGCTGCTCGCCGGTGCCGTGGCCGGCGTCGGCGGTTCGTTCTTCACCCTCGTGTCGGTCTCCAGCTTCGGCCAGGACATGACCGGCGGCCAGGGCTACATTGCCCTCGCGGCCCTCATCCTGGGCCGCTGGAACCCGCTTGGTGCCGCAGCCGCGGCCCTGCTGTTCGGCTTCGCCACGAACCTGCAGTACGTCCTGGGCCTGCTGGGTACCCCGGTACCCAGCCAGTTCCTGTCGATGCTGCCCTACGTGGTGACGATCTTCGCGGTGGCCGGCGTTGTGGGCAAGTCCCGCGGCCCGGCTGCCAGCGGCGTGCCGTACATCAAGGGATAGCTCTCAGGGGGACCTGCTGCCGGGAAACCGGCGGCAGGTCCCTCGTGGTTTCCGGTCCGACCGGACCGGAAACCCAATTGGAAGGAAGACATGACACAGACGACCCCCGGCCAGGTGGACTGGGACCAGCTCCTGGAAACCGCACGCGCGGCCCTGGCCCACGCCTACGTGCCCTACTCGAAATACCCGGTAGGCGCTGCGGCGCTTACCGACGACGGCCGCATTGTTTCCGGCTGCAACATTGAAAACGCCTCCTACGGGCTGACGCTGTGTGCCGAATGTTCGATGATCAGCCAATTGCAGATGACCGGAGGCGGCCGCCTGGCCGCCTTTGCCTGCGTGGACGGATCCGGCAACGTACTGATGCCGTGCGGCCGCTGCCGGCAGCTGCTCTACGAATTCCGGGCACCGGGTATGCAGTTGATGACAGTAAGCGGCATTCGAAGCATGGACGAAGTCCTGCCGGATGCTTTTGGACCGCAGCACCTCGAAGGGCAGGACAAATAAACATGACCGCTGAAAAGTTCGACGCCGTAGACATCATCGGAATCAAGCGGGACCGGGGCACACTGACCCCGGAACAGATTGACTGGACCATCGACGCGTACACCCGCGGAGCGATCGCGGATGAGCAGATGGCCGCGCTGAACATGGCAATCCTGCTCAACGGCATGAGCCGGGCGGAAATCTCCCGCTGGACCAACGCCATGATCAACTCGGGGGAGCGGATGGACTTCTCCTCCCTCGGCAAGCCGACCTCGGACAAGCACTCCACCGGCGGCGTGGGAGACAAGATCACCCTCCCGCTGGCACCTTTGGTAGCCGTGTTCGGTGTTGCCGTCCCGCAGCTCTCCGGCCGCGGGCTCGGCCACACCGGCGGCACCCTGGACAAGCTCGAAGCCATTCCGGGCTGGCAGGCGGCCCTGAGCAATGATGCGCTGATGGCCCAGCTGCGCGACGTCGGCGCGGTTATCTGCGCTGCCGGTGCCGGCCTGGCCCCGGCCGACAAGAAGCTGTACTCGCTGCGTGACGTCACGGGAACAGTGGAAGCCATTCCGTTGATCGCTTCCTCGATCATGAGCAAGAAGATCGCCGAAGGCACCGGTTCGCTGGTGCTCGACGTCAAGGTCGGAAGCGGCGCGTTCATGAAGGACGAAGCCCGTGCCCGCGAACTGGCCGAGACCATGGTGGCCCTGGGCAAGGACGCCGGCGTGAACACGGTGGCCCTGCTGACCGACATGTCCACCCCGCTGGGCCTGACTGCCGGCAACGCCATCGAGGTACAGGAGTCCGTGGATGTACTCGCCGGCGGCGGACCCGAGGACGTTGTAGAGCTCACCCTGGCCCTGGCCCGCGAAATGCTCACGGCGGCCGGGCAGCCTGACGCCGACCCCGAAGCAGCCCTCAAGGACGGCCGCGCAATGGACGTCTGGCGCCGGATGATCTCCGCGCAGGGCGGCGACCCGGATGCTGCGCTTCCGGTGGCCCGCGAATCCGAAACCATCTACGCGCCCGCAGACGGCGTACTGGTGGAACTTGATGCCCTCTCCGTAGGCGTTGCCGCCTGGCGCCTCGGCGCCGGCCGTGCCCGCAAGGAAGACGCGGTCCAGGCCGGTGCCGGCGTCGTGATGCACGCCAAGCCGGGCGCCACCGTCCGCGCCGGCGAGCCGCTGATGACGCTGCTGACCGACACCCCCGAAAAGTTCGACCGTGCCCGCGAGGCACTGGCCGACGCCGTCGTCGTCGCTCCCGAGGGGTCACGTCCGGCCCGGAAGCTGATCATCGACCGGATCAGCTAGGGGCTTCGGGGCCCGGCGCGCCGGGGTGCCGGGCCCTGCGGGCCCTACGGGCCCCGGAACGGCGGCAACGAAATTTCCTGCTCGCAGAGCTCGCAGGAAATATTAAAGCCGCCTTCCTCCGGGGCCCTCCGCGGCCCTTCGGGTCCGGCGAGACCGGGCCCCTCGGCGGCGGGACCCCTCGGTGAAGGGGCCTGCCTCCGGGGTCCTCCGCGGCCCTCCGGGTCCGGCGCGCCGGTCAAGTCCCGCGCCCGCCCTCCGCAGGCCGGCGGCACCGGTGCCCCTCAGGTGGGGGATCTCCGCTGGGCACTCCGGGCGCGTCGCCGGAAGGGGGCGCCGCAGGCATCGGTCTCTGCGTGGCATGCTTGTAAAGGACCTAGGTAGCTAACTCAAGGAGCGGCAGCTGTTGGACGTTCTCAGTGCCACAGTGGACGGCATAAACAACTTCATCCTCTCCACAGCGGGTTCGCCGTGGGTCTACATCGGGCTCCTGGCCTGCTGCCTGATCGACGGGTTCTTCCCGCCGGTGCCCAGCGAATCCCTGGTGGTCGCACTGGCATCGCTGGCGCTCAGCGGCGCAGGCGTGAATATCTGGCTGCTCATTCCCGCAGCAGCCCTGGGTGCCTTCCTGGGCGACAATCTCGCCTATCTGCTGGGCCGCTGGATCGGAACCGAACGGTTCCGCTGGATGCGCACGCCGAAGATGCGCCGTTCCTTCGCCTGGGCCCGCCATGAACTCGACAAACGCTCCATGTCGCTGATCCTCGTGGCCCGGTTCATCCCGGTCGGCCGCGTGGTAGTGAACCTCACCGCCGGCGCCACAGGGTTCCCGCGGCGCCGGTTTATCTCCCTGACCGCGATCTCCGGAATTGTCTGGGCCGCCTACAGCGTGGCTATCGGCGCGATAGCCGGTGCCTGGTTCAACGAGCACCACCTGCTCGGTGTCGTGGTGGGTGTGACCGGCGCCCTTGTCCTGGGCCTGATCATCGACCGCATCATCACCATGGTCCGGGGCTCCGCAGCAGGGGCAGCACCCGGGGCAGCGGACGGCATGCCGAACGCCGACGACGACGAGAGCACGCAGAAGGCCGCCTGAAACACCGTAGAGTTGCTGTGTGACTGAGCCTACAAATCTCCCCGCGTCCTCTTCCCTCGACGTGCGCAGCCTGCCGAAGGTATCGCTGCACGACCACCTTGACGGCGGCCTCCGTCCGGCCACCATCATTGAGCTGGCCGCCGCCGTCGGCCATACCCTGCCGAGCACCGACCCCGCCGCGCTGGGGGAGTGGTTCCGCGATTCGGCGGACTCCGGGTCCCTGGAGCGCTACCTCGAAACCTTCGACCACACCATCGCCGTCATGCAGACGCGCGAGGGCCTGGTGCGGGTGGCCCGCGAATTCGTCGAAGACCTCGCAGCTGACGGCGTGGTCTATGCGGAAGTCCGCTGGGCGCCGGAACAGCATGTGCAGGCGGGCTTGAGCCTGGACGAAGCCGTGGAAGCAGTGCAGGCCGGCATCGAAGAAGGCGTTGCGAACGCGGAAGCCGCGGGCAGCTTCATCCAGGTGGGACAGCTGATCACCGCCATGCGGCACGCCGACCGTGCCATGGAAATTGCCGAGCTGGCCGTACGGCACCGCGATTCCGGCGCCGTGGGCTTCGATATCGCCGGCCCGGAAGACGGCTTCCCGCCTTCGCGGTTCAAGGACGCGTTCACTTATCTGGCCGAAAACCAGTTCCCGGCCACCGTGCACGCCGGAGAAGCAGCCGGAATCGAGAGCATCGTGGATGCCCTGGTCCACGGCCGGGCACTGCGGCTGGGTCACGGCGTGCGGATCGCCGAGGACATCGACGTCGAATTCGAGGACAACGGCGCACCGGACGAACCCGAAGTGGGCATCGTGAGCATGGGCCGGGTGGCGAACTGGGTCCGGGACCGCGGCATCGCCCTGGAAGTGTGCCCGTCCTCGAACCTGCAGACCGGTGCCGTTGCCTCCTTCGGTGAAGACATCGAGACCCACCCGATCGACCTGCTCTACCAGACAGGCTTCGCCGTCACCGTCAACACGGACAACCGGCTGATGAGCTCGGTGACGCTCACCGGCGAGTTCGAGCTCCTGATGGAGACCTTCGACTACGACCTCGACGATGTCCTGGAACTGACAATGAACGCCGTCAACGCCGCGTTCCTGCCGCTGGACGAGCGTGCTGCGCTTTCGGCCTATGTCACCGAGGGGTTCAACCGCGCCCGTGGCTGAAATCCCCCTTCCCGATGACCTCGGTGAGCGGTTCACCCGCCTCACCGAGGTCATCGGCGCCCTCCGCGAGCGCTGCCCCTGGACCAGGGCACTGACCCACGAGTCCCTGCTCGAGTACCTCGTGGAGGAAACATATGAACTCGTTGAAGCGGTGGAGGGCGGAACGGCCGCTCCCGGGCGAGCTGCGGAACTGCGCGGCGAACTCGGAGACGTGCTGCTCCAGGTGCTGCTTCATGCCCGCCTGCAGCAGGAAGCCGGCAGCTTTACGGTGGCGGACGTGATTGATTCCCTTACCGCGAAGATGATCCGCCGGAATCCGCATGTCTTCCGTCCCGACGGCAGCCTCCGGGAATCCAGCGAAGAGTCCGGTATCGCGGCGATTGAACAGGCCTGGGACGAAGCGAAGAAAGCCGAGACGCCCAACCGGACCTCCCCGTTCGAGGGAATTCCCGCAGGCCTGCCGGCGCTGCTCCTGGCCGCCAAGACCCTGTCCCGTGCCGGCCGTGCCGGCCGTGCCGGACGGCAGCTGCCGCAGGCCTCGAACGTGGAATTTACCGACGAAAACGGGCTCGGTGACGCGCTGTTTTCACTGGTCCGCCGCGCCTCGGAACAGGGGCTCGACGCCGAAACAGCCCTGCGGGCGGCGGTCCGCCGGTACACGGACGAAGACGCAGGCACCTGATTTCGGCGCCGCCTGCCCTGCGCCGAAGAGATCACCGATATCCGTGATTCAGCTCACCGGACCTTACTCGGAGCCGCGATTCTATTAGGCTAAGAGGCAGACACTCAGAACCTGCCCGGCAGGCAGGCCTGCGGTTTTCTTTCCAATCGTTCCAATGAACAGGAGCAATTCAATGGCCATCATCGATGCCATCCATGCCCGCGAGATTCTTGATTCCCGCGGCAACCCCACCATCGAGGTGGAGGTGCTGCTCGACGACGACACCTTCGGCCGCGCGGCTGTCCCCTCCGGCGCCTCCACCGGCGCTTTCGAAGCCAACGAACGCCGCGACGGCGAGAAGAACCGCTACCAGGGCAAGGGCGTACTGCAGGCCGTTGAAGCCGTGATCGAACAGATCCAGCCGGCACTGCTCGGGTTCGACGCATCCGACCAGCGTGCCATCGACCAGGCCATGATCGACCTGGACGGCACCGAGAACAAGTCCGGCCTGGGCGCCAACGCCATCCTCGGCGTCTCCCTCGCCGTCGCCCGTGCCGCAGCTGAATCCGCTGCACTGCCGCTGTACCGCTACCTCGGCGGTCCCAACGCGCACATCCTGCCCGTGCCGCTCATGAACATCCTGAACGGCGGCTCGCACGCCGATTCCGACGTCGACATCCAGGAATTCATGATTGTTCCCCTGGGTGCGCAGACCTACTCCGAGGGCCTGCGCTGGGGCGTTGAGGTCTACCACAACCTCAAGTCCGTGCTGAAGGAAAAGAACCTCTCCACCGGTCTTGGCGACGAAGGCGGCTTCGCTCCGAACCTGCCCTCCAACCGTGCAGCCCTGGACCTGATCATCGAAGCCATCGAGCGTGCCGGCTACGTACCGGGCAACGACATCGCCCTGGCCCTGGACGTGGCAGCCTCCGAATTCTTCAAGGACGGCTCGTACCTCTTCGAAGGTCAGAACCGGACCGCGGCCGAAATGTCCGCCTACTACGAGGAACTGGTCCGTGACTACCCGCTGGTTTCCATCGAGGACCCGCTGGACGAGGAGGACTGGGACGGCTGGAAGACCCTGACCGCGTCCATCGGCGACAAGGTGCAGATTGTGGGCGATGACCTCTTCGTCACCAACCCGGCACGCTTGGAAACCGGCATCAAGAACAATGCCGCCAACTCGCTGCTGGTAAAGGTCAACCAGATCGGCACCCTGTCCGAAACCCTGGACGCCATCACCATGGCCCAGCGCGCCGGCTACACCACCATCACGTCGCACCGCTCCGGTGAGACCGAAGACACCACGATCGCGGACATCTGCGTTGCCACCAACGCCGGGCAGATCAAGACCGGTGCTCCGGCCCGTTCCGAGCGCGTGGCCAAGTACAACCAGCTGCTGCGCATCGAAGAGGAGCTGGACGACGCCGCACGCTACGCAGGGCGCAGCGCGTTCCCGCGCTTCAACAACGCCAAGTAGCCGTACCGCCGCGGCGGCTGCCGGCCCGATTCCGGGACGGTAGGCGTTGCGGAACAGGCTCCAATCACCGCGGGTGGGTAACCTCATAGGAGGGAACCCGCCCGCGGTTGTTTTTCACCGTCTGCCCCGCCTTTTCTTTCAGCACCGATTTAGACAGGAAGCGCATGCCAACCCGACGCCCCAAGGTGCCCCGGCCCGCGGCCCCAACGAACCCGGACAGGGTTAAAGCCAGCGGAGGCAACGCGTCGAAACCGGTGACGGCGAAGCCGGCCGCCTCGAAGGCTGCGGCCCCCAGAGCTGCTGCAGCGAAGACGGCGCCACCCAAAGCTGCCGCCTCGAAGGCTGCGGCTAAGGAAGCACCGGCCCCGAAGGCTGCGGCTAAGGAAGCACCGGCCCCGAAGGCTGCAGCTAAGCAGCCGGCGGCCCGGAAAACCGAAGCTCCGAAGGCCGGAACGCAGCCGGGGAACCAGCGCTTCGGGAAGCTGTCGGCATCGGACGCCCGCGCAGCAGTGCGCTCCCAGCTTTCCGGCGCGATCCGGCGCAAGTCCGATCCTGCACCGGAATCAAAAGCCCCCGCAGCCGTGCCGGAGGTGGAAGCCCCCGATGAACTGCGTCCCGTGCCCGCAAAGGCATTCTCCGGACGGCTGCTGGTCCTGGCCATGGTGATGGTGGCCATCACCGTGCTGCTTGCACCGTCGGTACGGACGTACCTCCAGCAGCGCTCGGAGATCGCCGTGATGAAGGCGGAGATTGCCGAGGCCCAGGCAACACAGGCCGAATTGGAAGTCCAGCTTGGCCGCTGGGAAGATCCTGCCTACATCAAGCAGCAGGCGAGGGACCGGATTTTCCTGGTGATGCCGGGGGAGAAACGGTACCTGGTCAAGGGTGAAAACGGCGTGGAACAAGCAGAGCAGATTGCTTCCGAAGAGGAGCCCGAAGACCTGCAGTGGGTGGATTCGCTGTGGGACTCGGTCAAGAAATCCGCCACGGCACAGTAATCTGGAGGCTGATAGAAGAAGCAGCCCGGGGCCCTCACCGGCCCCCACGGAAGGAACCTCCTGCATGACCCAGGACCAGCTCGCCCCCACCCAGGAAGACCTGGAAACCCTGAGCCGGCAGCTTGGCCGCCCGGTGCGCGACGTCGTTGAAATCGGCGCCCGCTGCGTCTGCGGCAACCCTCTGGTAGCCACCACGGCCCCCCGGCTGAGCAACGGCATACCTTTCCCCACCACCTATTACCTGACGCATCCGGTCATCACGGCTGCCGTGTCCCGGCTGGAAGCCGCCGGCCTGATGACCGATATGAGCCGCCGGCTGGAGGAAGACCCGGAGCTGGCGCAGCGGTACCGAAGCGCCCACGAACACTACCTCCGGGTCCGTAACGAGATCGGGGAGCGCACCGGAACCGGTCCGGTACCGGAAATCGACGGTGTCTCCGCGGGCGGAATGCCCAACCGCGTGAAATGCCTGCACGTGCTGGTGGGCCATTCCCTGGCCGCCGGCCCCGGGGTGAATCCGCTGGGCGACGAAGCGCTGGCCGCTATTGAACAATGGTGGACAACCGACCGCTGCTACTGCGAAGGTGCTTGGGACACTGCAGCTCCCGCTCCGGCGCGTGACCTTAGCCGCCACATGAAGACGCAGGGCCTAAGCCCGGAAGAACTCGAGAGCAAGAAGGCTGCACGCCGGCAGGCAACGGATGCCGCAACGAACGAGGGGGAACTGTGACAGGCCAGGAAGACACCCGCGCCGAAGGCATGCGGGTTGCAGCCATCGACTGCGGCACCAACTCCATCCGGCTCCTCATCGCGGACATCACCCGGGACGATCACGGCGCGGCCCAGCTCACCGACGTCGTTCGCCTGATGCGGGTTAACCGGCTGGGACAGGGTGTGGATGCCACCGGACGGCTGGCCCCGGAAGCACTGGAACGCACCTTTGCCGCGGCTGATGAGTACGCTTCCCTGATCCGTGAGCATGGGGCCGCCCGGATCCGGTTTGTTGCCACCTCCGCCAGCCGCGACGCCGAAAACCGGCAGGAATTCGTCGACGGAATCCGCGAACGCCTCGGCGTTGAACCCGAAGTGATCAGCGGAGACGAGGAAGCGGCGCTTTCGTTTACCGGCGCGGCTAGCGTCTTCGCCGGCGGGAACGGCGCCAAGACGCTCGTGGTGGACCTGGGCGGCGGCAGCACCGAGTTCGTCCTCGGTGACGGCTCCGGCGTCCTGGCGGCGAAGAGCACCGACATGGGCTGCGTGCGCTTTACCGAACGGTACCTGCTGTCGGATCCGCCTACCGAAGCAGAAATCGCGTCCGCACGCGCCGATATCCTGGACATGATTGCTTCCGCACTGGTTACTGTGCCGCTGGCCGAAGCCGATCGGCTGGTCGGGGTGGCCGGGACCATCACCACTGTCACCGCCGCGGCCTTGGGCTTGGCGGAGTACTCTCCCGAGGCCATACACGGGGCCGAGCTGAGCCGGGAGCGGATTGACGAGACAGCCGACGCCCTGCTGCGGCGGGACCGTGCCGGGCGGGCAGCGCTGCCGTACATGCATCCGGGCCGCGTGGACGTTATCGGGGCCGGAGCGCTGATCTGGCGCACCATCGTGGACCGCATCGACGAACTGACCGACGGCCGCGTGGCCACGGCGTTCGCCAGCGAACACGACATCCTTGACGGCATTGCGCTGAGCGCGTGAGGGCAACGGGAACCGCGCCCGGCCGCCGCCGGGGAGGCGCAGCACGCCTGAGGACCGCCGCCGCAGCGCTCTGCGCAGCAGTGGCGGTGCCGCTGCTGGCACCTGCTCCGGCACAGGCCGATGAATGGCGGGACAAACAGTACTGGCTCACCGACTACGGTGTGACCGAGGCCTGGAAGACCACCAAGGGCGCAGGAGTGAAGGTGGCCGTCATCGATACCGGCGTCGATGCAACCCACCCCGACCTTGCCGGTGCCGTCGTCGGAGGGTTCGATGCATCAGGCGCGGGCGATCCGCAGGGTGCCAAGGGCCTGGGCAGCACACCCGGGCACGGAACGCTGGTGGCGACACTGCTGGCGGGCCGCGGCCACGAGAAACCCCCGGAGGACACGGAAGCCAGCGAAGGCGACAAAAAGGAAGAAGAGGACAAGGACAAGCCGGCGGACCGCCCCGACGGCATTATCGGCGTTGCCCCCGAGGCGGAGATCCTCGCTGTCTCCACCTGGATCGGCGGAACGAATCCCGGCGGAGTTCCGATTGACACGCAGATCCCCGCCGCCGTCCGCTGGGCCGTGGACAACGGTGCCCAGGTCATCAACATGTCCCTCGGCAGTACCTCGACCGCCTGGCCGGAGAGCTGGGATGACGCGTTCCTTTACGCCGAGCAGAATGACGTGGTGGTTGTCGCAGCCGCCGGCAACCGCGGTGTCGGCATGATCCAGGTGGGAGCACCCGCCACCATTCCCGGGGTCCTCACCGTGGCCGGCCTGAACCGGCAGGGCGAGGCCAGCCAGGAATCGTCCTCCGAAGGCATCAGCATTGGTGTTGCCGCTCCTGCCGAAGACCTGATCGGGGGGATGCCCGGGAACACATCCCGGTATGCAACGTGGGAAGGCACCTCCGGGGCGGCGCCGCTGGTGTCCGGTGTTGCTGCACTGATCCGTGCGGCACATCCGGAAATGAGCGCTGCGGACGTAGTCAACCGGATCGTCAGTACCGCGCGGGATGCCGGCGCCCCGGGTACGGACACCATCTATGGGTACGGGATCCTGGACGCCAATGCCGCAGTGAATGCCGATGTTCCTTCCGTCACCAGCAACCCGCTGGGAACCATTGCCGAGTGGATCCGCGTGCACCGGCGGGTGGCGGACGCCTCGCCCGGCGCCGCCGACATTCCCGCCCCCACGGTCCCGGACCTGCCGGAACCCGAAGTCCCGGAGGCGCAGGAGCCGGCAGCTGCGAACGGCGACCTTCCCGCCGTCGTCGTACTCGGTTTCGGCGGGCTCCTGGTGGCCCTGCTGGTGGCCGGCACTGTGCATGTCACCCACATTCGACGGCGCGGGAGAACGGCCGGCGGGACGCAGCCCACCGAAACGGGCTCCCTGGACGAAGCCGGAGTCCGGTAGCGAAACGCCCTGTTCGTGGTTTGTCAAATGGTTCGTGAAAGCTTTCACAAACTCAGGTAGGATTGGGGCATGGCATCGAACAAGCAGTTTTCTGACCGTCCCCGCGTTCTGGTGGTCGGCGGTGGTTACGTCGGTCTGTACGTAGCCAAAGACCTCCAGAAGAAGGTAAAGGAACAGGGAGGGATTGTTACGGTAGTGGATCCGCTGCCGTACATGACCTACCAGCCTTTCCTTCCCGAGGTTGCCGCAGGCACCATTGAAGCCCGCGACGCCGTTGTGTCCCACCGCATGCACCTGAAGCAGACCGAGCTGATCAACGGCAAGGTGACTTCCATCAACCATGCCGCCCGCACCGCGACCGTTGAGCCGGGCGACGGCAGCGAGCCGTTCGAGCTGCCCTACCAGGATGTCGTCGTAGCGGCTGGCTCGATCACCCGCACCTTCCCGATCCCGGGCCTCGCCGAGGCCGGCATCGGAATGAAGAGCATCGAAGAAGCAATGGCCACCCGGAACCACGTGCTCGAGCGCATTGAAACCGCATCGCTCATGCCCGTCGGCCCGGAACGCGAACGCGCGCTGACCTTCGTCGTCGTCGGCGGCGGCTTTGCCGGCATCGAAACCCTGACCGAGCTCGAAGACATGGCCCGCGATGCGGTCCGTATCAATGACCGGCTTCGCCGCGAAGACCTCCGCTTCGTCCTGATCGAGGCCATGGGCCGGGTTATGCCCGAGGTCAAGCCGGACCAGGCCGAGTGGGTTGTCTCCAGCATGCGTGAGCGCGGCATCGAGGTCCTGCTGAACACGTCGCTGGCGTCCGCAGAAGGCGGCCTCCTCAAGCTGATCAACATGGCGGACAAGTCCCCGGCGGGCGAGTTCGGTGCTGACACCCTGATCTGGACCGCCGGTGTGCAGGCGAACCCGATGGTCCGCGCCACCGACTTCCCGGTGGATGAGCGCGGCCGTGTCCGTGCCAACGCCGAACTGCGCATCACCGGCGACGACGGCCCCATCGACGGCGCCTGGGCTGCCGGCGACGTCTCCGCGGTTCCGGATCTTTCCGGCGGCGGAGTGGGCGGCTTCTGCGTCCCGAACGCACAGCATGCCGTCCGCCAGGCGAAGCTGCTGGCCAAGAACATCATGGCCGCCCGCTACGGCGTCGGCACCGTGGAAGAGTACAACCACAAGAGCCTTGGCGCTGTTGCCGGCCTCGGCCAGTACAAGGGTGTCGCCAACATCATGGGCTTTGGCCTGAAGGGCTTCCCGGCCTGGCTGGCGCACCGTGGCTACCACGGCCTGGCCATGCCGATGTTCGAGCGCAAGTTCCGCGTCATCTCGGGCTGGCTGCTGAACGTGAGCTACGGCCGCGACCTGACGTCGCTGCGAAACCTGGAAGATCCGCGCCGCGGCTTCGAGGAAGCAGCAACGCCGGCTAAGAAGCCGGCCGTGAAGGCCTAGTCTTCCGCATTCGTCACAGACGACGACGGCGGCCCTCCAGCAGGAGGGCCGCCGTTGTTGTGTTTCCTGCCGTCCACGCGTTTCCAGTAGGCTTGGAAGGCAATCGCAGAGCCCCAGTAGCCCAATTGGCAGAGGCAACGGACTTAAAATCCGCGTGTTGTCGGTTCGAGTCCGACCTGGGGTACCCCTAGCCGCGTGACCGGTTCCGGTGGCGCAGCAGCAGTCCGCCGGCGAGCAGCCCGAGGATGACGACGGCCGCAATTGCCGGCAGCGCCAGATCCGAGGCGGTACGTTCCTCATCCACCGCGTCCGTAGCGGACGGCGAGGGGCTGGCAGTCCGGCTGGGACTCGGCGACGTCGTGCCGGTCGAAGAGTTCCCTCCCGTTCCGCCGCCGGTTGTTCCGCCCGTACTGCCGGTGGAAGCCGGGGACGGCGGCACGGCGGACGGCGTGGCTTCCGGCGTGGGCTCCGCGGGTACGGCGGGCGCGGCCGGAACCGGAACGGCGGGAACCGCTTCGGAGTAGTTGCCGGTGGACGGATCGTAGTTGCTTTCGCCCGGGTTGTAGGACGGTGCCGGCACAGCGGGGCTGTAGGTGCTAACGACGCACGTCTCGACACCGTCGACGACGGCGGGAAGGTAGCCCGGCGCGCACTCCAGGGCCTGTGCCGGAGCAGCAGGCCCCATCAGGAGCAGCACGGCAAGTGCGGAAGCGGCAGTGGACAGGCGCGGAATATGCATTTGTTTCCCCCAAGATAACGGTTCTACGGCCATCGTATAGGGCTAACGCGCACTTCCCGGCAAGGGGATCAATGTTGGAATGTGACGAGCGTTACAAGGCTGTAACCGCAGCCTCTTATATTCGACACAATGATCTACTAGCTTTTCTTCTAATCAGGAACACCTGGTATTTGCGTCAAAGGCACCCGCCTTTCGATCGGGGAGAAACTTTTATGACTGCACTACGCACTGCCAGCGGTTTTGGCACGGGCACGGGATACGCCCGCACCGCCAAGATCGCCGCCCTTGGGCTGGGCCTCGCAATGTTCGCCAGCGGATGCAGCGGCGGCAGCGGGGAATCGTCCGCTGAAGAAACATCCGCAGAGACCGAAACCGCCGCTGCATCAGTCCTGTCCTGCCCGGAAAGCCAGGGGGGAACGGGGGAAGACCCGGGCGCCAAGGGCGATCCGGCGGCGGTTCCTGCCTCCACCGGCACCACGGACGTACCGCTCAAGGTCGGCACGTTGCTGCCCACCACGGGTTCACTGGCGTACCTCGGCCCGCCGGAAATTGCCGGCACCAACCTGGCAGTTGAGGAAATCAATGCGGCCGGCGGCGTCCTCGGCAAGGACATCGAAATTGTCCACCGCGATTCCGGCGACACCACCACGGATATCGCCACCCAGTCGGTAAACGACCTGCTCAGCCAGGGCGTCAGCGCCATTGTCGGTGCAGCGTCCTCGGGCGTCTCCAAAACGGTGATCGGCAACATCACCGGCGCCGGCGTCATCCAGTTCTCCCCGGCCAACACGTCACCGGACTTCACCACTTGGGATGACAACGGACTGTACTGGCGGACCGCTCCCTCGGATCTTCTGCAGGGACGCATCCTGGGCAACTACATCATGTCCTGCGGCGCGCAGACCGTGGGCATGATCGTGCTTAACGACGCCTACGGCACGGGGCTGCAGAGCAACGTGAAGACCTCGGTTGAATCCGCCGGCGGCCAGGTAGTGGCCGAGGAGATGTTCAATGAGGGCGACTCCCAGTTCAGCAGCCAGGTGGACTCCGTTGTGGCAGCAAAGCCCGACGCCATCGTGGTGATCAGCTTTGACCAGGCCAAGAGCATCGTGCCGCTGCTGACGGCCAAGGGTGTCGACGCCAGCCAGTTGTTCTTTGTGGACGGCAATACGTCGGACTACAGCAAGGACCTGGACGCCGGAACCCTTGAAGGCGCGCAGGGAACCATTCCCGGAACCTTCGCATCGGAAAACTTCAAGGAGTCCCTGCTTGGAGTCGATCCGGCCCTGAAGGACTGGTCCTACGCGGGTGAAAGCTACGACGCCGTTACCCTCTTGGCGCTCGCGTCCGAGGCCGCGGGCAGCACCGATGGCAAGGCCATAGCCGCCCAGCTGGAGAGCGTGTCCGGCGAGGGCGAGAAATGCTACGACTTTGCCGGCTGCGTGACCATCCTGCGCGGCGGCGGAGACATCGATTATGACGGCTACTCCGGACCGATCACGTTCGATGAGAACGGCGACCCCACGGAGGCCTTCATCGGTATCTACCAGTACGACGGTGACAACGTGCCGCAGCCGAGCCGCTCCGAAGCGGGCAAACTGTAACTGAAGCAGAACAGCAAGGAAGAAGCCCCCGCCGGTTCCGGCGGGGGCTTCTTCCTTGCTGCTGACTGTCCTCTGGTGATGCCTCCCAGAGGCGCGCGGAGTCTTCCGTACCTCCCCTGGGCCCCTCCTGAGGCCGGGAGGGGCTAGGCGGTCTCGGCCAGGGTGCCCAGATAGAGCTGGATGACCTTTGGATCCTTCATAAGTTCGCGGCCTGTACCGGTGTAGGCGTCCCGGCCCTGGTCCAGTACGTACGCCCGGTCACAGATCTGCAGGCAGCGGCGGGCATTCTGTTCCACCATGATCACGGAGACCCCTGCCCGGTTGATCTCATGCACCCGCAGGAACGCCTCGTCCTGCTTGACGGGGGAGAGACCGGCGGAGGGTTCGTCGAGCAGCAGCACGGCGGGATCCATCATCAGGGCACGGCCCATGGCGACCATCTGGCGTTCACCGCCGGACAGGGAACCCGCCCGCTGGGCACGGCGCTTGGCCAGCTCGGGGAACACGCCGGCCACAAAATCGAAGCGTTCCCGAAAGGTCCTGGGCGCCTGGTAGACGCCCATCTGCAGGTTCTCCTCGATGGTCAGGGAAGGGAAGACGTTGTTGTTCTGCGGAACAAATCCCACACCCCGGCTGACGAGCTTGTTGGCCTTGAGCCCGGTAAGGTCCTGGCCGCGGACCACGACGGTCCCGGAATGCACCTTGACCAGGCCGAACATCGCCTTGAGCAGGGTGGACTTACCGGCACCGTTGGGTCCGATGATCCCGATCAGCTCTCCCCGGCGGGCTTCGATGCTGCAGCCGTTGAGGATGTTCACCCCGGGGATGTAGCCCGCCACGAGATCGGTTACCTTGACGACGGAGTCGCCTTCGAATGCATCGGCAGTCATGCCTGGTCCTTCCGTTCGTCGATCCGCCCGCCGACCACGCCGTCAGGTTCCATACCCACCGATGACTCGGCGTCGTGCTCCAACTCGGCCTCCAGCTTTTCGAAACCCTCCGAATCGGCGAGGTCCACATCATGGTGCGCCCCAAGATAGGCGTCGATCACGGCCTGGTCCTTCATGACCTCGCTCGGCGGGCCTTCGGCCACCACCTTTCCTTCGGCCATAACCACCACCCAGTCGGCAATGTGGCGGACCATGTGCATGTCGTGCTCGACGAACAGGACGGTCATGCCCTCGGCCTTTAGGTTCTTGATGTGGTCCAGCAGGGACTGGGTCAACGCCGGGTTCACGCCGGCCATGGGCTCATCCAGCATGACCAGTTTGGGGCGGACCATCAGGGCCCGGGCCATCTCCAGCAGCTTGCGCTGGCCGCCGGAGAGGGACGCTGCATAGTCGCTCCGCTTGGTGTCCAGCTTGAACTTGGCCAGCAGGACGTCGGCCTGTTCGGTAATCTCCTTTTCCCGCTGGCGCCACAGCGGAGGCAGGAGCGCCCGCCTGAGGGATTCCCCCGGCTGGGCGGTGGCACCCAGGCGCATGTTCTCCAAGACGGTCAGCTTGCCCATGACCTTGGTCAGCTGGAATGTGCGGACCATGCCAAGGCGTGCCACCTTATAGGCGGAGACCCCGGCGAGGTCTTTGCCCTCGAACTGCCAGGCGCCCGACTGGGGCGTGTCGAAGCCGGTCAGCAGGTTGAAAAGAGTCGTTTTCCCGGCACCGTTGGGGCCGATCAGTGCGGTGATTTTATGCCGCGGAATCTCCACGTGCTCCACATCCACCGCGTTGATTCCGCCGTAGGTCCGGGTGACGTTTTCCGCCACCAGGATCGGATCCCGCTTGGCACATCCCGGGCCGATCTCACCTTGTGCGATGGGACGGGTGTCGTCCATGTATTCGTTGTCCACGGACACCGGGGTGACGGGACCGGCGTGGGATGCTTCCGCTTCCGTACCGGCTGCGTGCGCCCCTGCGGCGCGCGCTTTCGCCCGGGGCTCGTCTGCTTTGTGGCTCATGCGAACGACAGCTCCTTCTTGTTGCCCAGAATGCCCTGGGGCCGGAAGATCATCAGCAGCATCAGGGCTACGCCTACAAGGATGTAGCGGATCTGGCCTGCCTGGGTAGTGGTGATGAACGTGATGTACCCGGATTCAATGGCACCGTAAAGCAGACCTTGCGTGACAGAGAGGATGGCCCAGAAGATCATCGACCCCAGGACCGGTCCCAGTACGGTCGACATTCCGCCCAGGAGAAGGGCCGTGTAGAGGTAGAAGGTCAACTCGGTCCCGTAGTTTGCCGGCTGCACGGCGTCCCGGGGGAGGGTGAAGATGATTCCGGCCAGCGAGCCCAGGAGGCCGCCGATGACCAGCGCCTGCATTTTGTAGGCGTACACGTTCTTGCCCAGGGCACGGACGGCATTCTCGTCCTCCCTGATGCCCTTGAGCACGCGGCCCCACGGGCTGCGGATCAGCATCCACACCAAGAGGCAGGCGAGGGCCACAAGGCTCCAGGCCACCAGACGGATCCAGAGATCCCGCTCGTTCATGGAGACGGGGCCGAGGCTGTAGGAGCCGTCCGGTATCGGGTTGAGGGCGTAGAAGCTGCCGGTGAAGGCGGCGAGGCCGTTGGCGGATCCGGTCACCGGTGTCATGGAGTTGGTGGTGACGACGTACCGGATGATCTCGGCAGCGGCAATGGTAACGATGGCAAGGTAGTCCGCACGGAGGCGAAGCGTGGGTATGCCCAGGATGACGGCAAACACCGCGGATGCCAGCAGGGCGATCAACAGCGCCAGCGGCAGCGGGGCATTGAAGGAGAGGATCGGTATGGCGAAGCCGTAGGCGCCGACGGCCATGAACCCGGCCTGGCCGAAGTTCAGCAGGCCGGTGTAGCCGAAGTGCACGGCCAGCCCGAGGGCGGCCAGTGCGTACGCGGCCGTGGTGGGGCTGATGATTTCAGTGAAGGCACCGAGAAGAATGTTGGCGAAATCCATTTGTACCTAAGCCCCTAACCTATGCGCTCGCGGCGGCCGAGGAGTCCCTGCGGCCGGACCAGCAGGACAAGAATCATGATGACCAGGGCGCCCACGTATTTCAGGTCCGCCTCCAGCCAGAGGGTGGAGATTTCCACGAAGAGGCCTACCAGGACGGATCCGACCAGTGCTCCGAAGACCGTGCCGAGACCACCCAGGGTCACTCCGGCGAAGATCAACAGCAGGATCTGCTGGCCCATGTTGAAGGACACACCGGGGCGGTAGTACGCCCAGAGGATGCCGCCCATGGCGGCAAGGGCTCCACCGATCACCCAGACGAGCCGGATGACCCGGTCCACGTCAATGCCCGACGCCGCGGCCAGGGCGGGGTTGTCCGCCACTGCCCGGGTGGCCTTGCCGATCCGGGTGCGCAGCAGCAGGAGCGCGACCACCAGGATGACGGCCAGGCTGACGATCAGGGACACCAAGGTATTCCGGGGGATGGACACGGGGCCGAGTTCCAATATGGGGCTCTGGGAGCCCGGCAGCTGCTGGGTTCCGCCGCCGAAGAAGAACAGGACGGTGTAGCGCACTGCCACGGCGAGGCCGATGCTGACGATCATCATGGGCACCAGGCCGGTGCCGCGGCGTCGCAGCGGCTTCCAGATACCGGCGTCCTGCACGTAGCCAAAGGCCGCGCCGCCCACTACCGCCAGCGGAAGCGCGGCCCAGAGCGGCATGCCCAGTGAGGCGAAGGCGAAGGCCAGGATGGCGCCCAGAGTCACCATTTCCCCATGGGCGAAGTTGGTCAGGCCGGTGGTGCCGAAGATCAGCGAGAGACCGACGGCGCTCAGCGCCAGCAGGAGTCCGAAGCTCAGGCCCGCCACGGCTCGTTCGAGCAGCAGGGACCCGAAGCTTTCCTCCTGCAGCACGATGCCTTCACCCAGCAGGAACAGCGTGGTGATGTTGGTGGTGTTGGCGAAGGTGACGGTGCGCGGGTTCTGCTGGTCTTCCGCCAGGGCGACACCCTCCGGAAGGGTGGATTCGTCCAGCTCCACTTCATATGCGCCCTGTTGCGGGACGCCGATGGACCAGGAGCCGTTTGCCCCGGTGACGGCTTCGCCCTCGTACCCGTTGCCGGTCGCGGTGATTTTCACCCCCTCGAGCGGAGTGCCCTCATTCTTGATGACGCCGCTGATCCGGTCGGGGTAGTCCGCCCCGGGGGCGGGACTTGTGGATGACGGCGAGGCGTCAGACGTTGCAGTGGTTGCGGACGCGGCTGGAGCCGAGAGCAGCAGGGCAGCAAACATTGCTGCCACGGCCGCCAGCATCCCCAGATAACGGGTCAGCGCCGATGTTCTTACCAAGTTTTGAAACCTCCACGCAGGGCTGCGGAACCGAAAAAACGGCGCACAGGCGGGCAGATGTGACACGGGTCACCGATTGGAGAACATGCTACCCACAGAATGTTTCAGGCAATGACCTTTCTCCGGGTGTGCATGTCGCGATCGGGTAACGACTGGGTTGGTGCAAACGCAAGCCCGCGTTCCTCCGGGGCATCCGGCGGTGCCAAACCGTTATCTCCCGGCAGCAGTTCCGCGGGAATCTGCCGCCCCCTGTGCTCGTTGTACTTGGTAGGCTGGGCTGAAACAGCCCCCAGATGGAGGACAGATTCAATGGCACTTGGCGGAAATCCGGTATTCAACGGAAAGAACTTCCGTTCCCAGACCCGCGGCGGTACCGCAACGGGCTCCCTGGCAACAGATAACAGCTACATGACCCCGCAGCAGCTGCAGGATCTTTACACGGCCCCTTCGGCCAAGCCGTCGGACATGGGCCGCATGACCTACGACGACGTCATCATGAAGACGGTGTTCTGCCTGGCGATGGTCCTGGTGGGTGCCGCAGTTCCGACCCTGCTGCTGCCGGGACTGGGCGGCGGACTGATGATCCTGGGCGCACTGGGCGGCTTCGTCCTGGGCCTGGTCAACTCCTTCAAGCGTGAGCCCGTTCCCGCAATGATCCTGGCTTACGCCTTCCTCGAAGGTATGTTCCTCGGCGGTCTCACCGCTGTCCTGGACAACATGTACCCGGGCGTCGGCCTGCAGGCAGTGCTCGGAACCCTGGCAGTCTTCGCTGTCACCCTTGTGCTGTTCCGCAGCGGCAAGGTGCGCGCCACACCTAAGGCTGTCCGCTTCTTTATGATCGCGATCATCGGCTACGCGGTCTTCTCCCTGCTTAACGTCGGCCTGATGATCTTCGGCGGCGTGCAGGACCCGTGGGGCCTGCGGGGCAGCGTGGAGATCTTCGGCATCCCGCTGGGCGTCTTCATCGGCGTCCTGGCCATCGGCCTGGCAGCGTTCTCGCTCATCATGGACTTCACGTCCATCGAGCAGGGCGTCAAGGCCGGCACCCCGGAGCGTTACTCCTGGACCGCTGCGTTCGGCCTGACCGTGACGCTGGTGTGGCTGTACGTGGAGATCATCCGTCTCCTGTCGATTCTCCGAGGCAACGACTAGACGTTCCGGCAACGACACATCGGTAGTACTACCGGAAGGACCGTGCCTGCGGTCCTTCCGTCGTTTAAGGGGATGACTCTGGGCACCCTCCTTATACGGACGTAGCATGGCCGCTGGGGGACCGGGAAAGGGGGCTTCGATGGCCGAATCTGAGCGGCAGCCGGTGGTCGAGGAGCTCGTTGCCGCCCTGTTGGCCGGATCGGATACCGAGGTATTCCTGTCCGTTGCCGCCGGGATCGCTGCCCGACGGCTGGGCCTGTCTGCACCGGACGGCTGTGCGATCGCCGTGGAACGCAGCCGGCGGCCGCTGCTCACCGTCCGGACCCCGGGGTTACCGGCAGTCCGGGCGGAGCATGGTCCCGGCAGCCCGGGCGGGACGGTGCTGGGCGGCGGACCCGACGTCGTGGTGACGGACCTTGCCGCGGACCAGCACTGGCCCGCGCTCGCCGGGGGAGCCGATAACGGAATCCGGTCAATTGCCGCCGTCGCCCTGCCGTTGGAGGGGGACCGCGGGGTCCTCAGCTGCTATTCGGCGCGGAGACACGCGTTCGGCCCAGGCAAGATTGCCGGTGTGCGTGCGGTTGCCGCTGAAACTGCCAAGGTCCTCCGGCTGGCCCTGCAGATCGATGCGCAGGCGAACCGGGCGGCGAACCTCCAGGCCGCGCTGGAATCGCGGACCGTGGTGGACCTTGCGGCAGGCATCATCATGGGGCAGAACGGCTGCAGCCAGCAGGCTGCAATCGACATCCTGCGCAGTGTCTCGAACAGCCGTAATATCAAAATCCGCAATGTCGCAGCAGGTGTGGTTGCCGCCGTCAGCGACCGCGTCAACACGCATTTCGATGAGTGATTACCGGGCGCGCGGGTAAGATCGGGTGGCATGAACGCAACCGGCAGCGAACCGGTGGAGGCCCGCCCGGCCACCGGTCCGCAATATGAAATCAGCCGCGGCAGTGCCCGCGCCGTCATCGCCTCCCTGGCCGGCGCGCTGCGCCGGTACACGGTTGACGGCGTCGATCTGGTGCAGACGTATCCGGACGCTGCGATACCCCCGTCCGCCAACGGGGTGCTGCTGGCGCCGTGGCCCAACCGGACAGCGGACGGACGCTGGACCCTGGCGGGGAAGACCCAGCAGCTGGACATCACCGAGCCCTCCCGCGGGCACGCGAGCCACGGCCTGCTGCGCAATACCGGCTACACGGTCCGGGAACAGGTGCCGGGCGCCGTGGAGCTCAGCGCGGAAATCTTCCCGCAGCACGGGTATCCCTTCCACCTGCTGCACCGTGCCCGCTACAGCATTGACGACGACGGCGGTCTGCGGGTGCAGCAGAGCCTGACGAATGTGGGCACCGCCGCCGCTCCCGTTGCCCTCGGAGCCCATCCCTTCCTGCGGCTCGGCGACGTGCCGACCGAAGACCTGGTGCTCACGGTGTCTGCGGCCACCGTGCTGACCGTTGATGAGCGGCTCATTCCCAATGGCCGGCAGGAACCAACCGGAACGGCGGACCTCCGCGGCGGGGCCAGGGTAGGGGACCTGGCACTGGACAACGCCTACACGGACCTGTCGTTCGATGAGGCTGCCCCCGGCACCCACCGGCATACGCTCACCGCGCCGGACGGCCGAACGGTGAGTCTCTGGACCGGAGCCGAATGCGGTTATGTCCACGTTTTCGTCACCGACACATTCCCCGGGCAGCGGCGCGCGGTGGCCCTGGAACCGATGACCGCCCCGGCCAACGCCCTGAATTCGGGGGAGGGGCTGGCGTGGCTGCCCCCGGGCTCGGTCTTTTCCGCCCACTGGGGCATCCGCGCCCAGCTGGACCCGGCTTGAGGTAACAGCGCGGATAGGCACGTAAAGAGGGGTCCCTGCCCAAGCCCGGTATGGAAAGATGGCCCCATGAAACCCCATGCGCGACGCACAGCGGCGCCCCGCGTGCTGCAGGCAGCAGCGGCGAATTCCAACCGGAACAACGACGAGGTCCCTTTCGCCCTGCGGGTCAGTGCCGCCTGGGCCTGGCGCCTCGGCATTGTCCTGATCGTCGGCGCCGGGCTTATCTGGATCCTCAGCCACTTCTCGCTGCTGATCATTCCGCTGATGATCGCCGCCCTGCTGGCCGGGCTGCTGTCCCCGGTTTCGAGTTGGCTCCGGCGGAACCGGCTCCCCGGCGGTCTGTCGGTTGCTGTGACCATCGTGGCCTTCCTCGGCGTCGTTATCGCTGCCCTGACCTTGGTGGGACGGCAGCTTGCCCTCGGGTTCCGGGATCTCTGGGGAGAAACGCTTGCGGGGGTCCGCCAGATCCAGGGCTGGCTGTCCGACGGTCCGCTGAACATCACCGCAGGCGACATGGACTCGCTGTTCAACGAAGCCACGACCACGCTGCAGGACAATTCGGCCAACATCCTCTCCGGTGCCCTGAGCGTGGGCAGCAGTGCCGGCCACTTCGCCGCCGGCATCCTGCTGACCCTCTTCGCCTTGGTTTTCTTCCTGCTGGACGGCCGCCGGATCTGGGAGTTCACTTCCGGACTACTGCCGCGCCGGGCACGGCCCGCTGCCTACGGAGCCGGCATCCATGGCTGGGAATCCATGGTCAACTACGTGCGGGTGCAGGTGGTGGTGGCGCTCATCGATGCCATCGGCATCGGCGGCGGCGCAGCCCTCATCGGTGTACCGCTCGCCCTGCCCCTCGGGGTTTTGGTCTTCCTGGGCTCGTTCGTTCCGTTGGTAGGTGCGTTTGTCACCGGCTTCGTGGCGGTCCTGCTGGCATTGGTGGCAAACGGCGGAGTCAACGCGCTGATCATGCTGGGCATCGTCCTGCTGGTGCAGCAACTGGAATCCCACATCCTCCAGCCGCTGGTCATGGGCAAGGCCGTCTCCCTCCACCCCCTGGCCGTGATCCTGGCAGTCACTGGGGGCACCCTCGCCGCAGGGGTTCCCGGAGCCCTGTTTTCAGTGCCGCTGCTGGCCATCCTCAACACGATGGTCCGCTATATAGCGGCCCGCGGCTGGGAGGACGACCCGGCTATGGAACAGGAGGGGGAAGAGAACGACGACGGCGATAACCCTGTGTCGGGGGAACACGGTTCCGGCACGGTGGATACGTTGGCTACAGAGGAAGAGCACCGCAAATGACCGATCTGTCGCAGTTGCCCGTCACCCTGGACGATATCCGGGCTGCGGCGAAGCTCCTCGACGGAGTCATTGCCCACACACCCGTCGAGTCATCACGGGCCCTGGCCCGCGAAATCGGCTCGCCGGTTCACCTCAAATGCGAAAACCTCCAACGGGCAGGTTCGTTCAAGGTCCGCGGCGCCTATGTCCGCATGGCCAAGCTGTCTCCCGCGGACAAAGCCAGGGGAGTGGTGGCCGCCTCTGCCGGCAACCACGCACAGGGTGTGGCCGTAGCTGCGGCGCGCCTGGGTATTTCCGCCCGGATCTATATGCCGCAGGGAGTGGCGCTGCCCAAGCTGGCCGCCACCAGGGGACACGGCGCGGAGGTCGTCCTTCACGGCCATACCGTCGACGAGGCCCTGGGAGAGGCCCAGCGGTACTCCGACCAAACCGGTGCCGTCTTTGTCCATCCGTTCGACAACGTGGATGTGGTGGCCGGTCAGGGGACCATCGGACTTGAGCTCCTGGACCAGATACCGGACCTGGACACCGTGCTGATGGGGGTGGGCGGCGGCGGCCTGCTTGCCGGCGTCGCCGTCGCGATCAAGTCCCGTGCACGGGAACTGGGCCGTGAGATCCGGATCATCGGAGTGCAGGCGGAAAACGCTGCGTCCTATCCGCCGTCACTGGCTGCCGACGCGCTGGTACCCCTGACCAGGGTCAGCACCATCGCGGACGGCATCGCCGTCGGACGGCCCGGGCAACTGCCCTTTTCGATCATCCGTGAACTGGTGGACGATGTGGTGACCGTGAGCGAGGATTCCCTTGCCCGCGCACTGATTTTCCTTCTCGAGCGTGCCAAGATGGTCGTGGAACCGGCCGGAGCCGTGGGCGTGGCTGCATTGATGGACGGGAAAATCGACAATCCTGGAAACACGGCGGTCATCCTCTCCGGCGGCAACATCGACCCGATGCTGATGCTGAAGGTCATCCAACGGGGACTGGCGGCTGCGGGCCGTTACCTGGTGGTCCGCATCCTCCTTGACGACCGTCCCGGGTCGCTGGCCACCATTTCGCGGATCATCGCGGAAGCGGACGCCAACGTCACCGGAGTGGACCACACGAGGGTAGGAGGATCAATCAGCATGGGAGACGTAGCGATCACCATCAACATGGAAACAAAGGGCCACGAGCACTGCGAACTGGTGCTGAAGAACCTGCGCACTGTTGGCTTCCAACCCGTAGTGCTGGAGGGTTAAGCCGATGGCTGCCTCCCGTGCACGCACTGCCCTGGCCGGGTCGCTCCTGTTCGCCGCCGTACTCTGGGCGGTGTACCTGCTTACGCTGCTCTTCAAACCGGTCCTCTTTCCGCTGCTGGGCATCCTGCCGAGGCAGCTTGAGGGGCTCGACGGCGTGGTGTTCGCTCCGCTGCTCCACGGCGGGACGTCCCATCTCCTGGGCAACACGCTCCCCTTGATCGTCTTTTCGTTCCTGACGCTGCTGGAGGGGGTGCGGCGGTTCGTTTCGGTGCTTGCCATATCCTGGCTGTGCTCTGGAATCGGGGTATGGCTGTTCGGCAGCGGACTGACCGTGGGCGTCTCCGGTGTGGTGTTCGGTTTATTCGCGTATCTGATTGTCCGCGGCTTCTATAACCGCAATATCGGGCAGATCCTGCTCAGCGGCGTGTTGTTCCTGGTGTACGGATCCATTCTCTGGGGCCTTTTCCCCACCTCGCTGGGCGTCTCCTGGCAGGCGCACCTGTTCGGCGCGATGGGCGGCGTGCTGGCCGCCGTCGTGCTGCGGCACGACCGCCGCGCATCAACGCAAAAGCGGGCCCTCCCGTAGGAGAGCCCGCCACCACCGAACCGTGGAAAACCTACCCGGTGTAGGGCTTGGCAGAGATGATCTCGACGGAGATGTTCTTGCCGTTCGGTGCGGTGTAGGTAGTGCTGTCCCCGGCCTTGAGGCCCTGGATGGACGCACCCAGCGCAGACTTTTCGCTGTAGACGTCGATATTGCCGTCGCCGGCGATCTCACGGCTGCCCAGCAGGAAGGTCTCCACATCGCCGGCGACGCGGGCTTCCACCAGCATGCCCGGCTCCACGACGCCGTCGTCGGCCGGAGATTCACCAACTTGTGCACTTTCAAGGAGCTGCGTCAGCTGCCGGATCCGGGCCTCAGCCTTGCCCTGTTCCTCTTTGGCTGCGTGGTAGCCGCCGTTTTCCTTGAGGTCGCCCTCGGACCGTGCCTGCTCGATGCGGGCAACGATTTCCGTCCGACCGGGGCCGGACAGGTGATCCAGTTCCGCCTTCAGGCGGTCGTAAGACTCCTGCGTGAGCCAGGCGACAGATGCGCTGTTGGTTGACACGGGTATCTCCTTATATAAACGTCCGGGCCATCCATTGGTCCGGCATGGCTGAATGCCCGCCGGCCGGATTGGCCTGACAAGCAAAGACCCCGCCGGGCGGAGACCAACTGGTTTGGAATGTCTACCAAAGACCAGCCGGACACCTGGGCGGGGCATGTCGTAAGTTCCCATAGTAGTTTGCCCGCGCACATAACCCAATATGCGGGCGGGACGTCTTACGGGGCTAGCCCTCGTCCACTATCCAACAGGAGGAGACACCGCCGGTAACTGCCGGGGAGTCCGTGCGGAGTTCAACCCGCTGGGTGCTGCTTTCCGGAGCATCCGGACCCAGGACAACCGTCTTCCAGCCCACGACGGCGTAACTCTCGTTCAGCGCTTGAATGGCGCAGGCAGCGGTGCTTCCGGGCGATTTGTCGACCTTGAAATCCACCGCCACACGGCCGTCCTCCGGAAAGGTAAAGCCCACGTCCTTCGACGTGACCGTTCCGGTGGAGGCGGGGATGTTCATCCACGCCGCGGCCACTATGCCGGCGGCCACCGCGGCCGACGTGCCGATGATCCGCGCCCGCCGCGACAGGCGCCGCTTTGGCGCGCCGTAGCGATTGGCTAATCTGGACTCGGACGTGGAAACGTCCGGCTGATGGGGTGCCGACGTCTCGGGCTGACCTTCCGAAGTGCTCACAGGCCCATTTTAGCTTCTCGATTCCACCGTCGTTTTCCGCTTACCTCAGGAGTTGCCTTGTCTGCCCGCGAAAGCACCGATTCCCGGCCTACCGCCCCGCTGCGCCTGCTCGCGGTGCATGCCCACCCCGACGACGAGGCGAGCAAGGGCGCGGCCATGATGGCCTCCTATGCCGCCGCCGGCGTCGAAGTGATGGTTGCCACCTGCACCGGAGGGGAACGGGGATCCATCCTCAACCCCGGTGCCGAAGATGATCCCGCAGGCAAGCGGGATCTGGCCGGACTGCGCCGGCGTGAAATGGCCGCGTCACAGGCGGCCCTGGGAGTCCGGCACCGCTGGCTTGGATTCACGGATTCCGGGCTGCCCGAGGGCGATCCGCTGCCGGACCTGCCCTTTGGCTGCTTCGCCCTGCAGCCGCTGGAGCGGGCTGCGGCGCCCCTGGTGAAGCTGGTCCGCGAGTTCCGGCCGCACGTCATCATCAGTTACGACGAAAACGGCGGCTATCCGCACCCGGACCACATCATGGCCCACAAGGTCGCCGTGGAGGCGTTCGCCGCGGCCGGCGATCCGGAGCGGTACCCCGGGACAGGGGCCGCGTGGGAACCGTCGAAGCTCTACTACGACAGGGCCTTCAACCCGGAGCGGTTCCGTGCCCTGCACTTTGCCCTGGAAGAGGCCGGCCTGGAGTCCCCGTACGCGGAGCGGATCGCCGCCTGGCAGGAAACCGATGCGGAAGGCCACCAGCCGCCCGCTCCCACTCATGCGACCACCACGCAGATCGAGTGCGGCGACTTCTTCGAAGTGCGGGACGAAGCCCTGCGCAGCCACCGCACGCAGGTGGATCCGAACGGCTTCTTTTTCGCGGTCAGCCCGGATCTGCAGCGCAAGGTCTGGCCCTGGGAGGACTACTCCCTGATTGAGTCGCGCGTGGACACTGACCTGCCTGAAACCGACCTGTTCGCTGGCATACGATAGACCCTGGGAACGTAGGTTCCGCCGCAGTATTGGCTAAAAGAGAGATATACCGTGAACTTCCTGTACAGCCTGGCTACGGCCGCCACTCCGGCACCCGAGGAGTCCCTCGCACCGGGAGTTGCCGCAGAAGACGTCACCCCGGGAACCCTGGGGTTCCTCTTCACGCTCTTCGTGGTGATTGCGATCATCTTCCTGATCCGCGATATGACCAAACGCATCCGCAGGGTCCGTTACCGCGAACAGGTGCTGGCCACCCAGGAAGCTGCCCAGGAGAGCGCGGAGCGCGACGCCTCCGGAACCGCGCCTGCAAAGGGCACCCCCGGTGCGCCGGAGGAACGGGACACCACCTGGGACCACCTCCGGTAAGGAGAAAGCCATGGCTGAAAGACTGAGGGACCAGGCGTCGGCCTACCTGCGCCAGCATGCGGACAACCCCGTCGACTGGTGGCCCTTCAGTGAGGAAGCCTTTGCCGAAGCCCGGCGCCGGAATGTTCCCGTCTTTATCTCCGTGGGTTACGCGGCCTGCCATTGGTGCCATGTCATGGCGCACGAATCGTTCGAGGACGCAGCCACGGCGCGGTACCTGAATGAGCACTTCGTGTCGGTGAAGGTGGACCGCGAGGAACGTCCCGACGTCGACGCCGTGTACATGGCAGCTACGCAGGCGCTGACCGGCCAGGGCGGCTGGCCGATGAGCGTGTTTACCCTGCCGGACGGCCGCACCTTCTATGCCGGCACCTATTTTCCGCCCCGGCAGCTGCAGGGTATGCCGTCCTTCCAGCAGGTTATGGAAGCGGTTTCCTCCGCCTGGCGGGACCGCCCGGCCGAAGTCGAAGCAAGCGCCGCCCAGATTGCCGCACACCTTGCCTCCGCCCAGGCGGGAAACCGGCGGCTGATCGGCAGCCTGGAGGTGACGGCCGAGTCCGGTCCGCTCTCAGGCGAGGTGCTCGAGGCCGCGGTGGACGCGGTGCTCGAACAAGTTGACCAGCGTTTCGGCGGGCTGGGCGGTGCCCCGAAGTTCCCGCCGTCGCCCCTGCTGCGGTTCCTCCTGGTTTACGGATCCACTGACCGGCCGGCTGCCGGCGCCGCCGCGTCCGTGGCTGACCGAACCCTGGAAACCATGGCCCGCAGCGGACTGTACGACCAGCTCGAAGGCGGCTTCGCCCGGTACACCGTGGACCGGGCCTGGGCCATCCCGCACTTTGAAAAAATGCTTTACGACAATGCCCAGCTGCTGCGCCTCTACGCCCACTGGAGCCGTTCGGCGCCCTCGGAGGACCAGCGGCACCTGGCGCTGCAGGTGAGCGCCGATACCGCAGCCTGGCTGGCCAAGCGGCTGCGCGTCGAGGGGGGAGGATTTGCGTCCTCGCTCGACGCCGACACCCTCGTGGACGGGCACCGCCGGGAAGGTGCCACCTATGTTTGGACTCCCGACGAGCTCCGCACGGTCCTGTCCGGTTCCGGCGCCGACCCCGATGCGGTCCTGTCCCTGCTGGACCTGGAAACCGGCCGGATGGAGGACGGCGGGTCCACCCTGCACTTCGGGCGCGTCCTGCAGCCGGAGGAGGACCGGCTCTGGCAGCGCGTGCGGCCTGCGCTGCTGGCCGTACGGGACCGGCGGCCCCAGCCGGACCGCGACGACAAAGTGGTGGCCGGATGGAACGGCCTGGCCATCGCCGGCCTGGCCGACGCCGCCCTGGCACTTGACGATGCCGGAGACCCGGGGGAGAAGGCAGCAATCATCCTCGACCTGGCCCGGGACGCTGCCGGTTACCTGCTGCGTGTCCACTACCGGAACGGTCTGTTGGCGCGGGTGTCCCATGCCGGCACGGCCGCCGGCATCGAGGGCCTGCTCGAAGATTATGCCGGGGTCGCCGAGGGAATGTTTGCGCTCTTCGCCGCCACCGGTGAGGAACAGTGGTACCGCGCCGCAGAGGAGCTGGTACTGGCCGCAGAGCAGCGCTTCATCGTGGACGGCGTCCTGCAGGACACCGCTGTGCGCACGGACCAGCTGGCGGCCGCGCAGGGTTCGCTCTCGGCCGCCGATCCGATGGACGGCCCCACCCCCAGCGGCACAGCGCTTTTTGCCGGTGTGCTGGTGACTTACGCGGCCTATTCCGGATCCTCCCGGCACCGTGCCCTCGCAGAAGCGCTGCTGTCCCATGTTCAGCTGGTGGCGGCACGGGCCCCGCGCGCCGGCGGCTGGGCGATGTCCGTCCTGGTACAGGCGCTGGAGGGTCCCCGCGAACTCGCCGTCACAGGCAGCGATCCGCGGCTGGTGCGTGAGCTGCTTCGGACCGGGCGGGCCGCGGGCGGGCCCGCCGTGGTCGTAGCCAGCGGCTCCGGAGGGGAAACAGCGGTGCCGCTGCTGCGGGACCGGCCCGCGCCGGACGGCGGTGCCTTGGCCTACCTTTGCCGGGGGATGGTCTGCAGCCGGCCGGTGGCGGATCCGGAGGAACTGGCGGCCCAGTTCCGCACGCTGGACTCCTAGCCTGCCACCGCGCGGACGGCCATCATGATGGCGACGTAGTGGGCGGCGAATCCAGCCAGGGTAAAGGCGTGGAAGATCTCATGGAAGCCGAACCAGTCCACCGAGGGATTGGGCTTCTTCATGGCATACATAACGGCACCGGCAATGTACATGGCCCCGCCCACGCAGATGAGGATGGCGGCCGTCGGGTTGGTCCCGTAGAAATCCGGAATGTAGAACAGGGACGCGCACCCCAGCGCAATGTAGACGGGTGTGTAGAGCCAGCGGGGCGCGTGGAGCCACAGGAGCCGGAACGCGACGCCCACCAGGGCACCGGACCAGATGATCCACAGCAGCGTGACCGCGCTGTCCCGGGGCAGGAGGGACCACGCCAGCGGGGTGTAGGAACCGGCAATGACCAGCATGATGTTCGTGTGGTCCAGGCGCTTGAGCACCACTTTCACCTTCGGGGACCAGTTGCCGCGGTGGTAGACGGCGCTGGTGCCGAACAGCAGCACGCCCGTAAAGGCGTAGATTGCGGAGGCAATCCGGGTGTCCGTCGTCGGTGCCAGGACTACAAGGATGATCCCCGCCGCCAGGGCAAGGGGAGTGGCGCCGGCATGCAGCCAGCCGCGCAGCCTGGGCTTGATCTCCAGTTCTTCGGCTACTGCTTCAACGGCGTTTTCCAAGGGGCCGGGCGTGGTCCGTGATTCGGGGTCGTGCTGTGCGGGAACTCCCGGAGACGGGGCGGAAAATGGTGACGAATCCATAACGGAAATTCTAACCTACGTCCCGGTAAGTTACGGTCCGGTAAGCAGACGGCGGCGCAGATATGCGCTTCGGCGAGCCGAGCTAGCGGTAGCCTAAGAGAAGATTTTTATCCTATGGGCAGACCCGGGGTATGCGGGACCCTTGGCGGTCCCCGCTCCGGATCCCAGGCACGTGAGGCAAACAATGAAATTCCCCGGTGTTGTCTACGCCTACTATGAGCGTAAGCTGCGGCGGTCCCTTATCGGAGACCGTATCCCCGAACACATCGGGGTGATGGTGGATGGAAACCGGCGGTGGGCCAAACTCGCCGGGGCGCCGACCAGCGACGGGCACCAGGCCGGAGCGGACAAGATCCTGGAGTTCCTGGGGTGGTGCCAGGAGCTCGGGGTGCGGATGGTTACCCTCTACATGCTCTCCACGGACAACCTGAACCGCGATGCGGACGAACTGGAACCGCTGCTCGATATTATCGGCAACACCCTGGACCGGCTGGGTGAACAAGGCAACCTGCGGGTCCAGCCGGTTGGGGCACTGGAGATCCTCCCGTCGCGGCTGGCCAAACAGCTCACTGAGCTTGGCGAAAGCACTGGCGACGCCGACGGGCTGCATGTCAACGTGGCGATCGGTTACGGCGGACGCCGGGAAATCGTCGACGCCGTCAAGGAACTTCTGCGGGACGCCGAAGCCGAAGGCAAGGGCATCGCGGAAGTGACCGAGGAAATCTGCGACACCAAGATTTCCGAATACCTCTACACCCGCGGCCAGCCGGATCCGGAGCTGGTCATCAGGACCTCCGGCGAGCAGCGCCTCTCCGGCTTCCTGATGTGGCAGAGCGCCTACAGCGAGTTCTACTTCTGCGAAGCGCTCTGGCCGGATTTCCGGCGGGTCGATTTCCTGCGTGCCCTGCGCGATTACGCCAGCCGGCAGCGGCGCTTCGGCTCCTAGCGGCTTCTCCGCAGGGCCGGCAGGCCGGGAACGGCCGTGTCCTGCTGCGGGACTGCGGCCTGCGGGCGTACTTTGGTGCTACCGGCCCGGCTGAGGCAGCGGGCGGAACGTCCAACGCAACATCGGGATGGAATACATCCAGCGACCGGGGCCCTGGGGCGCCCCTGACGGGAGTTCCACGTGGCAGCTGAACAGCAAGTGCAGGAGCGGGCCAGCTTTGTGCTGGACACCTCGGTGCTATTGTCCGATCCGCGGGCGATCCTCCGTTTCGCCGAACATGAAGTGATCCTTCCCCTGGTGGTCATCACCGAACTGGAGCGCAAGCGCCAGGATCCCGAACTCGGGTATTTTGCCCGGAACGCGCTGCGGCTGCTGGACGACCTCCGGGTCCAGCACGGCGGGCTCGGGGCGCCCATCCCGTTGGGAGAGAGCGGCGGCACACTGCGGGTGGAGCTGAACCACATCTCCACGGACGTGCTGCCGGCGGGCATCCGGGGCAGCGACAATGACAGCCGGATCCTCGCCGTGGCCAAGAGCCTGTCCGACGGCGGCCGGAACGTGACAGTGGTGTCCAAGGACCTGCCCATGCGGGTGAAGGCCTCGGCGATGGGACTGGCGGCGGATGAGTACCGCAACGAACTCGTCCGGGATTCGGGCTGGACCGGTGTGGCGGAACTGGAAATCTCCGACGCGGACATGGCGCTGCTGTACGACCACCAGCCGCTGCTGATCCCCGAAGCCGCGGACCTGCCCGTCAACACCGGCACGGTGCTGATGGCCGGACGCTCCTCGGCCCTTGGCCGGGTGGGGGCGGATAAGCGGCTGCGGCTGGTCCGCGGGGACCGGGACGTCTTCGGGCTGCACGGACGCTCTGCCGAACAGCGGCTGGCCATCGACCTGCTGATGGACCCGGAGGTGGGCATTGTTTCGCTGGGCGGCCGGGCAGGCACGGGTAAGTCCGCGCTGGCCCTGTGCGCCGGGCTGGAAGCGGTGCTCGAACGCAGGGAACACCGCAAGGTGATGGTGTTTCGGCCGCTCTACGCCGTGGGCGGCCAGGAGCTTGGTTATCTGCCCGGCACGGAGTCCGAGAAAATGGGCCCCTGGGGCCAGGCGGTCTTCGACACCCTTGAGGCGCTGGTCTCCGCGGAGGTGGTGGAGGAGGTCCTGGACCGCGGCATGCTCGAGGTGCTGCCCCTGACCCACATCCGGGGCCGTTCACTCCATGACGCCTTCGTGATCGTGGACGAGGCACAGTCCCTGGAGAAGAACGTCCTGCTCACGGTCCTGTCACGGATCGGACAGAACTCCAAGGTGGTCCTGACCCACGACGTCGCACAGCGGGACAACCTGCGGGTGGGCCGGCACGACGGCGTGGCCGCCGTGGTGGAGACGCTCAAGGGCCATCCGCTCTTTGGACACGTGACGCTCACCCGCTCGGAGCGCTCGCCGATTGCCGCACTCGTGACCGAACTGCTGGAGGAAGGGCAGATCGGCTAGCTTGTCCACAGCCGCAGGCCAGGACCCCTGAACCGGGCGGGCCTCAGGCTACGGTGGTTCCATGGTGGGCATCCTGGCGGGCTATTGGGCAGCAGGCGCCAACGGTGAAGCGGGTCCATCCGTTGCCGTGGTGCTGCTTGGTGCGGCGCTCGTGTGGTTTGCAGCCGTCGCCGTCCGGCTGGCCGTGATCGATGTCCGTACCCGGCGCCTGCCCAACGCCCTGGTCCTGCCGTCCTATCCGGTAGCCGGGGCGCTGCTGGCCGGTGCGGCGCTGGCCGCCGGCGAGCCGGACCGCGTCGGCGCAATGCTGGTGGGGGCCGCTGCGCTGTGGATCGGGTTTTTTGCCCTGCGGCTGCTCAGTCCGGCCGGCATGGGCTTCGGGGACGTTAAGCTTGCCGGGCTGCTGGGCCTCTATCTGGGTTTCCTCGGCGCAGGCCACGTCCTGGCGGGGATAGTGGCTGCATTTGTTTTCGGCGGACTCTGGGGAGTGGCGTTGATCCTCGCCCGGCGGGGAACGGCGTCGTCAACGGTGGCATTCGGTCCGTTCCTGCTCCTGGGGGCCGCCGTGGCCATGTTGGCCCCTGCCCTACAGTAGAAGCATGCCTACCCCTGATTTTGTCCTGTCCCTGCGGAAGCGGATAGGACATGATCCGCTCTGGCTTCCCGGCGTCACGGCCGTGGTGTTCAACGCGGAAGGGCAGGTGCTGCTGGGCCGCCGCGCGGACAACGCACGCTGGGCCTTGATCACCGGAATGCTCGAACCGGGGGAGGAAGCAGGGCCGGGAGCCGTGCGTGAAGTGGAAGAGGAAACCGGCATCCGGGCCGAACTGGAGCACCTCATCCACGTCGGCGCCCACGGGCCGGTTACCTTCCCCAACGGCGATGTCTGCTCCTTCCTGAACCTGGCTTTCAGCTGCCGGTATGTGTCGGGGGAGGCGCGCGTGAACGACGACGAGTCCACCGAGGTGGGCTGGTACCACCTGGACGCCCTGCCGCCCCTGAGCGAACGGCACCGAATGCTGATTGACCTGGCCCTGACGGCCGACGGCGTGCCGGTCTTCGAACGCTGAGCCGCTGACCCCTCCCCGAACGGGAAAGGGCCGCCCCGCAGCAGCGGGACGGCCCTTTCGCCGGTTAAGGCAGCGAAGCCGCTACTTCTCCCGGTCGGGGTTCTCCGGAGCCGGCAGCGGAGGCTCTGAGGCTTTTGCCGGGCCGGCTTCTTTGGGGCCGGCTTCTTTGGGGCCGGCTTCCGCAGCAGGGCCGGCGGCCTGCGCACCGGTTCCCTTGAGTGCGGCCAGGCGTTCGGCCTCCAGCCGGTCCGCCTCCGGGCCGGCGACGGCTTCCCCGCGGGCCACCATTCCGGCGACGTCTGACAACGGGATCTGCTTCAGGAAGAAGGCCAGGACCAGCGCGATGACCAGGAACGGGATCAAATACCAGAAAACGGGGGCCAGCGAATCGGCATAGGCGGTGACAATGCCGTCCCGGATCGGTTCCGGCAGGTCGTTCATGACGGACGGCTGCAGGGTCGCGGTGGCCTCCCCGGCCGCGGAAGGATCGAAGCCGGCCTTGGTGAAGACCTCATTCAGGTTGTCCGAAAGGCGCGAGGTGAACATGGCACCGAAGATGGCCACGCCCAGGGAGGCACCGACCTCGCGGAAGTAGTTGTTGCTGGAGGTCGCGGTGCCGATCTGGTCCACGGGGACGGAGTTCTGCACCACCAGGACCACCACCTGCATGATGTAGCCGAGCCCGGCGCCGAAGACGAACAGCTGTGCGCAGATCACCCAGACCGGGGTGTCGGCCGAGAGGGTGGTCATCCAGAGCATGGCAGCGATCACCAGGGCCGCACCCATGATCGGGTACTTCTTGTAGGTGCCGTGCTTGGTGATGGCGAGACCCGAGTAGATCGAGGTACCCATCATGCCTACCATCATCGGCAGCATCAGCAGGCCGGAGACCGCGGCCGAGGTGCCGGTGGACATCTGCAGGAAGGTCGGCACGAAGGCAAGGGCGGCGAACATGCCCATGCCCAGGGTGAAGCCGATGGCCGTGCTGTTGACGAAGATCGGGTTCCGGAACAGGCTCATCGGGATGATCGGGTCCGCGACGCGGTTTTCCACCATGACGAACAGGGTTGCCGCGACCAGCATCCCGGCACCGAAGGCCAGGGTCAGCGGGTCGGTCCAGCCGCGCTCGTCGCTGCCGCCGAAGTCCGTGAAGAAAATCAGGCAGGTGGTGGCAATGGACAGCAGCACCACGCCGGCGATGTCGATCCGTTTGGTTGCCTTCTTGCTCGGCAGCGTCAGGGTGAAGAAGGCGATCAGGAAGGCAGCGATGCCGATCGGGATGTTGATGTAGAACGCCCACTGCCAAGTCATGTGGTCCACGAAGAAGCCGCCCAGCAGGGGTCCGGCAACGGCGGACAGACCGAAGATGCCGCCCAGCGGGCCGAGGTACTTGCCGCGCTGGTCGGCCGGCACAATGTCCGCAATGATGGCCTGCGACAGGATCATCAGGCCGCCGCCGCCAAGGCCCTGAATGGCCCGGAAGATCACGAAGCCCCAGAAATCGGTGGCGAAGGCACATCCAACCGATGCCGCAGTGAACAGGACAATGGCGAACAGGAACAGGTTGCGCCGGCCCAGCACGTCACCGAACTTGCCGTAGATGGGCATCACGATGGTGGTGGCCAGCAGATAAGCGGTGGTGATCCAGGTCTGATGCTCGACGCCGCCCAGTTCTCCCACGATGGTGGGCATGGCGGTGGACACAATGGTCTGGTCGAGGCTGGAAAGCAGCATGCCCGCGATCAGGGCGGAAAAGATGATCCAGATGCGTTTCTGGGTCAGCAGAAGCGGCCCGGAAGCACGCTCGGTGGTGGAGGTCATTTACGTGTCCTTGGCGGTATCGGCAGGGGCGGTGGATGCAGGGCGGTGGTCCGTCGGTTCGACGGAGAGTGGAGGCGCGGACGAAAACACGTCGATGGCCGCGTTGACCTCGGTGACGAGGATGCTGCGGTAGGAATCGGTGTTGGACGGATCGAAGAAGCGGAGCCCGGCACGCTGGACCAGTGCTCCGAGGACGGCAACGGTTGCCCGGACGCGTGGGTCATCGGCCGGCAGGGACTCCCGGGCAGCTACTAACCGCGCAAAGGTTTCCTCGGTCTCCTGCGAGCCGCGCATGGCCTTGGAGATGAGCCGGGGTTCGGCGCTGACAGCGTCCTTCAGCTGGGCCATCTCCGAGCGGGACATGGCCATGCGTTCGGTCATGCCGACGGCCAGGTCCACGAAGTCGGCAACCAGGGTGGGGGAGGTTCCTTCGCCTGCGGAGCCTGCTCCGCCGTCAATGAAGCGCTGAACCAGATCCTCGGGAAGGTCATCTGCGGGTGAACCCAGGATGGCATCTTCCTTGGCAGGGAAGTAGTTGAAAAACGTCCGGCGGGAAATGCCGACCTGTTCGCACAGCTGTTCGACGGTGAAGCCGTTGACACCGTTGGCGGCGGTCAGGATGCGGGCCTGTGCCGTGATGGCGGCCCGGGTGGCCGTCCGCTTGCGCTCCCGCAGTCCGCAGTCTCCTGTTGCACCCTTCGTCACGGAGTAGAGTTTTGCACTTGTGGTCCGCAGGTGCAAATTTCCGGTTGCCGGGCAAAACGAAGGAGCGCCCGGGGATCCGGACGCTCCTTCGGCGGGCCTGCCTTGCTGGGCAGCAGTGTCCGTTAGGCCTGCGGCGGCTTCGTCATGGACAGGACGTCCAGTGCCTTGTCCAGCTGTTCAACCGTGAGCTCGCCGCGCTCCACGTAACCGAGGTCCTCGACGGACTGGCGGATGGTCTTGCCTTCCTTGACCGAGTACTTGGCGATCTTCGCAGCGTTTTCGTAGCCGATGAACTTGTTCAGCGGAGTCACGATGGACGGGGAAGCCTCGGCCAGGTAGCGGGCGCGCTCGACGTTTGCTTCGATGCCGTCGATCATCTTGTCCGCCATCACGCGGGAGGAGTTCGCCAGGAGCCGGATGGACTCGAGCAGGTTCGCGGCGATCACCGGGATGCCCACGTTGAGTTCGAAGTAACCGAAGGTTCCGGCCCAGGCCACGGCGGCGTCGTTGCCCACTACCTGCGCGGCGACCTGCAGGACGGCCTCGGAGATGACGGGGTTGACCTTGCCCGGCATGATCGAGGAGCCCGGCTGCAGGTCCGGGATGGCAATTTCGCCCAGGCCGGTGTTGGGGCCCGAACCCATCCAACGCAGGTCGTTCGCGATCTTGGAGAAGGACACGGCGATGGTGCGCAGCATGCCGGACACCTCGACCAGTGCGTCGCGGTTGGCCTGCGCTTCGAAGTGGTCCCGCGCCTCGGTCAGCGGCAGGCCGGTGTCAGCTGCCAGCAGTTCGATCACGCGCTGCGGGAATCCGGCAGGAGTGTTGATGCCGGTGCCGACGGCGGTGCCGCCCAGCGGGACTTCGGCTACGCGGGGCAGGGATGCCTGTACGCGCTCGATGCCGTAGCGCACCTGTGCGGCGTAGCCGCCGAATTCCTGGCCAAGGGTGACCGGAGTGGCGTCCATCAGGTGGGTTCGCCCGGACTTGACGACGTCCTTGAATTCTTCGGCCTTGCGCTCCAGGGACACGGCAAGGTGCTCGAGGGCGGGGACCAGGTCATTGATCAGGGCGGACGTGGCGGCAACATGCACCGACGTCGGGAAAACGTCGTTGGAGGACTGCGAGGCGTTCACATGGTCGTTGGGGTGGACAGTGGTCTCGCTGCCGGCATCCTTCAGCGCCCGGGTGGCGAGCTCCGCGAGGACCTCGTTGGTGTTCATGTTCGAGGAGGTGCCGGAGCCCGTCTGGAAGATGTCGATCGGGAACTGGTCATTGTAGGTGCCGGCGGCGACGGCGTCGGCGGCCTTTTCAATGGCCCGGGCGCGCTCGTCGTCGAGTACTCCCAGTTCCGCGTTGGCGGTCGCGGCGGCCTTCTTGATCCGGGCGAGCGCTTCGATGTGCGAGGGTTCCAGCGTGGTGCCGGAAATGGGGAAGTTCTCGACCGCGCGCTGGGTCTGGGCGCGGTAGAGGGCGGAGGCCGGAACGCGGACCTCACCCATGGTGTCGTGTTCGATGCGGTATTCGGAGGTGTCAGAAGTCATGCCCCCAAGCCTAATCTCCGAAGGCGCCGCAGTGATAACCGCTACGTGGGCAGCGACGAACGCACGACGGCGGGATGCTCGAGGGCGCCGAAGCCGGAGACGAGCTCGGCGTTGCCTTCCGCCAGCCGGTAGGACAGGCCGATGACCGCAACTCGCCCTTCCTCCACTGCCGCGGAAATGAGGCGGGAGCTTTCCACCAGGCGTTCCGCGGTCTGCTTGGTGTGTTCAACCACCATGTCATTGACTTCGTGCAGGTCCTTGCGCTGCGCCGCCAGCACGGACGGAGTGATCCGCTCCACGAGGGTGCGGACGTACCCGGTGGGCATTTCGCCCGTGTCCACGGTGGCCTTGGCGGCAGTAACGGCGCCGCAGTTGTCATGGCCCAGCACCACAATGAGGGGCACGCCCAGCGTGCCCACGCTGTACTCCAGCGAGCCGAGCACGGCGTCGTCAATGACCTGCCCGGCGGTGCGGACCACAAACGCGTCCCCGAGACCGAGGTCGAAGATGATCTCGGCGGCGAGGCGGGAATCCGAGCAGCCGAAAATCACTGCAAACGGGTTCTGCCCCTCAACCAGCGAACTGCGTCGAGGCGCGTCCTGATTGGGGTGGCTGGCGGTGCCGGCTACGAAACGTTCGTTGCCTTCGCGCAGCTTCTGCCAGGCCTGGGCGGGTGTGATGATCTTTTCGCTCGCTGTTTCCACGCTATCGAGGTTACTCCTACGGGAACCGGTGGTGCCTACACGTGACGCCCGCAGCCGTCACGGTCAGTTGCCGCGCAGTTCTCGGACCGCGTGTTCGGCGAGCACATCGAATTCCGCCAGGTCGGCGGATCCGGTGAGGATCACGGTTTGCCCGTCGATTTCCCCGACCAGTGTTGAGTCCGCGTTGGAGGAATCGCGCAGCTCCCAGGAGACTCCGCCTGCCGGCCGTTCACCGGACACGGTCGAGTTGCCGCTGTGCTCGAAGATCCAGGTGGGATTGGCGGCGTTGGTCTGCGTCAGGGAGATGAACTCGGTATCCGGGGTGACATATCCGACTTCCCAGTTCGGGACGCCGTCGTTGGTCCCGGCGTTCCAGCGGGCGTAGTTGGCACTCCACCCATCCGGAAGCTCCAGAGCCAGCGGCTGGTAGCCGGCGTCTCCGGCAGCCTGGTTGGCAGCGGCAGCAACATCGACGTTGCGGGCCTGCATCTTGGGCGCGGGATTCAGCAGCACGGGCACCAGGCACAGCGCCAGCGTGAGTCCGGTGGCGATCAGCATGCCTATCACGGTGGCATTGGCCCGCTTGGCCTGCTTGGCGGTCAATACCGGCGTTACGGGTTCATCGGTCTGCTGGGGATCGGGCTGCGTTTCACTCACCCATCCATATTCTCTTATTCGGATGCGATGTCCTACTCCGAGTAACGGCGGCCGCCGAAATCTTTTGCCTGAGGTGGTGACGGGGGGCACGCAGACTATGATCGGACAAAGGCCACCCGCTTTTGGCGGTGTCCGCAGACGTTTACAGCAGAATTTCTACATCATAATTTCGAAGATGAGGTTTGACGTGTCCAAAGGTGCCCAGTACTCCACACTTTCCCCCGCATTGGCAGTCGGGGACTCCGAGCCGGACCGCAACCTGGCCCTGGAACTCGTCCGAGTCACCGAGGCGGCGGCCATCGCCGGCGGCCACTGGGTGGGCTTCGGCGACAAGAACGCGGCAGACGGTGCTGCCGTTGACGCCATGCGCTCGCTCATTTCCACGGTCCACTTCAACGGCGTGGTGGTGATCGGCGAAGGCGAAAAAGACGAAGCGCCGATGCTCTACAACGGTGAGCACGTCGGTGACGGCACCGGAGCCCTCTGCGATGTCGCGGTGGATCCGATCGACGGCACCCGCTTGACTGCACTGGGCATCAACAACGCCCTTGCCGTGCTGGCCGTCGCGGAACGCGGCACCATGTTTGATCCCTCGGCTGTCTTCTACATGGAAAAGCTGGTCACGGGACCCGAAGCCGCAGACATGGTGGACCTCCGCCTTCCGGTGAAGCAGAACCTGCACCTGATTGCCAAGGCCAAGGGCAAGAAAATCAACCAGCTCAATGTGATGATCCTGGAGCGGGACCGGCACAAGCCGCTGGTGCAGGAAATCCGCGACGCCGGTGCGCGCACCCGGATGCTGATGGACGGCGACGTCGCCGGCGGCATCGCTGCAGCGCGCGAAGGCACCGACGTCGACGCCCTGATGGGCATCGGCGGCACCCCCGAGGGCATCATCACCGCCTGCGCGATCAAGACGCTGGGCGGCGTCATTCAGGGCCGGCTGTGGCCGACCTCCGACGACGAGAAGCAGAAGGCCATCGACGCCGGACATGACCTGGACCGCGTGATGTCCACCAATGACCTGGTCACGAGCGATAACTGCTACTTTGCCGCTACCGGAATCACCGACGGCGACCTGCTGCGCGGCGTCCGCTACAAGAAGGACCGGGTCCTGACCCAGTCGATCGTGATGCGCTCCAAGTCCGGCACCATCCGCGTGGTGGACGGCGAACACCAGGCACACAAGTGGGAGTCCTACGCCCGCTCCAACTAGGCGCTGACGCAGGACCCGAACTGACAAGACGCAATTGATGCTGCCCGGCGGATCCGCCGGGCAGCATCAGCTGTTTGTAAGGCGCCGGTACCGCCGCTTTTCGGGTGTGGCAGCGGAGCCAAGTAGGCTGGAAGGCATGACACTGCGCGTTACCTCCTGCTCCGATGCTGCTTCCTGGAACGAAACCGTGAACCGCTTCCGCGGACATCCGCAGCAGTTGTGGGGCTGGGGGAAGACCAAGGCAGACCACGGATGGAACGTAGACCGCGTCCTGGTGAGCGACGACGCCGGCACGGTCCTCGGATGCGCGCAGGTCCTGCTGCGTGCGCTTCCCTTCCCCTTCCGGGCCCTTGCCTACATTCCCCGCGGCCCGCAGGGCGAGTCCGGGCGGGAACTCGAAGTCCTGGACGCCGTTGCGGATTACGTCAAGAGCACCCATTCCGCCGTGGCCTTGTCCATCGAACCCGATTGGGATGCGGACGGGAAGCTGGTGGCGGGGCTGCCCGGACTGGGCTTCCGCAGCAGCGAAAACACCATCCTCATCGGCCGGACGCTGATCCTGGACCTGCAGCGCAGCCTCGAGGACCTGTCGGGGGACATGAGCAAGAAACACCGGCAGTACATCCGCAAGTCCGGGCGCGAGGACCTGACCTACCGGCGCGTGACGCGCGGGGAAATCGCCAAATGCCTGGCCGTGTACAAGCTGACCGCCGAACGGGCCAACTTCGGCATCCACGAGGATTCCTACTACCTGGATATCTTCGACAACCTCGGCGAGGATTCACCGGTCTACGCTGCCTTCAAGGGCGAGGACGTGGTCGCTTTCCTGTGGCTTTCCACCAGTGACTACACCTCGTTCGAGCTCTACGGCGGAATGACGGAGGAGGGCGAACGGCTACGGGCGAACTACGCCCTCAAATGGCATGCCATCTCCGACATGAAGGAGCGGGGGATCACGCGGTACGACTTCAACGGCCTGCTCAATGACGGGGTGTCGAAGTTCAAGATGGGCTGGGCGAAGCACGAGGATCAGCTGGCCGGCACCTGGGACAAGCCCCTGTCCCCGCTCTATCCGGTCTTCTCCACCGCGCTGCCGCTGGCCAAGACAGCAATGCGCAAGGCCCGCGGGGCAGCGGCCGCCCTGAAGGCCCGGCTGGGCCGCTAGCCGCCTAGGCCTCGATATCCAGCCGGGGGGCATCTGCTTCCCCGGCCGGAACCGACCCGACCGTCACGGCAAACGCAAGCGCGCCGTCGTCGTGCTGTGCGGAATCCGCAGCGAGCCGGGCCACCACGGGTCCCTCGGACGCCGGAAGGAAGGCACTGTCTCCGGCCTCGAGCGTCAGGCTGCCCGCCGGGGACGTCAGGGCAATGGTGCCCCGCACCGCAATGACGACCGCCGGTCCGTGCTGCAGGACCGGCGCTTCGGCCGGGAACGGATCTCCGGGCGCGGCGGAAGGTCCCTGAGCGAGCTCCAGGCGCTGGAGCGCGAACTCCTCGAACGGCGGGCGGAATACCTGCTGACCCGCCCCCGTGTCCTCGGCAGCCAGGTACGGGACGCCCAAGGGACGGAAATCCACGGTCCGAAGCAGTTCGGGTACGTCAATGTGCTTAGGGGTCAGCCCGCCCCGCAGGACATTGTCCGAGGCCGCCATAACCTCCACCCCCAACCCGCTGAGGTAGGCATGGACATTGCCGGCCGGCAGGTAGACCGCTTCGCCGGGCTGCAGCGAAGCACGGTTAAGCAGCAGGGAGATCAGGACACCGGGGTCCCCCGGGTAGTAGCCGTTCAGCTCGGCCAGCGTGGACATTTCGCGGGCATATTCACCGTCGAGCTTCGCGACGGCGGACGCGGCAAGTTCGACGGCCTCACGCACGGATTCGCCGTCATTAATAAGGGTGCGGAAGACGGACTGCAGCCGCGCCGGGGCAGGATGGCCGGAGGACAGCTCCGCCACGATCCATTCCAGCAGGTCGGGCACCTCGCGGCCGGAGGCGGTGACCGCAGCATTGACGGCACGGAAGAGGCCCGCGGAGTCCTCCGGCTTCCGGAAACCGCACAACGCCTCGAAGGGCGTGAGCGCGAGAATCATCTCGGGCTTGGAGTTCCCGTCCTTGTAGTTGCGTTCCCGGGCACCGCGGTCCACGCCGGCTTCCTCCTCCGCGGCGTACCCGGCCCGGGCCTGCTCGGGTGTGGGGTGGACCTGCAGGGACAGGGGAGCCCCGGCCGCAAGGATTTTTGCCAGGAAAGGCAACTCGGGGCCGAAACGCCCGGCGGTGTCGGCGCCGAGCATCAGTTCGGGATCGGCCGCAATCAACTCGTCGAGCGTTTCGCTTCCGTCCACGGGCGGAACCAGCGCCGAGGGTGCCCCCGGGTGCGCACCGATCCACAGTTCAGCCTCGGGATCACCGGAGGGTTCCCGGCCGAACAGCTCGGCGATCGCTGTGGTCGATCCCCAGGCATAGGGTCGAACGGTGTTCCGGAGCAGGTACACGGGCCTCTTTCGTGTGCTGGAGAGTCGGGTCGGGCTGGGAAGGCGGAACTATCCCACGCTGCACTCGCCGTTGTTGTTCAGGAGCGAGCCGAGGGTGGCATCATGGCCTATTTCCGCGAGGTACTGAAGATACTCCACCGTTATTTCGGTTTCTTCCTCCAGCGGCACCTCGGTGATGGGAGTTCCGTCGGCTGCTTCGCCGTCCGTCCCGGCGTCCGCCTCCGGTGCCGGTGCGGCTTCCTCTGGTGCAGCTTCCTCCGGTGCGGCCGGGGCAGCTTCCTCCGCGGGAGCGGGGGCCGGAGCAGGTTCGGCAGGTGCGGCTTCCAGACCGGCCAGGAATTCCTGCACCCGGGCATGGATCAGGTTGAAGTCCGGATAGGTCACGAAGTTGTCCGCCGCCGCGCCGAAGTCCGGCGGGCCGATGGTCATCCGCTCCATGGGCTGGCCCTTGGCCTTCAACGCCAGGTCCACGAAGCTGCCCAGCTGGTCCTGGGGGAGATCCGTCTTCACGATCTCCTCACCGGCCGTGGCGATGGCTTGGAAGCGGGTCAGGAGCGTAGACGGGTCCATCTGCGCCACCATGGCCTGCTGGACACACTGCTGCCGGGCGATCCGGTGGTAGTCGGTCACGAATTCGCGCGAGCGGGCGTACCAAAGTGCATGGTAGCCGTCGAGGGTCTGGGTGCCAGGCGGAATCCAGCCGTCCGGCGGATAGTGCCGGTTCGTGCCGGGAATTTCCCCGGCAGTGATGGGCACCCAGCCGCCGGAATTGATGGTGACGCCGCCCATGGCGTCGACCAGCTGTTCGAAACCGCCCATGTCCACGATGACGTAGGCCTGCACCTCAAGCCCCAGGCTGCCGCTGACGGCGTCCATCATGGCTTCAGCGCCGGGATCAGCTGCCCCGGGGTAGAGATCCGCGTAATTCTCCGTCACCGTCTGGTAAAGGCTGTTGATGATGCACTCGTCGCCGCAGTTATAGCCGTCGGGGTACACATCGTGCAGCGGGGAATCCGTGGGGAACTGGGCGTTCTGGAAGTTGCGGGGAATGCTGAACGTCACGGGCTGGCCGGTTTTCGCATCCACGCTGATCATCGAGATGCTGTCGGGACGCAGGCCGGTGCGGTCCTCGCCGGCGTCTCCGCCCATCAGCAGGAAGTTGTACCTGCCGTCCACCGGGTCAAGGGACGGGCCCGAGGAAAAGATGGAGCCGAAAGTCTGCCGGCTGACGTTCATCAGGTAGGCACCGTAGGCGAGGCTGCCGCTGGTGCCAACCATCAGCAGGACCAGGCAACCGGCAACGAGCGGCCGCACCCTGCGCTGGAGCAGGGGAGGGCGGATGATGCGCAGGGTGTTCAGGAACAATAGACCCCAGGCAACGGCCAGCGCGGCCAGCACCAGCATGATGAGGAACGAGGCCCAGCCATTGGTCAGGACGTTGATCAGCAGTGCACGGTTGGTGACGGCCAGGATGATGGCTGCAATCGCCGCTGCCCAGACCGCGAAGGTGACTTTCAGGGCGCGCCTGCCGAGGCGCCGGTCCCCGGCAACCACCTGCGCTGACCCGGGAAGCACCAGGGTCAGCAGCAGGAGGATGAAGGCCCGCTTGGTGCGCACCGCCGGGGCCGCAGCCTGGGGGTACCGCACGGGATCGGTGTAGGAGCTGCCCGATGGTTCGGAGCGTTGCTGGTTCATTGCTGCTGGTCCGTTCCGGGCAGGGATGTGCGCAGCGCGGCGCCTTTGGCCATGGCGGACTGGCGCAGCCCGCCGGCAAACTCGATGAGCTGCTGCTGGAGGCGGGCAGCGAGCGGGTCCGTGCCCGCTGCGAGGATCCGGACAGCAAGCAGGCCGGCGTTCCGGGCACCCCCGATCGAGACCGTGGCCACCGGCACTCCCGCGGGCATCTGGACGATTGAGAGCAGGGAGTCCATCCCGTCCAGGTACTTCAGCGGCACGGGGACTCCAATGACCGGAAGCGGGGTAACGGCGGCCAGCATGCCGGGGAGGTGGGCGGCGCCGCCCGCTCCGGCAATGATGACGCGCAGCCCGCGCCGGTGGGCGTCCTGCCCGTACTCCAGCATGTCGACCGGCATCCGGTGGGCTGAAACGACGTCGGCTTCATAGGGGATATTGAATTCGGCAAGGGCAGCGGCTGCTGCGTCCATGACCGGCCAATCGGAGTCCGAACCCATAACGAGGCCTACCAGCGGCGTGGTAGCACGGTGGGGCATGCTTCAGTTCTCCTTCAGGGGGTCGCGGCCGTCACGGATGATGGCTGCTGCCCGGCCGGCACTGCGGCGGAGGGCGGGGAGGTCGTCGGCGGAACCGACGGCATTAACGTGGCCGATCTTACGTCCCGGCCGGACGGATTTGCCGTAGGTATGGACCTTGACGGCGGGTTCGGCCGCCAACGCCAGGGGATAGGCGGCAAACAGGTCGCTGTTGTCGCCGCCGAGGAAGTTCTTCATCACGGCAGCACCGCCCCGCAAAGCGGTTGCGCCGAGCGGGAGGTCGAGGACCGCGCGCAGGTGCTGCTCGAACTGGCCGGTGACGGAGCCGTCCATGGTCCAGTGCCCGGAGTTGTGCGGGCGCATCGCGAGTTCATTGATCAGGAAGCCGGGGCCGCGGCCCGGGGTCTCGAAGAGTTCGACAGCCATGACGCCGGTGACGCCCAGTTCCTCGGCCAGGCGCAGGGCCGCTGCCGCGGCAGCATCCGCGACGGCCGGATCCAGGTGCGGTGCCGGCGCGATGACCTCGTCGCAGACACCGTGGACCTGGATGGATTCGACCACCGGCCAGGCACGGCTCTCGCCGCTGGGCGTGCGGGCCACGAGGGCGGACAATTCCCGGCGGAACGGTACTTTCTCCTCGACCAGCAGGGGCCCGGAGCCGAACCAGTCGGCGCAGTCCGCGGCAGCCGCGGCGTCGTCCACTATGCGTACGCCCTTGCCGTCATAGCCGCCGCGCGGCGTTTTCAGGACCACCGGCCAGCCGGCGGCGTTGCCGAACGAGACCAGCTCCCCGGGAGTGGAGACCTCCGCCCAGCGGGGATTGGGCAGTCCGAGTCGCTCCACGGCGGCACGCATAACCAGTTTGTCCTGGGCATGGATCAGTGCGGCCGGACCGGGCTGGACATTGATGCCCTTTTCCACGAGTGCCCGCAGATAGTCACCGGGCACGTGCTCGTGGTCAAACGTGACAACGTCCACTTGGGCGGCGAAATCCGCCAAATCCTGAAGGTTCCGGTAGTCACCCACTGTGGCATTGGCCACTGCCGCCACGGCAGATACCTCGGGGCCCTCGGCGAGCACACGCAGCTCAAATCCGAGGGCTGTGGCCGCCGGGGCCATCATCCGGGCGAGCTGGCCGCCGCCTATCACGCCGATAATTGGGAAATCCACGGCTTAAGCGTACCGAAGAGGGCTGTTATTCCCGCCTCGCGGCACCGTTGTCGCCCTGGACACTAAGCAGACTCCCATAAAGGCGCGGTAATATCGGCTGTTGACCGCCGCGCGTCCGCGCGTCGGCAACTGGCAGCCGTCGACTCTTCCGCGAGTTTTCGGAAGTGCTGCCGCGGATCGGCCTCGGAGGGTCATGAATACATCGCTGTCAGATCGGCTTCGGGGCCTGGTTTCTCTTTTTTGGCGTGAGGTTGCCAAGTTCGGGACGGTAGGTGCCGTGGCCTTCGTGGTGGACAACGGCCTTACCCTCTACCTGATGCACGGACCGATGTCCGGCAGCGAGGTCAAGGCACGGTTCGTGGGCGCCGTCGTCGCCACCATGGTCTCCTGGATTGCCAACCGCTACTGGACCTTCCGCCGCCGCCGCAGCGTGGACAACGTGGGCCGTGAACTGGGACTGTTCATTCTGATCAACGGCGTGGGCATCGTGATTTCCACGGGCTTCACCTGGGTCGCCCGTTACCCCATGGGTATAGAGGACAAGAACATGCTGTTCCTGGCCGGCGTGCTGGGCATCGCCGTCGCCACCGTCCTTCGGTTCTTTGCGTACCGGTTCTGGGTCTTCAACGTTGAACTGGACCAGGAGCCCGGCTTCGAGCAGGACTATGAACTGATCGATGAGTCCATAATCCCGCCCGGCAAGGTCAAGCCGTACGGCGCCGTTAAGCCTCCAAGCGCTTCGTAACCTTCTCAGAGGCCAATACCCGTTCATCCGGTTCCACGCCGGCCGCAGTCAGCACGACGGCGCCGCCCGAGGCCCATGTGCCCACCGCCTCCTCCAGCACGAGCGGCAGGTCCGGAGCCGAAGCGAGCAGCACTTCGGCGGAATCATCCGCTGCTCCGAGCAGGGTCCCGAGCGATCCGTAGGACACCGTTCCGTTCAATTCGCGGGCGGCAGTAGGGCCCCCGACCTCGAGGGCCGGTTGTCCGCCCTCGGGCCGGTCGCCCTCCATATACGTGTCGGCGTAGGAGCGCACCTCCGCCGCGTAGTCGACGACGCCGGCCGGCAGCTCCGACGGGAACGCCAGGTCCAAGGCCCCCAGCGCGACGGCGACGATGGTCCCTTCCGCGCCGCTGTCCGCAGCGTCGGTGACTGTGACGTCCACGTGGTCTCCGTCGGCCGGGGAACCGAGAACCACGGTGCAGCCGGTCTGCCAGGCAGCCAGTGCCCAGACCAGGGTCTTCCAGTGGATGGGGAGGTCCAGGCGGACGCGCAGGCCGGGCTCGGCGTCCAGTTCATCGACCAGGAAGTTCGAGGTCTTGGCCACCCAGTTGTCCAGCACCTTCCCTGAAAGCTCGATCCGTTCCCCGGCGGGGCCGTACCAGATCAGGGCAGGGGAAGTAGCTTGGTGCGTGCGGAGCCCCGACAGCAGGGTGCTTGCTGCAGACATGGTCATGGAAATGGCCTCTTTCGTTGGTTCCCGCATGAGGCGGCACGGCGTGCACCGGCCTTATGCGAATGGCGGCGCGTAATAAATGTGGGGAACATGCAGTTCCCGGTTCCCGGACCGGGAAAAGTGCGACGCGCCGGGCTGATGTGCGAAATCCCGGGCGTGGCGTTCCCGGCATCCGTTGATTGAACTCTATAGGATGCCTGAACAGCTTGACGGAGCCGTATTACACGCGTGTAATTAGGTATCGGATTTGTTCCAGCCACATGGGAGGAGCCGCAGGGCCCAGGCCCCGCCGGCACCACCACACAGCCGCCGCTGGAGCAGTAACACCGGGAGGACTCCATGGGGCAAGCAGAAGAAACGCAGGACAGCACGGTCATCGCCGGGCAGGCTTCGGCCAGCTACGGCTCAAGGGGTGTCCCCGTTGACTGGTACGTGGATCCTGCAGATCCGGCTGCTGCCGAGCGCTACCGCCGGGAAACCGCCGGGACCCTCGAGGACCAGGCCACTGCCTTCCTCGCCGCGCATGAGGCGCTGGCGGATGCTCCTGCCGACGAAGAGCTCGTGCTGGACCCGCCCGTTTCGTTGTTCCAGGCTCCGCCCGAGTCCGAAAGCCGGCCCGTCTGGATTGGACTGCCGGGCCTAGGCCAGGACTACGCAGACGAGGGCGAGCTGGGCTGGCAGGCGGATGCCCTCTGCGCACAGACCGATCCCGAGGCTTTCTTTCCCGAAAAGGGCGGCTCCACGCGGGACGCCAAAAAGGTCTGCGCGGCCTGCAATGTCCGTTCGCAGTGCCTCGAATATGCACTGGCCAATGACGAGAGGTTCGGAATCTGGGGCGGCTTGTCCGAGCGCGAACGCCGTCGGCTTCGGAAGCAGGCAGTCTAATTCATTCGCAAGTCCATGTTTGCGCTGTTGTTGTAGCCCATAACGGTGCCTCTTATCTGCCCGATACACTCTCTGCGCTGACGGCCCAAACCCGGCCTGCGGACTTCTGCATCGGCGTTGACGCCGGTTCCACGGATGCCAGCGCCTCGTTGCTGCAACTGGGACTCCCGGTCGGCAGCCCGGTCATTGCAGTTCCGGCGCGCAGCGGCTTCGGCGCAGCTGTGAAGGCGGGCCTGGCCGAACTCCCGGACAACCTGCGCTCCACCGGCAGCGCGTCCGCTCACGACGGCGGAACCGGGGACGGCGCCGGCACCGTGCAGGAATGGATCTGGCTGCTTCATGACGACTCGGCTCCGGATCCGGGGGCACTGGAAGAACTGCTCCTGGCCGTTGAGCGCGCACCTTCCGTAACCATCGCGGGCGCGAAGCAGGTGGAATGGGACAACGACCGACGCCTGGTGGACGTGGGCCTCAGCATTGACCGGTGGGCCGAAAGGCTCACGCTGATCGACGCCGATGAACTGGACCAGGGGCAGTACGACTCCCGCAGCGACATATTTGCCGTGAACTCGGCGGGCATGCTGATCCGCCGCGATGCCTGGGACCTGCTGGGCGGGTTCGACCCTGCATTGCCCGGAAGCGGAGACGACATTGACCTCTGCTGGCGGAACCGGCTGGCCGGAAACCGGGTGGTCGTGGTGCCTTCGGCGCGGATGCGCCATGCGGGCAACCGGCCCAACCCTGCTGCCTCCGCATCTGCTGCCCGACGGGCGGAGATCTTCCTCCGGCTCAAGCACGCCCCCTTGTGGCAGGTGCCGTTCCTAGCGGTAGGTGCGGTCCTTGGCGGCATTGGCCGCTTCTTCCTCGGGATGGTGGCGAAGGACCCCGGATATGCGGTGTCCTCGCTGCTATCCAGCGCCGCGGCGGTCCTGCGTCCGGTCGATCTGTACCGCTCCCGACGGCGTGCGGCGGGTACCCGTCGTCGCCCGCGCAACGCGGTTAATGCACTGCGCAGCGGCAGCAGGGAGGTCCGGGAGCACCGGCGGACCATGTACCGCGATGCTTCGCCGGAAGCTTCCGAAACAGGGAGCGCGGAATACGTCCCCAGCGGGGACACCAATAACGACTTTGCCGCCCTGGAAGGTCCTGGACGCGCCTGGGTAGGGCTCGGCGCCCTCGCTGCTGTGTTGTTGCTGGCAGGGTTCTCCCTGGCCGGCCTGCACCGGCTCTTCGGCGCCTCGGCCGTGGCCGGCGGGGCGTTGGTGCCCCTGGGGCAGGGCGTGGGCGAGGTCTGGGCCGCGGCGACCGGTTGGTGGGCGCACCTGGGCTCCGGAGCCCCGGCCCATGGCGACCCGTTCAACTTTGTCCTCTCACTGCTGGCGATCGCCGGATTCGGCAACGGCAATGCCGCCGTGCTGATCCTGCTGTTGCTCGCGCTCCCGCTGGCAGGGCTGAGTGCCTGGTTCGCAGCCGGGGCCTTTACCAGCCATCGCGGGCTGCGCTTCTGGGCAGCGATGTTCTGGGCGGCGGTTCCTGCGTTCCAGGTGGCCCTGGGCAGCGGCCGGCTCGGTGCACTGGTTGTGCACATCCTGCTTCCACTTACGGTGCTGGCGGTTGCCCGCGCCGTTGGCTCGGGTGCAGCACCCGGGACCGCAGCACGCGGGACAGCAGCATCCGGGACCGCAGCACCTGCCGGTGCCGCCTCCTGGACCGCTGCCGCCGCCGCAGGCCTGCTGCTGGCCGCCGTCACTTCTGCCGCTCCGCTTGTGTTCGTGCTGGCTGCCGCAGCAGTGCTCCTCCTGACGCTGGGACTGCGGCGCCGTGCAAGGACCCTGTGGTGGGCCCTGCTGCCCGGTGCTGTCCTCCTGCTACCGCAGGTCCTTTCGGCTGCTCCCAACCTTCGCGCACTCCTGGCCGATCCTGGCATGCCGCTTGCTTTCGTCCGGTCCGAGGCCTGGCAGCAACTGCTCGGCTATCCGCTGGCTTTCGACATCAACGGCACCCTGGCGGGCCTGCTTCCGGTAGGCCCCTGGCCCCTGGTGCTGGCACTGGTGGTCGGTGCTCCTGTTGTGTTCCTGGCGGCCCTTGCCCTTTTCCGGCCCCGGTCCGCGCCGCTGGCCAGGCTGAGCTGGCTGCTGGTCCTGACGGCCCTGGCACTCAACGCCGCAGCGTCCTACGTGGGAACCGCCGCCGCACCGGATGCGGTGGTGACGGCATTCACGGGACCGCTCGTCTCCGTCTGCATACTGTTGCTTCTCTGCCCGGCGCTGGTCTTTGCCGGCGACCTCCTGTCCGGTGCGCGGCGCCGCACGGTGGCCCGCGGCAGCCGCGTCCTGGCCGTAGTGCTCGGAACGGTGCTGGCAGCCGGTCCGGCCGCCAGCCTGGGCTTCTGGGTCATCCCGCAGTTCACCGGCAGCGGTTTCCCCGGAACCGAGACCCCGGACGAGGCCGCCGCGGCCATCCTGCCGGGAACCAATCTGGAGGTCCAGGGTGCAGAAGACCGCAGCCTGCCCGCCACGGCAGCCGATGCCGGCCATGACACTACACAGTCACGCAGCCTCGTCCTTCATGTCGACGGCGAGGGCAATGTCTCAGCCGCGCTCATGCGGGGCGGCGGGACCACGCTGGAGCAGCTTTCCACCATTTACGCTGCCCGCGGCGTAAAGGGCGGTGCGGGCGAGGAAACGCTGTCGGACGACGATCCGGCGACTGCTGACCTGCGCCGCGCGGTTGCCGCGATTACCGCCGGCACGGGAGTTGACCCCCGGACGGACCTTGCCCGTCTCGGCGTCGCCTTCGTGGTGCTGCAGGAATCCGATACGGCGGCCGAGCTGCTGGCCGGGCGGATGGACTCCGTACCCGGATTGTCCGCAGTGGGACAAACCGGCTCAGGGTGGCTCTGGCGGGTGAGTGAACCACTCAGCGCAGCCGGTACGGAGACGCAGTCCGGGCTTGGCGCGAGGGCGCGCATCCTTAATGCGGACGGCAGCACTGCGTCGGCCGTGCCGTCCCAGCCCGAAGACATCCGCACCTCCATCCCGGCCGGCGCCGAGGGCCGACTGTTGGTCCTCGCGGAACGCGCCGACGCCGGATGGCAGGCCAGCCTGAACGGCAGGCCGCTGACCGCAACGGATCGTGAGTGGGTGCAGGCCTTCGAACTGCCTGCCGAGGGTGGAGAGCTTCGCGTGGACTATGTCAGCGCAGCTTCGCCGTGGCTTGAGGCGCTGCAGATCCTGGTGATCGGACTGACTCTGCTGCTGGCGCTTCCAACACCCACCGGCCGGACTGTCCGCCTTCCCGGCAAACGGGATTACCCCGAGATACAAACGGCGGCCAGCGAGCTGCAGCCCGCTCCCGGGCCGGTATCCGGTTCGGAACAGCCGGCTGCAAAAGAGGAATCGCCCGTGCCCTTCGGCGCAGGCCCGCACCGGGTTGACCGGACCCCGGAAGGAAGCCAGCAATGAGCAGGGACAAGTCCGGCAGCAAGCCGGGAAAGCAAAACCACTCTTCCACCGGGGAAGAGGCTGAGGTGCGACCAGAGGCGCCCGAACGGTCTGCTTCAACTTCTCCTGCGTCCGCGCCAGCCGGCTCCGGCGGGGCCACTGCCCGCCGGTCCAGCTCCGGCGGGGCCAAAACCGCAGGACGCTGGACCACGGGAGTCCTGCTCCTGACTGCCACCGGTGCCCTGGTGGCGGGGACGTCGTTTGTTGGAACAGGCTCCGCAGGCGGTGCCGTCGACGTTCCCTCTGCCGAAGTTCCCGCCGGCCCCCTGACCGGTGTGTGCCCGCAGCCGCCGCGGCTGCTCGCCGGCAACACAGCCGGTACGGACGCCGAGTTCAGTGCGGAGTCCACCTCTGCCAAGTCCGTAGTCAGCGCCGTTCTCCTAGCCGATGCAGGCAACCCGCTGCCCGCCGCCGAGCTGTCAACAGTCTCGGACCGATCGGTCCTCAAAAGCATCGGCGGCGGCACGGACTCACCGCTTGCCGGAGAGCGGACCGCCGGCGTCGTACGCGAGATGCCGGTCTCTGCGGCGGCGCTTTTGAGTGCGGAGCCTTCCGGCGCCCAGCAGGTCACGGCCGGTGCCACCATGACCTATACCGCTGCGGACGGCGATCTGGCCGGACTCACGGCAGCCACCTGCCAGGCCCCGGCCAACGACCTTTGGCTGGTGGGGGCACGGACCAACGTCGGAGCCGCCGCGGTGCTGCAGTTAACCAACCCGTCCGTAACCCCTGCCGATGTCAACCTGGAACTTTACGGCACTGCCGGTCCGGTGGAAGGGCCGGGAAGCAGGGGCATCGCCGTGGGACCGGGCGAAACAAAGTCGGTGGTCCTTGCCGGACTGGCCGCCAACCAGGACTCCCTTGCCGTGCGGGTGCGTAGTTCGGGCGGCCCGGTTTCAGCGGTGATTTCACAGAACCTGCTGCGGGGCCTGACCCCCGGCGGTGTGGAGCTGATCCAGCCCACAGCGGCTCCCGGGCCGGCGCAGGTGGTCAGCGGCGTGCGCATCCAGAACCCGGAGGCTACCCGCAACCTGGCGAAGGAGGAGGGCTACGCGTCGGTCACGCCGTCGCTGCAGATAGCGGTGCCCGGCGCCAGCGACGCCGTCGTGAACGTCCGGGTCTTCGGCAGCAACGGCGAAGCCGTCCTTGAGGGCGGCGGAAGCTACAACGCTGCGGCAGGCACAGTCACGCGCCTTCCGCTGGATACGCTGCCCGAAGGCACCTACACGCTCGATATCTCGTCCGACGTCGCCGTGGCCGCCTCGGCCGTCTTCAGCCGCGGTTCCGATGCCGAGAAGGGAACCGATCTTGCAGTTGCTCCCGCCGGTGAACGCCTGGGCAGCGAGCACCTGGCGGTGCTGGCATCGGGGGACTCCACGCTCTCCTTCACGGCACCGGAAGGGGCGTCCGAAGTGCGCCTCGCTGCTGTCACCGCCGACGGCGTCCTGTTGGCCGAGAAGACAGTGCAGCTGAAAGCGGCCTCCACAACCATGGTCAACCCGGGCGACCTGGGTGGACCGGCAGCCGCAGTCCTGGTCAGGGCCACAGGAGCACCGGTTTACGGCGCACAGATAGTGACCGGGGGAGATACCGGGATCAGCGTACTGCCCCTGCCCCGGGGCACCGTGGGCGGCAGCCGCGTACAGGTGGGCGTGGGGTACTAGCCCTCCGCTAGAGGGACGGAACCTATAGGGGACGGAACCGGCCGTAGGCAGGATCAACGGTTTCCGGGTCCATTCCCATCAATATCGCCAGCTGCTCCACGATGACGTCATGGACCAATTCGCTGGCGGGCACCAGGGAGCGGGCAGCCGTTTCGACGGCATGCCGGTAGATGGTGATGACCGGCGGCCGGTTCGGTGCGGAAGCCGTCCCGGCGCCCAGCGGAATGGGTCCGCCGGAACGCGCCAGCTCCTCAAGCCCCGGAGGGATCTCCTCGACCACGAACTGGTAGGTCTGGATCCGTTCGCCCCAGAGCCGTTCCAGTCGTTGGGCTGATTCGAGTACCCACTCGTCGAAACGTTCCGCACGCGTGCGGGCACCGGCCAGATGCGGCGGGATCACATCTCCCCGCAGGCCGCGGCCGTGCCGGTTGCGCCGCCGCTGCCGGAAGGACCGGGCCGGCACGCCGGGGGAGGAGGCGGCTGCGGCACTTGACTCAACGGCACTTGACTCAACGGCACTTGACTCAACGTCGAGGCGCACCCGGAATGAAGATCCCATGGACATGTAAGAACTCTAACCGCTGCCCCCGGCCCCCGGGACCCCTTTTTTTCTTGTGCAACCGCCGGCGGCGCAGCGGGGCCCGGGGGACCGCGGTCCGGCGCGCCTGCGCGGGCACCGAGCAGGGAGCGGGTAAAGTGGTCGTCCGTGGAATCTTTACGCCAGTGCTCCCGGTCAGCCTGCCGCCAGCCGGCGGTAGCAACGCTGACCTACGTATACGCCGATTCCACTGCAGTGCTTGGCCCGCTGGCGACCTACGCCGAACCGCATTGTTACGATTTGTGTGCCGGCCACTCCGCCCGGCTTACCGCCCCGCTGGGATGGGAACTTGTCCGCCTGAACCTGGAGGGCCGGCCCCGGACTCCGAGCGGTGACGAACTCTCCGCTTTGGTGGATGCCGTACGCGAACAGGCCTCGAAGGCAACGGACGAGGACAGCACAGAGCCGCAGCGCAACGGAAAGCATGCCTTGGAACCACCGGCGGAAACCCCCGGGACGCGCCGGGCGCACCTGAAAGTGCTGCGCGAACAGAACTAGGCACCGCCCTGCGCCTGGCTTCCACGCGTTAGGCTTGGCTGTGATGCGCCGCCCACCGCGGCACCCGAATTCAAGGAAGTGCTGTATCAATGGCCAATCTGACAGCCGGACTCCTCGACGTCCTGCGTTGCCCCGTCACCGGATCCGTCCTCGTCCAGGACGGTGACGAACTCGTTTCGACCGTTCCCGACGCAGGCGGCAAACCGGTGCGGTACCGCGTGGAAGAAGGAATTCCCGTTCTGCTGAAGGCCGCCGCCACTCGGCAGGAGGGCTAACCGCCCGGACCCGCCGCGAACCTGTGAGGATTCCAGCGTGAGCATTGACTTCAAAGTAGCCGACCTTTCCCTCGCCGAAGCCGGACGCCACCAGATCCGCCTGGCCGAACACGAGATGCCGGGCTTGATGGCGCTGCGGCGCGAGTATGGTCCAAGCCAGCCGCTGGCAGGGGCCCGAATCGCCGGGTCCCTGCACATGACAGTGCAGACCGCCGTGCTGATCGAGACGCTGACGGCCTTGGGCGCTGAAGTCCGGTGGGCGTCCTGCAATATCTTCTCCACGCAGGACGAAGCGGCTGCTGCCGTGGTGGTGGGCGGGGGAACGGTGGCCGAACCCGCTGGCGTTCCCGTCTTCGCCTGGAAGAACGAGTCCCTCGAGGACTACTGGTGGACCGCCGAGCAGATCCTTACCTGGCCGGAAGGGTCCGGCGGCCCGAATATGATCCTTGACGACGGCGGCGACGCGACCCTCCTGCTGCACAAGGGCGTGGAGTTCGAAGCTGCGGGGTTCGTTCCGGAGAACCCCCAGGACGGTGATGAGGGCTACTCCTACGAGTTCACCGTAATCCTCGACCGGCTGCGCCGCAGCCTGGCCGAGCATCCGGGGAAGTGGACCGAAATCGCCAAGGGCATCCGGGGCGTCACGGAGGAAACCACCACCGGTGTGCTGCGCCTTTACCAGCTGGCGGCCGAAGGCAGGCTGCTGTTCCCGGCCATCAACGTCAACGACTCCGTCACCAAGTCCAAGTTCGACAACAAATACGGCATCCGGCACTCCCTCCCGGACGGTCTGAACCGTGCCACCGACACGCTGATCGGCGGCAAGGTTGCCGTGGTCTGCGGCTACGGTGACGTCGGCAAGGGAGCCGCGGAGGCACTTCGGGGGCAGGGCGCCCGGGTGATCGTCACGGAAATCGACCCGATCTGCGCGCTGCAGGCGGCGATGGACGGTTACCAGGTGGCGAAGCTGGAATCCGTGCTGGCGCAGGGCGACATCTTCATCACCACCACCGGCAACAAGGGCATCATCATGGCCAGCCACATGGCCGCCATGAAGCACCAGGCGATCGTCGGCAACGTCGGCCACTTCGACAATGAGATCGACATGGCTGGATTGGCCCGGGTTCCCGGAATCCGCAAGATTGAAATCAAGCCGCAGGTCCATGAATGGGTGTTCGATGAAGGCACCGACGCGCAGCGCAGCATCATAGTGCTCTCCGAAGGGCGGCTGCTCAACCTAGGCAACGCCACCGGCCACCCGTCCTTTGTAATGAGCAATTCCTTCGCGAACCAGACGATCGCGCAGATTGAGTTGTTCACCAGGCACGGCGACGGGACCTACGCCAACCAGGTCTACGTGCTGCCCAAGGTCCTGGACGAAAAGGTGGCCCGCCTGCACCTGTCCGCCCTCGGCGTCGAACTGACTGAGCTGACCAAGAGCCAAGCGGACTACCTTGGCGTTGACGTGGCCGGGCCTTTCAAGCCTGAGCATTACCGGTACTGACTCCGCCGGATGAGCCCGTTTGCTGTACTACCGGCGGTTGGGGCTGTCTGGTGGGCGTTGGGTGTACAGCTAATGGGGCTTTGGGCGCCGGATGAGCCCGTTAGCTGTACTACCGGCGGCCGGTCCCGCCGGATGAGCCCGTCAGCTGTACTACCAGCGGTCCAGGGCTATCAGTTGCGCGTTGGGTGTACAGCTAGTGGGGCGTTGGGCGGCGGATGAGCCCGTCAGCTGTACTACCAGCGGTCCAGGGCTATCAGTTGCGCGTTGGGTGTACAGCTAATGGGGCTTGGGGCGCTGGATAAGCCCGTCTTCTGTACTACCGGCGGCCGGTCCCGCCGGATAACCCGGGCTCAATCGGTGAACGGCATCCGGTGCAGCCGTTCGGCCAGGGCCCGGGACTGCCGCCGTTGGCGGTCCAGCCGGACGTAGTCGCGGTCCCGGCGCTCCGCGACGACCGCCCGGAGGTAGGTCTCCGGATGCGTGCCCGGCGGCGGCTGCGGCGAAACATGCGCAGTGGTTTCCGAGGCAAGTTCGGAGGCGAGCACCATTCTGGCCGTTCCGGTCATCCGTCCGCTCTGCGCGAGGAAGCGGGAGATGCGGCGGGCCAACCCGTCGGGCAGGCGGCCGATATCGGCCAGGTCCGCCCAGCCGGCAAGCTCCGGGGGCGCCGCCACCAGTTCCGGCAGCGGTGCCACCACCCGGTCGCGCAGGGCGTAGGTGCCGGCCATGAGGTCCCCGAGGCGCTTGGACTTGTCATTGAACAACGCCACCATGAGGGCCAGCGAACCGGCGAGCATGTAGATCTCCAGTACCGCAGTGAACGCCCGGATGAAGGCGTGCCGGAACCGCACCGAACCGCCGTCGTCGCGGACGATCCGCAGCCCCATGACCAGCCGGCCGAGCGACTTTCCCCGCGTCAGGGTTTCCACCGTCGCCGGGACCAACACAAACAGCAGCACCACAAGGCTCAGCGATAAAGCCTGCGCCAGGGCAGGGTCCGACGACGCGACGGCCTGAGCGACCAGCAGCAACAGGACGATAAACACGAGGACCTGGACAACGACGTCAATGAGGGCGCTGACTATTCGGGCGGCGAAGCCGGCAGGACGGAGTTCAAGGACCACCGCTTCGCCGGTAACAATGCTGCTCATTCGAGTCCTCCTGAAGTGATGAGGACCACTGTACCGACCCGTTAGGGTGTAACCGTGGACCTCGATGCCTTCACTGCCGTGCACAACGATGACTGGAAACGCCTCGACGAGCTGGCTGCCCGCCGCCGCCTAAGCGGCCCCGAAGCGGACGAACTGCTTCGGCTCTATCAACGTGCCTCCACCCATCTTTCCATCGTGCGCTCGGTGGCGCCGGAAGGAACGCTTTCCGCCTCCCTCTCCATGCGCCTGTCCCGTGCGCGCACCAGGTTCACCGGCAGCCGGTCCAACTTCATGGAGGACCTCGCGAACTTCTTCGTTTTCTCCCTCCCCGCAGCCTTTTACCGCGTACGCTGGCTCACCGTTGCAATAGGTGCAGTCTTCGTCCTGGTGGCCTGGCTGACCGGTTTCTGGGCCGTCAATACACCGGGCGTGCTGGCAGCAGTGGGGACGGACGAGGAGCTCCGCCGCTATGTCGAAGAGGATTTCGTCAACTACTACTCCGAAAACCCGGCGGCGTCGTTCTCCGGCATGGTCTGGACCAACAATGCCTGGATCGCCGTCCAAGCGGTTGCGTTCGGCATCACCGGCGTGTGGGTGCCCTGGATCCTTTACCAGAACGCCGTAAGCGTGGGGCTGTCCGCGGGCATGATGGCAGCGCACGGCCGCCTGGATGTGTTTTTCACCTACATCCTGCCGCACGGGTTCATGGAACTGACCGCCATTTTCATTGCCTCAGCCGCGGGGCTGCGGATTTTCTGGGCCTTCGTTGCACCCGGCCGGCGTTCCCGGATGACCTCTGTGGCGCAGGAGGGACGTTCCCTGATGACGGTTGCCCTTGGCCTGGTAGTGGTCCTGTTTATCTCGGGCCTGGTTGAGGGATTCGTTACACCCAGCCCGCTGCCGGCCTGGCTGCGCCTGACCATCGGGTTCGGAGTATTCGCGGCGTACTGGGCGTACACGCTCATCCTCGGCGGCAGGGCCTACCGGGCCGGCCACCGCGGTGACCTGTCCGCGCGCGACGCCGGGGTGCACCTGCGTACTGCCTAGCCGCGGGGTGGCGTGCGGTCCACCCGGTGCTGTCCCGGTAGGGTCGAGTGTAAGACCAGCGGAGAACAGTTTAGGGAAGTGAAAGAGGAAGCAGTGGCTAGCCAGGACGAAACCCCCACGCATCGATCGACGGCCGGAGGGGAGCCGCTCAACGGAACCGAGGCTTCAGTGCCGTCGCAGGGGAGTGCCCCCGACGGATCCGGCTCCCACGCCGCTACTGCCCCGGATCTCACCGGGACCAGTGAGCACGCCGACTGGGACGCCGAGTTCGACAACCTCACCGCCTCCGAGCGGGCCGATGCCGATGTGGAGGCTGCGGCAGATGAGGCGGGCGACGCACCCGTAGACGCCGAAGAACCGGACGTCGAGCGGACCCCGGAGTCGCCGGAGGGCGTCGAGGACCCGGAAGCGTCGAAGGACGCGACGGGCATCGAAGACGCGGAGGACGCTGAGGACGTCGACATCCGGGACGAGGCTGAGAGCCCGGCTGCATCCGAAAATCGTGGCGCAGCAGCAGCAACAGCAGCAACCGCCGGCGCCGGCGGAACCGTTCCGGGCGGGCACCCGAAGGTTGCCCAGCGCAGCCACCTTCCCATGCGCCGTGCCAGCACCCTGCCGGACCTGAGCGGCTATTCCTCCACCGACGATGCCGTGGACGCCGGCCCCGAGGACCGGAACGCCCCGGAAGAGGAAACGGCGGCAACCTCCGTGGAAACGTCTTCCGGCGCAGTGGAAGCAGGCGAAGACCGGCCGCATGCCGTGCCCTCCGGAGCCCATGAAGCCGGCCGCCATGAAGCCGACGTGCCAGGGGACTCCGAATCGGACTTCGAAACGGACTTCGAAACGACGCCGGACCGCGAAACGGAAACATCCGGCGCCGTCGACGGGCATGACGGCGCTGCGGCGGAGACCACCGAGTCCACACACACTGCCGTCACACCCGTCATCGCCCGCTCCGCCGAAACTGAGAGGGAGACGAAGAACGGGACGGAGTCAGTCCATGACTCGGCGGACCACGCTGACGACGTCGACCCCGCCCTGGCGGAAGCGCAGCGGCGCGCCCAGGAACGGGAGAAGGCGGCAGCAGGCAAGCCAGTCCTGGCCCGTGTCCTCCAGGTAATGATTGCCGTGTTCTTCCCGATCATGGTGCTGGCCGCCGCCATCCGTGCGGTCGCGACGCCCCTGTTCCTGTGGGTGGAGTACCACCGTCCCGGTTTCCCGGCAGACAGCTACGGCTTCTCCACCGATGACCGGATGACCTACGGTTCCTACGCCGTGGACTACCTGCTCAACTTCAGCGGTTCGCGGTATCTGGGGGACCTGGTCGGGGACGGCGGAGAACCGCTGTACCTGGACAGCGAAGTCAGCCACATGGCCGATGTTAAGACGGTGCTGACGGTGGCCTTCATCGCCGCGATGGTGATGGCGGTCCTGAGCCTCTTCGCCGCGCTGTATCTGCACCGCCGCAGCCCGGGCGGCATCCGCCGGTCGCTGTTCTCCGGGGCGGTGCTCACACTGGTACTGGTGGCGGCACTGGTGGTCCTCGCCGTTCTGGGCTGGGAACAGTTCTTCACCCAGCTGCATACGATCTTCTTCGCGAACGGAAACTGGACCTTCCGGCTGGACGACACCTTGATCCGGCTCTTCCCGGCCCAGTTCTGGATGGACGCCGGGATTACCATCGCCGCGCTGGTGCTGCTCACCTGCATCGTCGTGCTGGTTTGCTGCTGGCCCACCCGGGCACGCAGGGAACGCGTGCAGCAGGCCCGGGAAGACGCCCGACGCCGTTACGCAGAGTCCCTCGAAGCGCTCTAGGCCGGTGCCCGCAGCGTAAGCATAAAAATCCCCCGTACCGGTATCGGTACGGGGGATTTTTACTGCCGCTGCCTACTTGGCGTAGAGCTTGTCGACCTCGTCGGAGTAATCCGCAATCACTGCATTGCGGCGCAGCTTCAGCGTGGCCGTGAGATGGCCCGATTCCAGGGTGAAATCCTTGGGCAGCACGGTGAACTTGCGGATCTGTTCGGCCCGGGACACCGTTGCATTGGCGGCGTCGACCGACTCCTGCAGCAGCTGCTGCACCCGGGGATCCTCCGCGGCATCTCCGTCCGGGGCACCGTTTTCCCGGCTCCACGCGGCGAGGGCATCCTCGTCCAGGGTGATCAGGGCGGAAACGAACGGGCGGCCTTCGCCCACCACGATGGCCTGCGAGACCAGCCGGTTCTCGCGGATCTTTTCTTCCAGCGGTCCGGGGGCCACGTTCTTGCCGCCGGCCGTGACCAGCAGGTCCTTCTTGCGGCCGGTGATGCGCAGGAAACCGTCGTCGTCGAGAACGCCCACGTCGCCGGTCTTGAACCACTCGCCCTCGAAGGCCTCCGCAGTTGCTTCAGGATTGCGGTGGTAGCCCTTGAAGACCACGGCGCCGCGGACCAGGACCTCGCCGTCGTCGGCAATCCGGATGGTGGTGCCCGGCATGGGCAGTCCCACCGATCCCACCCGCGTGCGGGTTGCCTGGTTGACGCTCGCCGGGGCGGTGGTTTCGGTCAGGCCGTAGCCCTCCAGCACCGTGACGCCGCAGCCGCGGAAGAAGTGCGCGAGCATCGGGCTCAGCGCACTGGCACCGGAGATGGCGAATGCGGCGTTTCCGCCAAGGACCGCACGCACCTTCGGGTAGAAGAGCCGCTCAAAAAGCTTGTGCTTCATTGCCAGCGCCACCGACGGGCCGCGGCCGCCGCGGGCGGCCGAGTCCTGCGCTTCGGAGTAGGCAATGGCCGTGGCGGCGGCAGCCTCGAAGGCCTTGCCCTTGCCGGCGGCTTCGGCCGAAGCCTGGGCGCCGGTGTAGATCTTTTCGAAGATCCGCGGCACGGCCAGCAGGAAGGTCGGCTGGAAGGACTTGAGGTCCGACATCAGGTCGGAGGCACTGCGGGAATGGCCCACCTTGACGCCGGCATGCAGGCAGCCCACCTGGACTGCGCGGGCCAGCACATGTGCCAGCGGCAGGAACATCAGCGTGGTCGGCTTGGGGATCTTCAGCATTTCCGGCAGGACTTCAATGACGTTTACGCCGAAGAGGGCAAAGTTGCCGTGCGTGATTTCGCAGCCCTTGGGCCGGCCGGTGGTTCCGGAGGTGTACACCATCGACGCGGTGTCACTGAGGTTCGCGGTACTGCGGGCCGTTTCCAGCGTGTCGTCGCTGACACTGCTTCCTGCGGCGCTGAGGCCGGTGAACGTGTCGGCGCCGTCGCCGTCGTTCATCAGCCAGATGGAAAACTCCCCTTCAAGGGCGGAAGCGGCAGCAAGCACGACGTCGGCCTTGCGTGCGTCCTCCACGAACACGTGCCGGGCACCGGAATCCTTGAGGATCCACTCGACCTGGGAGGGGGAGGAGGTTTCATAGATCGGGATGGTGACGGCCCCGGCGAACCAGTTGGCCATATCCGCCACGGTCCACTCGTAGGAGGTCCGGGACATGACGGCAACGCTGTCTCCGGGACGGACACCGGATCCGATCAAGCCCTTGGCCAGCCGGGTAACTTCTGCGAGGAACTGCGCGGCGGTGATGTCTTCCCAGCTGCTGCCGTTCTTGACCGCGTACAGGACGCGGCCGGGGTCTTTTCGATGCATCTGGAGCAGGAGATCCGTAACATTCGAATCTTCGGGAAGGCTAACCAGGAGGTCAGTGGCGGACTCGCGCACTTATGACCCTCGCTTTCTGTGCGTTGAGCACATGGGTAATGAGACTAAATCCAGCTGGGCATCCACATACGCAGCCGCCAGCCAGAATACGGGATGGTTTCCGCTGTCCAGACCGGCAGGAAATATGCCGAGAGCGCCAGGACCCCCGCGACGAAGCAGCCGGTTACCAGGAGGCCGACCCGCCGGCGCTGCGGACTGTCCGACGGCCGGCCGAGGATCAGGCCCAGGACATACACCAGGGCGAGGATCAGGAACGGTTCAAAGGACACCGCATAGAAGAAGAAAGTTGTCCGTTCAGGATAGGCGAACCACGGAAGGTATCCAGCCGCCACTCCGGACAGTACGGCACCGGCCCGCCAGTCCCGCCGGCCGGCCCAATAGAAGAGCACCACCAGCAGCGACAGGGCGGCAGCCCACCAGATCAGGGGATTGCCAACGGAGGTGACCGCAGTGGAGCAGCTCACCACGGCGCAGCCGGCCTCTCCTTCGGCAGAGGACTCGTAGAAGAACGAAGTGGGGCGGCCCATGAACAGCCAGGTCCAGGCGTTGGAGGAGTAGCTGTGCTCCGAACTGAGTCCGTTGTGGAAGGCGTAGGCACTGCGGTGGTACTCGGCCAGGGAGCGCACCGGAGCAGGCAGCCAGCTCCAGCCTTCGTCAGGGTTCTCCCGGGCCCACTGCCGGTTATACGCGTCATCGGAAAACAGCCACCCGCTCCAGCTGGCAGCATAGGTGATCAACGCGGTGGGGATGATGGTGAGGAACGCTGGAATGCCGTCCCGGAACAGGGCACTTTCCCACCGGTGAACTCCCGCCACCCGCCGGGCACTGACATCCCAGAGGACAGTCATGAGCCCGAACACGGCAACGAAGGCCAGGGCTGACCACTTGGTGCCTACGGCGAGGCCGAGGCAGACGCCGGCGACGATCCGCCACGGACGCCAGAGCAGCCACGGCCCGTACAGCAATGCCCCGCCGCCCGGGTCCCCGCCGCCGGCCGTGCGTGAGAGGGCACGTGCCAGCCGCAGCCGGCCGTCCCTTCGGTCCAACAGGAGCGCACCGAACGCGGCCACAACCCAGAACGTCAGGAAGACATCCAGCAGGGAGGTGCGGGAGTGGACCAGATGGTGTCCGTCCACGGCCAGGAACAACCCGGCCAGGGCACCGAGAGCCGGCGAGGAGAACAACCGTGCGGCGATGAGTCCCAGGAGCAGGACCGTGAGGGCGCCGGTCAGCGCGGCGCCGAAGCGCCAGCCGAAGGAATTATCCGAGCCGAAAAGTGCCATCCCGAAAGCGATCATCCATTTGCCAACGGGCGGATGCACCACATATTCGGGCTCATCAAGCAGGACCTGGGGCTGGCCCGCAGTGAAGGACTCGTTTGCATCTTCCGGCCAGGCACGTTCATAGCCGGACTGCAGCAGCGAGTAGGCGTCCTTGACGTAGTAGGTTTCGTCAAAAACCAGGGATCCCGGCTCACCCAGGCGGGTGAAGCGCAGCACACCGCCCAGTACCGCCATCAGCAGCGGCAGGATCCATCCGGCCGCTCCCAGCGGAACCAAGGTGCTGCCCAGCAGGCGGTTCCGCAGGGCATCGAAGGTGAACGCATGCTGTGGGGACTCGACCGGGGCCGGCGCCGCGCGGCGGGTCGTCGAGGTGCCGGAGAGACTCACGCGCACCACTCTATAGCCTGTCGCGTAGGGTTAGAGTGTGGACTCGAGCAAGGTAACAGGCAGCAAGACAGGCACGATAACGGCAGGCACCGCACACAGCGACGCCGCAGGGCCGGGACAGATTGTCCTGGCGGCTACGCCCATCGGCAACATGGGCGACGCAACCAACCGGCTGATCGGATTGCTGGAAAGCGCCGACATCATTGCCGCGGAGGACACCCGGCGTCTGCACCGGTTGGTAAGCGCCCTCGGCATCACCACGCGGGGCCGGATCATCAGCTACCACGAACACAACGAAGCTTCCCGCACTGCGGATCTGCTGGAGATGGTCCGCGGCGGCGCCACCCTCCTGATGGTGACGGATGCCGGCATGCCCGCCGTATCCGATCCCGGCTTCCGCCTGGTGGAGGCTGCGGCCGCCGAAGGGCTGACCGTCACCGCCGCCCCCGGACCCTCTGCGGTGCTGACCGCGCTGGCCCTTTCCGGCCTGCCGACGGACCGCTTCTGCTTCGAAGGCTTCTTGCCCCGGAAGCCCGGGGAACGCAGCAGCCGGCTCGCGAAGCTGGCCGGCGAGCAACGGACCATGGTGTTCTTCGAGGCCCCGCACCGCCTCGAACCCATGCTGCGTGCACTGGATGCCGCGTTCGGCGGGGACCGCCGCGCCGCCGTCGCCCGCGAGCTCACCAAGCTGCATGAACAGGTACTGCGCGGGCCCCTGCGTGAGCTGCTGGAATGGGCGGAAGCAGGGGACGTGCGCGGGGAAATCGCCGTGGTGGTGGAAGGTGCACCGGACGCCGCACCGGAACAGGCAGCGGACCACGTGGCCGCCGTAAATTCCCTGGTGGAGCAGGGCATCCGGCTCAAAGACGCAGTGGCTGCCGTGGCCGAGGACGCACGGATCAGCAAGCGCGAACTGTACTCGGCGGTATTGGAAGCGCGCAGCTAAGCCTGCGGACGACCGGCAGCACCACGCCGGACGCTGGGCAGATGCACAGTAGTTCCCGCAGAAGGTAGTGCATACCCGCATTTACAGGCAGTGCCGCCGAAGCCTACGGTTTAGGAGAGACCGCGGGCACGCCGCCCGCGGTGGATCCGATCATTTTGGAGGCATTCCCTATGGGCATTCCCGCAGACCGTGAAGCCGAACTTCTGGCACAGGTCCCCACCGGCCTGTTGATTGACGGCCAGTGGCGGGAGGCGTCCGGCGGCCGCACGTTCGACGTCGAAGATCCCGCCACCGGCAAGGTGCTGATGAGCATTGCCGATGCCTCCACCGAAGACGGTGCGCTCGCGATGGACGCCGCCGCAGCCGCACAGGATGGCTGGGCGCGGACGGCACCCCGTGAACGCGGGGAAATTCTGCGCCGTGCCTTTGAGCTGGTGACGGAACGCGCCGAGGACTTCGCCCTGCTGATGACGCTGGAAATGGGTAAACCGCTGGCTGAAGCCCGCGGCGAGGTGGTGTACGGCGCGGAGTTCCTGCGCTGGTTCTCCGAGGAAGCCGTCCGGGTTTCCGGACGCTACAGCACCTCCCCGGACGGTAAATCCCGGATGCTGGTGAACAAGAAGCCGGTGGGGCCGTGCCTGCTGATCACGCCCTGGAACTTCCCGCTGGCCATGGCAACCCGCAAGATCGCGCCCGCCGTGGCGGCCGGCTGCACCATGGTGCTCAAGCCCGCCAAGCTGACCCCCCTGACCTCCCAGCTCTTCGCGTCCGTCATGATGGAAGCCGGGCTGCCTGCCGGGGTCCTGAACGTTGTCTCCACTACTTCTGCCGGCGACGTCACCGGGCCCATCCTCAAGGATTCCCGTTTGCGGAAGGTCTCCTTCACCGGGTCCACGCCCGTAGGCCAGGGCTTGATCCGGGATGCTGCCGAAAACGTTCTGCGCACCTCCATGGAGCTCGGCGGCAACGCACCCTTCATTGTTTTCGAGGACGCAGACCTGGACAAAGCCGTGGACGGCGCCATGACCGCCAAGCTGCGGAACATGGGCGAGGCCTGCACTGCGGCCAACCGCTTCATCGTCCAGGACTCGGTCGCGGAAGAGTTCGCAGAAAAGTTCGCGGCACGAGTGGGTGCCATGACTACCGGCCGGGGCACCGAAGACGACACCAAGATCGGGCCGCTGATTGACGCCAAGTCACGGGACAAGGTGCACGCACTCGTCAGCGAAGCGGTCGACGGCGGCGCGGTGGCACTGGTCGGCGGCGAACCCGTGGACGGCCCGGGCTACTTCTACCGGCCCACCGTCCTGAAGAACGTTGCCCCGGACGCCCGGATCCTGAAGGAAGAGATCTTTGGCCCGGTGGCACCGATCGTTACTTTCTCCACTGAAGACGAAGCCGTCGCGCTGGCCAACAACACCGAATACGGACTGGTGTCCTACGTCTTCACCCGGGACTTGAACCGCGGACTGCGGATCGGCGAAAAGCTGGAATCCGGCATGCTGGGACTCAACGCCGGCGTGGTGTCCAACGCCGCTGCACCGTTTGGCGGCGTCAAGCAGTCCGGGCTGGGCCGCGAGGGCGGCGCCGAAGGCATCGAGGAGTACCTTTACACGCAGTACATCGGGATCGCCGACCTCTACGCCGGGTAGGTAACCGGCGTAGAAGAAACCCAGTGACGCCCCCGGCATCACTGGGTTTCTTTTTTGCCGCTTCCGGGCAGGCGGGTGCGTGCCAGGGTGCTCAGTCGTGCCGAAACCGCATAGCCAGCGACGGCGGGAGGAACCGCGCGTGCAGCCGCTCGAACAGGCTGGTGCCGCTCCGCAGTTCCTGCTGCACCGTTTCAAGGTCCGCCCACGTCGGTGCGGCTCTCCGTCCGCCGCGGCCCGCCCCGGCGTAAGCCTCTTCCTCGAACGAGACACGGATGCGGGCCAGCGCCTCCTCAGCCTGCGGGGAGAAACCGGCTTCGGCAGCGAGCCGGCGGGCGTAGGTCCGGGGAGTGTCGGATGTCCGGCCGGGATACCCGTAATCGATCCCCAGATCCGCTATTTCGTCCCAGACCGGACCCGAACGGGTGCCGTCGGCGGCAGCCTTCCGCCTTCGAGCCGCACGGCGTCGCCGCATCGCCCAGGGCATCAGCACGGCAGCCGCGGCCGCCAGCGTTCCAAGCAGGGCAGCCAGCCACGCCGTTGTGCCCGCATCGGATTCGAGCACGGTTTCCGGTGCCAGCGGAGTTTCCTGCTGCGGGACGGCCGGCGCCGTCGCGAGCGCGTCAGGGACCCGGGGATCGTCGTCGTCGGAAATAGCGGTACTCCCGGGCGTCCGCTGCTGCTGGGCGTAGGCAGGCACCGATCCGCGGGAAGGGGTGGGCTCGAAACGGACCCAGCCGGCACCTTCGAAGTACAGCTCGGGCCACGCATGGGCGTCCGTGGAATCGACAACGAACTCACGCAGCGGTTCTCCGCCGGGCCCGGTCCCGTCCGGGGCCTCGCCGGTGCCCTCGCCAGGTGCGTATCCCAGAGCCATCCGGCTGGGGATGCCCTCCTGGCGGGCCATCACGGCCATGGCCGCGGCGAAATGCACGCAGTAACCGGCCTTGCGTTCGAGGAACTCGGACAGGACGGAAATCCCGTTCCCGTCATAGCCGCCCTCCACCGGTGCCTGAAGCGAATAGGAGAACTGCGGCCCGCGCAGATAACTCTGGATAGCCATGGCCTTGGCATACGGTGTGGCGGCATCCCCGACGGCGTCCGCGGCGGCATCCCGGATGTTTCCGGGGAGGTCTGCGGGCAGGTCCGTAAACACGGGGTCCAGACTTGTGCTGTCGGCCGCCGGAATTGCAGCCAGCTGCTCCGGTGTGAACTCGGCTGCGACACTCAGCACCTGGTAGTCCTGCCGGGCTGCGTCGTTGGAATCGCCCTCCAGTACGGTCATGGTCTTGGGATCCCAGGACCAGCTTCCTTCGGCACCGGTAATGCCCAGCGGATAGTAGGGGGCCAACAGCCAAGGACTCGAATAGGCGTCGGAGCTGATCCGCGTTACCACTGTCTCGGCCCCGCTTCCCCTCGGCAGCGGGTAGGTGCCTCCCGACATGGTTGCCACGCCCTCCCGACGTTCCTCCTCGCGCACATTTGGAGCCCAGCGGCTCCCGGAAAAGTCCTCCAAGGTAGTGGAGCGGAGATACACGGGTTCAACCGACGAGGTTGCGTAGGTAATCCGTCCGGCGGACTGGGGCTGGCGCAGGTCATTGCCCAAGGTGACTATGGGATTCAGCCCGGTGCTGCCGGAGAAGAAATTGAATCTGGTGCCTTCCGGGAAGGCACCGCCGTTGAATCCCGGCAGCACCGGAGGCAGCAGGAGTGCCAACGCCAGGGCAGATGCCGAAACTGCGGTTCCGCGTACCAGCCAGGTCCGCGGGGTAACGGATTCGTGCTGTTCCCTGCGTGCACCGACCGCAAGCAGCAACAGGTATCCGACCGCAGCGAGGGAGAAATATCCTGCTCCCAGGCTCTCGGGTTTCAGCACTGCAGGGATCATCAGCACGGCGAACAGGCCCAGCCCGGCCGTTGCCGGCATTCGCAGCGTGGCCGCCAGGGTATCCGTCAGGACGGCTACCAGTCCGATTCCCGCACAGCACAGGAACAGGATGCCGGGCAATGGCTGCACGGGGGTGACTTCGGTAAGGACGACCATCCGCGCCTCGGATAACAGCGCATCCGCACGGGCAAGGGTCCCCGGCCCGGGCAGGAACCCCAGGAACGACGCCGATGAAGCAAACAGCCACGTCAGGGTGCACGCCAGGACAGCCATTCCCACCACTGGAACCAGAGGTTGCGGCATCCTCAGCCGCCGCGCACCTGCGGTGGCCGCCAGCGGGACGAGAACGGCGAAGAAAAGCGGCGGCAGCCAGGACCAGCCCTCGATGACCCCGTGCACGCTGAGCGAACAAAGCAGGACCGCCAACGCTCCTGCCCCGGCTACCGCCAGGTTGGCCGGTTGGCGGTCGCCCGCGGGCGCCGGTTCCGTGCCCTGCAGGTGGCCGGACGCCGGCGCGGCCTCCGGGCGGCTAAGCAGGGCGCTCATACCCGTCCCCCGGCGGCGTGCACGCCCTGCGGGTCATGGTCCAGGAGGGACCAGGCCGCGGGTACCGGAGTTGCCGGTGTTACGGCCACGGCAGTCCACCCGGCCTCCCGCAGGATTTTCAGTACGGGACGCAGAGCGGCGGGCCGGTCGGTGACCAGCAGCACCAGCGGCTGGCGGGCATACCGGGCAGCCGGAGCCAGCGTATGTGCCTGAGCAACGTCGATCCGGCCGGCGACAACGAGGAGGGGACCGGGCGCTTGGCCGGACCCGTCCAGCGCGGCAAAGGGGGCGGCAGCATCGGCGCCACGGGGAGGCCCGGCCTGCGACGGCGGCAGAGATTCCAGGCCCAGGGCGGCCAATCCTTCGGCGAGGTTCTGTACCCCGTCGGACCCGCGGAAACCGGTCTCGCTGCCGTCTACGGCAGACGGGGAACGGGCCAGCCCGGGCCGGGAGAGCTCATCGGTAAAGCGCACGCCGTAGCCGGACTCGGCGAAGAAAACGGCACACGAGACAACCGCCGAAACTGCCCATTCGAAAGTTTCCGAGGTCAGCAGCTCCCCGTTCCCGGGATTCAGCGGCGATCCGTCATCGTAGGAGGCCAGGCGCTGGTCCAGCACGATGGAAGCGGTTGGAGCCGTCACGGGTTCCTCCTGCCGGACCATCAACTCCCCGTGCCTGGCCGTGGCCGGCCAGTGCACCCGGCGCATAGGGTCGCCGTGGCGGTACTCGCGGGTGGAAGCATCATCCTCGCTGGGTGTTCCGCGGCGCCTGCTCGGCGCGCTGCCGTCGGTGCCCAGGGCGCCGAACAACGACGACGGCGGAAACTCAAGCGGGGCCGGCGCCACTGCCAGCCGGTCGGTTCCGCCCAGCGTGTGCACCGTCCGCGCCAGGCCCAGGGGATCCACGAACTCTGCGGTTACGGGCCCGATGGCATAGAGGCCGCGGCGGCTCGACCGCAGGCGGTACTCATAGGTGCTGGATCCGTCCTCCGCCGCATATCCGGACGGAAACCGGAACACGGGGCTGGGGCCGAAACGGAACGGCAGGCCCTCGCGCATGAGTGCTCCCGACGCAGGCGTTCCCCGGCTGAGCACCCGCAGCGATACCGTGGCGGCCGTGCCCGTTTCCACCAGCGGGGGAGAGAAGGTCCGCTCGACCTCAAAGCCCGGTTTGAACAGGCGCAGCAGCGCTGCGGCCAGGACCGGCAGCCCGATCAGCAGGACCGCGAGCGCCAGTAGGTCCCGGCGGCCCAGGCTAACTGCGCCAAGGAGCGCCACCGCCCCGGCGCACACCAGGCCCCAGCCGCGCGGGGTGAAAAACCTCGTAACGGATGAGGTGTCCATGGGAGCCTTTCGCTCGGCGGTGCGGACTCGGTGCGTCGGAAGCCGGCGCGGGGAAACCGTTCGGTGCAGCTAGCGGTGCAGCCGCTGAGGAGTACCGGCGGACCGGGGAACCGGCACGGCCGCAATCACGGAAGCAATAACGCTCGTGGCGCTGATCCCGGCTCCGGCGGCCTTGCGCTGCAACAGGAGCCGGTGCGCGAGGACGGGATCCGCCAGCCTCGTCACGTCATCAGGCAGCACGAAATCCCGGCCTTCGAGCGCCGCGTAGGCCTTGGCCGCACGGAGCAGCTGCAGGAGGGCACGGGGGCTGGCGCCCAGCCGGAGATCCGGGTGTTCGCGGGTGGCCCGGCCCAGGGAAACCGTGTACTCCTTGACGGCGTCGGAAACGTAGATGTCGCGGACCCTGGCGATCATGGCCGAGGCCTCCCGTATTCCCACCACCGGGGTAACGCTTTCCAACGGTGAACCGGACTGATGGTTTTCAAGCATTTCCACTTCGGAACGCGCATCGGGGTAGCCCAGGGAGAGCCGGGCCATGAACCTGTCCCGCTGGGCCTCCGGCAGGGGATAGGTTCCCTCCATCTCGATGGGATTCTGCGTGGCAACCACCATGAAGGGCGCCGAGAGCCGGTGAGTGCCGCCGTCGACGGTCACCTGGTGTTCCTCCATGCACTCCAGCAGGGCAGACTGGGTCTTTGCGGAAGCCCGGTTGATTTCATCCGCGATCACCAGGTTGGCAAACACCGGACCCTGGCGGAATTCGAACCGGTGGCTGTCCTGGTTATAGATGGACACCCCGGTGACATCCGAGGGAAGCAGATCCGGGGTGAACTGGATGCGGCTGACCGTGCAGTCTATGGTCCGGGCCAGTGTCTTTGCGAGCATCGTCTTGCCGACCCCGGGAACGTCTTCAAGCAGCACATGCCCCTCGGCAAGCAGGACCGTCAGCACCAGCCGGGCCGCGTCCTCCTTGCCGTCAATCACCGTATTCACGGCGGCCAGGATCCCTTCCGCCGCAGCGGAGAAGGACTCGGCGTCGGCCACGGCGGGAGAGGATTGAAGGGTCGCGGCTGATGGCCGGGAAGGAAAGCCGGTAACGGACGCTCCGGCGGCAGAGGGGATCGGAGCGTCCATGGACACCTTCCATACTCGGCGGTTGCAGCTGCAGCATACGGACCGCACCTGCGGGAACACGGCAGGCGGAGTCGGCACCGCTATCCGTAGTCGACCGGCGGGAGCTCCAACAGCAGTTTGTCTGTTTAGGCTACTAGCTCACCTAGGCTTAAGAACATGATTAATCGAAGTGGATTTGTCCCCGGCAGTACGCCGGCGGCCTACCTCCCGTCCGCCGAAGGCGCCGGAACCGTCCGGCACAAGGGCAAAGGCTATCCGCCGGCACCTGTTCCGCTGCCCGTGCCCGTAATGGATAACCACACGCATTTCGACTTTCCTGCCGGTGACATTGCCGGCGACTTTACGGTTGCCCTCGCCGCTGCCCTTGATGCGGCCGAGGCGGCCGGCGTCCAGGGCGCCGTCCAGGTAGGCACCGATCTGGAGTCTTCCCGCTTCACTGCCTCCGCCGTCGACGCCGATCCGCGCCTGCTCGGCGCGGTGGCCATCCATCCGAACGACGCACCCGTGCTTGCCACGGAGGGGACGCTGGAGCCGGCGCTCGCCGAGATCGAGGCGCTCGCAGCGCATCCGCGCATCCGGGCGATCGGCGAAACCGGGCTCGATTACTTCCGGACCGGGGAAGACGGCAGGGAACGCCAGCACTATTCGTTCCGCCGGCACATCGACATCGCCAAGCGCCTGGGCCTGGCACTTCAGATCCATGACCGCGATGCCCATGACGACGTCGTCCGCCTCCTGAAAGAGGAGGGAGCCCCCGATACGGTGGTTTTCCACTGTTTCTCGGGGGACCGTGAGCTGGCCCGTACCTGCAACGAAAACGGTTGGTACATGTCCTTCTCCGGCACCGTGACCTTCAAGAATTCGCACGGTCTCCACGAGGCCCTCTCAATCGCGGACCGGAACCTGCTGCTGGTTGAAACGGATGCTCCGTTCCTGACCCCCCACCCGCACCGCGGGCGTCCCAACGCCAGCTATATGGTCCCCTACACGGTGCGGTCCATGGCCGACCGCATGGGCGTTGACCTTTCCGAGCTGGGCGCAGCGCTGGCCGCGAACACTGTCCGGGCCTACGGCTCCTGGGCCGAGTAGTAGGAAGGTCGGCATTACCTGCTGAAGCCGGCGCCGCGCCGCGGGCCGCCACGCTACCCGCCGACCCCCTGTTTGCCCTCACATCACGGTTCGGTTACGGTAGGGAGCAATTAGCCGGGGTCGGGGAAGGCATCCGGACTATCACTGCAATAACACTGCATAATCACTGCAACAATTTGCGGGCCCATGCCGCCGAGCGGCTGCACGGACCTGTGGAGCCGTGTCCGCGGCAGTTCGCTGCTGCTGTCATGGTTTTGTTCGCCATGCCTGTGCCTGGCCGCGTTCCTTTACCCTGCCGTCCGGCAGGGTGCACCGGAATGCGCACGGCGCTTAATGTCCCCGTGCCCGGATTCTGTGACAGTTTGGAATTTCGTGGCAAATTCACTCGTAAGGCGTGGGGTAAAGCTCGTTGGCCAGGCAACCGTTATGGTGTGCCTCCTGCTCGGCATGGTTGCCTTTGTCGGCGCCAGCAAGTCGGTGGTGTTGACCGTCGACGGTGAGAGCCAGGAGGTGCAGACCTTCGACGGCACCGTTGCCGAGGTACTGGCCCAGGCCGACGTGTCCGTAACCTCCGTTGATCGGGTGACGCCGGAGCCGTCGGCAACCCTGGAGGACGGCGCCACCATCGAAGTCCAGCGGGCACTCGCGGTGGACGTCGTGGTGGACGGGAAGGGAACCACGGTCCACACCACCGGCGAGACTGTCGAGGACCTGGTCTCGGAGCTGCGGGTGGCCACCAACTCCGCCGTCTCCGCCCCGATGGATACTTCTTTGGACGGGCTGGACGGCAGAATTTCGATCTCCACTCCCAAGACGGTGTTCGTCACCGTGGACGGCAAAACCCACGAACACAGCTCCACAGCGGGAACGGTGCGGGACCTGCTGAAGGAATCAGGGGTGCAGCTCGGCGCCGCGGACCAGGTCTCGGCTCCGCGCAGCGCCGGCCTGGTGGACGGCATGGGCCTGAAGGTCACGCGTGTTTCCGCCGGCGTTGAGGAAACCGTCACTGAACCGGTGCCGTTTACCAGCTCCGAGGTTCCCAATGCGGACCTGTTGGAAGGCGAGAAGAAGGTCACCACTGCCGGAGTGGACGGGGAACGTTCCCGTGTCTTCTCGGTCACCCGCGTCGACGGCAAGGAAGTCAGCCGTACCCTCGTGAAGGAAAGCGTCACTAAGGAACCCGTAGCCGAAGCCGTGGCCAAGGGCACCAAGAAGCGCCCGGAAGCCAAACCCGCTACAGGTTCGGGTAGCGGCGGCGGCGGCGGTGAGGCACCCGCGTCCGGAACCTGGGCTGCCCTGGCGCAGTGTGAATCCGGTGGCAACTGGCACATCAACAACGGCAACGGCTATTACGGCGGCCTGCAGTTCAGCTCCGGCAGCTGGCTGGGTGCCGGCGGCGGCGCCTACGCTCCTGTTGCCAGCGAAGCCACCCCGGAGCAGCAGATCGCGGTAGCCGAGAAGCTGCGGGCCAACGGCGGATGGGGCCACTGGCCGTCCTGCGCCTCGAAGCTCGGCCTGCTCTAACCCAAGCCTGCTCAACCCCGGCTGCCCTGCTCAACCCCGGCTGCCCTGCCTCACCCGGCTGCCATCTCGTGGGCCAGGGCAGCCGCGTGTGCTGCGCGGTCCTTGGCTCCGGCCGAGCGGAAGCGCTGTTCGCTGTCCGCCAGATAGGCGGATCCGGCGTCGGGCATACCGGTTCGTGCCAAGGCCAGGCCGAGGTGGAGGGCCAGCTCGCCCGAGTCCTGAGGTGAGAGCTCGCCCCGGTGGGCGTACACACCGGAGAGCATCCAGACAGCCCGCGTATGCTCGCCGTTGAGGTCCAGCCAGATGCCCCGGCTGTGATCCGCTTCCAGCCGCTCGGGACCGTACAGTCCGACCACCGACATTGCCGCTTCGGCGTGCTCTATGCAGGCCAGCGTCTCGTTATCGTGGATGCCCGCCCCGAGCCGCATGGCGGCGGTGGCGTTATTGAAGCGGGCCCACAGCTCGACGTCGACGCCCGGCTCCAGGAGGTCCGCAGCAATACGGTGGTGCATTAGCCCGGCGTGTATGTCCCCGCGGCGAAAGGCCACGGTGCCCACTGCCCAGCGGGCCTTACCCTCGATTTGCCGGCCGACCCCCGTCTCCAGCAACGGCAGCACCAGCGTGCGGCAGTATGTCCAGGCCTCGTTCAGTCCGCCCGCCTCGGCCAGCGTGGTGACCAGCGCCCCGCACGCTTCAAGGAAGGCCCCTGCGCCGAGCCTGGATTCCTGCACCCGGTCTACGGCGCTGCGGGCATGGGCCACGGCGGAACCCAGTTCCCCGGCGCCCCTGTAGGCGGTGGCGAGCAGCGTTTCCGCCTGTGCCCTGAGGCCGGGGTACTCCGCCGCCAGGGGATGGCGGGCCAGCAGGGACGCCTTCCCGATGCAGTCCCGGTAGGAGTGCGTGGTGCAAAGGCAGTGGGCTGCCAGATAGGTCATATCCCACCAGGACCGCGGCTGCCCCTGCGCCAGTGCCGCATCCGCGGCGGCGCCCGCCAGTGAGCATGCCGCGCCGTAGTCACGCTCATCCAGCGCCTGGCGGGCGCTGAGTTCCAGGAACAAGGCCGATTGTTTCCCTGCCCGGTCCGTGGTGCCGCCCGAGGACAGGCGGTCGGAGAGCAGGCTGACCGCGCCCGGAGCGGGTTCCCTCCGCCCGGCTTCCAAAAGCGCGATCTCACGGGGCGGAAAGGTCCCGTTGCCCAGCTGAGCCTGCGTCAGGTTTAACTCCTGCCGCGCCGAACGCAGCTTTTCACCGAATGATTTGCCCATCGTCAACCCCCGATCCGCGGGTGCGGCACACTGTTACCGGTGCCGGCAATGCGCTCGATGCTACCGGCGGAAACGGGCGGTCGGCAGAGCAGTCCGCGCTTATGGCGGGCAAAACCGCGAACTCGATTTCTCCACCTCCGAGACGCACCGCTCGAGCAGAGGGAAGACGGTCCGGGGGAGTGGACCGGACGGCCGCGCAGTCCCGCACGCGGCGCCGGCGGCGACGCCCGCTCGGCTAGTATTACTGGGTGAGAGAATCCGAACCCGCCCCCCGAACACCTGTTCCCGCACTCCTCGGTGCCTCGGATATCCGGGCGCTGGCAGAGGAACTCGGAGTCCGCCCCACCAAGACCCTCGGCCAGAACTTCGTTATTGACGGAAACACCATCCGTCGGATAGTGGCTGCAGCGGACATCGCTCCGGAGGAGACCGTGCTGGAGGTTGGGCCCGGCCTCGGCTCATTGACCCTCGGACTCCTTGACGCCGCCGAATCGGTGGTGGCCGTGGAGATCGATCCCGTCCTTGCCGGCAAACTGCCGTCCACGGTTGCGCAGCGGCGTCCGGAAGCGGCCGGCCGGCTGCACGTGGTACTTGGCGACGGCATGCGGATCACCGAGCTGCCCAAGGAACCGACCGCGCTGGTAGCCAACCTGCCCTACAACGTGGCCGTCCCGGTGGTGCTGCACCTGCTGGAGCATTTCCCGTCCCTGCAGCACGGCCTGGTCATGGTCCAGGACGAAGTGGCGGACCGGATGGCCGCCAAACCCGGTTCCAAGACCTACGGGGTGCCGTCGGTGAAAGCCGCTTGGTATGCGCAGATGCGCAAGGCCGGCGTGATCGGCATGAACGTCTTCTGGCCCGCTCCGAAGATTGCCTCCGGACTGGTCGGGTTCGTCCGGCACGAACCGCCGCAGACGCGTGCCACCCGGGAAGAGGTCTTCGCGGTCATCGACGCTGCCTTTGCACAGCGCCGCAAGACGCTGCGCGCCGCCCTGGCCGGATGGGCCGGCAGTCCCGCCGAGGCGGAGAAGGCACTGCGCGCTGCGGGAGTGGATCCCAGTGCCCGCGGCGAGGTCCTGGATATCACGGCGTTTGCCCGGATCGCCGAGGCGCGGAAGCCGCTCATTGCCTGAGGAAAAGGGAACCATGGCCGCCCCGCGCTCCGTCACCGTCCGGACCCCCGGCAAGATCAACGTGTCCCTGAAGGTGGGACCGCTGCGTCCGGACGGTTACCACAGCGTGGCCAGCGTCTATCTGGCGGTGTCCCTCTTCGAGGAGGTAACGGCCACGGCGCTGGAAACCGATGAGATACAGCTGACGCTCAGCGATCCCGACGGCCGTCTTCCGCAGGGAGGCATACCCCTGGACGGGGATAACCTGGCCGCCCGTGCTGCCCGGGCCGTGGCGTCCCGGGCCGGCCTGGCACAGGCAGGCGTACGCCTGCACATCACCAAACGGGTACCGGTGGCCGGCGGCATGGGGGGCGGCTCTGCGGACGCCGCCGCCGCGCTGGTCGCCTGCAATGAACTGTGGAACGCGGGACTGACACCGGCTGAATTGGCCGGGCTGGCGGCCGGACTCGGTGCCGATGTGCCGTTTGCCCTCCTCGGCGGCGCTGCTGCCGGGCTCGGTGTGGGGGACCGGCTCACCCCGGTACCGGCACCGCACCGGCTGCACTGGGTCCTCGTCCCGGCACCCTACGGGCTTTCCACCCCGCAGGTCTATGCCGCCGTCGACCGCCTCCGCGCCGGGACCGACGTCGCCGAGCCCACGGAAGTGGACCCGGTGATCCTCGCCGCCCTGGCGGACGGGAACACCTCCGTACTGGCGGGCGTTCTAGTGAATGACCTGCAGCCGGCGGCCTTGGAACTTGCACCCGGACTTGGGACCGTTCTTGAGGCGGGGACCCGGCTCGGCGCCCTCGCCGGCATGGTCTCCGGTTCCGGCCCCACCCTGGCCTTCCTGGTGGCGGATGAAACCGCTGCGTCCGCCCTGGCCGCCGCACTGCGCACCGAAGGCCATTCGGCCCTGGCCGTTTACGGGCCGGCCGAGGGCGCCGTCACGGCTGCCGACACCACCGCACATCAGACGTACAGAAAGTAGTACCGATTGGCACACCTGCTTGGTGCTGAAAACCTCAGCATTTCCTTTGGCACGCGCACCATCCTGGACGGCGTTTCGCTCGGCCTCGAGGAAGGCGACCGGATCGGCATGGTCGGCCGCAACGGCGACGGCAAGTCGACCCTGATGAGCCTGCTGGCCGAGCGGCAGACCCCCGACGACGGCCGCGTGACCCGCCGTCGGGATGTCACCGTGGGCTACCTGGACCAGACGGACGTCCTGGACGGGGATCTGACCGTCGGCCAGGCCATCGTCGGCGACGCGGCGGACTACGAATGGGCGTCCAACGCACGGATCCGCGATGTGATGAGCGGCCTGGTGCAGGAAGTGGACTGGAACGCGTCCGTCTCTTCCCTGTCCGGCGGGCAGAAGCGCCGCGTGGCGCTGGCCAAGCTGCTCACCGGCGACGACGACGTCATCATGCTGGACGAGCCCACCAACCACCTCGACGTTGAAGGTGTGGCCTGGCTGGCCAAGCACCTGAAGCAGCGCTGGCGGCCCACGGACGGCGGCCTGCTGGTGGTCACCCACGACCGCTGGTTCCTGGACGAAATCTGCACCCGGACCTGGGAGGTCCACGATGCCATGGTGGATCCGTTCGACGGCGGGTACGCCGCCTACGTGCTGGCCCGCGCCGAGCGAGACCGGATGGCATCAGTGGTGGAAGGCAAGCGCCAGCAGCTGGTCAAGAAGGAACTGGCCTGGCTGCGCCGCGGCGCCCCGGCCCGCACCGCCAAGCCCAAGTTCCGCATCGAGGCCGCGAACAACCTGATTGCGGACGTCCCCGAACCCCGCGACACGCTGTCCCTGAACAAGATGGCCACCGCGCGCCTGGGCAAGGACGTCCTGGACCTGGAGAACGTCTCCCTGACGCTCGGGGACACCGACCTGTTCCGGAACATCACGCTGCGCCTGGCCCCGGGGGAGCGGCTGGGCCTGGTGGGTGTCAACGGCGCCGGCAAGACCACCCTGCTGCGCCTGCTCAACGGCGACATTGAACCTACCTCCGGCCGGCTGAAGCGCGGCAAAACGGTCCAGACCGCCGTGCTGTCGCAGGAAGTTAAGGAACTGGACGAGGTCGCGGACCAGCGCGTCATCGAGGTCATCGAAAACGAGAAGCGGGTCTTCAACGTGGGCGGCCGCGAGCTGTCCGCCGGCCAGCTCGTGGAGCAGCTGGGCTTCAGCGCCCAGCGGCAGTGGACCCCTGTCCGTGAGCTTTCCGGCGGCGAACGGCGCCGGCTGCAGCTGCTGCGCCTGCTGGTAGGGGAGCCGAATGTGCTGATGCTCGACGAACCGACCAATGACCTGGACACCGACACGCTGGCTGCCGTCGAGGATGTGCTGGACGGCTGGCCCGGCACGCTCGTGGTGGTCTCCCACGACCGCTACCTTCTGGAACGGGTCACCGACCACCAGATGGCACTCCTCGGTGACGGCAAGCTTCGCGGCCTGCCCGGCGGCGTGGACCAGTACCTGCAACTGCGCGGCGAAGCCTTGGCCGCCAACTCGTCTGCCTCCACCGCTGCCCGCGGTTCATCCCAGGCGGCCCGCGCGGCTGCGGCCGGGGCCTCGCGTCCCGGCGGCTCTTCCGCGGCCGCTTCAGCCGGCGCGCCGGGCGGAACGACGACGGCGCTGGCCGGCTCCGGTGCGTCCGAAGCTGAAAAGCGGGCGGCCAAGAAGGACCTCACCCGGATTGAGCGGCAGTTGAGCAAGCTCACCGCACAGGCCGAAAAAATCAACGCCCAGATGAACGATGCCACCCAGAAGGCCGGCGGCGCGGACTTTGAACTCATCGGCGAGCTCAACGCCAAGCTGCAGGCCGTTGCGGCCGAGCAGGAGGAGCTGGAAATGGAGTGGCTCGAGGCTTCGGAGATCCTCGAGTAGGATCCGCTGCCCTTAAGCGGCAGCTAGCCCAGCAGGCGCGGCAGGATGTGCGTGCTCAGCAGCGGCGAGAGATCGGTGCGTTCCGCGGCGTCTGCGGGTGCCGTCCAGAGCAGTTCCTCGATCTCCGCCGCGGCGGCGGGCTGCGGGCCGTCTGCGGGGAGGGTCCAGGCAAACAGGCCGGCGTCAATGAAGGTGTTTTCCTCATTCGCCGCCGGACCGTACCAGCGGCCCAGATCCTCGAGATCGGCGGCTGCTACGGCAAGTCCGAGTTCCTCGCCCACCTCCCGGGCTGCTGCTTCCGCAAAGGTCTCCCCGGGCTCGAGCTTCCCGCCGGGCTGCATAAAGCGCGAGGTGCCCCGCTTACGCACCAGGAGGATCCGGCCGGCGTCGTCGTGTACCAGGACAGCCGAAAGCCGAAGGACCGCCGGGGCCGGACCGCCGGAGCCTGCCTCCGGTATGGCGGAGCCGGCGGGCATGTGGGAAAGCCGGGGATCCTTCTGCAGGCCGGCCAGGCCGTTCCAGGAAAGGTTCACCAGATGCGCCGCCACGGTGGCCTTATCCGGGGTGCGGGTGTCCAGCCACCACTGGCCGGTCATGGCAACCATGCCCACCAGCATCTGCGCGTACATCCCGCCCACCTCGGCGCTCAGGCCGCGGCTGCCGAATTCCTTGGACAGGATGTGTTCCACGTGGCGGGTGATCCGGGACAGCAGGGTGGAAAACGTCCCCTCCGGCTGCGACGGCGGTGCGTCCCGGGTAAGGATCCGGAAACCGTCGGTGTGGTTCTCGATGTAGTCCAGCAAGGCGTAGGCGGCCCGTTCGAGCAGGACCCGGGGGCCGGCGTCGGCGCTAAGCGACTCGGTCATCACTTCGAGCAGGCGGCGGAACTCAATGTCCACCACCTCCGTGTAGAGGCCTTCCTTGGAACCGAAATGCTCGTAGACCACCGGTTTGGAAACACCCGCTGCGGCGGCAATCTCCTCGATGGTCGCGCCGTCGAGGCCGCGCAGGGCAAACAGCCCGCGTGCCACCTCGATCAGCTGGGCGCGGCGCTGGACGCCGGTCATACGCAGGCGTGTGCCGCCGGCGGAAGTCTTTACCACCGGACCAGTCTACCCACGCACCCCCGCCTGTTCGGCGGCAACGCCGCGCCTGGGGGCTCAACTCGCGAACGCATCGGCTCCCGTGGCAGACTAAACTCTTGTGTGCGCGGCAAGCCGCGCACATGATCCGCCCTGGTGTAATGGCAGCACCCCGGCCTTTGGAGCCGTGGAGTATAGGTTCGAATCCTATGGGCGGAACGCTGCGCAGCGGACCTGTGAAGGGCTGCCGCGGAGCCGATATACGCCGGCCGTACCACCGAGGAGCGCCATTTTCGTGACCACCAACGATGTCCGAACCAACGAGGCCTCCACCGGCGCTTTGTCCGCGGTGATTGTCCTTGCAGCCGGCGCCGGAACGCGGATGAAGTCCCGGACCCCGAAAATCCTGCATCCCGTGGGCGGCATCTCGATGCTTGGCCATGCACTTGCCGCAGCCTCCGAGCTGCACCCCCGTTTCCTGGCCGTCGTGGTGCGCCACGAACGGGACCTCGTCGCCGCTCATGCCTCTGAACAGGCCCCCGGGGCCGTCATCGTTGACCAGGATGCGGTTCCCGGCACCGGCCGCGCGGTACAGGTGGCACTCTCTGCCTTGGACGCCGTCGCCCCGCTCGAAGGCACCGTTGTAGTCACCTACGGGGATACCCCGCTGCTCGAAGCACAGACACTCCGCAACCTGGTCGCGGTGCACGAAACGGACGGCAACGCCGTGACCGTCCTGACCTCGCGGCTTGCGGACCCGACGGGCTACGGACGGGTCCTGCGGGCAGAAGACGGCACCGTGACCGGAATCGTGGAGCACAAGGACGCCACGGATGAGCAGCGTGCCGTAAACGAGATCAACTCCGGTATTTACGCCTTCGACGCCGCGGTGCTCCGCAGCGCCTTGGAATCGGTGACCACCTCCAACTCGCAGGGCGAGATGTACCTGACCGACGTGCTGGGCATCGCCCGCGCGGCGGGCGGACGGATCAGCGCGGTTGTCACCGACGACACCTGGCAGGTGGAAGGCGCCAATGACCGCGTCCAGCTTGCTACCCTCAACGCAGAACACAACCGGCGCAACCTGGACCGGTGGATGCGCGCCGGTGTCACCGTCGTGGATCCGGCCACCACCTGGATCGACTCGACCGTGACCCTCGCTGAAGACGTCACTGTCCTGCCGGGCACGCAGCTGCACGGTTCCACCAGCATTGCCCGGGACGCCGTCGTCGGGCCGGATACCACGCTGACCAACGTCACCGTGGGCGAGGGCGCTTCGGTGGTGCGGACCCACGGCAGCGATGCCGTACTGGGCGCCGGAACCAGCGTGGGACCGTTCGCGTACCTGCGCCCCGGAACGGTGCTGGGCGCAAAGGGCAAGATCGGAACCTTCGTGGAAACCAAGAACGCCGACATCGGCGCCGGATCCAAGGTCCCCCACCTTTCCTATGTGGGGGATGCCACCATCGGCGAGCAGTCGAACATCGGTGCGGCCTCGGTTTTCGTGAACTATGACGGCGTAAACAAGCACCATACGACCATCGGTTCGCACGTACGCATGGGCAGCGACAACATGTACGTGGCACCCGTCACGGTGGGCGACGGAGCGTACAGTGGAGCCGGAACGGTGATCCGCAAGGATGTCCCCGCCGGTGCCCTGGCGATCAATGTGGCGCCTCAGCGCAACCTCGACGGCTGGGTGCTGGAGAAGCGCCCCGGCACGGCCGCCGCGGCAGCCGCCGCGGCTTCCGCCACCAACACTTCTTCCTCCGAAACTGATTCCCCCACGCGAGAAAGCGATCACTAATGAGCAGCGAGATCACCGCACAAGGTGAAAAGAAGCTTGTCCTTGCCACTGGCCGGGCACACCCGGAGCTGGCGGAGGAGATTGCACGCTGTCTTGACACGGACCTGCTGCCGCTGGCTTCTTATGACTTCGCGAACGGCGAGATCTACGTCCGTCCCGGTGAGAGTGTCCGCGGCACCGATGCCTTCGTGATCCAGGCACATCCGGCACCGATGAACAACTGGCTGATGGAACAGCTGATTACCGTGGATGCGTTGAAGCGGGCCTCTGCCAAGCGCATCACCGTGGTCTCCCCGTTCTACCCGTACGCCCGGCAGGACAAGAAGGGCCGCGGCCGCGAACCCATCTCTGCCCGCCTGATCGCAGACCTGTACAAGACCGCCGGCGCAGACCGCATCATGAGCGTGGACCTGCACACCTCCCAGATCCAGGGCTTCTTCGACGGTCCCGTGGACCACCTGATGGCCATCCCGCTGCTGGCCGACTACATCCGCACCCGGGTGGATGTCTCCAACGTCACCGTAGTGTCCCCGGACACCGGCCGCGTCCGCGTTGCCGAGCAGTGGGCCGAGCGCCTGGGAGGCGCGCCGCTTGCCTTCGTGCACAAGAGCCGCGACCTCACCGTCCCGAACCAGGCCGTCTCCAAGCAGGTCGTGGGACAGGTTGAAGGCCGCACCTGCGTCCTCATCGACGACATGATCGACACCGGCGGCACCATTGCCGGTGCCGTTCGCGTGCTCAAGGAAGCCGGCGCCAAGGACGTCATCATCGCTGCCACGCATGCGGTGTTCTCCGACCCGGCGGCGCGGACCCTCGCCGAGTCCGGCGCCCGCGAGGTGGTTGTCACCAACACCCTGCCTATTCCGGCTGCCAAGCGTTTTGACCAGCTGACCGTGCTCTCGATTGCCCCGCTGATTGCCCGGGCCATCAAGGAGGTCTTCGAAGACGGATCCGTCACGAGCCTCTTCGACGGCAAGGCCTAGGCACTAACAGCACCCCGATAACCGCCCGCCCGGGCTGCGCGTCGGCGCCGTTCGGGCGGGCGGACTTGTGCTGGTAGCATTGAGACCGATGCCTAGGCGAGGGAGCGGCCCGGAGAATTCCGGACGAACTCCGTTATCGACGGTGGCTGGCAACTTCTGATCGTACAAGGGACTGTTATCCGGTCCGTACGGTGCACTGTTCCGAAACCGGCGCCTGAGGCAACCACGGAACACCACTTACAGGAGTAGCAATGTCTGAGCAGAAGCTCGCAGGAACCGCCCGCACCGAGTTCGGCAAGGGTGCAGCCCGCAAGGCCCGCGCCGCCGGCCAGATCCCGGCTGTCATCTACGGCCACGGCGCCGATGTCATGCACATCCTGCTGCCGGCCAAGGCCACCACGCTGGCCGTCCGCACCTCCAACGCCCTGCTGGAAATCGACGTCGACGGCGAGTCCCACCTGGCTCTGGCCCGCGACATCCAGCGCGACCCGATCAAGCAGATCATTGAGCACATCGACCTCCTGACCGTCCGCAAGGGCGAAAAGGTCGAGGTTGAGGTCAACGTCCACGTTGAAGGCGAACTGCAGGCAGGCGACTCGGTCTACAACCAGGAAGCCAACACCGTTCTGGTTGCCGCCGACGCCACCGATCTGCCGGAAACCATCGTGGTCAGCATCGAAGGCCGCAAGGCCGGCGAGCACATCTACGCCTCCGACCTGGTCCTGCCTGCCGGCGTCGAGCTGCTGCTTGATCCGGAGACCATGATCATCAACATCTCCGAGCCCACCGTCCAGGACCTGGGCGCTCCGTCTGACGAGCAGGTTGCTGTTGCAGCTGCTGAAGTCGGCGCCGAAGCGTAACCCACTTCCGGGGTCTGCTCCCCGTAACGGAGCCGTCCGGTTCTCATTGAAGGAGCAGTACCAGTAGTGAGCAGCAATACCTGGCTTGTAGCCGGGCTCGGCAACCCCGGGCCCGGCTACAGCCGTAACCGGCACAATGTGGGCCAGATGGTCCTGGATGAACTTGCCTCCCGCATGGGTGGAAAGTTCAAGACCCATAAGTCCCACGCGTCCATTGTCGAAGGACGCCTCGGCATCGGCGGTCCGCGCGTGGTGCTGGCCAAGCCCCTGACCTACATGAATCTGTCCGGCGGTCCCGTTTCCTCCCTGGCGCGGTTCTTCGACATCGACCCCGCACAGGTGGTGGCCGTCCACGACGAGATCGACATCCCCTTCAACACCATCAAGCTCAAGCTCGGCGGGGGAGAAGGCGGACACAACGGTCTCCGGGACATCAGCAAGGCCCTGGGCACCAAGGACTATCTTCGTGTGCGGGTAGGCGTCGGCCGCCCGCCGGGGCGTATGGACACCGCAGACTACGTACTCAAGGATTTTTCCGGTACTGAGGCCAAGGAGCTTCCGTTCCTCGTCGGCGACGCTGCCGACGCCGTGGAGCTGCTCCTGTCCGATGGCCTTACCGCCGCTCAGCAGAAGTTTCATGCCACAGGTGCCTGACCTCAGAGCTAGGTAGGAGCGGGGCAGAATGGAGTAGTTTTCCAGCGTCCCGAATGCCGGGGGACCATTGTTTCGGTTCGGTTACCGGGCCTAAAATGGAACCAGCCTTCAGGGCTCCCAAAGCGGGGCCGACGTCGGGAGGCCTCCGAGACTGGGCCACCCCCATCCCGGCGTCGGTCCCTTATTATCACCGCATTTCCGCCTCAGCCCGGGTGCAGCCCGATGCCTTGGAGCCAGGCTGAAGCCGGTTCGGCGCGTCCATCCGGCGTGCCGTGCGGAAACATGCTTTTGTATCTAGACGCTGCCTACTTACGCGCGTATGCTCCATTCCACTGAGCAGTTGCTACCGATAGACGCGGCATCCCGAATCCGGATACCGTGCTGGCGTTGTGGGGGGCGTGGGCTGGTTGATGGAAAGTGTTTCACTTGCCGCCGGGTTAATCGGACGCAATGACCTTCTTGACGATCTGTGTTCGGCACTTGCTGCCGGCGGAGCCGGAGCAGTCATCCTCGGTCAACCCGGTGCCGGGAAAACTGCCGTGCTTAATGCCGTCGCTGACCGCCTGCGGGCAGACTTCCACGTGATTCCGGTCCGCGGCACAGCTATCGCCGCCGAGACTCCGTACGGGGCCCTGGCCTACCTTGTAAGCGGCCTGCCCGAAGGCTCGGACCAGGATCCGCTTCAGCTGCTGCAGGAACTGAGCCGCTCCTTTGACTCCGAAGCGCAGGAAAACCCCGTGCTGGTCACGGTGGACAACGCGGACCGGTTGGATCGATTTTCCGTCATGGTGCTGTCCCAGTTGCTACGGCGGGGAAAGATTGCCGTGCTGGCTGCTGCTTCCCAGCCGATGGACGCAGACCATGAGCTGGTTGGCCTGTGGAGCGAAGGCCTAGTGGAACGGGTGGACCTTGAACTGCTTACAGAGCGGCAAACCCGCCAGTTGATGCAGGAACTGCTCGGAGGACCCGTATCCTCCCTTGCCGCGGGCACAATGTGGCAGGAAACAGCGGGCAGCCCCCGGCTCATCCGGCTCATGACAGGTGCACAGGTGCGCTCCGGAACCTTGGTGCGTCGGGAAACCATATGGGTCCGGACAGCCCCCTTTGTCCGCACCGGCGAGGTCAGCGAGGTTTTCGACACCGTACTGGACCGGTTGGGCGCACACGAACGCCGGCTGGTGGAGGTCCTGGCGCTGTGCATCAGCCTGCCTTTATCCAGCGTCCTGGAACTGGTACCGGCAGCCGCCGTCGAGACACTCGAAGAGCAGCAGGTTATTTCTGTTGGCGGCGACCCGCCGTCAGTGAGGCTCGGTGGTGGAACTCCGGGGTCAGTGATAGCGGCGAGTATGGCGCCCGGCCGGAGGCGGGAACTGTGGGAAGACGTGGCAGTCCGGATTGACCCCACGGACATGGACGGGGAGGAACTGACCGCTTTCCTGGGCTGGGCCCTGTCCTGCGGTGAGGAGGTTCGTCCGGCGGACGCCCTCCGCGCCGCGCGTGCGGCCAACGACCGTGCGGATGCAGCGGCCGCGCTCCGGTTTGTCCGGTCAGTGCCTTCGAAGGCCGCCAGTCAGGAGATGGTTCTTGAAGAGGTCCGCGCCCTGCACAGTGTGGGGCAGCTCGACAAGGCACTGCGCGTTTTCCGCGACGCGCAGCCACGCCTGGCATCGGAGAAGCGGTCCAGCTTTGTGCCGTTGATGCTGCTTTACAGCCATCTCCTGGCCCGTGTTCCCGGATCAGGAGACCCCCAACAGGCCCTTGCCGCAATTGAGGAGTCATGCCCGGCAGAGGGGGATTCACCGGAATTGGAAGCCGCGCTGGTCATTGCCCGCACCGCACTGGCTGCAGACGGGGGCCGGCTTCCGTTGGTCCCGGACCGCCTCACGAGCCTCGCCGGGGACGGAAAACTGGGGCAGGCCACTCGGATGCAGGCAGCGGCGTTGTCCGCCCATGTCCTCGCCCTGGCCGGGCGGACCGGCGAAGCACTGCACATCCTCGACCAGCTGGGCCAGCCGGAGAACTACGCTCTCAATGCCGCGAATGCCGGGGAAGTCTGCACCCGCATATTCGATACCTATGTCCTTTCGGGAGAGCTGGCCCGGGCCGCCGAATTCGTTCGGGCCTTCGATGAGGCCGGGGTCCGGCCCTCCTACCAAGGCAGCGCAGGTGAGCTGGCCGTGGCCGTCCTGGCGGCCTGGCAAGGGCAGGAGCGGGGAACCCGGGATGCGCTGACCGGCGCTATCGGGCAGCTCCTCATCCATGACCCGCAGGATATGCTTCCCCTTGCCCGGACCCTCACTGCCTATATCCATCGCGAGCGGCGCCCCGAAGCCGCCGAGATGCTTCGGCAGGCACGCGCCGGAAGGCAATATTACGGCTACTTCCGAGGGTTCCTCCTCCGCTATTTCGCGATCCTGTCCGAAGATGCCGACGACGGAATCCGCTCCGGGCGCCTCCGCGGAGAAGCTGCGTCCGCCCATGCGGCAGGGTACGCGGCACCGGCACTGCTGTTCCTGTCGGCAGCTGTCCGGGCCGGTGACAAGGACGCCGCCGAGGATGTCATTAGGGTGTCCAAGGACGTGAGCGGAAGGTTCAGCGGGCTGATGGCGGACTTCGCTGCCGGATTGCTCAACGATGATCCTGCCCGGCTGGTTGCCGCGGCAAAGGGATTCATTGAGTGCGGTCAGTACCTGCTGTCCCGGGATGCCGCCCGGGCTGCTGAGCACCGTCTGACCAACTGCACCGCAGGTGAGCGGAAAACACTGGCACGAGCGGCCCGTGAAGTGGCAAATGCAAGCATGCGTCGTATGCAGCACTCCGGTGACCGCGCAGAAACACTGGCAGAACTGAGCGAATTTGAGGCAGATCTTGCGCGTAGGGCGGTTACGATAGCCACCACCACGCAGATAGCCGGGGATCTGAACCTCTCTCCCCGAACCATCGAGTGGCATCTGGGAAAGATTTTCGCGAAGCTCCACGTCTCCGGCCGCACCGAGCTGTCCGAGATCCTGGCCTAGGGACCGACGGGGGATGGGATGCACGGGTTGAACGCACGGTTGCTGACGGGCAGGGATATCGTCCTTGCCTCCGTGCTCGAGAGCCTGCGCCGCCCCGCTGGACACGGTGCCGCCGTGGCTGCGGAAGCCGGACTGGGCAAGACTGCCATAGCAACGGCAGCCGCCCAGGAAATGCACGCCGAGATGCCCGTCTACTGGGTGTACTCCAGTCCCGCCCTGAAGACCGTGCCGTACGGTGCACTGGCTGCGCTACTGCCGGACCTCGCGCCGGGACAGACGGGGTCTGCCCTTGCAGTGATGCGTGCCTTGATGGCTCGCATCATTCCCCGGGCACCGGAGGGCGGAGCGCACGCAGGCCGGCCGGGCAGCGCACCGTTGGTGGTTGTCGACGATGCGCACGACATTGACGACCCCAGCCTCGATCTACTCGTCCAGCTCCTTGACGCCCGCCACATCAGGCTGCTCGTCCTGACCAGGACCTTCCAGGACATTTCACGGGTGCTGCCGCAAATGTGGGACGGGCAGGTAACCCGCCACCAGCTGCTGCCGCTGGACGAACGGGAGGTCCTTCAGCTGTGCCAGCAGGAGCTCCAGGGCCAGGTCAGCACCACTGCCGCGGTTGAGCTGGCCCGCCTCACCGGTGGAAATCCCATGTACCTGCTTGCTTTGCTCGACGAGGCGGTGCGCACCGGCTTCCTGGTCCAGCGGCAGGGCATCTGGGGAACTACAGACAGCGAGACGCCCGTCGGAGGACGCGTGGGAGACCTCGTCAAAGCCCAGGTCCGGGGTCTGGACCCGGCGGACCGCACGGCGCTGGAGATCATTTCGCTTGCTGAACCGCTGCCGCTGCGGCTTGCCTTCCGGCTGGGACTGCATGCCTCGGTGGACCGTCTGGCGAATCTCCTCCTGGCGACGGTTTCGGGCACGTCCGACGCCGGACAGGTTGTGCGTCCGCTGCACCCGATCTATGGAGAAGTTGTCCGGGGGATGGTTCCGGCTGCCCGCAGTGCGCGGCTGCATAAACAGCTGCAGGCCGTGCTGGCAGGCGTGGACATGGGGGAGGAAGGGCAGCTCCACCTTGTCTCGTGGTCCTTGGCGCTCGGGGCGCCGGTTCCGGAGCAGGAGCTGCTGTATGCCGCGGAAACGGCAAACAACCGATCCGATCCCCGGCTGGCACTGAGGGCTGCCGCTGCTGCAGGAAGAGGGGCGCTGCGCATACCGGCACGCATCCAGGAGGCGCGCGCATTGCTGCTGCTCGGCGAAGCAGACCAGGCAACGGCAACGTTGGAGGGCACACTCGAGCAGGCAGCAGACCTGCGCACCGTGAAGCAGGCGATGATGGTGCACGTCCAGCTGGCGCAGCAGTCCACAGCCGGGACCGGCTGGGAGGTTCCCTTGGCCAGGCAGTGGAAACGGGCAATAGACCGCTTGTCCGGGAGCCAGCCGGCGGAAGCGGTTGAGCCGGCCCGCTGCGGGGCAGAGATGCTCCGTCTCCTGTCCCGGGTTTGGGCGGGTGAATACGCCCATGCGGAACTGGAACTGGCTGAGGTACTCCGCAAAGCACGTGAAAGCGCCGACACCGAAGCAATCCTGTTTGCCGAAGCGATGACGGCTGAGGTCCAAATTGCGACAGGGAGGGCACAAACCGCGCTTGAACACAGCACGGCCGCCATGGACCTATTACCTGAAACCACTGCCGGTGCACCGCTTCTCGCCCCGTTTGTCCTCCACCGGCATCTCACCGCGCTGCTCTGGCTAGGGGAATGGGAACAGCTGCAGCGGTCCGTTGCCTCCGCGGATTCGCCTGTTCAACGCGCGCTGTTGCATTCCGGCGGAGTGGCGGATTTTGCGATGGGCCTGAGCCACCTGCGTTCCAGCAACCTGCACGAGGCCGTGAAGGACTTTTCCGCTGCAGTGGAAGCAGCAACCCGCAATGATCCCGAAGGGATTCTTCCGCTGTCCCTGGCATTGGCTGCCTTTGCCGCCGCGAGCCTTGGTCAGCGGGAAGCTGCCGGGCGGCTGCTTGCCTCCGCTGGAAGGACTCCGCCGCGCGGACCGGAACAATACCGGCTTCTGGCTGAGGGCATCCTCGCCGGGGGACGGTTCGCACTGGATTCCGATGGTTCTTACCTTCAAAAGCTGCGCGACACGGCCGCTGCGGCGCAGGAGCGCTCCTTCACGGCGGTGGAATTCACCCTGCGCACTCTGTCCCTGCGGCTGGGGGACTTTTCCGAGGCCGGCCGCCTGCTGAAGGTGACAGAGGGTTTCGAAGGACCGCAGGCCCTCGTGCTGAACCGGGTGACCAGGGCCTTCGTTGACCAGGACAGTGCGGCGTTGGTGGCACTGGGCTCGGACCCGGAGCCGGAACTCGACCTGCAGCTGGCCCGGCAATGCCTGCTCGAAGCCCAGCGGCTGGCACGCAGGAACAACGACCGTGCCTTGTTGAACCGGATCCATCGGCTGACGGGACGGCACGGCGGCGGGAACCGCGGCATGCTTCCGGAGTTGACCCGGCGGGAGCGAGACGTTGCTGCCCTGGTCGCCGACGGGAAGCGCAACGCGGAAATCGCCAGAACGCTGAACCTCTCCGTCCGTACTGTCGAAGGACATATCTACCGGACGTACGAGAAACTGGGGATCAGCCGGCGGGAAGAACTGAGGGAACGGTTTCCCCTGCTTGACCGCCCCGCCGGAGGCTGGAACCGGCCTGCTCCGGCCGAGTAATTTCCGCCGGGAACACCAGTAGGTTTTACTCGGGCGCTGCCATTCCGGGGTTCGTAGCCTTGTGCATGTTACTCAAGGTCAACACGGTTACGGCAGCGGGTTTCCATCCGCTTCTGCCGCACCGGTACCTCGGGTCCCACATACGGAGCCGGCGGCGTCGATGCCCTCTGAGACCGGGGCGTCCCCCCAGCCGCCGTCGGCTCCTTCCCGGGTGCATTCCATGCGCCCGCAGCAAGACCCCCGCACTACGGGCGTGACGCCAGGTTTGCACGACGCCGGTGAAGGAGCCGTTCGATGGAAGTTGCCGGACGCAGCCGGACTCTCAGCGGCAGCCCGGACCCCGGAAGGAAAACCGGCACCCACCAACCCCTGCTGGCGCAGGTGGAAAACGCGGTGGCAGGAGCCCTCGAAGCACTGTCCGAAGACCGGAGCGTGGTGGTGACGGGGGCAGCGGGAACAGGTAAGACCACCGCGATGGCCGGGATCCTGGCCGGCCTCGGCGACAGCTATTCGGTGCTGCAGCTGCGCGGCGCGGCTTCATGGGCCGGAAGGCCTTTCGCAGGGCTGTTCTGGCTGCTCAGTGAGCTGCCGCCTGAGACGCTGTCCGATCCGGTTTACGTGCTCCAGTTCCTCCGGCGGGTCTTGAAAGACAAGGCAGCCGGACGGCGTCTTGTACTGGCAATCGAAAACGTGGAAGACATGGACGAGGCAACCGTCGCGGTTCTTCTCCAACTGTGCAGGACAGGCAGTGCCCTGGTGCTGGCAACTGTCCGGGACCTCTCCGCCTGCACCGGCGAGTTCGTCCGATGGTGGTCCGAAGGGTCAGTGCACAGGGAAGGCCTGGAGCCGTTGCATCCCGGCGGAACCCGGGTGTTGCTGGAAGGACTGGCCGGGGCAACGGTTTCCAACCGGTTGGTGGTCCAGGTACAGGCGCGGAGCCGGGGCAACCCGCTGCTTTCTGCAGTGTTCCTACAGGAACAAATGGACGCCGGGACAGTGGTCCGCCGGCGGGGAACATGGGTATGGACGGGGTCGGTGTCATATTCCGGCGCCCTGACCGAGCGGGTGGAGGCGGAGACCGGCGGGCTGTCCACCGCGGAACGGTTCGCTGCAGACGTGCTCGCGGTCTGCGGTGCCCTGCCCGTTCTTTTGCTTCTGCAGATTGCCGATCCACCGGCTGTGGAACGGCTTGAACAGGATCTGCTGGTCTCCTCCGGATCGGCCGGTACCCTCCGGTTCAAGGATCCGCTGCTCGCCGAGACCGCGGCAGCACTGGTCCCGCCGGGCCGCGCCGCAGACATCCGGGCCCGGCTTGACGCGGTCCGGAGCCGGCAGCATGCCGAATACACCGGGAACCCCCCGCATGCCGCGGACATAGCTGCTGCACGGGCAGCAGTGCAGGAAGCAGGCGACTTGTCCCGCTACGGCCGGTGGACGGAAGCCGGCGCAGCGGCACGGGCCGGGCTGGAGCTGGCAGACAGGTGTGGAATAACCGGCGGCCAGCGGCGGGACCTCCTGTCGGAGTTGTTCTGTGTGTTCCTGCGCTGCGGCGAGCTGCGCCATGCCGCCGATGTCCTGGCCCAAACAGATGAGGCAGTCGAGGGAATGGAACTTCGAGGCGGCAACGATCTGTGCGAGGGCATTGTGCAGGTCCTGGGCGGCCGCGCTGACCGTGCCTTGGACTCCCTGCAGCGGGCGCTTGCCCAGTTCGAGGAAGAAGGAACAGGGGACCTGGTTCCCCTGGCCGGAACGGCTGCGGCTTATGCATGCGTCCTGCTTGACGACGGCGATGCTGCCCGCAGCTACCTTTCGGCGGCCGGCCGCGGTACCCGGCAGCGTAGGGGCGGTGCCAATGCTTCTTCCACGGACACCGGCGCACGGACCTCCGACTGGGAAACCGCCCTCACCCGTAGCTTTTCCGGGTTGTGCGCCGTTCACGGGGTAACGGTCCCCGAGGACAACGCGGGGTTTACTGAAGCCGCCGCCAGCGGCGCCCCACAGGACCTTTCTATGTCCATGCTTGTGTTGGCCGCTGCGGCTCTGCACGGCAGGCAGGGGGCAGCGGAGGAACTGCGGGAGGCAGCGGCCGGCTGCAGCGGGGATTCCGCGCAGATGTACCTGGAGCTGGCCGAGGGGCTCACGGCGCGCCGACCCGCCAGCCTGCTCAGGGCAGCGGAAACGGCGCACAGCTTGGGTCAGTACCTGACGGCCTACGGGGCAGCCGGCGGGGCAGTCCGCCTGGCACGCGAGCAGTCCGACCGCGCGCGGCTGCGTGCTGCGCGGCGAATCGAGAATGCCAGTTACCGCTTGCTGCGGGCGGCAAACTCGGTGGCCGACCGGTTACCGGAATTGTCGGACTTTGAGCGGGAGCTGGCACTCGGGGCTGCAGCAGGGAAGAGCAGTTCACAACTGGCGGGTGGCCTGCACCTCTCACCAAGGACAGTGGACTGGCACCTCGGCCGCATCTTTCAGAAACTACGCGTTTCGGGGCGCACAGAACTGAGGGAGTGCCTCGAGTCGGAGCGCCCGCGTAGCTGATGCGGCGCATTTCCCTCGGCGGCGGCGTTGTTGGCGGCGTTGCAGGTGGTTGGTACGGAGAAACCACGTAGACACGGGCCGTACCGGCACTTCATTACCAAGTAGCCCAGGTGGTGTTACTAGGGAGCGCTACTCGTGTAGCGCAGACGCTCCCTTTCTACTCTGGTGCAAGGCAGCAGAGCCTCCAGTCCCGCGGAACCTGCACGCCGACGGCGCCTGGGGGCGGCAGCTCCCTTGCCGAACCTGTTCCAGAACCGCTTGTACCTGAACCGAAGAACGTTAGCCGACAGAAAACGGGTCTCAAAGTGCAGCTTCATGATGATCAACCAACCTTCCCCCTTCTAACCGCCGCAGACACGCCGGATGCCGCAGCGGGCACAGAAGCCCGGCAGCAGGCCCAGCCCGTCGTCGTCGGCCGGGAACAGGTGCTGGAAGAAATACTGCGGAGCCTGTCCGGGGGTGCACAGGGAACCGGCTGCCTGCTTGTGGGGGAGGCCGGTATCGGCAAGACCGCCGTGATGCAGCACGTGCTCCGGAACCTGCAGGAAGACACGTACATTGTGCAGGTGCGCGGCTCGGAGTTTGCGGGGCGGACGCCGTTTGGTGCATTGACGTTCCTGCTCTCGGACCTGGACCCGGAGTTTTCCAACCATCCGGTGATGATCCTGCGCGGGCTCACACAGCTGGTGTCGGAACGTTCCGGAGGACGGCCCGTGCTCCTGTCCGTGGACAACGCAGAGGAGCTGGACGAGTTTTCAGCCATGGTGCTGACCCAGATGGTGCTTAACCGCAGCGCCGGTATGCTCGTGGCGTTCCGGGATTTCAGTTCCGCCCCGGCGGAATTTGCCGGACTGTGGCGGGACGGCATCCTGGCGCGGGTGGATCTTGAGCCGTTGAGCGTCCCCGAAACAGCTGCCTACCTCGGTGCGCTCCTGGGCGGGACGGTCTCGAGGGCAGCAGCAGCCGCCATCCACGACCACGCCGGAGGCAACCCGCATCTGCTGGCGCTGGCGCGGACAGACTTCCAGGATGCCGGCCGGCTGAAGCTGCATAACGGAAGCTGGATCCTTGCCCCGGGCGATGAAATCCGCGGAGGGCGGGTCGCTTCAGCAGTCATGGGCAACCTCGCCGACCTGCCGCCCGCCCAGATTAAACTGCTCCAGCTGCTGTCGATGGCACAGTCGCTCCCGCTGCCTGTGGTCCTTTCCCGGTTGGACAACGCGGATCTGGACGCGCTGCAGGAAAAGGGAATCGTGACCCTCGCTGCCCGTCCAGTTGTTGATGTGCTGATCTCCAGTCCCGTAGTGGCACGGTCCGTGCGGGCCGGCCTTACCCCGGCGCGGCAGCGGCAGCTCTTCGAGGAACTTGCGCCGGCGCTGAACACCGGACTGGTCCTGGATCCGCTCGTCCTGGCCAGCTGGCTGAGTGCCATCGGCGAAGAGCCGGCCTTGGAACTGGTGCTCCGGGCCGCACGTCTTGCCACCGCCTCGGGGCAGCCGGAGACCGCCGTCCGGTTGCTTTCCGGGGTCATCGACGGCGAGGAAAACGCAGGGACCGTCGTCGAACTCGCACGTGCACGCACAGCCCAGGGCGAATACGGAGCCGCAATGGGAGTGCTGGCGCGTTTCCGCGGCAGCGAATCGGTGCCGTCCGGGCAGGACCGGATCCGGCTGCTGCTCGCCGAGGGCAAGGTGATGTGCATCGAGGCGACCGGACTGCGTGATCCCCGCTCCGCGGAAGTCCCCGCGGAGCCGGCCAGGATGCGGCATACGGATCTCTTTGAGCAGGCGGAACGGGAAATCGCAGACCTCCGTGACGGGACCGGGGGAGATACCGCCGATCTGGTCCGGGAACTTGCTTTGGCCCGCGCAGAATGCCACTCCGCCCATGGCCGGTTCCTGGCCAATGCCACCTACCTGGCTGACCTGGACATCCCCGATGCAGGCTTCAGGATACTGCGGGCCGCCTGGCAGGCCGAGGCGTGGAGCATGACCAACCGCCAGGATGACGCCGTCGAGCTGGCGGGAAAGGTGGAGCGGCTCCTTCAGGGAGCTGAGCTCACTGCCGGTACCCGTGCCCGCGTGGTCAGCAGGCTGCTGCACACCTACGCGCTCACCGGGGCACTGCCCGCCTGCGAGCGGTTGCTTGAGCGGTCCGCTGCCGAGGGCATGGAGGGCACGTACGCGGAATTGGCTGAAGGATTGCTGCATGCCTTCGCCGGCAGGCCGGAACCGGCGCTCGCCGCACTGACCCCCGGGGTCAACCAGCTGACGGTTAGCGGACCCGCGGCGTTCCTTCCGCTCGCTGCTGCCGCGGCAGCGTACTGCCACGCGGTGGAGGGGCGGAGTGAGGAGGCGCGCCGATACCTGCAGGTGCAGCGTTCGGCGGCCGACGGCGGCCCCTGGACGGCTCGCCGCGGTACCCGGCACTTCGCGGCCCTGACCGAGGCAGCACTGGGATCGGAGACCGGCAGTTCCCGCTTTGCGTCACTCGCGGCGCAGGACCACAGGCGGGGGGCCTACGCCTATGAACTGTTGGCCCGGCTGACCGCCATGCGGCTGGGCGACGAGGAAAGCCTGGATGACGTCCTCTCCGTTGCGGCCCACCAGGAAGGGGACTTCGCGTCCTTGTGCGAGCTGTATGCCAAGGGGCTGGGCAACGGGGACTCCCAAGTACTGCTCCGGGCGTCGGAGACAGCCGCCGGAATCGGGCATGTGCTGCTGGCCCGGGAAATCTCGGAACATGCCTTGAGCATCGCCTCGGGGGCCGGGGACCGCGCCACCGTCCGCTTTATCCACCGCAGCCGCCGTGTGGCAGCTCCCGATTCTCCGGCCGAAGCCGCCGACGAGTTCCTTGGCGCACTTACCGCCAGGGAACGCTCCATTGCCCGGAAGGCCGTGGCGGGCACCAGCAACAAAAAGATCGCAGAGGAACTGGGTATCTCCGTCCGGACGGTCGAAGGACATCTTTATCAGGTGTACTCCAAACTCCATGTGGGAAGCCGGCGGGAACTGGCCCGAACTATTGCCGAGCAGTCAGGGGCGAAGAAATGACGCACTGGGGACAGGGCCGCCAACTGTTCGGCCGCGAACGCGAACTTGCAGAGGTGACCAGCCGGCTCTTGGACCCGGGACTGCGCGGCGTGGTCCTGCTGGGAGCCGAGGGGATCGGCAAGTCCTCCCTCGCCGAGCTGGCGGCTGAGCGCCTGAGCTCCATCATGGTTCCGTATTATGTCTGCGGGTCCCCGGTGCTGTCCCGGATGCAGTACGGCATCCTGTCCACTTACCTGGGATCCGCCACGGCTGCAGAAATGGAGTCCCCGCTTGCGGTCCTGCGGACGGTGCGGGCGCACTTCCAGCGGCTGGCGGAAACCAGCGGGATGCAGACCCTGCTGGTGGTGGACAACGCCCAGCACATAGACGAAGCCAGCGCGCACCTGCTTACCCAGCTGGCCATGTCCGGAGAACTGCGTCTGATGGTCATTTCCCGTGCCCGTGCACCGAGGATCCATGAGCTGCTCTCACTGGCACGGGACGGCCTGCTGGCCCGGATAGACCTGGGACCGCTGTCCCGGCACGCCGTCCACGAGTTCTGCGTCAGCGTCCTCGGAGGACCGGTGCTCCAAGCCTCCAGCACACTGTTGAGCCGGATGTCCGGCGGCAACCCGCTGTATGTGAAGGAACTGTTGACCCGGGCCCAGCGGCAGCAGCGGCTCCTGGAAATGAACGGCGCCTGGTATCTGGGGAAAGAGCCTGACAGCCTCGACACCTCCCTGGTGGATCTGGTCAAGGGCATGCTGGCTTCGCGCAATCCCGCAGAACGAAATGTCCTGGAGACGGTCGCGCTCGCCGAACGGCTGCCGCGGTCCGTTCTGTCGGCGGTGTCCGACGACGATGCCGTCCGCTCGCTCTTGATCGACGGGATCCTGGAAATCCTGCCGGACCGGGATGAATCCGTGCATCTGGTGCAGCCGCTGCACGAGCAGATCATCCGGAGCCTGGTTCCGGCTGCCCGCAGTGCCGAGATCCGCGCTCGGATCCTGGGGCGCTACGAGCCCGGATCGCTGCTGGACACGGTGCAACCGGCTTTCTTGGATACCCCGCTTAGATATGCGGAGTGGGCTCTCGACTGCGGCGAACGGCTTTCCCCCGAGGAGCTGCTGGCGGCGGCACGTGCGGCAAACGGAATGGGGGACGCAGTACGCGGCCAGCGTTTCGCTGCCGCCGTTCACCTGCCGGCCTTCCGGAGGGCCGCAGAAGTGGAGCTCGCAGTTTCCTGTGCCAAACAGGGCAGCTACGCACGGGCTCGGACCCATCTCGAAGCACTCAAGACGGGCCCGGGGGAGATCGGCACCTGGGATCAGCGGAGCCTGCAGCGGGCTGCCTTCACAAGTGCGCTGATGCTCCGCCAGAGCAACGCGGACGCCGAGGAAATGATTGCCCTGGCGCAACGCTGGACCGACGTGGCAACAGGGGCTGCCGTAAGGGAGATGGCTTCCGCCGGCACGCCGCCCGGTGTTACCGCGGGGGCGGGAATGCTTGCGGCCGCCGCACTGGTGTTCAAGGGGGACTACGCCGAAGCCCGCACGCGGCTGGCCGCCATCGCAGGCGACGAGGCAGAACCGCAGTCTGCCGACGACGTCGAGCGGGCCCTGATCATCCATGGACTTTATGCGGAAGTGCTGGGAGCGTGCGGCGAGGTGGGACCGGCACTGCAGCAGGCGCAGGCCGCCGCGAACATCCTCGCGGGCAGCGCCGGCCGGTTCCGGAGCTATTCCGGGTTCGTTTTTGTGCGCCATGCCTTCGCCCTGCTCCACGGCGGCCGGTTTGCCCAACTGGAACAGCTGATTGCCAAGATGCACACCGGACCCCAGCACCTGCTGACCGTGCTGGGAGGAACAATGGGCGTTTTCGAGGCTGCCCTCGAAATCCACCGGGGGCGGTTGCAGGAGGGACTGCAGCGGCTGCGTCCGGCCGTGGAAGCGCTCCGCGACAACGATCCCGAGCTGATGCTTCCCTACGCCCTCGGCCTGGCCGGCTACGCTTCGACGGTCGTCGGAGACGGAACTCCTGCCGCCGGGTTCGGCACTCAGGTGTCCGCCGCAGGCTACCCGGGTCCGCGGCATTTGTGGCTTACCGCCCAGGCTTATGCGGCGGCTGCTGAAGCCTCCCAGTCCACCGAGGGGCCCACTTCCGGCAGGCTGGCGGTGCTTGCCGCCGAGGCACGGGCGGCCGGGCTGCGCAGCAGCGAAAAGGACATCCTGGAACTGTGCCTTGCCGTGGGGGACCTGACCCAGGTGGGACGGCTGGCCGAGCTGACGGCGGACTTCGAGGGCGCAGAAGCCCAGGCCCTGCACACCTACGCTGCGGCGGTTGCCTCCGGCAACCCCGACCGTATGGTTGCCGCCGCCGAGGACGCGATCGGAGCACAAAAGTACCTGGTGGCTGTGGAGAGCATCGGCCATGCCATCCGCTTCTACGGTAACCACGGAAACCTGCGCCGTCAGCGCGCGCTTATCCAGCAGCTGCGGCGGCGAAGGGAGGAACTGGCGGGAGTGACCGTCTCGTACCTGAGTCCCTCGCTGCATCTCGTCCGCCTCACCCGGCGGGAACACGAGATTGTGGCCCTGCTGCTGTCCGGGGCCACCACCAAGGACATTGCAGGCCACTTCACGCTGTCCCAACGGACCGTGGAGGGGCATGTATACCGGATTTACGTCAAGCTGGGGATCAGCCGGCGGGCGGATCTGGAATCTGCCTACCGTGCCCTGGAACCAGGCCCCCGCAGCAGTTCCCTGCTCTAGCGGCTGCTGTCCGGGCAGCGGGCAATACGGGGGCCGGAATTCCCGTCGGTTATGCGGAACGCCGCGGCCCAAGAGTTTCATCTCCCAAATTGGGTAGTTGGCTGCACGTGGCACAAGTTTGTGGCCCATGGCCGGGTATCCGGTACTCGTGCCAACTGATTTCCCAGCTCCTAGGCTTGGCCCGATCCAGTATCAAACAGGTCTTTTTCGGGTGGTTCACGGGGGACGAATGATGACGGCGGTACAAGAACCAGCGGCTGAGGTCCGGCAGGCTCCGGGCTACACCTTTCCGAGCTTCACCACCAAGGGGATCTTTGGCAGGGCCGGGCAACCCACAGCAGCTGCGTGGAGACGGCGGTACCGCCGTATCCTCGCGGCCTCTGATGCCGTCGTGGTGTCCGTTGCCGTACTGGCCGGATACCTCTGGCGGTTCGGCCCCGAACCAGCCGGTGCGCGGGTGGGGCCGTTCACGTACCTGTGGGTCTCCCTTTTTATCAGCGCGGCCTGGATGTTGGCGCTGCATATCTACCGCAGCCGGGATGCGAGGATCACCGGCATCGGCACTGACGAATACAAGCGCGTCGTCAATGCGACAGTCACCCTGGCGGGAAGCCTGGCGTTCACGGCCGTGGTCTTCGATGTGGACATCGCCCGGGGTTACTTCGGCTTCGTCCTGCCTGCGGGCGCCGCCGGGTTGATCAGTAGCCGCTGGTTGCTGCGGAGATGGCTCTGGGCCCAGCGGCGGCAGGGGGATTATCTCTCGAAGGTGGTGGTTCTGGGACGGGCACGGGACGTGCGATACGTGGTTCACCAGATTGCCCGGAAGTCCGCGTACCAGGTTGTGGGAGTGGCGCTGACCGGGAAGCCGCGCAGTTTCTTCGACGTGGACGGTGAATCGCTGCCGGTGGTTTCGGACGAGCGGTCAGTGGTCGACGCCGTCCGCCGCGTGGGTGCCGATGCCGTCATTGTTGCGGGGCCTACCAAGGGCGGCAGCCAATACGTCCAGGAACTGGGGTGGGAGTTGGAAGAATCGGCAACCGAACTGATCCTGACAACGGGCCTGACCAATGTCGCCGGCCCTCGGATCCATTCCCGCCCCGTCGAGGGCCTGCCCCTGATGCATGTGGAACTGCCGCAGTACTCCGGGGCGCGGCACGCCGTCAAACGGATTTTCGATATTGCCGTCTCGGGTGTTGCACTCGTTCTTCTGCTCCCGTTTATGGTGCTGCTCGGCATGCTGGTCACACGCGACAGTCCCGGCCCGGCCCTGTTCCGGCAGGAACGGGTGGGACGCGGAGGACGCAAATTCCTGATGCTGAAGTTCCGTTCCATGGTGGAAACGGCCGAGGATGATCTGGCCGGCCTCTTGGACCGCAATGAAGGCGCCGGGCTGATGTTCAAGATCCGTGCAGACCCCAGGGTCACGAAAGTGGGTGCCTGGATGCGTCGTTACTCCCTGGACGAGCTGCCGCAGTTCTGGAATGTCCTCATCGGGGACATGTCACTGGTGGGCCCTCGGCCACCCCTGCAGCGCGAAGTGGACGGCTACCCCAGCCGGGTGCACCGCCGCCTCTATATCAAGCCCGGCATCACGGGCATGTGGCAGACCAACGGCCGCTCTGACCTTAGCTGGCAGGACAGCGTGCGCCTGGACCTCTATTACGTCGAGAACTGGTCCCTGACAGGGGACCTGATCATCCTCTGGCGCACCGTGGTCCAGATGTTCAAGCCGCTTGGATCCTACTAACCCACGTCCTACGAAGGAGAAACCATGGGCATTCGAATAGGCTATGCCGCCGGCGCGTTTGACCTGTTCCACGTAGGCCACCTCAACATCCTTCGTCAGGCCCGCACGCATTGCGACGTCCTCGTCGCGGGTGCCGTCTCGGACGAACTCTGCCTGGCCACCAAAGGCCGGCTCCCCGTGGTTCCCCTGAACGAACGCATGGAGATACTGCGGCACATCGACCTGGTGGACAGGGTTGTCAGCGAGACGTCGCCGGACCGCCTGCGGATCTGGCAGGAAGTGGGATTCAATGTCTTCTTCAAGGGAGACGACTGGAAGGACACCGCAAAGGGCAGGGCCATTGAGCGCAGCTTCGCCGCCGTCGGCGTGGAAGTGGTGTATTTCCCCTATACGGTCCACACCTCGAGCACGGTGCTGCGGCGGGCACTTGAAGTACTGTCCACCGGTCAGCGGGGGAGTTCCCAGACCCTGACGTAGTCGATTTCGAAGGGAGCGCGATCCACGGTGACCGAGGGATCAACCGGATCCGGATAGCCCCAATACTTCGAGCCGTACTGAAGGTTCAAGCGCATGTGGAACTTCGCTCCCGTTCCAAACGCAACGTCGTAGGCCGGATAATCTTCCCGCAGGACCTTCTTATAGAGCAGTCCGTCGATGTACCACGCCATGCCCGTGGGCGTCCATTCGAAGGCCCAGACATGGAACTCGGTGTCCAGCCCCGGGATTGCCGGCGTCCACCCGCTGGTCTTGTTCTGTCCGGACTGGTCGAAATGCAGTGACGCCTGCGTCCGGCTGCGGGTTGAGAAACTATACGGGGAGGATGCCGCGGTCCCGTACGCCTCCATGATGTCGATTTCTCCTTCGGTGGCGCTGTTGTCGGGACGGAGCCAGAAGGCGGGCCAGATGCCTTGGGACGAGCCCGGAGGCAGCGGCAGCCTTGCACGGATTTCCCACCGACCGAACTCCTGCGAAAAAATACCGGCGCTGTCCACATATCCCGTGACAAACGGACGGTCTTCGTTGCCTGGGATCGGCGCCTCAAGGCGCTGACCGGTGATGGTGAGCATCCCGTTTCGGACGGCCACCTGGCTACTGGCGATCAGGGCACGGTCATAGCTGAGGGAGCCGTGCGTGGACCGGTCTCGAACCGTCCACCGCTCCAGGCCCGAGTCGAACTCGTCCCGGTGGACGGGAATGCCCCACTCGGGCAGGTAAGCCTCGTCCGCGCCAAGCGCACGATCAAGGACTAAATCGCTGGTGCGGCTTTCCCGTCCGGCGTCCCCGCCAGAAGGCAGCGCAACAAGCAGGAACGCAATCAGGAACAAACCGGGTACCAGCAGCATCGTCGCCGCCCTGATCGGCGGCGGGGTCAATTTTGTTATTTCGGCCCTTAAATCCACATCGTCCCCCGCGGTGCCTATTTGTATCTATTGCGGTACTACTCGGGTAAATTTGGGGGGCGAACCGCGGCGCCCGGGTATAAAGATGAGCATCGCATTTCCAGAACGGTTATTTTTACTCGTGCGGCGCCTCCCTGCCAACTCTAGGATGAATTGTATCAACGCGCCACTGCTTCGCTGGGGGAAAACAGCATGGGTAAAAATTCATTCGTCTCAGTCATTGAATTGAGAGTTATTGTGGGGGTAATCATGCGCCGATGGCTTCTGATAGTGACAATGGCGCTGCTCTTTGGGGCGGCAGGGCTTGTCCTCGGAGTAGCCGTGCCCGTGACCTACTCAGCCGGCGCATCGCTGACCGTTGCACCGCTCACTACCTCACCGTTCGCCTCCTCGGCGCCGCAGCAGGTGAACATGGCCACCGAGCGCGAAGTGATGGCCTCGAGGGAAGTTGCCCAAACTGCAGCTGAGAGCCTGGACGATGTGACTGTGGATGAGCTGATGGAACAGACTTCCGTCGCAGCGCCCACGGGTTCGCAGGTCTTGAAGGTGAGTGTGCGGGATGCAGACGCGCGAACGGCTGCTGACCGGGCCAATGCACTGGCCCAGGCCTACCTCGATTTCCGAAGGGCTGGCGCCGGTGAAATCGCCGCAGGGCAGATCGAACTGCTGAATCAGCAGGTCGCGGAGTTGACGTCCGCCGATTCCCTGTCGGAAGCGGAAAGGGATGAGCTGTCCGCGCTGCACGAGCAGTTGACCGAGCTCAGCCTTGTCGGTGAAATTCCAGGCCGCGTTATTTCCTCCGCCGCCGTTCCAACTGCCCCGGCTTCCCCGGGGGTCATGGTTTACACGACGGCCGGGGTGGCGCTCGGCCTGCTCGTGGGCTGCACGTTGGCGCTGGCGGGCGCCAGGAGTAGCCGAAGGAGCACGTCCGGGGAGCGCGGTAAGCGTCATTCCGATTCCCTGCCCGCTGATGTGCGCGATGGCGGGGGAGCCGTCGGAGCACATCGCACCGGCGCGGACAGGCCTGCCGGTCCGGCCGATAATCCAGGCCGCGAAGCAACGGGCAACCGGGTCCAGGTCTAGGGCCGGCAGCGCCGGAATCTACGGGGGAGGAACGGTATGAGGATCCTATTAGTTAGTTCCGGCGGCGGGCATCTGGCCCAACTACTGCCCCTGCGTCCATGGTGGGGAAAGCAGGAGCGGCGATGGGTTTCCGTTCGCCAAAGCGAAGTGGAAAACACGTTGTCCGGCGAGAGCGTGGTCTGGGCGCACTTTCCCACCACCCGGAGCGTTCCGAATGCGTTGCGAAACCTGTTTCTTTCCTGGCCCACCCTCAGGAACTTTCGGCCCGATATCCTCGTCTCCGCGGGCGCCGGCGTCAGCGTTCCGTTCTTTATCATGGGAAAAATTCTGGGAATTCGCACCGTATATATCGAATGCTTTGATCGGATCACATTACCGACACTGAGCGGGCGGATCTGTTATCCGCTGTCTGACGTTTTTTGTATTCAGTGGGAAGAGCAGAGAGAATTTTATCCGGATGCAGTCAATATAGGGCCCCTGCTGTGAATTCCCCGGAATATCGGATTATTGTGTCCCTCGGTACTGACTATCACCGGTTTGACCGGCTGGTGCATTGGATCGACCATTGGCTCGGTCTGTTCGCGGAACCGCCGTCCTGTCTGGTGCAGCACGGTTCCAGCATCGCCCCGCAGCTGGCGAAGGGCATAGACCGCATGCCCCGTTCCGAACTTCTGGACCTCTACCGGGACGCTGACCTGGTGGTGGTGCAGGGCGGTCCCGGTTCGATTCTTGATGCCAGGGAAGCGGGCCATATTCCGGTAGCTGTCCCTCGGCTACCGCAGCTTGATGAGGTGGTCGACGCGCACCAGCTCGCCTTCACCAAGGCCATGCAGGAACGGGGGGAGGCAGTGATGGCCACCCGGTTGGAAGAGTTGATCCTGCTGGGGGAGGCGGTGCTGCGGAGCCCGGGACAGGCACGAACAGTGCCGCGGCCCCCTGGCGGGGCGGAAGCAGCCGGGGTACTGGGCCGGGCTGTCACCGACCTCGTTTCAACGCCGCCCCAGCGGCATACCCTCCGACGGTTGCGGCAGGTGTGGCTTCGCCGCTAGCGCAGCCAGGCCCAAAGGACGCCGCAGGGCGGCCAGCAACACCGCGTAAAGGGTGCCGCCGCACACGAGGAGAAGCAGCAGTCCGTGGAAGGTTGGACCCGTTGCCCAGCGCAGCAACCAGCCACCGAGACCGAAAACGGAAAACGCCAAAGCCGCCGGGAGCGCCACTACGTTGAGCCGCAGTCCGATACCCAGGAAGACCCGGACCTGGAAAGCGGCCAGGCCTGTGTCCACCAGGGCCGCAGAGGACCAGGCAATCACAGCTCCGTACAGGCCCAGGGCGGGAACCAGGAACAGGTTCAGAATGAGAGCCACGGCAAGGGCCGCGATTTTATTCAGGAGCTGCCAACGGCTGCGTCCGGACATCAGCAGCACGCTCTGGACTCCGCCCGCGGAAACCACCAGGAGCATGGTGGCGGCAATAACGGTGAACGCGCCGGAAGCTACATCGAACCCCTCGCCGAAGATGCGCAGCACCGGAGCACCGAAAAGAAGGTAGACAAGGTACAGCGGCCAGGCCCCCAGGATCAGCAACCGGGTGACGGAATTGAAGAGCCGGGCAGCCGAAGCCACGTCTCCCACCGCGAGGGCCGCGCTGAGTGAGGGGCCGGAAACAATCCGTGCGGTATGGTCCAGCATGCTTCCCAGCCTGATGCACCGGTTGACCACCCCGTAGACGCCGGCAGCTGCTGGACCGAGGAAAACCGCCACGGCCAATACATCCACCCATTCGAGCAGGATCTCCACTCCGGAGCTCGCTCCACGTGCACCGGAAAAAGACCAGAACGTGCGCCGGGACGGGGCGCCGGAACCGGTCCGTGGCTGTTGTGGTTCTGGGGCAGTACGGTGGATCCTGAGCGTGCGCCGCAGAAGCAGGGCCGCCGCAAGACAGACGATTAGTACCGGGACGGACCAAGCGGCGGAAAGGGCGCCGATGCCGGCACCTATCCCGATGGCCGCACAGAGCCCTGCCAGCCGAAGCAACGGCAGGGCCAGATTCTGGAGCGCTGCAAACCGGATGATTTCTCCGCTGCCGCGCAGCGCGCCGAACAAGACCGTCATCAGGCTTCCGATAATGATGAACGGGGCAGCGGAACGGATGCCTGCTTCCACATCGGCACCCCAGAGGTCCGCTACGGCAGGAGCCGCCACCCACAGGGCAACAGCTACTGAGGTAGCGGCAACCGCAACCGGTACCAGCGCCGTGGACAACAGGGAAGCAGCCTCATGCTCCCGGCCCATCGCCCGGCCGGCGGAGAGGAACCGCACCAGCCCGGTATCTGCACCAAACGTACACAGGGTGGTGAGGATTGCGAAGGAAGCACTGATTTGGAAAAAGACGCCTGCCCCTTCGGCGCCCAGCCTATTGCTCACCAGGAGCGTAGTGCCGAAGGCCAGAGCGGATCCCGAGAGAACCAGGAGCAGCGAAACCGTCCCCGTGCGGGCCAGTGTGCCGCCCGGGGGCCGGGCCGGACCTCCGCCCGGCTGCCCGGCGGCACTCACTCCGCTCCGTAGCGGCCGCGCAGGAGCAGTGCCAGGACCACGAACACTGCAGTCAGCTGCATAACGTCAAATCCGTAAAAGGGGACCATCACGAGCGCTGCCACTGGAACGCTGTGCAGCCACAGTCCGACGGTGGACGGAGTATGCCAGGTGCGCAGTACGGCGCCGGCCAGAAAATACAGGAACAGGCCCAATCCCACCAGACCGTAGGAGAACATCAGCATCCAGAGATACCCCTGCGTACCCAGGGAAACCCCGATGGTCTCTTCCAACTGCGGGGTGCCGTAGCCAAGCAGCGGCCGTTCCAAGGTTGCCTGCCATGTCTGCCGGTACAGGCTCAGGCGACCCGAGGTGCTGTCGCTGTACAGCTGGCGGTCGAGGATCTCCTGCAGAGAGCCAGTTGCCACGATCGTTCCGCCGGCCAGCAGCACCCCGGCAAGGCCCAGGGCTGCCGCTGCAATCCGTCCCCGGAAGGCCAGACGGATGACCACGTAGACCACGGCGGCGCCCAGGCCCACGAGCATTCCCCGGTTGCTGGTTGCCAGCGCCGGCCAGAAGGACACCGCCATGCCCAGCACCAGCAGGGCCTTGGCGAGCGGCGATCGGACCAGGGCGACGGCGGCGCAGGCTACCGGGGTCAGGACCGCAAACATAACGCCCCAGCTGTTGGCGTAGGGAAACGGTGCTGCGGGGCGGTTGAAGGCTTCCGGGGCGCCTCCGGGGTGTTGGACCTCGGCAAGGGGAGGCAGAACCAGGTTCCGCACCAGGGGGTTTTCGAGCAGGGCATCCGGAAGAATCAGCCCCACGGGAGTGGTGAGGCGGTAGTCGGGGAAGTAGATGGCGGTGATCCCGAGAAGCACAATCGCCAGCCACATCGCCAGCAGAGCGTAAACCACCTTGCGCACCGGCAGGCTATCCCGGGCATTGATGACGTACAGCAGGAAAATTCCCACTGCCAACAGGATCCCGCTGCGCTGTCCGTAGGCCAGCAGTGAAGCTCCGGAGAGCAGGTTGATGCCGGCTGCCGCTACCCAGACCAGGAAAGCGGCCCACGGCAGGATCCCCGGGACCAGCAGCGTGCCTCCGCGGGCCAGCATCAGTACAGCCATGACTCCCGCCAGGATCAACGGCATAAAGGCTGCTGCCCCCAGGGCCCACCAAAGGGGGAAGCCAACCAGCAACAGCATCAAAGGCCAGGCTGGAAGCGGTTGCCGGACCAGCTCGGCTGCCGGAGACGAAAAGTTCAGGTCCCGCCGCGTCAGCGCAGTGGCGCTCAAACCCCTCGCCCCCTCTTCTGCACAAACGCCAGGAGGGTGTCCGCGGAGACGGCACCCGTTGCCACGAGGACTGCGGCATAGGCCCGGACCTGGGCAGGATCGCGTCGCAGGGCGCTGCGGGCCCACCTCCAGGCCTCGCTCCGGTGCCCCAACGCGGCGTGCGCAAAGGCTACCTGCCCGGCAATCCGGGCCGTCCCCACAGCGCTGGTGGAGAACTCGGGAAACTTCCGCAGCAGATACGTCAGGCCGGCGACGAGCATCTCCCATTTTCCGGCGTACATCGAGTGTTCGCCCCAGCGCACCAGCACCAGGGGTTCCTGCACGCAGCGGACGTGACCGAAGCGGGTGGCCCGCAGGAGCAGGTCATAATCCTCCCCGTAGGAGGCGGGCAGTGTTTCGTCAACGAGCCCGATCCGTCCAGTGAGATCGGCCCGCCGGTAGAGCAGGGACGAGGAATGGACGGCGGTAACCCGCGAGCGGAGCAGGTCCCGGAATCCGACCCTGGATGGAGGGGTGCGGACGGCCATGGAGGTATCCGAAATCAGCCGAAGGCCGGCGCCGATGGCCACCGCTGCCGTGTCCAGGCTCCAGGCGGCAAGCTGGCGGCTTAGCTTGGTTCGTTCCCACGCGTCGTCGTCGTCGCAGAAGCCCACATACACACCCCCGGCAGCGAGGATGCCGGTATTGCGGGCGCCGGCAAGTCCGGGGGAGCGGTGGTTGGTCATTACGGTCAGTGTCCTGCCCGGCGGGACTTGAACATCGTCGAGCGGATCCGCGGACACTCGATCGAAGACTACGAGGACCTCGACCTCCCCGGTGTAGTCCTGTGCCAGGGCGGCACGTACGGCATGGCGCAGGAGGACCCGACGGTCCACCGTAGTGATCACCACGCTCACGGTCGGAGAGCTGGAGTTGTTCACGGCAGGATTCCTTTCACAACGAGACCAAGGAGCGGTACTTGCGGCGCATTGAGGCAGCACCGGCCAAGAGGTTGAGCAGGAACAGGCAGCCATAGGCGATGAGGAACCCACCCTGGTTACCCCAGCAGGCAAACACCCAGCACAGGACGCCTGCATCGGAGGGAAGCAGCAGGAAGGAACGCAGCCGTGACGGCGCCGGCTCCGGGCGGCCGGCCTGCCGGTGCCGGCGGACTAATTGCTCCGCCAGGATCTGGCTCATGAAGTGCCCGGTCGACAGGAGGCAGTACAGCACCGGCAGCGCCAGCATCAGGCGGGAGGCATCTGTGTGGAGCGCCCATCCGCCTAATACAGCCAGATGGACGGCCGGGGTCCGGACGGAATCCACCACGTGGTCCAGCCACTCTCCGGCCGGGCCGCCGCGCCCGGTCACCCGTGCCACTTGGCCGTCAGCGGAATCCAGCACGTAGCCTGCCGCGAGCAGCACGGCGGCAGCCATACCTGTGATGACCCCGGGCGGCCGCAGGAGCAGCAGCAGGAGCCCGCACAGGGACACTGCTGCGCTCGCCGCCGTCACCATGTTGGGAGAAATCCGCAGGGCGACGGCAGCAGCGGCGGCATAGCGCGCGAGCCTGCGGTTGATCCAACGGGTATAGGCAGGGACGCCTGCTCCCGGCTTCTGCGCCTCGTCCAGCTGCGCCAGGCAGTCGCGGAAGGATACCCCGCCGGTCCTATCCCGCTCGGCGGCAGGTGCCCTGTTCAACTCCCGACCCCGCATTTCATCGGTGCAGGTTCATGGACGCGGTGAGATCGAAACTGGCGCTCGGGGTGGAGCGGTAGTTGGAGTGGACCTCCGCGCTGATCACGTTGGTGCCGGCGGTAAAAGCGCTTCCGGGCACGGTAACCACCACGGGTGCGGCCACCGCTGCGGCCGTACTGGGGGCTGCAGTGGCGTAGGTGTTGTGGTTGGGTGTTCCCGCAGGCATATTGGCGCGCGCTACTTCCACGCCGTTCACATAGACCACCACGCCGTCGTCGGCCCTGGTGGTCAGGGTTACCGAGGCTAATTGCGACGGGTCGGGAACCTGCACGGTTTTGCGGTAGTGGCTGGAAAGCGGTTTGGTGCCGCTGGCCGTCAGGGTTGTGCCCAGATTCGTGGTGCCCCAGCCGAGCGCAGCAGTTCCGGTGCTCCAGCCGGCGTCATTGAAGGCGGTGCCGGTCCATCCCGTTGGAGGCGCTTCCCCGCTGAACCGGTACTTCCACTGGCTGCCGGCTGGAATCAGTGCCTGCGGAGCAGGGGGAACAACGCCCGTCGACCCGGCCGCCGCCGTCGTCGCCGAGAAATTGCCGGCGGCGTCCGCAGCGCGGACGTAGTAACGGGCCCCGGCGACGGCGGGCAGTGAGAATGTGGTGGCCGTGGTGGTGGCTACCACGCGGTCGTTGCGCAGCACATGGTAGAGAGCGGGAGAGCCCGCTGCAGCGGACCAGCGAAGCGTGTCGTTTCCACCGGCGCTGCTGACAGTGAACCCGTCCGGGGTGGAAGGGGCCGTGGCATCGGCGGGGGCGAACCGTGCGTAGCCGCCCGACCACTGGTTTCTGCCGGCGGAGGATACGGAGGAGACCAGGTCTCCGCCCGCCCACAGGATGCCGCGGCTGTCCACAAATGCGGACCAGATTCCGTACCCGGCCCGTCCCTTCATCACCGGGTTGAATCCCGGAATGTACTCACCGGTGCCGGCGTCCCAAGCGCCGATCAGGTTGATTTTGTCCGCCATCTGGAAATTCGATCCGACGCTGGGCCAGGTGGACGCCCCGCTGTAGTTCCAGTGCCCGCAGTGGCAGGAGCCGTAGACAATGCCGTTGGCTGCGCTGACATCCTGGAAATCTCCGCCGGACAACGTGATGTTCGTGGACTGGCGGGTGAGGGTAGCGGTGTCGAAGCTGAAGAGGGAGTGCTCCGCACCGCCGACCCATACGCGGTTGCCCACTTCTTCAATACCCTGCTGGTATCCCGCTCGGTCACCCGAGCTGGGGACGAAGTCCCAGGGCACCACCGAGGCGCCGGCTCCGGTGCCGATGGCGGCGGCACGGTAAGTGTTGGCCGTGTTCGAGGTGGAGAAATAGCCGGCCGCGTAGAGGCGCTGGCCGTCTGCTGAGGGGTCCACATCCACGACTGTCCCGTTGAAGGCCGGGTTCCAGGTGCCGTCCGGCTGGCCGGTGGCTGCGGCCACCCTTGCAGCGGACCGTGCGTAGACGGGGTTGCCGGTGGCGCCGGTGAGGTGTGTGAAGGCGCCGCCGACGTACAGCCAGCCCTCCCTGACCTCGAGGCTGCGGATCTGCACCGCGCCGCCGCTGACCCGGTTTTCGACGCCAAGCCGCCACCCCGGGGCGGCGGCACCGCTGACGGGATCTATTGCGGTGACCGCACCGGCAGGCTGACCGTTCAGGGTGCTGAAGGTGCCTCCGATGGCAAGGGTTCCGTTGGGGAGTACGGCCAGGGCCTTGACCTGGCCGTTGAGGTTGGGCCGGAAACCCGAAATCCATTCGCCCGTGTTTACGTCGAAACCGGCGAGGTAGGACTGTTCCACGCGCCCGGTGCCGGCGGAGTCCTTCTGGACATAGCGGAAGTTCCCCGCCACGTAGACGGTGTTGCCGATCTGTGCGAAGGCCTGCACCTCGGAGTTCAACTCACCGGATCCGTTGGCCAGCCCGGTAACTCCCCACGACGTCGGTACGGCGCCGGTCTCCGGGCGGGCCTGCTGGGTGTTGCCGGGCGTACCCGATGCCGGGAGAGCAGTGAACCCCGCGTTCGCCTGCGTCAGCTTGGGCCGCAGATAAATCTGGGTGAACGGACGCGGGTTGCCGGCGGTGGCGGTATTCGACCAGATATAGGTTGAAGCCGAGTTCTCGCCGCGGGCCTGGCTGCCGTAAGCGAAGCCCTGCGTCCAGGCCTGCGCTTCGGCTTCGGAGGTCACCACGCGTGAATAGGTTTGATCCGTACCGAAACTGGCGGTCCGGCCGCCGGTAAAGGCGGTGGTCCCGAAGCTGCCGGAGGTGACCGGTGTGGCGGATCCCAGTGCCCAGGACCAGCGGGGCTGGTTATCGGTGCGGTAGCGTACTTCCTGCCATTCGCTGCCGGTCTTATCCAAGGCCCGCCGCAGCCGGACGCCGTCCTCAAGCTCGTCGGGCGCCTGTCCGTTGAGCAGCCCGTCCACCAGGTCTGACGGCAACTGGCGTGGGGTGAAGGCGCCCGTGCCGGTCACCGTCCCGCGTACCTGGGCAGGTGTGCCGACGCCTTCGTAGAGTTCCTTCCATCCCTCGCGGCCGCGTCCGATCAGCACCCAGCCGCCGCCGTCGGTGGTTTGGTCGCAGTAAAACTGCTCCGGTGCGGCCATGGCTGGTGTGAGCAGCCAGTACACACCCGACGGCGCGGACGGGCTGGTCTGTTTGATCTCCCAGCAGGAGGCAGCCGCCGATGCCGAAGATGCCCCGTCGACCGCGGCCGGTTCCGCCGTGCTGGCCGGAAGGGCGGTAGCCAGTGTGGCGGTGGTTGCGAGCGCAGCCAGGGCCGCACACAATGCGGCGGATCTCCTGGGGCGGGGCAGGTTTTTCATTGTTGGTCCTTTGGGCAGGTGGGTCAGCAGGCAGGGTCGTCTGGAAAACTGTGGGATACGACTTTCCAGGTGCCGTCGCGTTCCTGGAGGTCGTAGTAATTGAGGGATTTTCGGCTGCCGGGTTCCGTTGCCGCCAGCAGCACTTGTCCGTCCTGGTCCTTCAATTCCATGGCGCTGGAGTCGATGCAGATGGACAGCCTGCGGATCGGTCCGCCCTCAGCTTCCAGGTCCTCTACTGCCTGCACGGACAACACTTCGGCGGGACCGGATTGGATCCATCCGTTGTCCTGGAATTCCTCGAACTGTCCCGTGAGCTCGCCGAGCGCGGATCCGTCCGCGATCCGGGAGTAGTCGGGTGGGGTACCGCGTTCGTTTTCGTTCGGCTCCACCCGCATGGCGGACGCCGTCTCGATGAAGCCCAGCAAAGCCTCGCGGGCGGGTTCCGGCAGTTCCCACAAGGCCGGGGACTCGGTGCCCTCCGGCACGGGGGTGGCACCGCCGTCGGTTTCGGGGCCCTCGTTGTCGGTCCCGGTGACTGCTTCCGCAGGTCCGCCCGTTGCAGGCGGTTTTTCAGCAACGGGAGTGGATCCCGACGCGTCGCGGGGATCCGCACTTTGGCCGGGAGCGTGTGGAACGGCAGTCCAGGCCCCGAAACTGAGCAGGCCGACCACGACTGTTGCCGCCAGGACGTAGACGGTTCTCATTCGGGACGCCCGGGTAGTGCCCCCGCTAGCGGTACGGGGAGGAGGATTACGCATGTGTACCTCGAAATCTGTGAGACCTAGGGGTGACCATAGGGAGGCAGCCGCAGTCGGGGAAGGGTTTTCGTGCAGGTCAAGAGTCGGATCGAAAAAAACGGGTGAAGTACGGCTATCCACGCACGTAGTTCTGAGCATTTCGGACGGTGCCGGAGCGTACTCACAAGTAACCGGGGATGCGCGCGCCCGGAGCAGGTCCGTCGAACTAAGGCTGGACTCAGGTGCGGCTGGTGTTCACACCGTGGAATGATTAGCGCAGACTTGTTTTGCGTAATGCCCGCAGGGTGTTGGTCGGTCTCTAGCTGAGGAGATTCTTTCGTGCCTGTTGTTTCCACTCCCGCCAGCCTCCGCCGCGTCGGCGGTCCCCTGGACAATGCCGAGGTGGAGAGGATCCGCAACGACTTTCCGATCCTCGACCAGGAGGTCAACGGGCACCGGCTTGTCTACCTTGACTCCGGCGCCACCTCCCAGAACCCGCTGAGCGTCATCGAAGCCGAGCAGGAGTTCTACGAGCAGCGCAATTCCGCGGTCCACCGCGGCGCGCACACCCTTGCCGTCGCGGCCACCGACGTCTACGAACAGGCCCGCGAAACGGTGGCGGCCTTCATCAACGCCCGCCCCAATGAGCTGGTATGGACCTCCAACGCCACCGAAGGCCTGAACCTCCTGGCCTACTCGTTTTCCAACGCTTCCCTGGGCCGCGGGGGAGAAGCGGCAGCCCGGTTCGCGTTGAAGCCCGGAGACGAAATAGTCGTCACCGAAATGGAGCACCACGCCAACCTGATCCCGTGGCAGGAGCTCGCGGCCCGCACCGGAGCAACTCTGCGGTTCATCCCGGTGGACGACGACGGCGCGCTCCGGCTCGAGGAGGCCGAGCACATCATCGGGCCGCGCACCAGGATCCTGGCGTTCAGCCATGCCTCCAACGTGCTCGGCACCATCAACCCGGTGGAGACCCTGGTGGCCATGGCGCACCGCCACGGCGCCCTGGTGGTGCTGGACGCATGCCAGTCCGTGCCGCACCTGCCGGTTGATGTGAAGGCGCTCGACGTCGACTTCCTGGTCTTCTCCGGGCACAAGATGCTCGGGCCCACCGGCATCGGCGCCCTTTACGGCAAGGCCGAACTGCTGGATGCCATGCCGGTGTTCCTCACCGGCGGGTCCATGATCACCACGGTGACGATGGAAAAGGCCGCCTACCTGCCGGCACCCCAGCGTTTCGAGGCCGGAACCCAGCGGATCTCGCAGGCAACGGCCCTGGGCACGGCAGCGAACTACCTCACCGAGACAGGGATGGACCGCATCCACGCCTGGGAAGCCACGCTCGGCCAGCGCCTGGTACAGGGCCTGGAGCAGATTGACGGGATCCGCGTGCTGGGTCCGAAGGCCGGCGAGGAGCGGATCGGCCTGGCGGCGTTCGACGTCGACGGCGTCCACTCCCACGACGTCGGCCAGTTCCTGGACGACCAGGGGATTGCCGTGCGCGTGGGACACCACTGCGCCCAGCCGCTGCACCGCCGGCTGGGGCTGGTCTCCACCACCCGTGCCAGTACGTACCTCTACAACACCACGGACGACGTTGACGCGTTCCTTGCCGCAGTGGCCGGCGTCCGTCCGTTCTTTGGAGTGAAGTAAATGAGTTCGGACCTGCAGCAGCTCTACCAGCAGATCATCCTGGAACACGCCAAGCGGCGCCGCGGCGACGGCCTGGCAACGGCCCCGGACGGGGTTGCTTCGGGGGAGTCCCACCAGTTGAACCCCACCTGCGGCGATGAGATCACCCTGCGGGCCGCCGTCGACGGTTCCACCGTGGACGGCATCAGCTGGGAAGGACAGGGCTGCTCCATCTCAATGGCGTCTGCTTCTGTGCTGACCGAACTTGCGGCCGGTCTGGAACGGGACGACGTACTCCACTTGGTGGACGAATTCCGCACGTTGATGCGTTCGCGGGGCAGCATTGAACCGGATGAGGAAGTGCTCGGCGACGCCGCGGCCTTTGCGGGCGTGGCCCGCTACCCGGCGCGGGTCAAGTGCGCCATGCTCGCCTGGGTTGCTTTGGAGGAAGCGCTGCTGGCGGCAAACTGACGCTCCGCGTGCGGCGGCGTGTCGCCGACGTCGGGCGAGGAGTTGGGTCCGTAGGGTGGCGGCATGACCAGCCAACTGGATACCTCCGTCTTCCGCGACCCCGTGCCCGCAGAGGAGATTGCAGCCCAGCGGCCCACCGGTATTGCCGGACTGGTTGCGGGGTCCAGGCTGTTCCTGGCGGGTTTCGCAGCCGCCTGCCTGGCAGTATGGCTGGTCTGCTCGATGGGTATTGCTGAAGCAGCGGTGGACTCCTTTAATCTGGACGCGTCAGCGGTCAATGTGGGATCGGGGATCTTCCTGGCCGGACTCCTGGCCGCCGCGGTCGGTTTCCTGCTCCAAGGCGCGAAAGAGGATCCGCGGATCACGGCCGCAAAGCTGAGCCGGTTCGTACAGCGGAACGGGTTGTCCTACAAGGAGGACCCCAAGCTTCCCAGGATTGATGCCACCATCTTCGGAGAGGGCCACCATCCGCAGTCCTCGAAGCGGTTCCGCAACGGACCTGCCCATCCTTTTCCGTTCGAGGTCGCGCATTTCTCCTACCGGACGGGCTCGCGGTCCCGGAACCGGAACGACCGGCCCTCGGTCATAACCTGGACCTACGCCGCGGTCACCGCGGAACGGCGGCTGCCCCGGATGCTGCTCGATGCCAAGGGAAACGACCCCTGGTTTGGCTCCAGCGTGCCGGTCAGCCTCGCGAAGTCGCAGCAGGTTCCACTGCCGGAGGACCTGGACCGCCACTTCACCCTGTACGCCCCGGAGGGGCACGAAGCAGCGGCCCTGGCCGTCTTCACGCCGGAGGTCCTGCGCCGGTTGCTCGCGGAAGCGCCGGGGTTCGACGTCGAAACCGTGGACGATTCCATCGTCTTCTTCACCCGCGGGGAACTTGATCTGGGCAGCCAAGGAACCTGGGAACGGCTCTCGCAGGTCATCTTCGGGCCCGGTGCGGCACTGGTGGGAATGGCGAACGGCCCGGTGTCCGCGCAGCGGTTCGCCAGTGGCGCCGCGCAAACGGTGCCTCCGGAAGGCCGCACGCTTAAACGCCGCACCCTTACCCCCGCACTGATCTGGACCTTGGCCGGTTTCGCCGTCCTCGTGCTGGCGCGTTTGCTCCTTACCGGACCACTGAACGGACTGATCTAATGGGTTTTCTCGATTTCCTGGACGGTACCAAGCGTGCCGCCAAAGCCTCGGCGGCAGCAGCCACGGAGGCACTGGTGGCTGACCTAACCGCTGCTCTTCCCAAGGATGCGACGGTGTCGGCGCGTTCCTGGGGTGTTGGCACCACGACGTACACCGCAGCGGTTACCGGTTCCCGCCGGGAGCTGCCCATCCTGGTGTCCCGGCTGAACGGGGCGATCCACGGGTTGGGCCGCACCGATGATCTGGAGGTGCGGATCGAGGAGTCGGCTGCTCCCGATGCCCCTTTTTCCTCGTTGCTGATTATCGGGCAACATAGGGACGCGGACGTGCTCGCCTTCCTCGTGCGGATGCATGAGGAGTTGCTGGCAGGGTTCCCGAGGGCGTCGGTGCTGGTGGACGGCTCCTACGGAGGGTTCACCGTCAGCGGGGTGGCGCGCGACGACGCCGTGCCCGCCGCCCGCCGCCTGGTCACCTGGTGGGAGGACATGCTGGCCGCGGAACTGGAGCGCTGGCCGATGTCCGAGGTCGAAATGACTATCGGCGGGACAGCCGAGGAACCGGAAATCAGCTACTCCGTGGCCTTGGACGAACCGGAAGACGGTGCTGCACCGGTGTCCCTCGAGGAGAAGCGGCAGGAAGCCCGGCGTGCGGTTGCCGCCTGGATCCAGAGCCTTCCTGATCTGGAGGCACTGGCCAAGACCCGGGTCCGCCCCGGCTATGCCGTGCGGTTCAGCTTCACGCCCACGAAGTTCAAGCCGCGGGTGGTTGTGGAGGACCTGGAAACCGGCGACGAGGATGAGGACGAGACCGCCGAGATGGTTGCCGCAACCCGGTACCACCATCCTGCGTCGACGGTGAAGGCCTGAGTCCCGGGCGTAGTGTCAGGGCCGGCCCATGCCGCGGTAGTTCCAACCGGCGGCCCGCCATGCGGTCGGGTCGAGGACATTGCGGCCGTCGATAATGTTTTTATCCGCAACCAGGGCGCTGACCGGCACCGGGTCAAGGGACCGGTATTCCTTCCACTCCGTTAACAGCACCACGGCATGGGCACCCAGCAGCGCGTTCGCGGTGTCCGGTTCGTAGTTCAGTTCGGGGAAGCGGCCCTTGGCGTTCTGCAGGGCCTGGGGGTCGGCCACGGTGACGGTGGCGCCCTGGAGCTGCATCTGGGCCGCGGCGCTCAGGGCAGGGGAGTCGCGGACGTCATCGCTCTCCGGCTTGAAGGCGGCACCCAGGATGGTCACCCGCTTGCCCAGCAGGGAGCCGCCGCAGATTTCGCGTGTCATTTCCACAACCTTGGAGCGGCGGCGCATGTTGATGGCGTCCACCTCACGCAGGAAGGTCAAGGCCTGGTCGGCGCCCAGTTCCCCGGCCCGTGCCATGAACGCACGGATGTCCTTGGGCAGGCAGCCGCCGCCGAAGCCGACGCCGGCGTTCAGGAAGCTCCGCCCGATGCGCTCGTCCATGCCGATGGCGTCGGCCAGGGCCGTGACGTCCGCACCCGACGCCTCGCAGACCTCCGCCATGGCGTTGATGAAGCTGATCTTGGTGGCCAGGAAGGAATTGGCTGCGGTCTTGACCAGTTCGGCCGTGGCGTAGTCGACCACCATGCGAGGGGTTCCGGTGGATAAAGGAACGGAATACACCTCATCCAGTGCGGCGACGGCGGCGGCTCCGGCAGCGCCGTCGGGCACGCCGTAGACAAAGCGGTCAGGGGTTAACGTGTCCTGCACTGCGTGACCCTCGCGCAGGAATTCCGGGTTCCAGGCCAGGACCGCTTCCGGCGCGGTTTCGGTCAGCTGATCGGCCAGGCGTGCCGCGGAGCCCACCGGGACGGTGGACTTGCCAACCACTATGTTGCCCGGCAACAGGTACTGCGCGAGGCCGGCGACGGCCGCATCCACATACCGCATGTCCGCTGCGTACTCGCCTTTCCGCTGGGGCGTTCCCACGCAGACGAAGTGGACGTCAGCGCCGGCGGCGTCTGCCAGGTCGGTGCTGAACTTCAGGCGGCCGCTCTCCAACGCTTCGGCAAGAAGCTCGGGCAGGCGGGGTTCGAAGAACGGGGCGCGGCCGGCGGCGAGGTCTTCGATCCGGGCGGCGTCGACGTCGATCCCTACAACATCATGTTCAAGCTTGGCCATGGAAACCGCGTGTACGGCCCCCAGGTAGCCGCAGCCAATAACGGAAATACGCACTGTCACCCTAGTTCCTCACGGTTGTTTTACCGCCAACAACCTTATCCTTCATGCGGTGCCTATCGAATCAGGGCACCGTCACAGGCAGCTCCACCTGGAATGTACTCCCCACACCAAGCTCCGAGCTGAACGAGATCCGCCCGCCGTGGGCTTCCACTATCGACTTGGTGATGACCAGACCCAGGCCCACGCCGGGAATGGCCGCCTTCTTCACCTGGCCCGTGCGGAAGAACTTGGTGAACACGTCCCGCTGGTCGGCCTCGCTCATGCCGATACCGCTGTCCTCCACCTCCAGCATCAGGTTCCCTTCCTCCATCCGGGAGCGGACGGTGACCTTGCCGCCGTCGGGGGAGTATTTAATGGCGTTGCTGAGCAGGTTGTCCAGTACCTGGGAGATCCGGCCCGGATCCACCAACGCATGCAGCTCCGCTTCGCAGTCGCAGCCCAGGTCCACGCCGATGGCGGTGGCTCGGGGGCGGGCGGAATCCAGGGCTACGCGCACCAGCTCGGCCACATCGGTTTCGGAGCGTTGCAGGTGCATCGTTCCGGAGGCCGTGGTCAGCAGATCCGCCACCAGCAGCAGCAGCCGTTCGGCGTTGCGCTGGGCTACCTCCAGGGCGTTCACGAGGTGCCCCGGAAGGCCCGAGGTCTCTTCGTCGTCGATCACGAGGTCGAGGTAGCCGATGATCGAGGTCAGCGGGGTCCGCAGCTCGTGGGAGACACTCGAGACAAAGTCCTCCCGGGCATTGAGTGCGTTAACCATCTCCGTGACATCGCTGTAGGCCAGCACAGACCCGGCGAATTCGCCCTGTTCGTGCATGGCGCGGGCACAGACGGCGAGGGCACGCTGCCGTTCCCCGGTTCCAACCCAGACAATGACGTCCGAAAAAGACTCCTCGCGCATGGCCCGCTGGGAAGGCCTTTGCGCCTGGGTCACGGGGGTGAGCTGGTCCAGACCGTAAATCCGGGCGTCGCTGCCCGTGTCTGCTCCATCAGTGAGGCCGGCCAGCGCATGGTTGATCCGCTGGCGGCTGTTCATCAGGATGGTCCGGCCTTGAGCGTCCACCGCCATCACGCCCACATCGACCGTTTCCAGCACGGCGTCCAGCAGCTGTGAGCGTCGACGGGTCTCCTGCAGACTGGCCTGCAGTTCGGTTTCAATCGCCACAAGCCGTTTCTGCTGGGAGGTGGTATCCGATTCCATCGTCGAAATCACCACACCCATGGCAAACATGATGAACGGGACGAGGAGGGGGGCCACCAGATCCTCGCGGTTGGGGAAACCGCCCGCCTGCATAAACAGCGGAGCCCAAAGCAGCAACGTGGTGCAGAGATAGCTGAGTATCCACGCCAGGCGCGGTGCAGCACCGGACCAGGCCATCCAGAAAACGGGGAAGACCGCCAGAAGACTAAGCCCGATCACCGAATTGCGGCCTTCGTAATAGAGGCCGCCCACAACCGCGAAATCCAGCACCGGGATGCACCAATAAGCCAATGGTGAATACCGTTCCCACGGAACCACTACGCATGCCAGTGTCAATGCGGCAAGAAGTACCAGCGCGAATTGAAAACTATGGCTGTGAAGTAGAGTCGGGGCCACCACCGCGGTAATCACGATCGCTATGGCAACCGATATCAGCAGCGGCTGCTGGCTCACCAGCAGCCGGCGCCGAAGACTCAATTCATTAAACTGCGATTTGATAACAGGAAGCGTGGCCACTCGGTCTTTGAGACTGGACATGAAAAAAGGGAACCCCCGGATTCCTGTAGTGGTAGCTCAGAGTATAGGGGTGCTCCTGTAGGATACCGAGCAAGGGGAGCGGGGATTCAGAAGGTCTCGCAGGACAGGAAAAAGTAAAAACATGGAAATTCAACGTGTAGCCGTCATCATCGAAGACGACGCAGATATCCGCGATCTTCTCAACGCAGTTCTGCAGCAGTCAGGTTTCAACGTCTTTACTGCCCCGAACGGCTCCGAAGGTGTTGAAGCAGTGCGGCTGCACAACCCCACCGTGGTCACGTTGGATCTGGGCCTTCCGGACATTGACGGGTTCGAGGTGATCCGGCAGCTGCGGCAGTTCAGTGATGCCTACATCGTGATGCTCACCGCCCGCGCCGAGGAGCTTGACACCCTTATGGGGCTTGAAGCCGGCGCGGACGACTACATCACCAAGCCCTTCCGGCCCCGGGAACTGCGGGCCAGGATTTCAGCCATGCTCCGCCGTCCCCGCGGGGAGTCAGCCAGCGACACCGAGACGACCGTTTCCGTTGATGCTCCTTCAGCCCCCGGCCAGGGAACCGCGGCCCCCGCGGCACCGGCACCGGCACCGGCCCCCGCAGCCGCCCCGGGCACGCTTGCCCACAACGGTCTGACCCTGAACCCGGGTACGCGCACCACTGAAATCCACGGCAAGGGCGTAGAACTGACCCGCACCGAGTTTGACCTGCTGCAGGCCCTCCTGGAGGGCGGCCGCCTGGTGCGGACCAAGACGGACCTGGTCCGGCGGCTGCGCGGCGAGGAATACGACACCGGATCCTTCATCAGCGACGCCGATGAGCGGACCGTGGAAGTGCACGTGGGTAACCTGCGCCGCAAACTCGGGGACGATTCGAAGGCACCGCGCTGGCTCGAAACCGTACGCGGCGTCGGCTACCGTCTGGCTCCGCAGGCCTGACCCGCCGGCCCCGGCGCTCGATCCTCCCGGCCAAGGGCCCCTGAGTCCCCGGCCCCTTGGCCGCGTGAGTGCCGGGTGCGCCGCTAAACGCCCGCGGGCACGCCGGCGGGGAGTTCGACGGTAAAGCTGGTGCCGCGGCCCAGTGTGCTCTCCACCCGGATGCTGCCCCCGTGCGCCTCGGCGATGTCCCTGCTGATGGCCATGCCGAGGCCGACGCCGGGGATGCCCGCCTGCCGAACCGTGCCGGTGCGGAAGAACTTTTCGAAGACATCATCCACGTCTTCCGCGGACATACCCATGCCGGTATCTGCCACACGAAACACCGCACGGTCTCCATCGCGCCACGCGCTGACCGTCACCGTGCCGCCGTCGGGGGAGTATTTGACGGCGTTGGAAAGCAGGTTGTCCAGGACCTGCGCGATACGGTGCGGGTCCGCGAACATCGGCAGCTCCGCCGGGGCATCGTTGACCAGGTCGACGCCGGCCTCCCGGGCCCTGGTCTCCGCTGTGCGGAGGCTGGTGCGGATGATCTCGGCCAGGCACATGGGCCGGGATTCCAGCTGGACGGTGCCCGAGGCTGCGGTGAGCAGGTCCGACACCAGGCGGAGCAGCCGCTCGCTGTTGCGCAGCGCGACCCGCAGTGAGCCCGGAATGGAGCCCTGCAACCCGGTCTCTTCTGCCTCGTCCAGGGCCAGGTCCAGATAACCCATGATCGACGTCAGCGGGGTGCGCAGTTCGTGCGAGACGCTTGCCACGAAGTCGTCCTTTGCAGCCAGTGCACTGACCATGGCCGTGACATCGGAGAAAACGATCACCGCACCGTTGAAGCTACCGCCCTCATTGCGCAGCACGGCCCCGGAGACGTTCATGGCGATCTGGCTGCCGGGCGGTCCCAGCCACAGTTGTACGTCGCTGAAGTCTGAGCCGCGCAGGGCGCGGGCCACGGGACGCTGTTCGAAGGGTACGGGGGTAGTGCGGTCACCTGTGTAGAGGAACAGATCGCGTTCATGCGGGTTGACCGCGTCCGGGGGCAGTGCCCGTTCCTGCAGCATGCGCTGGCGCCGGTTCATATGCCGCGGCACGCCGTCCTCGTCCACCAGGAGGACGCCGACGTTGATGGCGTTCAACACCCCGTCGAGCTGCTGGGATTGCCGCTTGCTCTCCGCCAGCGCGGCCTCGAGCAGCCGGTCCTTATTCTCCAGCGTCTCGCGCTGGGAACGGATGTCTTCGCGCAGCACGGACACGGTGATCGCGACGCCCAGGCTCACCAGTGGAACGAGCAGGGGAGCGGAGAGGTCCGCGCCGCTGACCGGACCGGACGTGCCGAGGATGAAAGGGTGCCATACGGACAGCAGGGGGCAGAAAAAGCTCAGGTACCGGGCGGCCGGCGGGGAGACGCGGGACCAGGACATCCAAAACACGGGGAACACGTGGAGCAGGCTCAGCCCGTTAAGGATGCCGGCGCTGCCGTGCTGGAGCTGGGCGATGGCCACAAAATCAAGCAGCGGGATGATCCAGTAGGACGGATACCAGAGCCGGTTCCAGGGAAGGGCGATGCACACGGCGGTGACAACGGCCAGCGTGACCAGGCCGGCCACGAATTCCCGGCGCTGGAAGACCTCCGGCAACTGCCAGGCGGCAACAGCGCAGATCAGCGCCACCACGACGACCAGCGGTGCCTGGCTCACGGCAGTCCGGTACCGCAGCGGCAGCTCATGGAATTGGGACGAAATGCCGAAAAACTTCAGCGTCGACTGCGACAACCGCGACACGCGTGACCCCCTCGTAAAACGCAACAGGGTCTAACGATACCGGCGGTATGCCCCAACCGTGACCGCGCTCACGATGGAGCACCGGCGGACGGTTGGGAAGGCCGGGACTTATGCGGCCGAAAAGAGGTCCAACTCGTTCAAATAGGCCATGGTTTCGGCACCGCAGGCGCGGACAGCGGTCACCATTTCCTCGAGGCCGCGCACATCGCGGCGTGCTACGAGGTCCTGTGCCGCGGCGCCCAGGGCGGATAGCCGTTCGGCCCCGGCCATGTGGCTGGAAATCTTGATACTGAGGACCACATCCATGGCGGCGTCGAAGTCCCGGCCCTGCACCGCATGGTGAAGGCGGGTGAACCGGCCTTCCCACATGGAAGTGAAGTTGGAGACGAACCGGCGACAGGATTCCACGCCAACCTGGTCGCTTAGTTCCCGCAGCCTGTCCATGGAGATCAGCCTCGCCTCGAGTTCTTCCTGAGGCGTCATCAGCTGGGGCTCCTGCGGTGACGGGCAGCGGCGTTCTGCGTCCGCGGCCTTGCCTGTGCAGCGGCGGGCGGGCTCGTTGGCCAGACCGGTGGGGGCTGCGGGGGAGTGGGAGACAAACAAAATATCCTTCGGAGTGGGGTCGCCGTCGGGCGTTCGGTGCCTGATGGAAGCCAGCCGATTACTCCCGGCTGATGTCCCACGGTCTCACCCGAACCTCAGGAAAAGTTGCCTGCAACGCTCAAGATCGAAGCAATATTGCAGCCCGGGGTTAGCGGTCCTTCCGGTTGCGGACGGCATAGACCACCAACGTGCCGAGTGCCGCGCCCAGGGAATTGGCGAGGACATCGTGGACAGTGGCGTAGCGGGCCGGCAGGAACAGATGCTGCCCGGCTTCGATGGCGCAGGAGGCAGCCATGCCGACGACGGCGGCTAACCAGGCAAAACGGTCGCTGAGGTAAGCGGCGGCCAGGACACCGAAGGGAACAAACAGGGCCACGTTCGCGACGGACTCCACGAGGGTGTAGTTGATCCATCCGGGCATACCGTGGCCGTTCAGGGCAGCCAGGATAGCGCGCAGGGTGCCGGCCGGTCCGGCATCCACCGGGGAGGGCCAGAACGCGATGAGAGCCAGGATACCTATATAGAGCAGGAACAGACCGGCCAGCCGGCGTCGTCGTTGTGTTCCCGGAACGGTCAGGTTCATCGGTAGCGGCGTTCCCAGGCGAGCAGCTCATCCACCGCGGGGGTGAGCTCGCGGACCATCCGTTGGTAGACGGCGTCGCTGCGGCGGTAGGGGTCCACTACGTCGTCTTCTTCCGGTCCCGCCGGGTGGGCGCTGCGGAGCCGCAGCGCCCGGGCCATTGCGGCCTGCCACCGTTCGGCGGCCGCGGCGCCGGGGTCCGCGTCGACCAGCGGGAGCAGGCGGGCCAGTTCGCGCAGCGTGAAGGTGCGCCGCAGCAACGCCGGGTCGAGGTCCACGATCCTGCTCCGGTGGTCCCGGGTCATGGCCAGCACGAGGTCCTGGCCCTGGAGAATCCCGGCAGTGAGCTGCCGGGAGACGAAGCCGGAGGAGTCACCGCCGAAAATGTTCACGAAACCGGCCACGTGCGGTTCGATGCCGGATCCGACCAGGGCGCCGGTGCCTGCACTGGTGACTTCGAATTCGCCGGGGGCAACGTTGTCCAGCCCGGCTTGAAGCAGGCGCTCGGCCATCGGGGAGCGGCAGATGTTGCCGGTGCAGACGGTCAGGATTCGGAACGGAGCGATGGTGGTTCTCATGTCCTCAGGCTTCGGATAGGGCTGGTTTGGGGCCCGGGTGCGGCCGGTTGCGCTGGTGTTGAGGGTACCTTGTGTGCCGCTTGAGGTTTGCCGGAATGTTTCACGAACCCTGTGTTTGGGCGGCGTTGTTTCTTGAGGGGAGGGCGGCAAAGTAATACCCAGCGGCGAGGAAAGCCTTCCGAGCCAAGACTTTCGAACAAGGGGAACATCGTGAACAAGATGGCTAAGGGTGCACTGGCAATCGGTATCGGCTCGGCAATGCTGCTCGGCGGCGGCGGAACGCTCGCCGTCTGGAACGATTCCGAGAAGGCAAACGCCGGCACCATCGTCGCCGGTGACCTTGACGTGACCGCCGCGCCGGGAACGTGGACCAACAAGGCCGGTGCCGAAATCGACATCACCAAGTACATGGTTGTACCGGGCGATGAGCTGACCTTCACCCAGGAAGTCAGCCTGCAGCTCGACGGTGACCAGATGAAGGCGAAGCTGGTTATCAACGAGGACGCCACCAACGGCTTCACGGGCAGCGCCAAGCCGGTACCCACCCTGACCCAGGGCGGCAAGACCCTGAACGCGGCAAACCTGACCGCCGCAAACGACGTCGACAGGGCCGGAGTGGTCACCGCCAAGGCCGTCTTCGTCTTCAACAAGGACACGGGCGCCCGCACGGACACCAACGCCAAGCTGGACCTCACTCGCGTGGGCTACGTCCTGACCCAGGTCGCCCAGTAGCATTCCCCTCAAGCCCCTTGTTCTAACCCCGGTTGTGCGCGGAACACATGTCCCGCGCACAACCGTTCCCCTGGAGGAAAAAATCCGTGAAGAGCTCCCGAGTACTGAAGGCAGCCGGCCTGATTCTGGCCGCTGTGGTACTCGGTCTGATGACGGTCCAGGGAAGCTACGCCCTGTGGAACGCCGCAGTAGCGCAGAACGCCGGCACCGTTCAGGCCGCTGATTTCAACATCTTGGTAAATGAAGCCAACATGGCCCACACGCCCGCCTTGTCGTTGGACGTTCGTGAACTGAACCGCGGAGTACCTGCGATCACCGCGGTGAAGCTGACCAACAACACCAACGTCACCGCGCAGTCCCCGCTGGTCCTGCAGCCCGCCGTTTCGGTACCGGTACCCGGCAGCCTGCTCAACGGAAACCTGACTGTGCACACCGCAGTTGTACAGGGATCGGCGACCTGCGACGCCAACCTGGCCTACCAGGCCGGAACCCCGGTCCTTCCGGTGCTGGCCACCGGAACCACCCAAACCATTTGCTTCAAGGTCGAAGTCAAGCAGAACACCCCGGCAAACCAGCTCGGAACGCCGATCAACATCCCGGTAAACCTCAGCGTGGCGCAGCTCGCGCCGGCAGCTTAGTGATGGATAGGAAAACCATGTCGAGTGGCCGTAGGACAGCAGAGAAGCCCGCCAGCCCGCTGCGCTTCATCGGAGCCGGTCTGAGCTACATCGCCCTGTGCGCCACGGCCCTCGTTGCCCTGGTCCTCGTAGTCATTCCCCTTCTGACCGGCTCGCAGACGTTCAGCGTCCTCACCAGCTCCATGGCCCCGCACTACGCCCCCGGCACCTTCCTGGTCGTCAAGCCCACCCCGTTCGAGGAACTGCGCGTAGGCGATGTGATCACCTACCAGATCGAGTCCGGCAGCTCTGCCGTCATCACCCACCGGATCACGTCCGTGGGCACCGCGCAGGACGGCGAACGCACCCTGATCACCAAGGGCGACAACAATGACGTTGCCGACGCTGAGCCCGTGCGCGAAGTCCAGGTCCGCGGCAAACTCTTCTACGCAGTACCCTTCGTTGGCTTTGCCGCCAATGCCCTGGGCAACTCGGACCGCGGAGCCGCACTCCAGTGGGGTGCCGTCGCCCTCCTGGGCTACGGGATCATCTCCATGGTCCGCGGCGCGCTGGCCAAGAAACGCGGTGACGGGGAAACCCCGCAGGCAGGCAACGACGATCCGGATAATGATTCCTCCGACGACGGCGCGGCCCCGTTCTTCGCCTTCAGCACCCAGGGCCCGCTGGAGCATGACGATGCCGTCCTGGAAGAGTGCGAGCACTGCAACCACGACAGTGCACAGCCGCACGTCCGCAGCCGGCGGAAGCCCGTAACCGTCTAATGCGGATTTCCAAACCGGTGAGGCACTGGCTGACAGTCGGTGCCGTGGGAGGGGCCGCGGCGACCATCACCCTCGCCGGCATCCCTGCCGCTTCCGCATCCGGCAGCTACCTCAGCTTCAGCCCCGACGGCGTCGGCTTTAGTCCAACACTGGCCCAGCCTGTCTTTAGGCAGGCGGTTACGCTGGTCCCGGGAACATCCACGGACGGCAGCGTGTGGGTCCGGAACGACGGCGCCGAGGCAGCCTATCTTTCCGCCGGCGCCGTCAGCGCCGCGATGGACCCGGAGCTGTCGGGCCTGGTCAGCGTGAGCGGATCCGCCGGTGCCGCAGGCGGCGTGCCGGCGTACCTCGGTGCTGCCGGTGCCTGCAGCGACCTTTACCGGGGATGGGAACTGGGCCCCGGTGACGCCGTCCTCGTCCAGCTCACGGCAGGTCTTGCCACGGAAGCTCCCAACGCTGCGATGAACCGCAGTGCCCGGTTCGACGTCGTTTTTTACCTGCAGTCCACGGACGGTGCAGGCACCGGCCCCAGCGCCTGCGAGGCACTGGGCAATAATGGCCACACACCGCCGTCGGATCCGGGAACACCGGATCCGGGGACACCTGATGCCGAAGGGCGCGGAACCGGCAACGCCTCCGGGGACACCCGGAACGCCGGGGCCACAGGCCGGCAGGCTAGCCAGGCGCGGCCGGGTCTTGGTACGGATCAAGGCACTGCGCCAACCGACGGCTCAGCGGCGCTGGCCGCTTTCCCGGCTGCCCCCGCTCAGGCACAGGACCCGGGCTTCAACACCCAGGTCCCGCCGGTGGAAGCCGGACGCCTGGAAGCGTCTTCGCCGGCGTCGTTCGAAAGCACCGTCGAACCCATCATCCGCTCGCTCTCCGGTACGCTCCTGATAGTACTGTCGGTCGCGTTCTTCGCCGCCGCCGGAATCCGACTACGAAGCAGGAGCCGATGAGCAGGAAAACGCAGCAGGGGGCTGCGGTGGGCGCCGACACCGTAACGGAGACCCGTCCGGGCCCGTTGAAGCGGCTTCGTGCCCAGCCGGGTTTCCGGACGGCTGCAGTGGTCTTTGTGCTGACGGTGGTTCTGGGCCTGGGCGGCCCCGCCGCGTATGCGTACTGGAGCCAGTCGACTGCTGTGACAATCTCGGGTCTCCCGACCGCCAAGGTGGAAACTCCCTCCGCGCCCGGATGCAACGCGCGGACGCTTCCCAACCAGATCAGCTGGACCGGCGTATCGGACGTGGACTCGGATGTGGTCTATGTACTGTCCTTCACCGTGAACGGGCGCACCAAGACCTATGCGGTTCCGCGCACCACTACTATGGTCAAGCCCTTATACCTGAGCGGTCTGAACGAGGCACTGGGCAGGACCCCCTATGAGAACGTGCCCATGGCGGTCACTCTGCGGACCGCCACGGTCAAAAAGGTCCCGTCAGTAGTCACCGCCATCAGCGAGAGCGACGTCCTGGCTGCTTCCCAACCGGCCACACTGCAGATGTTCTATTACGCGCCGCCGGGCCTGCTGGGCTACCCCTGCTCGCGCTAGTTCTCCCGGTCCTCGTACACGTCCGGAATGCCGTCCTGGTCATCGTCTCGGCGGTCTTCCGCCTCGATCAGCCGGTAGCGCCGGTTCCTGACGGTCAACAGGGCTGAAGCCAGCAAGGCCGACAACACTGACGCCACGAGGATGCCGACCTTCGCGTCGTCGTTGTGCAGCGAACCGACCTCGAAGCTCAGGTCATTGACCAGCAGGGATACGGTGAAGCCGATCCCGCCCAAGATGCCGATGCCCGCCAGATCAATCCAGCGCACATCCGCATCAAGCTTTGCGCGTGTGCCCGTGGTCACTGCCCAGGTGGTGAGCAGGATGCCGATAGGCTTACCGGCAACGAGGCCCAGGATAATTCCGATCGCCACCGGGTCCGTAACCGCATTACCCATACCGCTCCAGCCGCCCAAGGCCACGCCGGCGGAAAAGAAGGCGAAGATCGGAACGGCCAAACCCGTGGAGACAGGCCGGAAACGGTGCTCAAAGATTTCCGAGAGGCCGGGGGCTTCCGGGTTGGCTGGCAGTTTCTGCCGGTCCGGACCGCGGCGCAGCACCGGAACGGCAAAGCCCAGCAGCACCCCCGCCACGGTGGCGTGGACGCCGGAGGCATGCATCAGCGCCCAAACGGCGATACCAAGGGGCAGCAGGATCACCCAGGCGGCCCAGCGGCGGGTGCCGAAGAAACGCGGGACACGCTGGACCAGCAGCGTGAACGCGGCCAGCGGCAGCAGCATCCACAGCAGGTAGCCCGGGTGCACGTCTTCGGAGTAGAAGAAGGCAATGATGGCGATGGCGATGAGGTCATCCACCACGGCGAGGGTCAGCAGGAAAATCCGCAGTGCGCTGGGCAGGTGGGAACTGATGACCGCCAGGACTGCCAGGGCGAAGGCAATATCGGTGGCGGTGGGGATGGCCCAGCCGCGCAGGCCGTCCGAACCGGCAATAAGGTTGACGGCTACGTAGACCAGGGCGGGGACAATGACACCGCCCACCGCCGCCGCGATCGGGACGATCGCCTGCCTCAGGTCCCTCAGGTCACCGGCGATGAATTCCTTCTTCAGCTCCAGGCCGACAAGGAAGAAGAAGATGGCCAGCAGGCCATCGGCCGCCCAGGCGCCGATGCTCAGCTTGAGGTGCCACGGCGCGTAACCGAATTCAAAGTCGCGCACGGCAAAGTAAGTGTCTGCAGCCGGAGAGTTGGCCCAAATAAGTGCAGCCACGGTAGCGATCAGCAGTAAAACGCCGCCGACGGTTTCCTTGCGGAGAATCTCGCTGATGCGAAGCGTTTCGCTGTAGCTGCCCCTGCCCAGGACAGTGCGTGCGCCGCTGGGCTTGGGGGAGGAGGGATCAGAGGCCATGAAGGGTTCCTATCAAATTCGGGTACGGCAAAACTATTGCCGACCAGACTTCCCGGCGCACCGTGTACCAGTCTAACTACATCAGGTGGGCAGCGTGTGATGCAGGCCGCCCCGGGAGCAGACCGTCGCGGCAGCAAAACGCCCCGGCAGGAAAGCTGCCGGGGCGTGCGTCACCGGGAAAATTCAGCCGAGCAGGCCGCGGACACCGATGACGAGGGTTGCCAGGCCGAAGACCATGGCCGAGCTGATCTTCATCAGGTTCGTGGTCATGTACCGGGTCGGCGCACCGTTGGCGTCCCGCGCCTGCGGGGACTTCAGGACGTCCCGCAGGTAGGGCGGCCAGACGATGAGGGACCAGAGACCGGCGATCACCAGGACCAGTGCGAGGGGAGTGGAGAGGACCATGGGTTAGCTCTTCCGGCTTTCAATCCACTTGCCGGCCTGGCCTGCCTGGATCGTGAGGGCCTTGCCGATCATCGGTTCAGCGGCTTTGGCGATCTTGTCGCCCAGGAACGGAATGCTGGACGCCACCTTGCCGTCAACATCGACGCGGGTGCCCTCGGGGGTGCTGACCAGTCGCTGCACGGCGTTGACCTTCAGCGGCACCCCGCCCACGGACAGTTCCACGGCAGCTTCCCGGGATCCGTCGGCAGCCGGTGCGGCCCACTGCTCTTTCTGGGTCACGGTCAGGGTGGCACCTACAAACTTCTTCGCCATGTCCGGCAACCGGTCTGTGGGCATCGTCCGCACAGCGGTGAGGACAAATGCCCCGGCGGTGTCACCGTCCACGGAAGCGGAAACCAGGGAGCCGCCCACGTGCTCGCTCATGCTGCGCAGGAACCCCTCGTCAGCGAACGTGTCCGTCACGGTCCGTACGTCGTAGGGCAGGATAGTTGATGCGTTCAGGGCCATAGGTCCTCCGTAAGGTGAGCGGTAATGCCGGATTCCGCGGGCTCGTACAGCCCGCCGGCCGGCCAACCCTCATCCTAAACCGCACGTCCAGCTGCCCCGAAACCGGGGCCGGGGAGTCCCGGACCGGGTCAGGGCACCAGATTGATGCAACCCACCGGGCTTCCCGCGGCCCCGCCCTGCCCCGCATCGAGGATGAGGAGGGACTCGGCGTCGTCGTCGGGCAGCGTCCATGTAACCGTGGTGCTCGCGGTGGCATTGCCCGCCGCATCGGTGGTGAAGTCCAGGGGGAGGCCGCCCTGGCCGCTCTGGTACTCCGCGCCGGAGTCCGCTGGATCTGCTCCGCAACCGTCCTCATGCAGCCGGGCGCTGTACGTCGTGTTGGCGGCGAAGCTCTGCGCCTGGAGCTGCACAGTGGTGTCCTCCGGGCTCTCCTCCACGGTGACAATGGCGACGGATTCATCCGGGATCAGGGCAGTGCTGTAGGTGGTCGCGACGGCGTCGTCGCAGTACGGGCCGAAAGTCCCCTCGATGATCCCGCCCGGTGTCGGGGACGCAGTGAATTTTCCGCAGCGGTCGGGGTTGGCAGTGGTGCCGGGAACGCCGGCGGCCTGGCAGTTTTCTCCGCTGGCGTTCGGGGAATCGGTGCCGCAGGGCGAAGGGCCGGAAGACGAAGAAGACGAAGCCGAACCTTCGGGATCGTTGTAGCCGTCGCCGTCGGGGTTGCCCGCGCAGCCGGTGAAGGCCAGCGCGAAGACCGTACATCCCGTGCCCAGGAGAGTCGCTTTGCGTGCCATGGGGCAGTCCTTACGTTGTCGAAAGGCGAGTCCGGCGAATGGGAGACAGCCGTCTTCGGGTGGCCCGTGCTTTTCCAGCGTGGCAGGCGCCCCGGGGAAAATCCAGATCCAACGGCGCTGCAGGCGGGTGTAACGGCTTCCCGTTTTCGTATGTATTCCGCTCTCAGCGCGAGCGCCGGACCGCTGTCCCGGCAGCAGGTAATGTGGAAGAAAACCCCGGGGTTCCGTTTTGTGGACTTCGGGTATTTGCGTTGCCGTCGTGAAGGAGAAAACACCCCATGAGCCTGAACGGACTGCGTGCCGCCCTCGCTGAGGACCCCTCGTACGCAAGGGTGCGGACCCTTTCCTCCCGGCCACCCGCAGGCCGCAGCGAAGACCTGCAGATCGGGGCTCCGCAGGGCATGCGCGCCGCCCTGCTGGCTGAAGTCGTGGACGGGCTGGCGGCGGCGGGAACCAGCGACGGCATTCCGCCGGTGGTGCTGGCCGTGACGGCGACGGGCCGCGAGGCGGAGGACCTGGCCGCAGCCCTGCGCAGCTATCTTCCCCTGGCAGGCATCGAAGAGTTCCCCAGCTGGGAGACCCTGCCGCACGAGCGGCTGTCCCCGCGCTCGGATACCGTCGGACGGCGCCTGTCGGTGCTGCGCAGACTGGCGCATCCCGAAACCGCTCCGGTGCAGATTGTGGTTGCCCCGGTGCGCGCCGTGGTCCAGCCGCTGGTTGCCGGACTGGGCGAACTCAAGCCGGTGGCGCTGAAGGTCGGCCAGGAGCAGCCCTTCGACTCTGTGGTGCAGGCGCTGGCAGAGGCCGCCTATGCGCGGGTGGATATGGTCTCCCACCGCGGCGAATTCGCCGTTCGAGGCGGCATTCTTGACGTTTTCCCGCCCACCGAGGACCACCCCATCCGCATCGACTTCTTCGGCGACGAAGTGGATTCCATGCGCTGGTTCGCGGTCGCAGACCAGCGGACCCTTACCGGGGAGCACATCACCCACCCCTCCGAGCTCTACGCCCCGCCCTGCCGGGAAATCCTGATCACGCCGTCGGTCATGAGCCGCGCCGCCAAGCTCAAGGACCAGATGCCGGCCGCCTCGGACATGCTGGAAAAGATTGCCGGCGGCATTGCCGTGGAAGGCATGGAATCCCTCGCTCCGGTGCTGGTGGACTCCATGGTCCCGCTGATGGGCGAGCTGCCCCGGGGATCCATTGCCGTGGTCGTCGAGCCGGAAAAGGTCCGGGCCCGCGCCCACGACCTGGCCGCCACGAACGAGGAGTTCCTGGCCGCAGCCTGGGCCACAGCGTCCGACGGCGGTGCGGCGCCCCTGGACCTTTCCGCGGGGCTGGCCTCGGACCTGGACGCTGCAAGCTTCCGTTCCCTGGCTGATACGCGCACTGCCGCGCACGCCAATGACGTGGCCTGGTGGTCCATCACGTCCTTCAACCCCGACGACGAAACCGTCCTGGACATCGACACCCTGACCATCAATGCCCGTGAACCGCGCGGCTACCGGGGCGACGTGGCGGAAATGATGGAGTTTATCGGCAGCCGTGTCCGGGACGCCTGGCGCGTGGTGGTGGTGACGGAGGGGCCTGGTCCGGCCTCCCGCCTGGCCGAACTGTTCCGGGAGAACGACATTCCCGCAGCGCTGGTGGAATCCCTGGACGAGGAACCGCGTCCCGGCGTCATCGCCATCACCACGGCCAGCGCCGGCCGGGGGTATGTCTTTGACACCCTCAAGACCGGCCTGCTGACCGAAGCGGACCTGCTCGGCCGCGCCAGCACCTACTCCACCCGCGACATGCGCAAGATGCCCTCCAAACGGCGCAACGCCGTCGACCCGCTGCAGCTGCAGGAGGGCGACTTCGTGGTGCACGAGCAGCACGGCGTGGGCAAGTTCATCGAACTCATCCAGCGCGCCACCGGTGCCGGCACCAACAAGACAGTGCGCGAGTACATGGTGCTTGAATACGCGTCCTCCAAGCGCGGGGCGCCGGGGGACCGGCTGTTCGTCCCCACCGACCAGCTGGACCAGATCACCCGGTACGTGGGCGGTGAAACCCCTGTCCTGTCCAAGATGGGCGGTTCCGACTGGGCCAAGACCAAGAGCCGGGCGCGCAAGGCGGTCAAGGAGATCGCGGGGGAGCTGATCCGGCTCTACTCCGCCCGGATGGCGTCCAAGGGCCATGCCTTCGGCCCGGACACCCCGTGGCAGCGTGAACTTGAGGAAGCCTTCCCCTATGTCGAGACCCCGGATCAGCTGACCACTATCAACGAGGTTAAGGCGGACATGGAGCGGGAAGTGCCCATGGACCGGCTGGTCTCCGGCGATGTGGGCTACGGCAAAACCGAGATCGCGGTGCGTGCAGCGTTCAAGGCCGTGCAGGACGGCAAGCAGGTAGCAGTGCTGGTGCCCACCACGCTGCTGGCCCAGCAGCATATGGAAACCTTCGCCGAACGCTTCTCCGGCTTCCCCGTCCGGGTGGATTCGCTCTCACGCTTCCAGACCGCCAAGCAGGCCAAGGCAACTATCGAGGACGTCAAGGCCGGCTCGGTCGATGTCGTCATCGGTACCCACCGCCTGCTGTCCCAGGAGGTCCAGTTCAAGGACCTGGGCCTGGTGATCGTGGACGAGGAGCAGCGCTTCGGCGTCGAACACAAGGAAGCGCTGAAGAAGATGCGCACCAACGTGGACGTGCTGGCCATGAGCGCCACCCCGATTCCCCGTACCCTCGAAATGTCCCTGACCGGTATCCGCGAGACGTCCACGCTGGCCACCCCGCCGGAGGAACGGCACCCGGTGCTCACCTATGTGGGCCCCTACACGGACAAGCAGGCCTCAGCGGCCATCCGCCGCGAGCTTATGCGCGAGGGCCAGGTCTTCTTTGTCCACAACCGGGTGTCCTCGATTGACCGGACAGCCGCGCATCTGCGGGAACTGGTGCCGGAGGCGCGGATCGCCGTCGCCCACGGCCAGATGAGCGAGTCCAAGCTTGAGCAGATCATTGTGGATTTCTGGGAGAAGCGCTTCGACGTGCTGGTGTGCACCACCATCATCGAAACGGGCCTGGACATCTCCAATGCCAACACCCTGATCGTGGACCGTGCGGACCATTTCGGGCTTTCACAGCTGCACCAGCTGCGCGGACGCGTGGGCCGCGGCCGGGAGCGTGCCTACGCCTACTTCCTGTACCCGTCGGAGAAGCCGCTGGGCGAGGTGGCGCTTGAACGGCTGAAGGCCGTGGCCACGCACAACGAGCTGGGGGCCGGCATGCAGTTGGCCATGAAGGACCTGGAGATCCGCGGTGCCGGCAACCTGCTGGGCGGGGAACAGTCCGGCCATATTGCCGGCGTCGGCTTTGATCTGTACATCCGGCTGGTGGGCGAAGCCGTGGCCGACTACCGGGGCGAGGCCGAGGAGAAGGCGGCCGAAATGAAGATCGAGCTGCCGGTCAACGCCCATCTCCCGCACGACTACGTTCCTGGGGAGAGGCTGCGGCTGGAGGCCTACCGCAAGCTGGCGTCAGCGCTCACCAACGAGGCGATCGACGAAGTGCTGGCCGAACTGGTGGACCGTTACGGCGAGCCCCCGCAGGAAGTGAAGAACCTGATCGATGTTGCCCGCTTCCGGGTGGATGCACGTGCCGCCGGCCTGACCGACGTCGCGCTGCAGGGCAACTTTATTAAGTTCGCACCGGCGGACCTGCCCGAATCGAGGACCATGCGGCTGCAGCGCATGTATCCCGGGGCGCTCGTGAAGCCGGCGCTGAACGCCGTGCTGGTACCGAAGCCGAAGACCGCCCGGATCGGCGGCAGGGATCTGGTGGACGCCGAAATTCTGGCCTGGGCCAAGCAGGTGCTGGACGCCGTGTTCAAGGAGTAAGGCGGGGGCTAGCCCGTCACCGCAATAACGAAGACAGCGGCGGCGGCCACTACGCAGGAGGCCAGTACCGAGTAACCGACGAGGACGATGCGCTGCTGCAGGGCCCGGTTCCGGCGCCACTGCCTGCGGGTCATGGTAGTAGTCATGAACCGAATCTAGGGACGGTGCGGCACAGCGGCGAAGAGTAGGACACACCTGCTTAGCCCCGGCCACTACTCAGTTAAACAGTGATGCACCCCAGCCCGCGGGCTGGGGTGCATCACTGTTTACGCAGGAAGGCTACTCGTTGTGTGAGTAGCCCTTGGCCAACTCCGTGGTGGTGTCGGAACGGCCGATGCTGAACGCAACGAGGTACATGCCGGTGGCGGCGACCAGCAGAACGGCCATCGGCCATACGTTGTCCAGGGTCAGCCAGTTCACCGCGTAGATGGCGCCCAGGAAGATGGCGAACATCACGGCAAAGATGAGGATGTTGCTGACCAGATGGCCCTCGCCTGAGTGTGAAGGCTGCTTTGACCGTGTTCCAACCATGAAGTTCTCCGTTTCAAAAAGTGTCAGTAGCTATGCCGGTCAGTAGTCCGACGTGGCTTTGCTTCCATTAACAATAGCGATTCCGGAGCTCGCTCCGATACGCGTGGCGCCGGCGTCGATCATTGCCTGTGCATCTTCGAGCGAACGGACACCGCCTGAAGCCTTGACTCCGAGGTCCGGGCCGACGGTGCGGCGCATCAGGGCCACGTCTTCGGCGGTGGCTCCGCCGCCGTTGAAACCGGTGGAGGTCTTCACGAAGTCGGCTCCGGCTTCAACGGAAGCTTCGCAGGCCAGGACCTTCTGCTCATCATTGAGCAGCGAGGTTTCGATGATGACCTTGAGGATGCCGCCGGCGGCGTGCACGGCGTCGGCTACAGCTGCGATGTCGCGGACCAGGGCTGCACGGTCTCCGCGCCGGGCTGCGGCGATGTCGATGACCATGTCGATTTCGTCGGCGCCGTCCTGAAGCGCACCCTGGGCTTCGAAGACCTTCACCTCGGTGGTGGTGGCACCCAGCGGGAAGCCGATGACCGAGCAGGTGAGCACTCCGCTGCCCTTCAGGGCGTTGCGGACGGTGCCGACCCAGATCGGGTTTACGCAGACGGACTTGAACTGGTACTCAGCGGCTTCGGAGCAGACCCGGAGGATGTCATCGCGGCTGGCCTCGGGTTTGAGGAGCGTGTGATCAATATACGAGGCAATGGGTGTAGACATGGGATCTATCTTGCCATAGGGCAGTGGTGCCGCGTGGTCGAGATCACGGCCGCGGCGGGCTGTAATCGACGGGCAACGTAACTAGGTTGCACGCCGGAAACGGCAAAGGCCCGGATGCCCCGCGTCTTAGCGGTTCATCCGGGCCCTGACGGGAGTTATTTCGTGTGCGGCCACATGCCGAACGGCTGGACTAGCTTGCCGGGCGACTGGGAAGCCGGAGCGGCAGAGGCCGCTGCCGGTGCTGCGACACCCGCGCCCGCAATTACGGCTGTTAGCAACAGTGCTGCACCGAGTTTCTTCATTTTTACTCCTCAATTGAACGGGCTCATCAAGACACATGAAGTATAACTACACATTTCGACGAAAGTGTGGCGCCCCGGATAATTTCTGCAGAAAAGCTGAGGGCAAGCTGATCGGCTGGGAAGAATCGGAGGGTGGTGTGCGTAATCTTTGAGGAATCGCCGGTATGCCATAAGAATAGAGTCCAGTCCCGCGGGATTTTTACTACCAGAAGGTGCCCTTGCCATGGACAGCAATACCGTCTTCGTTCTCAACGAATACCGTGCCGCACAAGCAAAAGACCGACGGGAGTATGCTTCCGCGATTGAGTATTCCCGCCTGGCGACGCAGGCTGCGGTCGCAGCTGGAGACAATCGGGGTTTCTGCCGCATGACGTTCAACATTGCGGAGCTTCAACTTGAATTGGGGCAGGTCGAAGCGTGCTTCGCCACCGGCGAAGCCCTGCTCGCGACCGAGGCGATCAACGACTTTCCCGATTATCAATCCCGGGCAAGAGTACTGATAACCCATGCACTGCAGGACAAGGGCGAGATGAGCGGGGCGCTTGCCGCTGCCCGTGAAGCGGCGAAGGTCCCGCAGGAGGAGCTTCCAGCAGGGAGCCGGCTCAACGTTCAACATGTGCTTGTTGCAGCGCTTGCCGAAGAGGGGGATACCGAGGGAGCGTGGGAGGAGGCTATGAATCTCGCCAACATGGTGTCCTCCGAGGCGAGCCCGCAGGTGAAAGGCATCGCGTGCTGGGCGATTGGCAACGCAGCCTTTGTGTCGGCCCGGATCGAAGAAGGATTGAAGTACCACCGGCGGGCGGCGGAGGACTTAGCCTCCGTGAATGATGTCCGGAACTGGGCGCAGTTCAACAAGGCATCCGCCCATTTTCGTCTGGCAGCCGGACTTGTGGAAGAAGAGACAGGTGAATGCATCAGGCGAGCCGAGGTGGCCTTTGAAGTCGCTGGTGTGGCCGAGATAGACCGAATTGAAATGCTTATAACGCGGGCTTGGTGGGAATTGGAGTCGGGAAGCGCGAGTACGGCAGAAAGGCTGCTGCGTTCGGTCGAAAGACAAGCCTCAGATAGCCATCCCTTCCTGCAGGGACGCTCATTGCTGCTTCTGGCGCGCTGCCTCTACTCCTTGGATCGTAAAACCGAAGCCAGGAACTGCGCGATGCAATGTGAAAGCATCTTTACCAAGCTCGGGGCTGACGTGTATGCGTCCGAATCACGGGAGCTCATTGACACAGGTGAAGTGCCGGTCGCATAATCGCAAGTCACCGAATTCAGGTTTCAGCATCTCGATGAATGAGTAATAAAGGCGCATACTACGAGCTGGGCTACCGATTCCATGCGGTGGCTCCAGAAGCACCGGTACGGTAAGGCATATTCCGCTGCATTGAGGTCCTGCGCGGCGACTTGGGGGAAGCTATGACAAGACAGGAAACGGTGCAGCACAACAGCTCCGGCCCGCACGGCGACAGCTCGCTCCGGAGCATGTCTAAAAGTGCAGGACCCGATTCTGGAATCGGGATTCAAAACCCTTCATCGCCCGGCCAAGCCCTGGTAAATCTGGCGGATGAGGGACACCTCGTGCTGGTACTGCCTCCAAACGAGGTGATTACCGGGTCCATGGCTGTCGCCGTTGCCGAAAAGATCGACCGTCTGGCGGTTGCGCACAGTCTCCCGCTGCTGCTGACACTGACGGGTGTGGAATCCATTTCCCGTAGTGCCCGGGACGTCTTCAGCGCTGCACGTTCCCTGTCCGCCGTCGCTGTCATTGGTGTTTCTCCGGTGGACCGGGTGATCGCTAATTTCCTGCTCGGCGGAGAGGTTCAGCCCTGTCCCACCCGGTATTTTTCCGAGGAAGGCGATGCCCTGAACTGGCTGAGAAGGTACGCCGCGTGACCCGTTCACAAGAGGGAGCCGGTGACCTGCCGGCGGACCCGCGCCTCGGCCAGATCGTCGAAGGCATTGTCAGGATCGCAGCGGGAAACCTCACCTCCCGGATTCCGGTTTCATCTGCCCGCGACCAGGTTGATGCCGTTAGCACGGGCATTAACCTCCTGGCAGCGGAACTGGACGACATGTACCAGGACATGGAGCAGCGGGTGGAGTCCCGCACGCTGGAACTCCGCGAAGCGCACCAACAGGTGCAGCGGATGGCGCTTTCGGATCCGCTCACCGGACTGAGCAACCGGATCGACTTGATGCAGCAGGTCCAGCAATCTCTGACGGACTGGGATGGTACGGAGTCCGCACCGGCCGTGCTGATGATTGATTTGGATGGGTTCAAGGAAATCAACGACAGCTTTGGACACAAGGCCGGGGACCTGGTGCTGCAGGAAGTAGCGGCACGGTTGCTCGCCTCGGCACCGGAGGAAAACGTCGTAGCGCGGCTCGGCGGCGACGAATTCGCAGTTCTGCTCCCTGGGGTTGCCAGACTATCGGCACTTGCGGTCGCGGAAAGGATCCAGGCGGCTTTGGGAGTCCGGACCGTTGTGGAGGGACTGGACGTATGGCCCCGTGCCAGCATCGGCGTGCATCTGGCTGAGTCCGGGCAATCCGCCGAGGACCTGCTGCTCCGCGCGGACACCGCCATGTACGAGGCGAAGGAAAACGGCCCGGGGCTGGTCCGGTTATTCGAACCGGTAATGCTCTACGCCCGCCAACTGAGGCGGGAAATGGCCTCTGACCTGCGTAATGCCATTGAGCGCAACGAGTTTCGGTTGGCATTCCAGCCCGTCGTTGATCTGGTCACCGGAAAGATGCAGGGGGTAGAGGTGCTCCTGCGCTGGGAACATCCGACGCAGGGGCTGGTCATGCCGGATATCTTCATTCCACTGGCGGAGGAAAGCGGAGCCATCCTGGGGATCGGACGCTGGGTGCTGCGGTCGGCCCTGGAGCAACTAGCTGCTTGGCGTGCTGAGGGTCAGGACCAGGACGGCTTCCATATCCGCGTCAATGTCTCGCCGTCCCAGCTGCAGAGCATGGACCTCGTGGACTTTGTCCGGGCGCAGCTGCGCGAAACCGGCGCAGCACCCCGGGACCTGATCCTGGAGATCACCGAGAGCGCCTTCGTGGGCAGCGGAGACGTGGAGACTTACTCCATGAGATCACTCAAAGCCCTGGGCATCCGCTTGGAAATTGACGATTTCGGCACGGGCTATTCATCCATCAGCTACCTGCGGCGCCTGCCCGTGGACACAGTCAAGGTGGACCGGGCACTGATCGCCGAAATCAGCCGCGACGAAGGGCAGCTGCAGTTCGTGGACGCGGTCCATGGGCTGATCCAGGCAGCCGGAATGGAAGCCGTCTTCGAAGGGATAGAGACCCAGCAACAGGCTGAACTACTGCAGGAGATGGGCTGCTGCAGCGGCCAGGGCTACTATTTCAGCCGGCCGCTCACCGCCGAACAGGTGGGGACGCTCCTGGCCAGCGGCAGTCGCCTGCCGCTGGCCACGGAACTGCTGGCGTAACCGGACACTGCTGGCGTAACCGGACGCCCGGACGCGAAAGCTCAGTTCCGGACCCGGTACCGCAGGAACACGACGCCGTTCGTGAACCGTTTCTCCTCCAGCAGCTCCAGGTCCAGCCGCAAACCGTCCGGCAGGAACCGTTTCCCGCCGCCGACAATCACGGGGGAGAGCAGCTGCTGCAGCTCGTCAACCAGTCCCGCCTGCAGCGCCTGGGCGGCGAGCTTCGCTCCGCCCACGGACACCTCGCCGTCGGACGCCTCCACGAGTGCCCGCACGGCAGCGGGATCGAACTCCCGCTCCAGGCGCGTGCGCGGCGCAGAGAGGTCGGTGAGGGTCCGAGAGAAAACCACCTTGTCCGCCCCCTGCCAGATCCGCGCGTACTCGTGGATGGCGGGCGGCTCGTCCTCGGCGGGCACGGCCTCCCAGCCAGCCATCACCTCATACAGCCGCCGGCCCAACAGATGGGTGTGTACGTCGCTCTCCAACCCGTTGACGAAGGAGTGGACCTCTTCATCGGGCATGCTCCAGTCAAAGGACCCGGACTCGTCCGCTATGTACCCGTCGAGCGAAGTGATGCTCGTGTAGATCAGCCGTCCCATGCCGGCCTCCCGCCTAGGTTAGAGTCCCAGGGCCTTCCGAACGTCTGCCAGCACTGCGTCCAGGGTTGCACGTGCGTTGGAACGCGCAGCCGGCAGATCAGCCGCCGAACCGACGGGCTCAATCACCTCGAGATAGCACTTGAGCTTGGGCTCGGTTCCGCTGGGGCGGATGATGACCCGGGTGTTGTCACGGGTAATGTACCGCAGCCCGTCGGTGGGCGGCAGGCCGTTGGCGCCTTCGGAAAGGTCGACGGCGGTTTCCACCGGGGAGCCGGCGAAGGAGACAGGCGGGTGCTCGCGCAGCCGCTGCATCATCTCGGTCAGCAGGCCCAGGTTCTCCACCCGGACGGAGAGCTGGTCGCTCTGGTGCAGGCCGTGCTCCAGGGCCAGCTCGTCAAGTTCGTCAAAGAGGGTCCGGCCCTTCGCCTTCAGCGCAGCGGCCAGCTCGGCCAGCAGCACGCCGGCGGAGATGCCGTCCTTGTCCCGGACCAGTCCGGGGGCAACGCAGTAGCCCAGTGCTTCTTCGTAGCCGTAGGTCAGCTTCGGCACCCGGGAGATCCACTTGAAGCCGGTCAGGGTTTCCTGATGCTCAAATCCTGCAGCGTCAGCGATGCGGGCCAGCAGCCGGGAGGAAACAATCGAGTTGGCGAAAACAACGCCGGAGCGGGTTTTCTCACCCCGTACCTTCCAGCGGCCGGCAGCGATCCGCCGGGCAATGTGGCGGCCCAGCAGGGCGCCCACTTCGTCCCCGCGCAGCATGCGCCATTCGCCCGTGGCAGGGTCCTTGGCGGCGACGGCGGCGCGGTCGGCGTCGGGATCATTGGCAAGGACAAGGTCCGCATTCCGCTCGGCGGCAAGCTTCAGGGCCAGGTCCAGCGCTCCGGGTTCCTCCGGATTCGGGAAGGCAACGGTGGGGAAGTCCGGGTCCGGCAGTGCCTGCTCCGGAACCAGGGTCACCGAGGTGAACCCTGCTCCGCGAAGTACGGCGGACATCGTTTCGCCGCCGACGCCGTGCATGGGCGTGAGGACGATGTCCAGGTCCCGGGCCGGGTAGCCCTCGCGGTGCGCCAGATCGTCCACGGCTCCGATGTAGTCAGCGATCAGCGACTCGGAAACTTCCGTGTAGCCGTCCGGTGCCAGCTCAATGGAGTCCAGCGGAACGGTGTAGTCGATCCGTGCGGCAATCTCGGCGTCGTACGGCGTGACAATCTGCGCACCGCGGCCGGGGCCCTTGACCGTACGGCCGCCCAGGTAGACCTTGTAGCCGTTGTCGGCCGCAGGGTTGTGGCTGGCAGTGACCATCACACCCGCGTCCGTGTCCAGGACACGCACCGCGTAGGCGAGCAGCGGCGTCGGAAGCGTGCAGGGCAGCAGGAACGTTTCGATGCCGGCGGCACCGAAAACGGCAGCCGTTTCCAGTGCGAAGTCCTTCGACTTGTACCGGGCGTCGTAGCCGATCACGGCACTGGGGGTCCAGTGGTCCCCGGCTGTGTCCTGCAGGAAGGAGGCGATGCCCGCAGCGGTGCGCCGCACCACCACACGGTTCATCCGGTTTGAACCGGCGCCCAGCTCCGCACGCAGCCCAGCAGTTCCGAACTCGAGCGTGCCGGCAAACCGGTCCGCCAGGTCCGCCGCAGCTTCGTCCGCGCCGTCCGCACCGTCCGCGAGGGTGCGGAGGAGGGCGCGGAGTTCACGGGCTGTGTCCGGGTCAGGGTCACTGTCCGCCCACGCGTGCGCGGCGGCGGTGAGTTCTTCGAGTTCGGCGGGGATCAGAGTCATGTGGATACCTACTGTTGCTGGTGCGGGTAGCTGTGCGGCGGAAAGCTGCTAGATCTTGTTGATGATCTCGGCAAGCAGCTTGGAGATGCGCGGTCCGGCGGCCTGTCCCGCTTCCAGGACCTCGCCGTGGCTCAGTGCCACCGGGCTGATGCCGGCGGCCAGGTTGGTGACCAGGGAGATGCCGAAGACCTCCATGCCGGCGTGCCGCGCGGCAATGGCTTCGAGCGCCGTGGACATGCCGACCAGGTCGGCGCCGATGGTCTTGGCGTAGCGGACCTCTGCCGGAGTTTCGTAGTGCGGGCCGGTGAACTGGGCGTAAACGCCTTCATCCAGGGTCGGGTCCACGCTGCGTGCCACGTCGCGCAGGCGCGACGAGTACAGGTCGGTCAGGTCCACGAACGTCGCGCCTTCGAGCGGGGAGGTGGCGGTGAGGTTGAGGTGGTCGCTGATCAGCACCGGGGTGCCCGGCTGCCACTCGGGGTTCAGTCCGCCGCAGCCGTTGGTGAGGACCATGACCTTGGCGCCGGCGGCGGCTGCGGTGCGGACTCCGTGCACGACGGCGCGTACGCCCTTGCCCTCGTAGTAGTGGGTGCGTGCGCCCAGGACCAACGCGCGCTTGCCGTCGGTGGTGAGTACGGAGCGGATAGTACCCACGTGCCCCTGCACGGAGGGGGCAGAGAAGCCCGGGATATCGGCGGCGGAGAGCGTAGCGGTGGTCTCGCCGATCAGCTCGGCGGCTTCTCCCCAGCCGCTTCCGAGGACCAGTGCAATGTCGTGGGAGGGTACGCCGGTGTGCTCTGCAATGTAGTCGGCGGCCTGCTGGGCAAGTTCAAATGGGTCGTTAGTCACTTAACAAACTTACAGCCTCGCCGGCCTGCCCATGTCCGCGCCCGGTACCGCCGTTTGAGCGCCGTCACTCGATGGGACAGAATAGAGCCTTGTGACCACCCAACTAGATTTCACTGCCCGGAAACTTGCAATTCTCGGAGGCGGCCCCGGCGGCTATGAGGCTGCCCTCGTGGCGGCATCCCTCGGAGCGGACGTAACCATCGTCGAGCGGCAGGGACTGGGCGGCTCCGCCGTCCTCACCGACGTCGTTCCCTCCAAGACCCTGATCGCCACCGCCGACGTGATGACGCGGATGAACGCGGCCCGGAACCTCGGCGTCGAATTCGGGGATGTGGCTTCACCGGTCTTCGCCGACCTGAAGGTGGTCAATCACCGCCTGCTGGCCCTGGCCAAGGAGCAGTCCAACGATATCCGCAGCACCCTCGAACGTGCGGGCGTGAAAGTGAAGATCGGCAGCGGCCGGCTCCTGGACAACTCCACCATCGAGGTCACGGCCGACGACGGCACCGTGGAAACGGTCAAGGCCGAGGCGCTGCTGATTGCCACCGGTGCGAACCCCCGCGAGCTGGACACCTCGGTGCCCGACGGCGAACGGATCTTCACCTGGAAGCAGATCTACAACCTCACCGAGGTTCCCGAGCACCTGATTGTCATTGGTTCCGGCGTTACCGGCGCGGAATTTGCCTCCGCCTACAACGGGCTCGGCACCAAGGTCACGCTGATCTCCAGCCGTGACCGGGTGCTCCCCGGCGAGGATGCGGACGCCGCCGTCGTTCTGGAGGACGTCTTCCAGGCCCGCGGCATGACCGTGCTCAGCCGGTCCCGCGCCGATTCCGTGAAGAACACCGGCGACGGCGTGCTGGTGACGCTTTCGGACGGACGCACCGTGGAGGGCAGCCACTGCCTCGTGGCCGTGGGCGCAATTCCCAACACCGCCGGAATCGGCCTGGAAGAGGCCGGCGTGCAGCTGGACGAACGCGGCCAGATCCGGGTCGACGGCGTCTCCCGCACCACGGCGGACAATGTCTACGCCGCGGGCGACTGCACCGGCGTCTTCAACCTGGCATCCGTGGCGGCCATGCAGGGCCGCATTGCCGTAGCGCACCTGATGGGCGACGGCGTGAAGCCGTTGAAGCTCAAGACCGTGGCCTCCAACATCTTCACCTCCCCGGAAATTGCCTCCGTGGGTGTCTCCGAGGCCGACGTGGCCGAGGGCCGCTACCAGGGCGACGTGATCAAGTTGTCCCTGCACACCAACGCCCGGGCCAAGATGATGGACGTCAAGGAAGGCTTCGTGAAGATCATTGCCCGCAAGGGCTCCGGCAGTGTGATCGGCGGCGTTGTGGTGGGGCCCCGTGCCTCGGAACTGATCTTCCCGATTGCCATTGCGGTCAGCCAGAAGCTGCACGTGGATGACCTGGCCAATACGTTTGCCGTGTACCCGTCCCTCACCGGATCTATTTCGGAGGCTGCCCGGCGGCTGCACGTGCACCTGTAGGGATTACTCTTTTCTTTCCCGCGTCCGCGGCGGATTATCCGTCGCGGGCGCGGGATTTTTTCTGCCCGGATATCGGCGCTCCGAAACATTTGTCCATTATCTGGACACAAATCTCAAATAACGGACGCAAGCTCCTAGGATGTGGGTACTTCAATTCCTCTTGCGAAAGAGTTCCAATGTCTACTAAGAATCCCTCCGCGGCATCCACGCCGGCGCCGGTGCCGGCCAAGGCCAATTCCAAGGGCCGCGTGATTGTCGCCAGCCTCGTCGGCACCTCCATCGAGTTCTACGACTTCTACGTATACGCAACGGCTGCGGTCCTCGTCTTCCCGCGGTTGTTCTTTCCGAACGCCGAGGGGGTCACGGCCCTGCTGAGCTCGTTCGCCGTGTTTGGGGTGGCCTTCATTGCCCGGCCGTTGGGCTCCATCGTCTTCGGGCACTTCGGTGACAAGGTGGGCCGCAAGGGAACCCTGGTGGCATCGCTGCTGACCATGGGCATTGCGACGTTCCTCATCGGTTGCCTGCCGACCGCGGAAAACGGCTGGACGATCCTGGCTCCCGCAATGCTGGTGGTCCTGCGGTTTGCCCAGGGTCTGGCCCTGGGCGGGGAATGGTCCGGAGCGGCCCTGCTCGCCACGGAGAACGCGCCGGCCAACAAGCGTGCCGTCTGGGGAACCTTCCCGCAGCTGGGCGCGCCGATCGGGTTCATCCTGGCCAACGGCCTGTTCCTGCTGCTGAGCCTCCAGCTGGATGCCGAGCAGTTCGACTCCTGGGGCTGGCGCGTGCCGTTCCTGGCCAGCGCCATCATGGTGATCATCGGCCTGTACGTCCGGCTGAAGCTGGTCGAGACGCCGGCCTTCCAGAAGGTTGTGGATTCGGGAGAGATCAGCAAACTGCCCCTGAGCCGCGCTTTCAAGTACAGCTGGCGCCAGATGATTGCCGGCACCTTCATCATGCTGGCGACGTATGTGCTGTTCTACCTGATGACCACCTTCACGCTGTCCTACGGGACCGCGGCCAAGAGCGCGGAAGCGGCCCAGGCCGCCGCGGACAAGGCCGGCAAGGCCTTCGACCCGGAGACCTTCACCGCCGGTCTGGGCTACGCCCGCAACGACTTCCTGATCATGCTGATTATCGGCGTGGTGTTCTTCGGGATCTTCACGCTCGTCGCCGGTCCGCTGGCGGAGAAGTTCGGACGCCGCAAGACCCTGTTGGTTGTCACCGCCGGCATCTTCCTCTTCGGCTTCACGTTCTCGCCGCTGTTGGGCGGCGGAACAGTGGGGGTGATGGCACTGCTGATCATCGGCTTCACGCTCATGGGCCTGACGTTCGGACCGATGGGAGCCCTGCTGCCGGAGCTCTTCCCAACCAATGTGCGTTACACGGGCTCGGCGATTGCCTACAACTTCTCCTCGATCCTGGGTGCGGCCGTGGCTCCGTTCATCGCCGTCGCCCTGTGGCAGGCCGCGGACGGAAGCCCGTGGCTGGTGGGCATCTACCTGTCCTCCATGGCGGTCCTGACGCTGATCGCACTGTTCGTGACCAAGGAAACGCGCGACGTCGACTACGAAAACAATTCCAGTGAGGCCGTGAAGGTCCTCTAGACCGCTTAAATACAGCAGGCCCGGTTCCCTTTACGGGAACCGGGCCTGCTTCGTTTTGCGGTGCTGCTGCTGTTGCTCCGGGTTCGTCCGGGATCAGTCCAGGATCGAGGCGATGACGGCGCCGGCGGACACCGTCGCGCCGGGCAGGGCGCTCAGGCCGGAGATGGTGCCGGACTTGTGTGCTGTCAGCGGCTGTTCCATCTTCATGGCTTCGAGCACCACCACGAGGTCACCTTCGCGGACCGTCGCGCCGTCCTCGACGGCCACCTTGACGATGGTTCCCTGCATGGGTGAGGTCAGGTCATCCCCCGCGGCCGCGGTGGATGCACCTCCGCGGGAACGCTTGCGGGACTTTCCGTTGCCGCGGGCGCCGTTGGGAGCGCCGGCTGCGGGGCCGCCAAGGCCGGCCGGGAGTACAACCTCGAGCCGCTTGCCGCCTACCTCGACGGTGACGCGCCGGCGCTCGTCGTCGTCGTCGGCCGTTCCGGGTTCGCCGCTCCACGCCGGGATGGTGTTCGCGAACTCGGTCTCGATCCAGCGCGTGTGGACGCCGAAGGTGTCCTCGCCGGTGAAGGCGGGGTCTGCGGTGACGGCGCGGTGGAAGGGGAGCACGGTAGGCAGGCCGACGACGTCGATTTCCGCCAGGGCACGCCGCGCACGCTGCAGCGCTTCGCGGCGGGTGGCGCCGGTGACAATCAGCTTGGCGAGCATGGAATCGAAGTTCCCGCCCACTGTTTCGCCAGCTTCGATGCCCGAGTCCACTCGGACGCCGGGGCCGGTGGGCAGCTTGAATTCGGAGACGGTGCCGGGGGCAGGCATGAAGTTGCGCCCCGGGTCTTCGCCGTTGATGCGGAACTCGAAGGAGTGCCCGCGCACTTCCGGGTCGCCGTAGCCCAGAGCCTCGCCGCGGGCAATGCGGAACTGTTCGCGGACCAGGTCCAGACCGGTGACCTCCTCGGAGACGGGGTGTTCCACCTGCAGCCGCGTGTTAACCTCCAGGAAGGAAATGGTGCCGTCCTTGCCGACCAGGAATTCGCAGGTCCCTGCGCCCTGGTAGCCGGCTTCCTTGAGGATTGCCTTAGACGCCGAGTAGAGGCTGGCGTTCTGTTCTTCCGTGAGGAACGGGGCCGGGGCTTCCTCGACAAGCTTCTGGTTGCGGCGCTGCAGTGAGCAGTCGCGCGTGGAAATCACCACGACGTTGCCGTAGGCGTCCGCCAGGCACTGGGTTTCCACGTGGCGCGGGGCGTCCAGGAAGCGCTCGATGAAGCACTCACCACGCCCGAAGGCGGCCGTGGCTTCGCGGACGGCCGAGTCGAACATCTCGGGAATCTCTTCGCGGGTGCGGGCAACCTTGATGCCGCGGCCGCCGCCGCCGAACGCTGCCTTGATGGCCAGCGGCAGGCCGTGCCGGTCCGCGAAATCCAGGACGTCCTGGGCGGACTCGACCGGATCCTGCGTGCCCGGAACCAGCGGGGCGCCCACCTTGGCGGCAATATGCCGGGCCTGGACCTTATCCCCGAGTGAGGAGATGGCGCTGGGGGAGGGGCCGATCCAGGTCAGGCCGGCATCGATGACGCGCTGGGCGAACTCGGCGTTTTCGGAGAGGAAGCCGTAGCCGGGGTGGATGGCGTCGGCGCCTGCGCGTGCGGCGGCGTCGAGGATCTTGTCCATGTCCAGGTAGGACTCGGCTGCGGTGCTGCCGCCCAGGGCGTAGGCCTCATCGGCGAGGCGGACGTGCAAGGCGTCGCGGTCGGGGTCGGCGTAGACCGCCACGGCGGCAATTCCCTCATCGCGGGCGGCGCGGATAACGCGGACCGCAATCTCGCCGCGGTTGGCAATGAGGATCTTGGTGAGTGCCTTGGCGGGGGTCGCAGCAGGCTCGGGAATGTTCTGGCTCATTGGTGCACTGGCTCCTTTTGATCTGTTCGGAGCCTAGCGCGGTTTTGTGGTCTCGGGCCATAATGCGTGCTGTTTCTGCGTGGGAACCGGCTGTTCGTTGTGGGGATTCTACAAAAGCCGGGAGCTCCTTGGGTGCGCGGCGGGGTCGGCAACTATTCCTCCACCGACGGATTCCCGGAGGTTCCAGTTCCAGTCCGAGCGCGAACGAGACGGCGAGGGCTTAGTGCAGGTGGTGGATGGAGACATGAGATCCGCAAACCCATTGCCGGCCGTGCTTCGCAACAGGCCTTTCACCGTGGCAGATGCCGAAGCTCAGGGCATCGGGACGGAACGGCTCCGTGCCTCCGACCTCCGGACACCGAGCCGGTCGGTTCGGGTGCCGCGCGGATTCACCGAAAACCTCGCAATGAGTTGCAGGCCGTATCTAGATCTCCTGCCGGACGCCGTCGTCAGCCATGCAACGGCAGCGCGGCTGCACGGACTGGTGCTTCCGCGGCGGCTGGCTGAGGAACCGGTAATCCATTTGAGCCGGCCCCCGGGGACAGGGAAGCCAAGGAGACGGAATGTCGTGGGTCACCGTTTGGACCTAATGGCGCATGAGACGGACGAGGTCCAGGGACTGCCCGTCACCAGCATTGCCCGCACGTGGATGGATCTTGCCGGGATGTTGTCTCCGGAAGAGCTTGTTGTTATCGGGGACCAGATCGTCAGCGAGCATCAGCGGAATTTTGGAACGCCCCGAGTGGCGCTCGTGCCATTGGCGGATCTACGCGAGTTTATCGACACCAAGGCACATAACGCCCACGTCCGTAAATGCCGGACTGCACTGGAGCTCCTCCGGGTGGGAGTCGATTCACCACCGGAAACGCGGCTGCGGTTAATGCTTCTCGCTGATCCGGAACTGCCCGAATTCCTCCCAAACGTTGCCATCTGTGATGCCACGGGGGAGCCGCAGGTATGGACTGATCTCGGCTGCAGGGAATACCGGACCTGCTTGGAGTACGACGGCGTGCATCACCTGACTCCCGAACAGCAGGCCCGTGATCATTATCGGGATCTCAAGACGGCCGAGCTGGGCTGGATTCAGGTCAAGATAAGCAAAGCTGACTTCGCGCAGGGCCAGCACCGTATCAGAGCAAAGGTGCGGAGAGGCCTGGCCCTGGCCGGGTGGCACCCGGGTAGCGGCTCGTAGGGTTGCCGTTGAGCGGTGCTGGTACAGATAACGGGGTTATGGTGCCCGGATAAGCCCGTTAGCTGTACAACGGCTGCGGACCGCGCCGGGATTGGGCCCGTTATCTGTACAACGGCTGCGGTGGAGCGGGGATTAGGCCCGTTATCTGTACAACGGCTGCGGTTCGGCGGTGCTAGTACAGATAACGGGGTATTGGCGCCGGGATGAGCCCGTTATCTGTACAACGGCTGCGGACCGGCGGTGCTAGTACAGATAACGGGGTTATGGGTGCCCGGATAAGCCCGTTATCTGCTCAGTAGATCCCCCGCACCGTTGAACGCAGCGAGAGCTACTTCCAGAGGTCGATGATCCGCACGTCGGCGCTGGCCAGCAGCTGGCGCAGCGTCGACACGGACAGCCCGACGACGGCATGCGGGTCCCCGTCGACGCGCTCGATGAACGCCCCGCCCAAGGAGTCGATGGTGAAGGAACCGGCGACCTGCAGCGGCTCACCCGTGGCGATGTAGGCCTCGATCTCGTCCTCGGAAAGCTTCACGAAGTGCACCTCGGCGGAGGACACCGCCCCGAGGGTGGCCCCGGAACCGTCCTCGTCGGTGTCGCGGCAGTCCACCAGCCAGTGCCCGGTGTGCAGCACCCCGGAGGAACCGCTCATGCGGCGGATCCGCTCGCGGGCGACGTCGGCCTCCCACGGCTTGCCGTGCGCCTCGCCGTCGAACTCGAAGACAGAATCGCAGCCGATGACCAGGGCGCCGTCGGCCTCCGGCAGGGACGCTACGGCTTCGGCCTTGGCACGGGCCAGCAGCAGGGCCGTGTCGTGCGGGTCGGTCAGGCCGTAGCGGGCGGTGACGGCGTCTTCGTCGACGTCGGAAACGAGGACGGTGTGGCTGATGCCGGCATCGGTCAGCAGTTTGGTGCGGGCGGGGGACGCGGAGGCCAGGATGAGGCTAAGGTTCGGGTTGGTCACGGGTTCAAGCCTAGTGCCGGTGTGGACCGGCCCGGAAACCAAAAACGCCGGGCCGCCCCCGAAGGGACAGCCCGGCGTCGTACTGCAGGGAGGATCAGCTCTTGGACTCAACCAGCAGGGGAACCTCGATGTCTTCGGAATCGTCCGCGAAGGGATCGCCCTGGCGGCGTGCGTTGTACAGTCCGCTGTCGAGCAGTCCGTTGCGCCGGGCCACGAGCGTGGGGACCACGGTCTGGCCGGCCACGTTCACGGCGGTGCGGCCCATGTCCAGGATCGGGTCGATGGCCAGCAGCAGGCCGACGCCGGCCAGCGGCAGGCCGAGGGTGGACAGGGTCAGCGTGAGCATCACGACGGCGCCGGTGGTGCCGGCGGTTGCGGCGGAACCCAGGACGGAGACCAGTGCAATCAGCAGGTAGTCGGTGAAGACCAGATCCACGTTGAAGAACTGCGCCACGAAGATCGCGGAGACGGCCGGGTAGATCGAGGCGCAGCCGTCCATCTTGGTGGTTGCACCCAGGGGCACGGCGAAGGAGGCGTACGCGCGGGGCACGCCGAGGTTGCGCTCGGTCACTCGCTGGGTCAGCGGCAGCGTTCCCACCGAGGAGCGGGAGACGAAGGCCAGCTGGATGGCGGGCCAGGCACCGGAGAACCACTGGCGGACGGAGAGGCCGTGGGCCTTGATCAGCGCCGGGTAGACACCGAAGAGCACCAGGAACAGGCCGAGGTAAACGGTGAGGGCGAACATGCCCAGGGATCCGATGGTGTCCCAGCCGTAGGTGGCGACGGCGGTGCCGATGAGGCCGACCGTGCCGACCGGTGCGAGGCGGATGATCCACCACAGGACCTTCTGGATGACGGCCAGCGCCGAGGCATTCAGGGCCAGGAACGCTTCGGCGGGCTTGCCGACCTTGAGGGCGGCGATGCCGACGGCGATCGCGATCACGAGGATCTGCAGCACGTTGAAGCTGACGCTGGTGGTGACGTCACCGGACTCCGCCACCTTGGAGCTGGCACCGAGTCCCAGGAAGTTGGCCGGCACCAGGCCGGTCAGGAAGCCCACCCAGCTGCCCTGGCTGCCGTTGAACTCTTCTCCCTGGCTGACATCGGCGTTGTTGCCGGGCTGCAGGAAGAAGCCGAGCAGGATGCCGATAACCACGCTGATGAGTGCCGTAATGGCGAACCAAAGCAGCGTCTGCCAGGCCAGGCGGGCGGCGTTGGACACGGCCCGGAGGTTGGCGATGGAGCTGACCACGGCGGTGAAGATCAGCGGGACAACGGCGGCCTTCAACAGCGAGACATAGCTCGTGCCGATGGTGTCCAGCGTGGTGGTGAGCCAGTTCGGCTCATCGTCAACGGTGCCCATGGACTTGGCCAGCAGGCCCAGCGCCAGGCCCGCAATAAGGGCGGCGATGATCTGCGGTCCGAAGGAGGTTACCCACTTGGGCAGCCGCCGGGCGGGGGATTCAGGGGAGGAGGTCTGTGAGGTCACGAAAAGACTCTAGCCGTGCGCCATTATCAGAACCGCCTCAAAGTTGCGAAATGTGACGGAAGGAAAAAGTTGCTGCAGTCGCCTGGCGAATGCCGGATCCGCGCCGATACTGCCCGAAAACGGCAGTGGCCCGGGAGATCCCCCGGGCCACTGTGACTAAGGTCGCAGGCGCTTACTGCCCCAGCAGGGCACGCCGCAGCGTGTCCAGTCCCACGGAGCCGAGCTGCAGTGCCCGGGTGTGGAAAGCCTTCTCGTCGAACGCCTTGCCCTCGCGGCTGCGGACCTCGTCGCGGATCTGTTCCCAGAGCCGCTGCCCCAGCTTGTAGGAGGGGGCCTGACCGGGCCAGCCCAGGTACCGGGTGAACTCGAAGTTGAGCTGCCCTTCGCTGATGGTCATGTTTTCCTTCAGGAACGCGTAGCCCTTGTCTGCGGTCCAGGTGCCTTCACCCCACCGTGCGGGGACGTCCAGTTCCAAATGGACGCCGATGTCGAAAACCACGCGTGCGGCACGCATCCGCTGCGCATCCAGCATTCCCATCCGGTCGCCCGGGTCGCTGAGGTAGCCCAGCTGCTCCATGAGCCGTTCGGCGTACAGCGCCCAGCCTTCGCCGTGGCCGGAAACCCAGCAGACGTTGCGCCGCCAGTCGTTGAGCAGTCCGCGGGAAGCGGTCGCCGTCGCAATCTGCAGGTGGTGCCCCGGGACGCCCTCGTGGTAGACCGTGGTGGTTTCCTGCCAGGTGGTGAAGGTGTCCTCGCCGGCCGGCACGGACCACCACATGCGGCCCGGGCGGGAGAAATCGTCGCTGGGGCCGGTGTAGTAGATGCCGCCCTCCTGCGTGGGGGCAATCATGCACTCGATCCGGCGCATCGGTTCGCTGATCTCGAAGTGGGATCCGGACAGATCGGCGACGGCGCGGTCCGCCAGGTCCTGCATCCAGGCCTGCAGCTCGTCCGTTCCGTGCAGCTGGCGTGCAGGGTCCTCATCAAGGATGCGCATGGCCTCAGCCACGGTGGCGCCGGGTCGGATCTGCTCGGCCACGGCTTCCTGCTCGGCGATGATGCGGTCCAGTTCCTCCACGCCCCACTGGTAGGTCTCCTCCAAGTCCACGGCGGATCCGAGGAACTGGCGGGACATCAGTGCGTAACGCTCCCGGCCCACGGCATCCGCGGCGGGTGCAGCCGGAAGGAGTTCCTCCTCCAGGAAGGATGCAAGGTTGGCATAGGCCCGGCGGGCTGATTCGGCGCCTGCCCGCAGGTCCGCACGGAGCGCGTCGGGCAGCTCCCCGCCGCCGGCAAGGGCGGCATTGGCGGCGAGGGCGTCAAAGAAGCCGCCGTCCTCGGCGTACGCGGAAGCCTGCTCCACCACGATCTTTACCTGGCGGCGGGCGGCCACCCGGCCGTGTGCGATGCCGCTGCGCAGGCTGGTGATGTAGCCGGCGACGGCGTCATCCACGTTGTCCAGGCGCCCGGCAATGTGGTGCCACTGCTCCTCGGTGTCCGTGGGCATCAGGTCGAAGATGCTGCGGATGCCCTGCGCGGGGGAAGCAATGTTGTTCAGCTCGGCCAGGTCCCAGCCGGACTCGTGGATTTCCAGGTCCAGGCCGAGGCGCTCGTGCATGGCGTCAAGGGTCACGCTGTCGACGTCGTCTGCGGGCTGCAGTCCGTCCAGCCGGCCAAGTGCCTCGCGGGCGGCTTCGGCCATGGACTCCAGGCCTGCCGGCGAGTAGTCGCCGTATTCGGTTTCCCGGCCCGGGATGCCCAGGGACGTGGCGAAGGACGGGTCCAGCTGCAGGAGCGTGGCGGTGAAGGCATCGGCAACGGCGTCGATGGCGGTGGGCTGGCGTACCGGGGCACTGCTGGCAGTGGCGGACACGGAGGCGGTGAAAGGTGTCTGTTGGGTCACAAAGGTAGCCTAACCGTAGAGGGCACCCCGGTCTTGTTTGTGACTAGCGGAAACTCCGCCGCCAGGACCCGGGCCCGGGCTTCGGGTCCAGGCGCAGGTTCCGCCGCCGGGCCCACGCGCGGTGGACCGGGCGGGCGGGAGGCAGGGGTGGGGACTGCGCTCCCAACCCGGCGACGACGGCGGCTAGGGCCGCGAGTTCCTCGTCCGTCGGGGAGCCGGAAACCACCGAAAACAACGGCTCCGGAGCCGGTTCCGGGGTACTGCTGTCGATACTCACAGCGGCATGTTCCCGTGCTTCTTGGCGGGCAGGGACGCCCGCTTGTCCCGCAGCGCACGCAGGCCGCGGATCAGCTGCAGGCGGGTCTCCGAAGGGGCAATGACGGCGTCCACGTAGCCGAGCTCGGCCGCCTGGTAGGGGTTGAGCAGCTCGTCTTCATACTGCTCGATGTATTGGCGCCGGACATCCTCGACGTCGCCGCCGGCGTCGGCCGCTGCCTTGAGCGGTGCGCGGTAGAGGATGTTCACCGCGCCCTGTGCGCCCATCACGCCGATCTGCGCCGTGGGCCAGGCGAGGTTGATGTCGGCGCCGAGCTTCTTGGAGCCCATCACGATGTAGGCGCCGCCGTAGGCCTTGCGGGTGATGACCGTCAGCTTGGGAACCGTGGCTTCGGCGTAGGCGTAGAGGAGCTTGGCGCCGCGGCGGATGATGCCCTGGAACTCCTGGTCCTTGCCCGGCAGGAAGCCCGGCACGTCCACGAAGGTCAGGATCGGGATATTGAAGGCGTCGCAGTTGCGGACAAACCGGGCCGCTTTCTCGGAGGCGGCGATGTCCAGGGTGCCGGCAAACTGCATGGGCTGGTTGGCCACGATGCCTACGGTGTGGCCCTCCATCCGGCCGTAGCCGATGATCACGTTCGGGGCGTACAGCGCCTGCATTTCCAGGAAGTGCCCGTCGTCCAGGACGGTCTCGATGACGGTGCGGATGTCATAGGGCTGGTTCGCGGAGTCAGGGATCAGCTCATCCAGGGCCAGATCGGCGTCGGTGGTTTCCGGATCGGAATCGAACGCGGTCAGCGGCGCTTCGGCCAGGTTGTTCGACGGCAGGAAATCGAGCAGTTCGCGCACGAACTCCACGGCGTCCTCTTCATCGGAGGCGAGATAGGCGGAGGTTCCCGTGTTGGCATTGTGCTGCCGGGCGCCGCCGAGGGATTCCATGTCCACGTCTTCACCGGTGACCGTCTTGATGACGTCTGGTCCTGTGATGAACATGTGCGAAGTCTTGTCCACCATCACCACGTAGTCGGTGAGGGCGGGGGAGTAGGCGGCACCGCCGGCCGAGGGGCCCATGATCAGTGAGATCTGGGGAACGACGCCGGAGGCGTGGACATTGTTGCGGAAAATATCGGCGAACATGGCCAGCGAGGCGACGCCTTCCTGGATGCGGGCTCCGCCGCCGTCCAGGATGCCGATCACCGGGCAGCCGTTGCGCAGGGCGAATTCCTGCACCTTGACGATCTTTTCGCCGTTGACCTGGCTCAGGGAGCCGCCGTAGACACTGAAGTCCTGGCTGTAGACGGCCACGGGGCGTCCGTCGACGGTGGCGTAACCGGAAACCAGTCCGTCGCCGAGGGGCTTCTTCTTTTCCATGCCGAAAGCCGTGGAGCGGTGCACGGCGAGGGCATCGAACTCCACGAAGGATCCCGCGTCCACCAGAAGGTCGATCCGCTCGCGGGCGGTGTGCTTGCCGCGGGCGTGCTGCTTTTCCACTGCCGCCTCCCCCGAGGGCATCGCTGCCAAAGCCTGCCGACGCCGGAACTCGGCAATCTTGCCGGCCGTCGTATGCAGGGACAGGTCCTGGTCGATGCTCAAAGGGGCCTCCGGGTGCTTCAGTTCAGACGCTGCCAAACCATCCGGGGGATCCCGGGGCTGAGGCAGTGCAGGGCGTTAAGTAGGTTCCGCACAAAATGCGTGACGGTTTACCCAGTCTAGTGAGCCGCAGCAGGGGGACAGAGTGTAGAAAACCTACAATTTCGTCTCCCGCCGGTTGGTCCGGTTCCCGGAGGGGCATACTCGGGGACACGATGTTACCGGCTAGTAACATAGGAGTGAGGTGCATTACCCTGTGCCTATGAGCATCCCCAACAGCACCCCGGAAACGGCGTCCCGGTCCCTCGCCGGACGCACCATCCTGATGTCCGGCGGAAGCCGCGGCATCGGCCTCGCCATTGCCCTGCGCGCAGCAGCAGACGGCGCCAACATCGCCATGCTCGCCAAAACGGCGCAGCCGCACCCGAAGCTGGAAGGGACCGTCTACACGGCCGCCGAACAGCTGGAAGCGGCCGGCGGCAAGGCCCTGCCGATCATCGGCGACGTGCGCAGCGACGAAGACGTTGCCCGCGCCGTCGAATCCACCATCGAGCAGTTCGGCGGGATCGACATTGTCCTGAACAACGCCTCAGCCATCGACCTTTCCGGCACCGACGCCGTCTCGATGAAGAGCTATGACCTGATGGCCGACATCAACACCCGCGGCACGTTTATGCTTTCCAAGTTCTCCCTGGATGCCCTGCGCCGCTCCGGCAACGGCCATATCCTCACCCTTTCCCCGCCCCTGAACCTGGATCCCAAGTGGGCCGGCGGCTACCTGGCGTACACCATGGCCAAGTACGGCATGTCCCTCACCACGCTCGGCCTGGCCGAGGAACTGAAGAATGACGGCGTGTCCGTGAACTCGCTCTGGCCGGTGACCGGGATTAACACTGCGGCCATCCGCAACATGCCCGGAGGGGACAAGCTCGCCGCGGCCTCCCGCAGCGCGGACATCATGGCTGACGCCGCGCACGCGATCCTCACCCGTCCCAGCGGGCAGTCCACCGGCAACTTCTACACGGATGAGGAAGTGCTGCGGGAGGAAGGGATCACGGATTTCAGCCGCTATGCACCCGGCGTGCCCGCGGACAAGCTGATGCCGGACTTCTTCCTCTAACCCGCGCTGCCGGACCGTGCGCGAAGGGAATGTCAGGGCGCCCGCGTAAGATCGGAAGAATGCAACTGCACTACTCCAGCATGGAAAGACCGGCTCTGGACCCCGGCCGCCTGAGGGCGGCGCTGGTGGCGCCCAACGGTCCCTTCGCTGCGCTGGAAGTGGTGGCGGAGACCGGATCCACCAATACGGATCTGGCGGATGCCGCACGGCTGCGCCCCTGGGAGGTTGCGGACCTGACCGTCCTGACCGCTGAACTGCAGACCGCAGGCCGCGGCCGGATGGACCGCAGCTGGGTGGCTCCCGTGCGTTCCTCGCTGTTCGTCAGCGTGCTGCTGCGACCGGTGGGCCCGTCCGGCCGCCCGCTGCCTACAACCTCCTACGGTTGGCTGTCGCTGCTGGCCGCCCTGGCCATGGCCGAAAGCGTGGCCGCGCGCACCGGCGTCGAGGCCCGGTTGAAATGGCCGAACGATGTCATGGTGGACGGGCGGAAACTCGCCGGCGTGCTGGCCCAGCTGGTTCCGGCATCCGACGGCGGACCGCCGGCCGTGGTGGTCGGCGTCGGCCTGAACGTGAGCCTCACCGACGAGGACCTGCCCGTCCCCACCGCCACCAGCCTGTTGATGGAATATGCCTCCACTACGGACCGGAACATCCTCCTGCAGGATTACCTGTTGGCGTTCGCCGCCCGGTACCGGGCGTTCTGCTCGGTGGACGGCGACCCGGAAGCCGTGCCTGCCGGATCCCGGGAGGCACTGCGGGACGAGGTGGCGGCACGCCTGGGCACCCTGGGCCGGGGTGTGAGAGCGCAGCTGCCCGGCGGAAACGTCCTTACCGGCCGGGCCGTTGCCCTGGCGCCGACGGGAGCGCTGGTTATTGTCGACGACGACGGCGCCACGCATACCGTCAGCGCCGCCGACGTCGTACACCTGCGCCCCGAGCAGCCGTGAGGGCCGAATCCACCCGCCTGCCGGGAGGCGCCCCGTGCGCCTGAAGCTCTCTCCCGGCGAGCACATCATCGCCGCCGGCCGCCCGCACGCCCGTTCCCTGTGGAAACCGCTGGTGTTCGCTGGAATCACCGGGGCCCTGGCCGGTTACGCCCTGGGCTGGCTGGGCCGTGACTCGCTGCCCGGGCAGCTGGCCGAATTCAGCCCCTACCTGCAGCCGGCTGTCGTAGTACTGGCTGTGTTGCTGCTGGCCCGTTACGCCGTTCCGCCCGTGCTGCGCTGGCTGGCCGGGCTCATCATCCTCACCGACCGGAGGCTGATCCAGCGGCAGGGAGTGCTGATGCGCCGCGAGCACGAGATTGCACTTGCCGCCATCTACCAACTGGAAATCCGGCAGTCCGTGACGGACCGGATGCAGCGCAGCGGGACCCTCATCCTCGACCTTGGACACGGGCGGATTATGCAGTATCCGGCGGTGCCGGAGGTGCACCGTTTCCGCTCCATGGTGGTCTCCGCCATCGGTCAGCTGCCGCTGACCGCCATGTTCGATGGTGTAGATATGGAAGCAGATGGGGAATACGACTACGAAGGGAGGGACGATGACTGATACCGGCCACGGCGAGCTCGGTCCCGCAAGCCACCCCGAACCCATGACCCCGCCCGTGCAGCCCGTTCCGGTACCTCGTCCCGACTACTCCCTGGCCAGTACCGGCACCGAGATTGACCGCGAGGATGTACGCAGGCTTGAGGCGCAGCTGCTCGGCGGCCCGCGAACGCTTCGCCGCCGCGAAGCCGCCGCCGAAGCGGGCGTGTCCCTGCTTTCCGCCCGCAAGCTCTGGCGGGCCATGGGTTTCCCCAACCTCGACGACGATGCCGTCTTCTTCACCGAACAGGACCGCGAGGCCCTGACCACCGTGATCGAACTGGTGCGCGACGAGCAGCTCACCGAGGAAGCAGCTATCTCCATCATGCGGTCCATCGGCCAGATGACGGACCGGATGGTGGTCTGGCAGGTCGAAGCGCTGGTGGAGGAAATGGTGGTCCGCCGCGGAATCACCGACGCAGAGGCCCGCAAGCGGCTCGTCGAGGCACTTCCCGATCTCATCGAGCCGCTCGAAAAGACCCTCGTCTACGCCTGGAAACGCCAGCTCAACGCGGCCATCCAGCGTCTGGCCCTCCGTGCGGAGGCCGGCCTGGCGAGCCACGACGACGCCGCCTCCGACGACGCGCCGCTGCCGCTGGCGCGCGCGGTTGGATTCGCCGACCTCGTCTCCTACACCAGCCTTTCCCGGCAGATGAACGAGAAGACCCTGGCCCAGATGGTGCAGCGTTTCGAGCACAAGTGCGCGGAGATCATTTCGGTGGGCGGCGGTCGGCTGGTGAAGACCATCGGTGACGAGGTCCTCTTCAATGCGGAGACACCGGAGGCCGGGGCGGAGATTTCACTCGCGCTGGCTAAGGCGTTTACCGAGGACGATCTGCTGCCCTCTGCCCGGGTGTCCCTGGTCTGGGGCAGGGTGCTTTCCCGGCTGGGCGATATCTACGGGCCCACCGTCAACCTTGCTTCCCGGCTGACTTCCCTGGCCGAACCGGGCACTGTCCTCACCGATGCCTCCACTGCTGCGGCGCTGAAGGACAATCCCAAGTTCGTGCTCATCCCGCACCAGCCGCGCAACGTGCGCGGGTTCGGCGAAATCCATCCGGTGACCCTGGCCCGGGGGACCGGATCCGGCCTCGTGCTGGACTAGCGGCACCTCCCGCCCCCCTCACCCTCCGCGACTGCTGGTGATGGGGCTCACCCCCTCCTGAGATGTGTGCAACACTATGCGGTGGAACTGCTGTGCCCGCCGCTTTGTCCGCGGCATTGCCTCGGTTTCGGTGCAGGTTCATAACCAGGGGGAAACATCGTGGCAGTGCTCGGGGGAAAAGCACGTCTACTCACGCGTAGGCGGCGGAAGGCAGTCTCGGTAGGGTCGGCTGTCGCCGTCACCACGGCGCTGGTCACCGGTGCCTTGCTTTATCCCGGCTTCGCCAGTGCCGATGTGGACCTGAACGACGGCGGCGTCTGGGTCACCAACCGGACCCAGGGCATGGTCGGCCACCTGAACTACCCCTCCAAACTCCTGGACGGCGGCTACACCGCCAACAGCGACAATTTCGACGTCCTGCAGAACGCCGGCACCGTCTTCAACCTCAACACCGACCAGTCCAAGATCAGCCCCGTGGACGTGGCCAACGTGGTCCGCGGTGCGGAAGTCCAGCTTCCCGGTACGGCCGCTTTCTCCTTCGGCACCGAGACCGTGGCGGTCACCGACCCGGCACAGGGCAGGGTCTGGATTACTCCTGTCAGCGAGATGGGCTTCTTCAGCGACGGGGAAACCGAGCCCGTACTGGAAGGGAACCCCGGGGTGCTCGCCGCGGTTTCCGCCGGTGACCACGTGGTGGTTGCAGCACCGGAAGACGGCATGCTCTACACCTTCGAGAAGGATGAAGACGGCGGGTACGGCGAACCCGAGGGGCAGGAGGCCCCGGCGCTGAAGGACTTCAAGGACGCGCAGATCGCCGCCGTCGGAAATCAGGGCGTGGTCCTGAACACCGAGACCGAGACGCTGCTGCTTCCCAACGGTGAAACGGTCGGCATCCCGGACTCCAAGAACGCCAAACTCCAGCAGAGCGGGCCGGCGAGTGACTTCGTGGCCATTGCCACGGAGGAAGCACTTATCCTGCAGCCGCTCGACGGCGGAGATCCGGAAGTCACGGACATCGACGCCGGCGGCGGAGCTGCGGCACCGGTGAAGCTGGGGGACTGCGTATACGCCGCCTGGGCGGGAGCCGGAACCCACGTGCGGAACTGCGGCAACGACGCCGAAGATGCCCGCGAAGACATCCCCGATCTCACCGCGTCCTCCGAGCTGGTGTTCCGGGTCAACCGGGACGTGGTGGTGCTTAACGATGTCAACGGCGGTGACGTCTGGCTGGTGCTCGAAAACATGCAGCTGGTGGATAACTGGGGAGACATCATTCCGCCCCAGCAGGATTCGAGCGACGACGAGGAAGAGTCAGCCAGCGAAAACCCGGTGAACACCCTTCCGGACCGCACCACCGAAAACCGTCCGCCCTCGGCAGCTGATGACCAGCTTGGCGCCCGGGCCGGGCGCACCACCATCCTCCAGGTGCTGGACAATGACAGCGACCCGGACGGCGACCTCCTGACGGCTTCGATTGTCGGCGACATGCCGCGGGTGGGCTCCGTGGAATCGATCTACAACGGTGCCGCGCTGCAGATAGTGATCCCGGGCAATACTGCGGGAGGCACAGGTACCTTCACCTATCAGGTCAGCGATGGACGCGGCGGCACGGACATGGCTACGGTGACGGTGAATGTGGAGGGACCGGGCGAGAATACGCCTCCAGAGCAGCGGCGGAAGACGAAGATCCTGCTCGAACAGGGAAAATCGGTCAATCAGAACATCCTTACTGACTGGAAGGACGCTGACGGCGACGACCTGGTGCTGGTCAGTGCCGAGCCCACCGAAGACGGGGACCAGATCCGTCCCAGCTCCGACGGCCTGCTGGACTTCCGGGACGTCGGAAAAACACAGGGAATCAAGGAAGTTTCCGTCACAGTCTCCGACGGCACGGAGGAGGTCAAGGGGACGGTGACCTACGACGTCCGACCCGGAGGGGTCCTTCCTCCGGTTGCCAATTTTGACCACGTCACCACCACCGTTGATCAACCGGTGCAGATGTTTCCGCTGAAGAATGACCTGGACCCGGCCGGCGGGCTACTGGCCCTGGCCAAGGCCGAGGGCGAAAACGGCGTGGCGGTCACTCCCGATTACCAGACCGGGGCCATCGGGTTCAATCCCACGGAAGCCGGGACCTTTTACGTCGAATACCTGGTGACCAACGGTCCGCAGAGTGCCACCGGACTCATTCGCGTCGACGTCAATCCTTCGGGCCGCGGCGGAGTTCCCGTCGCCGTGCGCGACGTTGCCCTGCTGCCCCGCAACGGGAACGTCTTGGTGGATGTGCTGGCCAATGACACCGATCCCGCCGGTGGAATCCTGGTCGTGCAGTCCATCAGGGCTGCGAATGATTCGCCTGACGCACCGGTTAATGTCGCGGTTCTGGACCGAAACCTGCTGCAGATCCACGATGTACGAGGCCTCAACCAGCACATGGTCCTGGAGTACTCGGTTTCCAACGGCACAGCGTCGAAAACGGGGGAAGTCAACATCATCCCCGTTGAGCCGCCGGAGACTCTGCTGCCACCCACGGCCGGTGCCGACGAGGCAGTGGTCCGTGTAGGGGACGTCGTGACCATTCCCGTGCTGGACAACGACTCCTCTCCCACGGGCGGAGAGCTGGCGCTGAACCCGGTACTGCCGCAGGCGGCGGATCCCGCGGACGGACAGATGTTCGTCTCGGACAACAAGCTGCGGTTCGTTGCCGGGCCGAATGCGAAGACTGTCTACGCAATCTACGAAGTCACCGATGACACGGGACAGAAAAACTCCGCACAGGTGCGCATCAACATCCGGCCCCGTGATGACGAGAAAAACACCCCGCCGGTCCCCGAGAACGTCGAGGGACGAGTAGTTGCCGGAACCACGGTCCGCATTCCTATTCCGTTGGACGGACTGGACGCGGACGGGGATTCCGTGGTGCTCAACGGAATCGGCAGCGCTCCCACCAAGGGTGCCGCCCTGGCCGGTCCGAACTTCATTGATTACACCGCCCTGGCGCAGGCCGCCGGCACCGATTCGTTCACCTACACGGTCCGGGACCGGTTGGGGCTGGAGAACACCGGAACCGTCCAAGTGGGTATCGCTCCCGCCGCCCAGGCCAACCAAAAGCCCGTGGCGGTTGAGGACGCGGTAACCCTGCGGCCGGGACGTTCCCATGCCGTTCCCGTGCTGCGCAACGACTCCGATCCTGACGGTGACCCGATCACCCTGAACACGTCGATGGTCTCCGGCAGCGATCCGGCACTGGAAACCCGTTCCGACCTTTCACAGGTCCTCCTGAAGTCGCCGAAGACACCGGGTACGTACGGTGTCAGCTACGGCGTCCAGGACAACCGCGGGGCCTCGACCACGGGAAACGTCACGGTGATTGTCGATGAGAACGCTCCTCTGCTGCCCCCTATTTCCCGCGATGACCTGGTGGGTGCCGCTGAAACGCGGGACAAGAGCTTTGTGGAAGTTCCGGTACTGGAAAACGACGAGGACCCGGACGGACTTGCCAGCGATATGTCTGTGGAAATTTTCGGTGAGCATGCCAATGCCTCGGTCTCCGGCGGAACCGTGCGGGTGGACCTGACTGATGAAGCACAGATCATTCCGTACACCGCACGGGACGAAGACGGCGGCACCTCCAGCGCCATCATCTGGGTGCCGGGGCTAAGCACGCAGTACCCGATGCTGCGGGAGGCCGAGCCCTTGGAGGTCCAGGCCGGAAGCACCCTGGACCTGAACCTGAAGTCCATGGTGGTGGTGAGGGACGGCCGCACCCCCCGGGTAACCAACGCCGAGTCCGTCCGGGCCATCGGTACCAAAGACGGCGGGGCGCGAATCATGGGCACCTCGACTCTGCGCTATGCACCCCACCCGGACTATTCAGGCCTCGGCTCAGTGACATTCGAGGTTACGGACGGAGCAGGCCTCGAAGACCCGGACGGGCTGAAGGCCACGCTGACGGTGCTGGTCAACGTGATCCCCCTGCCCGAACAGAACTATCCGCCCACGATCAGTTCGGGTTCGCTGGAAACAGCCAAGGGAGAACCGGTCAAGACCCTTGACCTGGCCGGGCTTGCCTCGGACCCCAACCCGGAGGACGCGGACCGTCTCCGCTTCAAGCTGACTGCCGGCATTCCCACCGGTTTCGAAGGTGAACTCGATGGCAGCGAACTGAACATCACCGCGAGTGATGACGCGGCCGTCGGGACCACTGCAGAGCTCTGGGTCTCAGTCACGGACGGGCGCGGTGAACCCGTGGTAGGGCGCGTGGACCTCACGGTGACGGCTTCCACACGCTCCCTTCCGGTGGCTAACGAAGACGTTGTCCCCGATGCGGTCCAGGGCCGCTCAGTGACAGTGCCGGTACTGCAGAATGACTTCAATCCGTTTGAGGATAGGCCGCTTGAACTCGTGAACGTCACGGCCGACGGCAACGGCACCGCCGTCATTCGGGACTCCAACGTGGTGGTCACACCGGGCTCAGAGTTCGTGGGCAGCATGAACGTCCTGTACACCGTTCGGGACCGAACCGGAGAACTGAGCCGCCAGGCCGTGGGCCAGGTCAGGCTGGTCGTACAGGGCAAGCCTGCCGTTCCTGCGACGCCCATTGTCGAGTCCACCCGTAGCCGCACGGTGGTCCTGGCATGGAGCCCGCCAGCGGCCAACGGGTCACCGATTACCGGGTACACCGTTTCCGCACCCAACGGCTTCAGCCAGGCCTGCCCGGCCACGACTTGCACACTCACCGGGCTCACGAACAACGTGGAGTACGTCTTCCGGGTTACGGCGACCAACGCCCATGGAACGTCGGCGCCGTCGCCGACTTCCGCCGTCGCCCGCCCTGACACCCAGCCCGGGCGGCCTGCGCCTCCGATGCTGGTCCATGGTGACCGCGAACTCAAGGTCAACTGGAGCGCGCCTGCCAACGAGGGATCGCCGATTACCGGGTACGATCTGCAGATTTCTCCGGCCCCGCCGAACGGTGCGGTGCAGAAGTCCGCTCCGGCAGCCGGCGGGACCATCGTGTGGACCGGGCTGGAGAACGGCACAAGTTACCGCGTCCGGGTCCAGGCCCGGAACTCCGCACCGGACCCGTCCGAGTGGAGCGATTTCTCGGCTCCCGAACATCCCAACGGCCTGCCGGGAGCTCCCGGGAAGCCGACCACGTCCTCGGCCCCGAATCTGGGGAAGCAGTCCCAGTTGACGGTGGAATGGGCCGCTGCGCCGGGCAACGGCGCAGAAGTCCTGGCCTACCAGGTTCACGAATACCAGGGCGGCCAGCGGATCCGGACCATTCCTGCGGGCAAGTCATTGCAGATGACCTTCGACGTCCCCAATTCCGAACAGGACTATTCCTACGCGGTAGAGGCACAAAACCGGTCGGGATGGGGCGAAACCGGGCCACAGTCCGCGCCGCGGCGTGCCCGTGGCATACCTGACCCCCTGGCGCCTCCCGTGCTGGAGCCGGCAGAAACCGGCGGCGCCGGCCGGGCAGTCAAGGTCACCTTTAAGGAACTCGATGCCGCTGGACGCAACGGTGCCAAGCCGGAAGAGGTCACCTACACTGCGATCTTCTCCGACGGCAAGCGGCAACCTGTCCGCAGCGGGGACGTGATCAGAGGATTCACCAACGGGGCCGAAGTCTCTGCCCGGGTGATGGCTGTCGTCAATGTGGAGGGCTCCAGCTACGACGGCCAGCTTGGCGGGGTGGAGTCAGCGAAGGTAGTGCCCTACGGGGCGCCCGGGATACCCACGGTCACATTCACCAACGGCACCCCGTTGAAGATTCCAGGAAAAGTCACCTGGTCGCCTCCGGACCCTCGGAATTTCGACGTGGCATGGCTCGAGGCACGCAAGGAAGGCGATCCCCAGTGGATCCGCATGTACTCGGACCGTGCCGAGGTCGGCGAGAAAATGGGCGAAACCCACAAGTACCAGATCCGGGCAGTCAATTCGAAGGGGGAACCCGGCGAGCCGGCCACTGTAACCGTCCTGACGGGCCGTTACTTCGAAGGAACGGCAAATGTCGACACTTGCTGGAGGAAACCGGACGATCCGGTGGATGGGGATTGCCGCCGCGGAAAGGTCGACACCACTGCGGTGGTCACCGCCGAGTGCACCGGAATATGGAAGGGCGAAACGTGGCTGCGGGTTCCCGGACGCGCGAGCTATGCCGGCTCCTATGTCCTTGCCCGTGATGTGGCCCATACGGGCGGCAGTACCGTCGCCGAGATAGGCAACTGCCCGCCTACCAACGGCTGACCAGCATGAACCCATTTCGAAGCAAGCACTATGAAACACTCACTGGGGAGAAAAACAAATGGCAATGACCGAAGAACAGGCAGCCTGGTTCGCGGAGACCTTTGAACGGCTCACGGCGAACGTCGGTGAAGCGGTGCTGGGCAAGAAGGACGTTGTCCGGCTGGTACTGACGGCAATGCTGGCTGAAGGCCACGTGCTGCTTGAAGATGCCCCGGGAACCGGCAAGACCATGCTGGCCCGTGCGCTGGCCGCCACGGTGCAGGGATCCAACTCCCGCATCCAGTTCACCCCGGACCTGCTGCCCTCCGACGTAACCGGCATCACCATCTATGACCAGAAGCAGCAGCTGTTCGAATTCCACCGCGGGCCCATCTTCGCGAACATCGTGCTTGCGGATGAAATCAACCGCGCTTCGCCCAAGACGCAGTCAGCGTTGCTGGAGGTGATGGAGGAATCCCGGGTTACCGTGGACGGGGAGACGTACACCCAGGACCGTCCGTTCATGGTGATCGCCACCCAGAACCCGATTGAGCAGGCGGGTACCTACCGGCTTCCCGAAGCCCAGCTGGACCGCTTCCTCATCAAGACATCCATCGGCTATCCGGACCACGAGGCGACCCTGGAACTGCTCTCCGGTTCCTCCACCCGAGACCGCTCGGCGGCCCTCACCCCGGTGATCACGACGTCGGCGGTCCGGGACATGGCCGAGCTGGGCAGCACGGTGCATGTGGAACCCGCGGTGCTGGAGTACATTTCGCACCTCGTATCAGCCACCCGTACCGCAACCGAAACGCGGCTTGGCGTCAGCGTCCGCGGGGCCCTGGCGATGGTTCGCGTCGCGAAGATCCGGGCAGCTTCGGAGGGCCGGAACTATGTCCTGCCCGACGACGTCAAGGCACTGGCGCCGGCCGTCTGGACGCACCGGCTGGTTATGGACCCGGAAGCCGAGTTTGCCGGAGCCAGCCCGGAAGCCGTTCTGCTGTCTGTGCTCGCCGACGTGGCTGCACCCCAGCAGCGGGCCCAGGCGCAGGCCTAGGGACGACCATGCCAAAGTTTCCCGGTCGCACCGGCCGCTGGAGCCGGCGCGCCGCAGTCACCCTGCGCCGGCGCGTCCTGCGGATGCGTCGTGCATTCCTCCGCTCCGCTTACTGGCGGGCCGCAGCACCCAAACTGGCGCCGGCCGCCCGCCGCCTGGCTCCGGTCCTGGAACGGACCGGAGCCGGACTTGGCTCGGCTGGACGCCGCCTGCGGGCGGCCATGGCCGCCGTCAGCCCGCTGGGCTGGCTGGCCGTGGGACTCACCTTCGTTCTTGTTCTCCTCGGCACCGTGTTCAACTGGCAGGAGGCACTGGTTGCCGCCGTCGGCTCCGGGGTCCTGCTGGTGCTCGGAACGGCGTTCGTCGTCGGCCGGCTCTCCTATGACGTGGCACTGGACCTGGCCCGCACCCGGGTTGCCGTCGGCGATGCCGCGGTAGGCAGCCTCAGCATCACGAGCACGGCCGCGCGGTCGATGCTGCCGGTGACCTTTGAGCTTCCGGTGGGCGGAGCCGTCGCGGCATTCGACCTGCCCCGCATGCGTCCGGGACAGACACATGAGGAACTCTTCAGTATCCCTACGCGCCGCCGAGCCGTCATTGGGGTGGGCCCCGTGGAATCCGTGCGCCAGGATCCGCTGCGGCTGATGGGCAGGCGGCTTATCTGGGCGGACGCCGTGGACCTGTACGTGCATCCCCGCACCGCGTCGCTCAGCGGTTCGACCACAGGATTCATCCGGGACCTGGAAGGCGAGCCCACTACGGACCTGTCCAGTTCGGATGTGGCCTTCCATGCCCTCCGGGCCTATGTTCCCGGTGATGACCGCCGGCACATCCACTGGAAGACCACCGCGCGGACGGGCACCCTGATGGTCCGCCAGTTTGAGGAAACCCGGCGTTCCCACGTGGCAGTCGCACTGTCTTTGAGCAGCGCCGAGTACACCTCCGAGGAGGACCTGGAACTCGCGGTGTCGGTTGCGGGTTCGCTGGGAGTCCAGGCGTTCCGTGAACAGCTGGCACTGTCGGTACTGACCCAGGACGGGCCGCTGCGCTGCACGGCCGCGGGTGCCATGCTGGACGGCCTCACCGAGGCAGAGGGGCAGTCACGCACTTCCGGGATCGTCGACCTCGCCCGGATCACGGCGGATGCCGTGCCCAACGCCTCCGTAGTGTTCCTTGTGACGGGCACCGAACCCAACGGCGCCGCGCTGCGGTCCGCCTCGATGAAGGTGCCACCGGGCATCCGCTGCATCGCGCTGCGCTGCGGAACGGGCGTGGAACCCGCTTTGGCCGCCATCGGTGATCTTGCCGTGCTGGACATCGGGGATCTGGAGAGCCTTCCCGGCGTGCTGCGGAAGGCGGTCGCGTGAGCACGGACGTAACCGGCCCGGGGGCGGCAGCCCTGCTGCCCCGGCTGGCTGACTGGGCGCTGCTCACGGCAGTGCTGACCCTGGGGATCCTGGGATTCGGACCCACCTTCGGCTGGGATACGCGCTTCCTGGTAGCCGGGATCGGCGGCATCCTGCTGGGCCTGGGCCTGGCCGAAGCATCCGCCCGCCTGCGCTGGGGATTCTGGGCCACCGCGGGCGCTGCGGCCGGCACCTATGTGCTGCTGGGCAGCGCCTTCGCGGCACCGCTCGAAGCCATCGCCGGCCTCATTCCCTCGTTCGCTTCCGTCCGGGTGCTGGTCCTGGGCATCGTTTTCGCGTGGAAGGACCTGCTGACCATCGCGCCGCCGGTGGGCCTTGCAGCGGGCATGCTGGTGGTGCCGTTCCTGCTTGGGCTGGTCGGCGGGCTGGTGGCCGGGCTCCTCGCCTGGCGTGCCCGGCGGCCCTACTGGGTGCTGGTTCCTGTTCTGGCCGTGTTCGTTGCAGGCATTGCCCTCGGCACGGACGAGGCGCCGCTGCCCGGCGTCCGCGGGGCCGTGCTCATTGCCTTGACGATGCCTTGGCTCGCCTACCGGCGGGAGCTGGGCCGGGGCACCGTCGAGACCATTACCCTGCGGGGCAGCTCCCCGGTTGCCGGGGTGGGGGAGACGACCCGGCGAAACCTCCGCAGCGCGTCCGGGCAGCCGTCCGCTGCCGCCCGGTCCGCCCGGGCCCGGCGGCTCGGTTTCGGGACGGCCGTGCTTGCCGCAGCGCTGGCTTCGTCCCTTGGCGCGGCTCCGCTGCTGGACCAGGGCGCCGACCGCCAGGTGCTGCGCGACGTCGTCGAGCCTCCCGTGGACCTCTTCGACTATCCCAGCCCGCTCACGGATTTCCGGCGGTATGTGAAGGACGAATCGGACACCACGCTCTTTACGGTCGAAGGACTGCCCGAGGGCCAGCGCATCCGCCTGGCCGCCCTGGACGCCTACGACGGCGTGGTCTACACCGTGGACCCGGGCAGCAACGGGAACTTCACCCGCGTGGGTGACGCACGCTCGGATCTGGCACAGACAGCCGACGAGGACGGCACCAAGGCGAACCTGAAGTTCACCGTTGGTGAGTATGGCGGCGCCTGGGTTCCGGCAGGCGGGCAGGCGACGGGTTTCAAGGTAACGGGTGAACGTGCCGCGGACCTTGCCGCCGGTCTCTACTACAGCGAAGCCTCCGGTACTGCGTTGACGGTGGCGCAGCTGCAGCCGGGGGACACCTATGAGGCCAGCGTCGTTTTCCCAGAAGAGCCCGACGACGCGCAGTTGGCTAAATACCGCTTCTCCTCCACCCAGCTTCCCCGGGTCTACAACGATCCGCCGATCCTGGGCTCGAAGGCTGCTGATTACGTGGGCGATGAGTCGCGCCCGGTGCAGCGCGTGCGCCGCCTGCAGCAGATCCTTGCCTCGGAGGGCTTCTTCAGCAACGGCAAGGAGGGGGAGACCCCCTCGCTGCCCGGACACGGCGCCGCGCGGATGCTGCGGCTGATGGACGCGGACCAGATGGTCGGTGACGACGAGCAGTATGCCGTCGCGATGGCGTTGATGGCACGCAAGCTCGGCATCCCGGCACGCGTGGTGATGGGCTTCTACCCGGATTGGGACGAAGTGAAGGATCCCTCGGCGCCGCTGGAAATCACCGGTGACGACGTCCACGCCTGGGTGGAGGTGGAGTTCGAACACGTGGGCTGGGTGCCTTTCTTCCCCACCCCGGATGAGGACAACGAACCGGTGCCGCCGCAGCAGCAGCCGAAGTCCACGCCGAAACCCCAGGTCCTGCAGCCTCCGCCTCCGCCGCAGGAACCGGCCGAGCTGCCTCCGGATACGGAGGCCGAGGCCCAGGACCCCGAGGAGCAGGAAGACGATTTCTGGGCGACGTTCCGCTACTGGCTGCGCCTTGTTGCCCTGGCCTCGCTGCCGCTTGTCATCCTGCTGGGACCGTTGTTGCTGATCCTGCTGGTCAAGGTCCGACGGCGGCGGTCCCGGCGGACGTCCGGCACACCCTCCCGGCGGGTCGGCGGCGGCTGGAAGGAAGTGGTGAGCCTGGCGACCGACCTCGGCAGCCGCCCGCCCAGCCACGCGACCCGGCGGGAACATGCAGCCCTGCTGCAGCACGCGTTCCCTGTCGCGGCGGATTCGACTGCAGTCCTGGCCCGGCGCGCCGACGCCGGTATCTTCGGCCCGGGTGAACCTTCCGAGGCTGAGGTCGAAGAGTACTGGAAGCAGGTCGAGGAGCATCTGGGCAGGCTCGCAGGATCAGTGGGTTTCTGGCGGCGCCAGCGGGCCCGCTATTCACCGCGCTCCTTGCTGCTCGACGCGCGGATGTGGACCCGCCGCCTCACCCCGGACCGCTGGGCGCTGCCGTCGGCTAGGGTAAGCAGGAGAACTCGTAAGCCAGATCACTTTAGTGAACCTTCCGGATAGGGCGTGAATGAACTCCGACGAAACTGCATCCCCGGATACCGATATGCACGCCGTGTTTGGCTACGCCTCGGACCGCGGACTGCGCCGCGAACTGAATGAGGACTCGCTCATCGCTGCGGATCCGATTTTTGCCATTGCCGACGGCATGGGCGGCCACGAGGCGGGGGAGGTGGCCAGCAGCATCTGTGTCCGGACCCTTGGGGATTCCCCGATAGTGGGCAAGCACCTGCCGGAGTTCTCCGCTGAACAGCTGGAGGCCCTGGTCAAGGAGGCGGACCACCGCATCCGTGAGGCCACAGGCGGGCGGGCCGGCACCACGCTGACCGGCGCCGTCCTCGTCCGGGAAGGGGGAAACCCCTACTGGCTGGTGTTCAACGTGGGCGATTCACGCACCTATCGGCTGAGCCACGGCGTGCTGGAGCAGATCACCGTGGACCACTCCGAGGTCCAGGAACTGGTGGATCTGGGACAGATCACTCCGGACGAGGCCCTGGTGCATCCGCGCCGCCACGTAGTCACCCGCGCCCTGGGCACCGGAAATGATGCCGATGCGGACTTCTGGCTGATCCCGGTGGAACCCGGGGACCGGCTCCTGGTCTGCTCCGACGGTCTCACCGGCGAGGTTGCGGACGGGCACATCCTGCAGATCCTGACGTCCGTCACCAACCCCCAGGACGCTTGTGCAGCCCTGGTCCAGGCTGCATTGCGCTCGGGCGGACGGGACAACGTCACGGTTCTGGTCATCGACGCCGAGGGCGGACCGGACGGACACGAGTCCGCCGCCATCACGTTGCCCGGAGCTTCCCAGGAACAGCAGCCCACCAGCCCCCGCCCCGTCGAAGGCGATCCGGCGAGCTCGGGCACTGACCCGGCGGTATCACGGAAGACCGCAGAGGAATGAACGGTCTGCGCTACCGCCCCGGGGCGTGGCTGTGCCTGGTTCGCGATTCGGTGCTGTGCCTGCTGCCCCCGGACACCGGGGAAGAGCGGGTACGGGAGATCTGGTCACTGCTGGCAACAGCACCGGCACTCGACCGCGTTTTTTCGGCTGTCTCCGGGGGGCTCACCGGCAGTCTGGCGGATATGCCTTCCTTCGGTGTTCTTTCCCTGCGGGACCGGGAGCGCCTGCATGTCATCCTGCGCGGTCCGCTGGAACTGCAGGAGGCAGGGAAGGACGAGCCGGCGGCGTCGGGCGAATTCGTCACCACGTGGAGCGAGCGGGTCCTGCCGGCTGGCGGCTCCTTCACCTTGAAGGCAGCGGCTTCGGATGGTGCTGCCGGGAGTTCCGCAGAGAATCCGCTGCTGCCGCTCGAAAGCGGCGTGGCCCTGGTTTCGATGCTGGAATTCGGCTCGCTGGAAGTCGGGGCGCGGACAACCGCCGATGGGAAGCCGGCCGAATCCCGGCCCGCGCCTGCTCAGCCCGCAGCCGTCCAGCCCATGGAATCCCAGCCGGCACCTGCTCAGCCGGCACCTGCTCAGCCCGCGCCTGCTCAGCCCGCCGCTGTCCGACCCCCCGAGCCTGCCTCATTGCAGAGCCCATCGCCGGAAGGTAACGCTGCCGGTCCTGCCGAACCCGGTAGAGCAGCGGAGCAAACCGTGGAATCCGTGCAGGAGCCGGTTTCCGTGGAGGAGACGGACCTGAGCGAGACCGTCCGGCCCCCGGACGAAGCTTTCATCCCGTCGGACACGCTCCAGCCTGTCGAAGCATCCCCTCCGCCTGCACCGAAGGCGGTGGACGCGCCTTCGGGTGCGCTGATCGATTCGGTTCCGTGGCTGCGCAGCAACTCGGCGGCCCCCGTCGGTGCCCCCGGGCGGCCGGCAGCAGCGCCCGCAGCTGCGGCACCGGTTCCTGCCCCCGCCCCGGTTCCTGCCCCCGCCCCGGCCCCCGCCCCTATCCCGACGGTCCCCGTGCCTGCTGCTCCGGTCACGGCGGCAGCACCCGCGGTAGCCGTCGGTGAGGTTCCGGAAGACCTGGACCACGACGGCGACACCATCATGAGCAGCGAACTGGCCAAGGCGGCACCGCCCGCCGGCCACCCGGGTACGGCCCCTGCCGGCCAGCCGGGTACGGCCCCGACGGTTCTGGCCCGCACCTGCCCGCAGGGGCATGCAAATCCGCCTACGCGCAGCGTGTGCGTGCACTGCGGACAGCCGCTGGGCGAAGAGCCCCACCCGGTGAGCCGTCCTGCCCTGGGACGGGCGGTGTTTTCCACCGGCCAGACGGAGGTCCTGGACCGGAACATTGTTGTCGGACGCCAGCCGTCGGTGGCCAGGACTCCGGGCTCGGACATGCCGCGGATGGTGCAGGTTCCCAGCAGCGGAGGCGATATTTCCCGCTCCCACGCGGAGATCCGGTTGGAGGGGTGGCACGTGATGCTCCGGGACCTGTTCTCCACGAACGGCACCGTGCTGGTCCGCAACGGACAGCTGCCGCACCGCCTCGGGCAGGGTGAAGGAGTGATTGTGCTCGACGGCGACACCGCCGAGCTCGGCGACGACGTCTGGATCCGGTTCGAGGGACTGGCATGAAGAAGCGTGCTCCGGCGCCCCCGCCGGAGATCACCGGCTACCGCTACCTGCGGCACCTGGGCTCCGGCGGCTTTGCCGACGTCTACCTCTATGAGCAGGACCATCCCCGGCGGCGGGTTGCCGTCAAGGTGCTCCTCTCGGACCTGCGCACGAACAGTGCCCGGCGCAGTTTCGAGGCCGAAGCGAACCTCATGGCACAGCTGTCCTCGCACCCGTACATCGTCACCATCTATGAAGCGGACATCACTGAGGCCGGCCACTCCTATCTGGCAATGGAGTACTGCTCCCGGCCCAGTCTCGACATCAGGTACCGCCAGGGCGGCCTGCCGTTGGCTGAAGTGCTCACCATCGGCATCCAGGTGGCTTCCGCGGTAGAGACCGCGCACCGGGCCGGCATCGCCCACCGGGACATTAAACCGGCCAATATCCTCACGACGGACTACAACCGTCCCGCCCTGACGGACTTCGGGATTTCCGGAACCACCGACGCCGCCGAGGATGAGGACCTGGGACTGTCCATCCCCTGGTCGCCTCCGGAAGCGCTCACCGGCGGCCGGGCGGACGGAATCCGCGTTGACGTCTGGGCCCTCGGCGCCACCCTGTATACCCTGCTGGCAGCGCGCTCGCCGTTTGTAGTGCCCGGGCAAGGCAATACCCAGCGTGAACTGATCGACCGGATCGTCAGCCAGCCGCTGCGGCCTACCGGACGGGCGGACGTCCCGGAATCGCTGGAACTGGCTTTGGCCACGGCGATGGCCAAGTCTCCCGAGTCCCGGTTCTCCTCCGCCTACGCCTTCGGGCTGGCACTTCAGCGGATCCAGGGCGAGCTGAACCTGGCCAGTACGCCGTTTGAGGTGCTGCAGGAGCCGGACCAGGCTGAGGAGAGCGGCGACGACGAGGACCGCACCCGCATCCGGCGCGTGGTCTCGATCGATCCAGGCACCACAACGCCGCCGCGCCGGGCACCCTTGCAGCGCCCGACGTCGCCAGTCGCCGGAGCCGGTGCAGCGCGGGCGGCGGTCCCTGCTGCTGCCCCCGGCCCTGCTTCCGGCGGTGACGAGGCGGCTGCTGCGGTCCACGAGGGCACGGTAATGCGTTCGGGACTTGCGGCGGCGGGACCGGCCCCGGGGGCCGTGGACACATCGGTTTCGGAGGCTTTTAGCTGGCCGGAACCGCCCCGGCGCCGGGCCAGGACTGCACTGCGCATCGGCCTGGTGACTGCGGCAGCCGCCGTCGTCGGCATTGTCGCTGCGGCCCTGCTGCTGCCCGAAACGGAGCCGAAGAGCGTCCTGCCCACGCCGTCGAAATCCGCGCAGAACCCTCTGGCGGGGACCGAAGGTGCGGTGCTCCCGCCAGAATCGCTGGCCGCCGCTGTTTCGGACGGTTCGGTGGTGTTCACCTGGAAGAACCCGGAACCGGCAGAAGGGGACATTTATCTGTGGCGGACGGTCAGTGCCACCGCTCGGGGAGACATGGTCCGGACACCGGAGGCCAAGGCACAGGTTCCGGCATCGGACGGTGAGACCTGTATAGAAGTGCAGGTGGCGAGGGACAACGGGAAAGCATCGCCGGCGGTGGCGTTCTGCGCGCCGCAGTGAGAAGCAGCAGGTACGGATGGACAATGAAGACGTAGCGGGGCCATGGGGGAGCCGCACGGAAAGCCGGGCAACCGGACAAGGGGGAGACGCGTGGGGGAGCTTGGCATAGAGTACTGCGGCGAATGGTACGAGCCGCAGGAGCCTGCCGTCTTCAGCATCGGCAGGGAGGGCGATCTGGCGATCGACGACAATCCCTACCTGCACCGGAAGTTCCTCAGCATTGCCAAGGACAACGGAATCTGGTGGTTGACGAATATCGGCAGCCGCATCTCTGCCACCATTGCTGACTCGGGCGGCGGGATGCAGGCCTGGCTGGCCCCCGGTGCCCGGCTTCCCGTGGTCTTTGAACAGACCCGGATTATCTTCAGTGCCGGTTCCACCACCTACGAATTCGATGTCCATCTGAAAACGCCCACCTTCCGGCAGGATCCCCTCAGCGCAGCCGACGGCGGGGAAACAACCATCGGTCCCGTACTCTTTACCGAATCCCAGAAGGCAGTGATGGTGGCGCTGGCGGAACCGCTGCTGCGGCGCGACGGCACCGGCTACAGTGCCCTGCCGACCTCCGCGGAGGCGGCCCAGCGGCTGGGCTGGTCACAGACCAGGTTCAACCGGAAGCTCGACAACGTGTGCGAAAAGCTGGACCGGGTTGGCGTGGCCGGCCTGCGCGGAGCCGGGGGGAAGCCTGCGTCGAACCGGCGGGCCCGGCTGGTGGAGCATGCAGTCACATCCCAGCTCGTAACATCGGCCGATCTGGCGCTGTTGGACCGTCCTGCGGACAACCCAGCGGAGGAAGGGCAGGCAGCCGAAATCCTGCCGCAGACACCAACCGGGACAGCATTGCCTGCGGCCCCGACCCACAGAACGACAAGGAAGCTCTAGATGGCGTCCAGCCCCAATCTCGTCAACGCCACCGCTTTCCAGCGCTTAGCGGCCAAGGCTCTGGACGCGCTGCCGTCCGTGGCCCTGGTGATTGCCGCGTCCCTGCTGTTTTCCCTGGCCGGGGGAGACGATGCACGGGCTTTGGGCTGGGGCACCGGGGCTGTACTGGCCGGTGGATATGCGCTGTGGCTCTGGATCTGGGAAGCGGGAACCGGCAAGACTCCGGGTAACCTCGCCCTGGGCATCCGGACCACCGGCAAGGACGGCCACGCGCCCGGGCTGGTCCCGGTTCTGCTGCGCAACGCGATCCTGGGTGTTTCCGGTGTTGTGCCGGCGGGACCGGTCATCCTGCTGGTTTCCAACCTGTGGGATAAGAACCACCAGCGGCAGGGATGGCATGACAAGGCAGCCGGCACCCTGGTGGTGGACGTGCGGGCGGGCCGGGATCCGCTGCTCACCGGAGGAATCCGGTCCGACGGGGCGGCCGACGGGGTCCGATCCGACGGGGCGGCCGGAGGAGGTGCAGGTGCCCCGACGGGGGCCGCAGGCGCATTCCCGACGGCGTTTGGTGCCGGCCCAGGCGGCGGCCCGGCCGCTGCTGTGCCCCCGGTTACTGCTGTGCCCCCGGTTACTGCTGTGCCCCCGGTTACTGCGGTGCCGGGATTCCCGGCGGCGGGTGTCCCTGCTGCCCCGTCCGGTTCCGTTCCGGTCTATGCCCCTCCTCCGGGAAGCGTGGCCCAGGCCGCAGCCTCCTTGCCACCTGCCTCCCCGGGTTTCTCCGCCGGCTGGCAGCCCAACGGTACGCCCGACCCCGCACCGGTGCCGTCCGTTCCCGCGCCGGCGCATGCCGATGATGAGCTGGAAATGACCCGAGTGGCGTCCAGACGGAGTTCCAGGGCCGTACGCCTGCAGTTCGACGACGGTGCCGCCGTCGTGGTTACGGGTACCGCCCTGCTTGGCCGCAATCCCAGCCCGAAGCCTCAGGAGACCGCTGACCAGCTGCTTGATTTCGCGGACATGGGCCGGTCGGTTTCCAAGACCCATCTGCACCTGCAGGCGGATTCGAACGGCGTCTGGGTGACGGACCGCAATTCGACCAACGGCAGCGCCGTCGTCACGGCCCAGGGACTGCGGGAGGAACTCGAGCCGCTCCGCCCGGTTTTGGCTCCGACGGGAAGTACGGTCTTTTTCGGCGACCGTAGCTTCACGGTAGCTCCGGCCTAGGAGGGGCTAGCCGCGCAGTTCCTCCCGCGGCGTCACCACGCTGCGCTTATTCCGCTGCGGTCACTGCGCCGAGGGCCGCGGCGAGGTCCGCGTACGCCTCCACCGGGTGCTTCTGCCCCTGTGTCGGCTCACCTTGGTATTCCACCACCAGCGACTGCTGCGGGGCCGCTCCCGTCAGCCGCGCGCCGTCGCCCGCGGCTGCCAGCGCCCGCTGGGCTCCGACGGCTGTCAGGGACTCCGCCCCGAAGACCGCACACCGCGGAACCACCAGTCCCGTGAAGCGTGCCGGGCGGTTCAAATCGGTGTAGCCAACCCCTTGGCCCAGTACGGCCGTGCGGGCACGGGCATGATGTGCGCCCTCAACGAAACCCGTCACCTGTTCGGTGGTGAGGGGCGATTGGATGTCCGCCAGCAGTTCCACGGTTTCCAGAACTCCCCGGGAGGTGCGTTCCACCGTCATCACGCCAACGGAACCGGTGGAAGGCAGGCGTCCCGTCGCATCGCTTTCCATAGCCCGGCCTACCACCTCCATCCGGGTGGTCTGCGGAGAACGGTCGTAGCAGTAGGCGGACGCGGCCTGCACGTCCCACCGCTCGCTGACGGGTTCGCAGACCCCCCAGCCGCTCGGCGCCGCGCCCGTGACGGCGGTGAAGATCTGCTCGGTGAAGCTGCCCGCGAGGGTCCGGTAGGACGCCGGGTGCAGCGTCACGGCACGCACATGCAGGTAGCCCACCTGTTGCGTTTCAGCGGCAAGGAACTCGTCCGCCAGGGTATCGCTGGCCGAAAGGGCATCATCCGCCCAGTCGTACTCCCGGCCGGTCATCCCGTCATACAGGGTCCCGTCAGAAGCGGTCACCAGCCACCGGCCGTTTCCGCCCGCGAGAAAATCGGACAGGGGAAAGGTGATTCGGGTGCTGCCCGGCGTGAGCAGGACGAAGTCCATGCCTGCCGCTGCGGCGGCGTTGTAGGAGCGCAGTACCCAGGGGGTTAGGGCCGCTACGGGCTTGTCCTGGAACAGGACCGCCGTTGTACCGGTTACGAAGTCAAAGGCCGAATCATGCATTGGAATCCTCTCCGAACGGAACAATAACTACCCCGGTGCACAGTGCTGCCAAGGCATGACTGACCTTGTCCGCGAGCTCTCCGCTGTCCGGCTGGCTGCCCAAGGCATGGATTTCCTGCCACCACAAGGGATCCTGCGGACTGCCCGAACCGCCCGGTGCGAAGAACACGGGTACCGTTCCGCCCGCGGGGGCACTCACCGGCGCACCGGTGAGCAACCGAACCGACTCTTCCGGCAGCTGGATCAACCGCGGAGCCTCCAGGGCAAGGATCGCGGTGCCGGCGTCGTCCACGATTTCCAGAAGCGTGTCCTGCGCCTGCTGGCGTATCGACAGATGAGGCACCGTCATCACCAGCGCTTCCGTGATCCGGTTCAGCGTGGGCTCTTGGACCCCGATAACCGTCCAGTCTGAACTCATTGCGGTGCTCCTCCCACCAGCACGTCACTGGCTGTGTCGTTCCAAAATAGCTGCAGGGTCTGTACAGGCCGGCCGGGCTGGACCAGCTGGGCGCGTCCCGGCGGCAGCGCCCGGGCACGGACACCGTTGATGAGGGTGCCTTCGCCGCGGTCGCCGGAGAGAATCAGCGCCGCGGCACCGGAATCACGCAGCGCGGTGAAGAAGGACTCGTACATGCCCCGGCTGGCACCGCGGACACGGCGGGAAAGCACTGCGTGCAGGCCGATTTCCGGAGCCAGCGGCAGGAACGGCGTCAGCCTGCCCAGGGGGGAGGACCCGCCGGCGGTCAGCACGTCATAGTCGTCAATCACCAGCACCACCCGGGGCAGTGCCGCGACTTCCTCGGGACTGGCACTGATCCGTTTCTGCAGTTCCGCTGCGACGGCTGATGCCAGTTGTTCGGCCAGGGCGGCGCTGGTGGCATATCCACCCAGGTAATCGTCCGGCACTTCGTCCGCGAGCGTGCGGCGGGGATCGAAAACGGCGAACACGATGTCCTCGGCGTTGTGCTGCTCGGCCAAGCGGCGGATCACCGAGCGCATGGCGTTGGTCTTGCCGGCACCGTCGTCGCCCATGATCACCAGATGGCGTTCCTTGTTGTGCAGATCCAGCAGCTCGGTGCCCAGGTCCGTCTCGCGCTGGCCCAGCGGAACCGTGGCCGGTGCCGCCGGAGTGGGTGCCGTTGCCGCGTCCACCACCGCGGGCAGCACCCGCACCTGCATGGCGCGTTCGTCGGTGGAGGCGGAGACCGACTCCACGAGATCGCGCATGCCCGTGATCGCAGTGTCCGGATCCGGGTCGGAGTCGATGCGGGGGAGGGCAATGTGTCCCTGCAGCTTGCGGTTCGTCAGGGACCGGCCGGGCGTTCCCTGGCTGACCGATTCGGCGAGTTTCCGGCCATGGGCGGATTCGCCGGGATCTGAGAGCCGCAGCTCGATCCGGTTGCCGAAGAAGCTCTGCTGGGCAATGCGGATTTCGTTCATCCGGGAGCAGGTCACCACCACGTGGATGCCGTACCCGCCGCCCCGGCTGATCAGGGCATGGACGGATTTTTCGATCTCTTCGAATTCGTCCGTCAGCTGTCCGTAACCGTCCAGCACCATCACAATGTCGGCGCTGGGCAGCTCCGGGATGCCGCCCTGAGCGCACAGCCGGCGCAGGGTGGGCAGCGAATCGATTTGGTACTTCTCGAAAATGCGTTCGCGCTGCGAGAGCATGGCGAGGATTTCATCCACGGTCCGCCGGACAACTTCCCGGTTGGTACGCACCGCCACACCGCCCACGTGGGGCAGCCCCTCGAGGGGGACCAGACCGCTGCCGAGCAGGTCAACGGCATAGATGCCTACTTCGGCCGGAGTGTGGGTCAGCGACAGGCTTGCAACGATAGTGCGCAGGGCAGTGCTTTTGCCGGTCTGCGGCCCGCCCACAATCGCTGCGTTGCCGCCGTTGGCGGCCAGGTCCAGTTCCCAGATGCCCTGCCATTGCTTGGCCGGATCATCAAGGAGCCCCAGAGGGATCTTGAGGCCGCCGCCCGTGGCCAGGCGGATGCCCTGGCTGGTCACGTCCAGGCCGCCGGCAGCCGTGTCCAGGGCAATCCCGCCGGGCAGCGGCGGAAGCCAGATCGGGTCGACGGCGCGGGGGAACTTCGCCAGCGTATCCATCAGGGTGGAGAGCACCGTGGGGCCGGTAGTCCGTTTGGAGGCCGACGTCGACGCCGGTTTGGCAATGTCCGGCTGCGCGGCGTCTTCGAGGGTGGCTGCATACCGCGGCACCGGCAGGACGGCCGGCTGCCCGGCGTCGTCGGTTTCCGGCTCGTCCTCTTCTTCCATCTCAAGCGGGCCGGACACGTATCCGGACTTGAAGCGGGTGTACGTGGTGGTGTCCACCTTCAGGTACCCGAACCCGGGGACCGGCGGCAGGTGGAAGGCATCGGGGGTGTCCAGCACGGTGCGGGATTCCGCCTCCGAGAGCGTTCGCAGACCAATCCGGTAGGAGAGATAGGTGTCCAGGCCGCGCAGCTTGCCGCCCTCGATGCGCTGGCTGGAGAGCAGCAGATGCACCCCGATGGACCGGCCGATCCGGCCGATGGAAAGGAACAGCTCAATGAAGTCAGGGCGGGCGGTCAGCAGTTCCCCGAACTCGTCGATGATCACCACCAGGTGCGGCAGCGGCGCCAGGTCTTTGCCCTTGGCCCGCAGTTCCTGCCGGTGCAGCTGGTAGTCGGTGATGTTGGCTAGGTTGCCGGCCTCCTTGAGGACTTCCTGCCGGCGCTGGATCTCCCCCGAGAGGCTGGCATAGACGCGTTCAATCAGGCTGACATCGTCGGAGAGGTTGGTGATGACGCCGGTGACCTGGGGTGCGTTGGCGAAGGGTGCAAACGTGGCACCACCCTTGTAGTCCACGAGCACCATGGCCAGGACCTCCGGGGAGTGCGTGGCCAGCAGGCCAACCACCAGGCTGCGCAGCATTTCCGACTTGCCGGAACCGGTGGCGCCCACGCACAGGCCGTGCGGGCCGTGCCCGAACTGCGCCGATTCCTTCAGGTCCAGCAGGGCGGGACGGCCGCGGTCGTCGGGGCCCAGGGGTACCCGCAGGAAGTCCACTTCGCCGCGCGGCTTCCACAGCCGGCGGATGTCATCTTCATCCAACCGCGGGGAGAGGCCCAGCATCTCCAGGAACCCCTCGGAATTCTCCGAGGAATCGTGTTCCAGTGAATCGGGGGAGAGCCGCAACGGTGCCAGGCTGCGGGCCAGGGACTGGGCCAGGGGGACCGGCAACTGGTCAAGGGTGCCGGCTTCGACCACTGGCTCCACGGGATCCGGCCGGTAGTTTTCCACCCGGAAGCCTTCGCCGTCCTCGCTGATGCGGATGGCCACCTCGCCGGGTTCCTGCCGGCGTTCCTGGACCAGGAAGAGGGTGGTGATCCCGAGGGCGCCGGGGGAGGACTGCTTGTCCGGCACTGCCAGCTCCGCCGGCAGTTCGCCGTAGGAATCTGCCACCACCAGCAGGCGCGGCAGTGCCGTGCCCACGCCGCCGCGCAGGAAGTTCTTGCGGGACTCCGCGGCCATGCTGGACCGGCCGTGGAGGTCGTCCGCCAGCAGGTCCGACAGTGCGTCCATCGACGGGGCCAACCGCCGCACGGGTCCGGTGCGGTGCGTGCTTTTCTGGTCGGCCAGGTGCGGCAGCCAGGTGGCCCACTCCCAGTTGTCCCGTTCGGCCTCGGGCACGGCCAGCGCCAGATGGAGATCCTCGGGCGAATGGAAGGCAGCGCCCTGGATCAGCAGCAGCCGGGCAACCCGCAGCACGAAGTCCCTTGAGCCGACAATGCTGACGTTGCCGGCGCAGTCCAGCGGAACGGTCAGCGGCAGCTCGGGACTGGACTCGTAGCGCCGCTTGAGGATCTCCAGTTCCGTGGTCATGAACGTGTCGCCCTGCATCACCGCGGACCCGGAGTTCATGATCTGCACTTCGCGGTTCTGGCGCGGGCCGGTGCCGATACGCACATTGAGGAAATCCTCGTTATGCCGGCGCCGCTCCCAGATCCGCCGGGTGTTGCGGATGATGTCGAACAGGGCGTCCGGCGGCGGGCTGGCGACGCGGGCAACCCGGACGGCCGTGTGTTCCTCGGTGCGGAGCGTCGCACGGCTGCGTTCCAGGTACTCGAGATAGTTCTCCCGCTGCTCCTTGCGCTGGCGTCCCTGCTTGCCTCGCTGGCTGACCATCATGATCACTGAAGCCAGGATGGTCACCACCATCGCCAGTGCCCCTACTGCGGCCAGGGGCGACCCGCGGAACAGCATCATGACGGTCATCGAGACGCCGGCTCCGAGCAGGGGCACCAGCGACATCATGTTCATGCCGCTCTTGCCCTGTTCTATCGGTGGAGGGGCATCCATCATGAACGGTTCCAGGCTGCGTGCGGGGGCCGTGGTGCGTGCGGGCCGGTGGAGGATCCGAACGCTCACGCCGAGGCCCTCGACAGGACGCCGGCGGCCAGGGCGGCCGCTTCGAGGCGTGTTCGGCGGGCCAGCAGGCCCAGGCTGATTTCCACCCCGGCTGCGAGGTGCCGGTCATACCCCAGTCCGACGGCGTCAATGCCCATGCGCGTCAGCCTGCGGGCTTCGGCGTCGGCGCGGAACGGTGCGTCCGGCAGCGTCTGGATCACCACCACCAGCAACGGCACGGAAGCCAACGCGGGGTCCCGGCGCCAGGCTGTCGCGTAGAGACCGGCGTCTTCCAGGCCCGCCACGGATGCCGGTGTGGCAAAGACGGCCAGATGGGACTGGGCAAGCGCCCAACGCGTGCTCGGGAGCTCCAGCCCGGTGCAGCAGTCCAGGACGGTGATGGGGCAATACCGGGAGATGGCCAGGGACAGAGCCTTGGCGGCGGCGTCGTCCGCTGCCGGCCGTCCGCCGGTGCCGCGGCGCCCGGTGACCAGCAGGTTGCCGCGGCCTGCGGGTGTCAGCAACGCGGAGAGATCAGCCAGCGACGTCGGGGGGCGGCGGGACAGTTCGGCTGCGGCAATATCCAGGGATGCGGCGTCGGGGACTCCGGTGCGCAGCGCCAGCGTGCCCCCGGAAGGGGCGTTGTCCAGGACCGTGACGGCGTCGGCGCGCATGGAGGAGTAGACCGAGCCGAGCAGGGCGGCAAGTGTGGTCTTCCCTGCACCTCCGCGGGATCCGACGACGGCGATGCGCCGGCCGGTGGCCACCGGTGCCTGGGCGCCGGCCGCGGCCTGGGCCAGGAGGTGCGGATAATCATCCCCGCGGAAGAGGTTCCCCGCGGAGCTGACCGACCGGCGGAGCAGGCCTTCGGCAGGGCGGGTCCGCAGGGTCCGGCGGAGCCGCTGGGGCGTTGATTCGAAGCCGTCCGGGGTGGCGGCACCGGGGGCACCGTAGGGCAGCGGCCCGGCGTTCACGGGTGAGCTCATGGCTATAGTCCTCCACCGGCCGCGGCGGCCGGATCAGCGGGATGGAAGGTGTCGGATGGCGGGCAGACCCGCGGATGAAGCGATTCGCGCATCAGAAGCTGTCCAACAGCTGGGAGAAGATGCCGAACATCCCGATGACCAGGGGAATCGATGCCAGGATGGCGAGGGTTTCCAGGCGCTTGGCCAGCAGTCGCAGGCGGGCCTCGGCATGGTCCGGCAGATCAAGGGTCAGGCTGACCGCGATGCAGGCGGCGAGAACCAGTACCGCCAGGCCCACTGCCCAGGGTGCGGAGGAGAAAAACCGCAGGGAGGCCACCGTGAGGGCGGTCAGCCCGACACCCGAGGCGGCGTACAGCGAAATGCGTTCGGCCGCGAGCGGGAAGGACCGCGCCCGCAGGAAAACCGCCAAGGTCAGGGCGAACAGCAGCGGCAGCGTCCATTTCTGGTGCTCCGTGTCGGTGCCGAGCACCCAGAGCCCCAACGCTATGGAAACCGACGTGAGGATCGCCCCCAGGGTGAGTCCCCGGTGGGCGCCGGCCACTGCCTCGAGCGCATCCGTCCTGTTGATGGTTCCACCCGTGGCACGCTGGTCATCCAGGGTTGCCAGGCCTGAGGCGGACAATGCCAGCTTCGGGAGCAGGCCGAGCAGGAGAACACTCGAAACGGCGGCCAGCGCCGCCGCGCGGGAAGGGCTCTCGGAAATGATTCCCGCCGCCGCCCAGATGACGGTGGCCAGGGCAAGGGTGCCGGCGCCCGTGAAGAGCGCCCGCGGGTTGGCTGCGCTCAGTCCCACTCCAACAAGGGTCAGCACGGACAATCCGGCGATCAGCAGCACGGTTGTTTCCGGTTCCAGATCGCCGCGCAACAGGGCGCCAAGTCCCAGCAGCCAGCCGGCACCCTGCAGCGTTGGACCGATGGCGGAGGTTCGGGGCGGCCGTGCCAGGGCGGTGCCGGCTGTGAGCAGTACCAGGGAAGCGGAGAGCAGCAGCCACCAGGCGTCGTTGGGGGCCAGCGAGCCCAGCAGGATCTCAGCACCTGCCCACAGGCCTACGGCGGCGGAGATGCCGGCGGTCAGGTCCCGGAACGTGTCGGTCCAGCGGCCGGCGACCACCTCGGTCTCGCTGACCACCAGATCGGTGACGTCGTAGACGACGGCGGCCGGCGGGGCCTCGGAGGCGTTGCACAGCATCAGCGAGGACCCGTCCGCGATCTCCGCGCTGCTCAGCGTGCTCTCGGCCGACAGCTCCGTGCCGTCCGGTCCCACCAGCACCTTGGCGGCGACTTCGTCGGCGGGCGGGTCATTCAGCATCTCCAGCACCTGCGGCATCAACGCACCGACGGGCTGGTTGGAGGGAAGCAAAAGGTCCAGGTGTCGCCGGGATCCGATGAGGGTCACTCGGGTGAAGGCATGGGCCATGGCGGCTAGGATCCTGTCTGCATCGGAAAGGGAACGTCGTAGCGGCCGTCGGCCGGGCCGGCGTCGTAACCGCGGTGGTCGGCGGGGTGATAAGCGGCCGAATTCTGTTGCCGGCGCTGCTCTTCCTGTTTCTGCCGGTTCTCTTCCAGCAGGTTGCTCACAAACGAGTACCCCACACAGACTGCGGCGATGACTGCTGCCGCGGCCACACTGAAGAGGAACAGCCGCACGCTGTCCATCCACCGCCGTTCATTCGGGTTTTCTCCGTACAGCAACGCGCCGAGCAGCCGGTTCCGGCGCACGGTCACGGATTCGATCAGCTGATTGTCATAGTCGCTCGCCAAAACAGGCCCCCCCACCACTTGGACTACTACCGACATATCCTTACACGATCCGGGTGAGCTGTGGGTCACATGCTCCGGCGCCACACCGTTGAAGCTGAGGCGTACGTTGTGGATGCCGGGCCGCGGGTGCTAAAGCTTGAGTAATTATTTTCCGTACACGCACCGACGAAGGAGCTGCAATGAGCACCAACCCGGAGATGGAAGAGCGCCGCCTGAGCGACTGGAGCAGGCGCCTCACCCAGGCGCTGCAGATCCTGGATCTCGAAGTGGACCACAAGATGCTCGTGGAGCTGGGGGAGAAGTCGGCCGAGACCGTTGCAGACAACGCGGGCCTGGTCAGCGCCTTTGTGGTCGGGTATGCAGCCGGACTCACCACCACCAGTGGCCGTAAGTCCTCCGAAGAAGCGGTTCAAAAGGCGGCAGACACCGCCTTCCAGCTGGCCGAGACCGGTCTGGAAGGGCCGGACCAGCCGGGTTGGAAGGGCTCTGCCCAGTAAGCAGCACGTTGGGGCCAGGTCATGGCGGGCCCGCACAGCCGAAGATACAACAGGCCAGGACCGAAGTCCTGGCCTGTTGTGCGTCTTGGCTGTTGCTGCCTACGTGGGTGCCCTACACCGGAGCCGTTTCGCGGCTCATCTTGTCTTCCGGCCCCGCAGTCTGCTGTGCGGCCGGTTCCACCCGGACCAGCACGGTCTTGGACACCGGGGTGTTGCTGCCCTCGGCAACGTGGTCCAGCGGTACCAGCACGTTGGCTTCCGGGTAGTACGCCGCTACGCAGCCCTTGGGCGTGGGGTAGGAGACCACCCGGAAATTGCGCAGGACACGCTCGGCGTCGTCGTGGTGGACACCGTGGATGTCGATGTACTGGCCGTCTGCCAGGCCGAGTTCCTCGATGTCTCCGGAGTTCATAAACAGCACGTGGCGGCCGCCCTTGATGCCGCGGTACCGGTCATTGTGCCCGTAGATGGTGGTATTCCACTGGTCATGGGAACGCATGCTCTGCAGTAGCAGGGTGCCTTCCGGACGCTGCACCGCTTCCAGGTCATTAACCGTCAGGACCGCCTTGCCGGTGGGGGTATGGAAGGTCCGCGAATCGCGGGGGCCGTTGGGCAGTACAAACCCGCCCTCGTGGCGGATCCGCTCGTTGTAGTCTTCGCAGCCCGCGACGACACGGGAGATGTGGTCCCGGATCAGGTCGTAGTCCTTTTCATAGCCGGCCCAGTCGGCGTCGATCCGGTCACCGATCACCAGGGCACCGAGCCGGGCGACGAGGGCCGGTTCGGAGAGCAGGTTCTTGGAGACAGGTTCGACCCCGCCGTGCGAAGCGTGGACAACGCAGACCGTGTCCTCCACCGAAACGAACTGCCGGCCGGTTTCCTGGACGTCGATTTCGGTGCGGCCCAGCACCGGGAGGATCAGCGCTTCCTTGCCGGTGACCAGGTGGGAGCGGTTGAGCTTGATGGACATCTGCACGGTCATGTCCGTCTTTTGCATGGCAGCTTCGGCGAAGTGGGTGTCCGAGATGGCGGAGATCAGGTTGCCGCCAAGTGCCATGAAGAATTTGATCCGGCCGTCCTGCATCCGGAGGAAGGTTTCCACGGCGTCGGCGCCGTGTTCGCGCGGCGGGTCGAAGTTGAATTCCTTGCCGAGCGAGTCCAGGAAGGTCCCCGGCATCTGTTCCCAGATGCCCATGGTGCGGTCGCCCTGGACGTTGCTGTGCCCGCGGATAGGGGCGGCGCCGGCGCCGGGTTTGCCGATGTTGCCGCGCAGCAGCAGGAGGTTGATGATCTCCTTGATGGTGGCGACGCCCTTTTTCTGCTGGGTGATGCCCATGGCCCAGGTGATGATCACCTTTTCGGCCCGCAGGTAGCGCTCGGCCAGTTCGTCGATTTCCTCGGCGCGCAGCCCGGTGGCTTCCAGCACTTCCTCATCGTCGAGCAGCAGCAGATGTTCCTTGAGGTCTGCCAGCCCCTCGCAGTGCGCCTCGAGGAATTCGTGGTCGAGGACGGTCCCCGGGTTCTTGTCCTCTGCCTCGAACACCCGCTTGGAAATGGCCTGGAGCAGGGCCATGTCCCCGCCGAGCCGGATCTGCAGGAACTGGTCAGCGAGCTCGGTGCCCTTTCCTGCGATGCCCCGGGCCTTCTGGGGGTTCTTGTAGCGCTTCAGCCCGGCCTCGGGCAGCGGGTTCACGGCTACGATGTTGCCGCCGTTGCGCTTGCAGAGTTCCAGTGCGGTGAGCATGCGCGGATGGTTGGTGCCCGGGTTCTGGCCCATGAGGATGATCAGGTCGGCCTGGCCGAAATCATCATAGGTCACCGTGGCCTTGCCGATTCCGATGGTCTGGCCCATGGCCCAGCCTGAGGACTCGTGGCACATGTTGGAGCAGTCGGGCAGGTTGTTCGTGCCATAGGCGCGAACGAACAGCTGGTACAGGAAGGCTGCCTCGTTGGACGTCCGCCCGCTGGTGTAGAACGCTGCTTCGTGCGGGGACTCCAGGGACTTGAGCCGGTCAGCCACGATCCCCAGTGCTTCATCCCAGCCGACGGGACGGTAATGGTCTTCACCGGCAGGTTTGTACAGGGGCTCGGTCAGCCGGCCCTGCATACCCAACCAGTATTCCGAGCGCCCGCGCAGGTCCGTGAGGCTGTGTTCGGCCCAGAAATCCGAGGAGATAACCACCGGGGTGGCTTCCCATGTGACGGCCTTGACACCCTCTTCGCAGTATTCGAACGGGCTGCGGTCCTTCGGATCCGGCCACGCACAGCTCGGGCAGTCGAAGCCGTGCTTCTGGTTCATGCGGAAGGTGGTCCCCAAGGCACGGGCGAGCCCCATGTGTTCAATCGCCGGTTTCATGGAGTGGTAGACGGCAGGAAGTCCCGCCGCCCACTCCTTGGGCTCTCCCTTGACCTCTATGTCGTTCTCGTTGACTTCCTTCACGCGGGGTTCTTTCCTGGCCACGCCGCACTTCCCTTCATCGCGAGGTCTGCCGCAAGGGCGGCGACTGCTTCTATCGCAGTTTATCTACCAACAGGCCTAGCAGTCCGGGGCGCACCGCCGCAAGGACTACTGCGGTTCGACGGCGGCGGGCGCCTTGGGAATTGGCGACCATTATCCGTGGGCACTCGCCCCATGGGTAGTTCTACCCATGCGTTTTCCTTGACCGGGTTGGTTTTGGTGGGTTTGATGGGGGCTACCGGCAAATGGAACGGGATTTACCTTTTGGTGAATTCGTCCGGCTGCTCGGGGGAACAGTTCGGACGAGGGTGCCGTGGGGTGCCGAAAAGGTGGTTTGCCATGAAGTTTGATATGGGTTCTTCGACCCTTGGGACGTTGACGCAGCAGACGAGTTCCTCCAACGAGGATCTGGGTCAGTTGGTGCGGAGCCTGATGGAGGCTGCGGCGCCCCTGGAGGGCAAGTTCAACGGTGCCGGCCGGGTGAAGTTTGACGAGTTCAAGGCCCGCACGGACGAGATCGCCAATGAGCTCAACAGCTCCCTTTCGGCGATTCTGATGGGCCAGTCGGAGATGGACCGGCACTTCCAGACCGGTGACCAGGAGGCTGCGGACAATGCGGCCCAGCAGCAGGGCTCGGCGTCGTTCGACTCGGCGCGTTTTGGTTCCTCGCGCTAGTTCTTCTGTCCCTTTTTCTTAGTTCTTCCTTAGTTCCGTTGCTTTCCGGCGCGTGTGTGCCGGTGTTGAAAGGATTTGCCATGTCCCAGGATCGTTTGAGCTATGACACCGATACTTCCTCTGCGGTGCAGGGGGACATTCAGTCGATTGTTGCCCGGCTGGAGTCGTTGATCGGTGAGCGTGAGAAGGCCGTGAATGCGGCTATGTCGGATTTCCAGGCTGATGGTGTTTCGGAGGATTACCAGGCGGTGGAGAACCGTTTCCGGAACGCGGCGAATGAGACCCGGAACATTATTGCGTTGGTGAAGCAGACGCTGTCGCAGAATGACGAGACCGCTGCGGGTGCGGGTGCTCGGGCGAAGTCCGCCGTGCAGAACATCGGCTAACCAACTCAGTCCAGGAAGCAACGGCGCCGGCCAAGTCCGGCGCCGTTGTTGTCTTTAAGGTGCCTTGGCTGTTGTTGATGCTGCTGGATGCCCGGCGAAAGTTCTGCGGATTTCACATGGGTAGTTCTACCCATGCGTTTTCCTTGACCGGGTTGGTTTTGGTGGGTTTGATGGGGGCTACCGGCAAATGGAACGGGATTTACCTTTTGGTGAATTCGTCCGGCTGCTCGGGGGAACAGTTCGGACGAGGGTGCCGTGGGGTGCCGAAAAGGTGGTTTGCCATGAAGTTTGATATGGGTTCTTCGACCCTTGGGACGTTGACGCAGCAGACGAGTTCCTCCAACGAGGATCTGGGTCAGTTGGTGCGGAGCCTGATGGAGGCTGCGGCGCCCCTGGAGGGCAAGTTCAACGGTGCCGGCCGGGTGAAGTTTGACGAGTTCAAGGCCCGCACGGACGAGATCGCCAATGAGCTCAACAGCTCCCTTTCGGCGATTCTGATGGGCCAGTCGGAGATGGACCGGCACTTCCAGACCGGTGACCAGGAGGCTGCGGACAATGCGGCCCAGCAGCAGGGCTCGGCGTCGTTCGACTCGGCGCGTTTTGGTTCCTCGCGCTAGTTCTTCTGTCCCTTTTTCTTAGTTCTTCCTTAGTTCCGTTGCTTTCCGGCGCGTGTGTGCCGGTGTTGAAAGGATTTGCCATGTCCCAGGATCGTTTGAGCTATGACACCGATACTTCCTCTGCGGTGCAGGGGGACATTCAGTCGATTGTTGCCCGGCTGGAGTCGTTGATCGGTGAGCGTGAGAAGGCCGTGAATGCGGCTATGTCGGATTTCCAGGCTGATGGTGTTTCGGAGGATTACCAGGCGGTGGAGAACCGTTTCCGGAACGCGGCGAATGAGACCCGGAACATTAT
>NZ_JAJJOB010000009.1:0-124857 GCF_020907345.1 Arthrobacter sp. zg-Y179 | reverse complement strand
CCGGATGTGGAAGCGGGGACTAAAGACCCGTGAAGCTGACCGGTACTAATAGGCCGATAACTTACACCACACCAGCACCTGGACGGACACGACTTCAAACGGTCCGTCAAAGTATAAAGGGTGTTGTAGATCATGCTGCTTGCGTCCACTATGTGGTTCCCGGACAACAACACCGTTGTTGCGCCTGGAACACGAACCCACTATGCCTCCTTGTCCGGGGGGCGGGTTCACCAATATTTACCGCACTGCCGGCACCCCCTTTGTTATGGAGGTGGTTTCGGGACGTGTTGTAACCATTGTTTTCCCCTTCACCCCTTTGGGGTGGGTGCGGGTAGAAGGGTTACGGCGGTCATAGCGTGGGGGAAACGCCCGGTCCCATTCCGAACCCGGAAGCTAAGACCCACAGCGCCGATGGTACTGCATCCGGGAGGATGTGGGAGAGTAGGTCACCGCCGGACAATTATTGAAGAGGTTGAGCCCGTACCAGTGTTGGTACGGGCTCTCCTTGTTTAACCCGCCCGATGCGTCCCGGGAGCTCGAACGCGGCTGGGGCCGGCGTCGTGCTCCGTGCCCTGGGCCAAGATGATGTCCGGTGGCCTTGGTGTCGAGACTCACTCGCTTACCTGGCTCGAATGGGCGAGCGGAATCGGCGCCAGGGAGCGCACTGCACTAGAATTACCCAGAGGCATGATCGCCTCCCATAACTTTTACATCTTCATTACAGGTACATAGTGACGAGCGACTGCAGTAATTCCGTTGGTCGGCTCATGACGAGAGGAACTCAGCAGCATGTCAGAGCAAAATAACAGGGATCAGCGGGGCGGCGACGCAAACAACGCAGCCCGCAACAGCAGCTCGTCGGACCGCCGCGATGACCGCGGACGCCCCGCCACGAATGACCGTAACGCCCCCAAGCGCTTTGAAGACCGCAAGCCGTCCTTCGGCGGCCGTCCCGCACGCGACGGCGAACGTAAGTCGTTCGGCGACCGCGGAGCAGCCGGTAAGCCGTCGTATTCGAAGGACCGCAAGCCGTCCTTTGGCGATCGTTCGGCACGCGATGGTGATGATCGCCGTCCCGCACGCGACGGTGAGCGTAAGCCGTTCTCTGAGCGCAGCGGTGAGCGTAAGCCCTTCGGTGACCGCGGCGATCGTAAGCCGTCGTTCGGAGGCAGCGACGATCGTCGTCCTGCCCGTGACACGGAAGGCCGGCCCCCCTTCAACAATCGTTCTGAACGGAATGACCGTGCCAGCCGGGGGAGCGATGACCGCCGTCCGCCGCGTGACGGTGATCGTAAGTCGTTTGGTGATCGTGGGGATCGTAAGCCGTTCTCGCGTGATGATCGTCCGCAGCGTGATTCCCGTCCGCCCCGTGATGGTGAGCGTAAGCCTTTTGGCGACCGCGGCGATGACCGCCGTCCCGCACGCGACGGTGAGCGTAAGCCGTTCTCACGTGATTCCCGTCCGCCGCGTGATGGTGAGCGTAAGCCGTTTGGTGATCGCGGTGAGCGTAAGCCGTTCTCGCGTGATGATCGTCCGCAGCGTGATTCCCGTCCGCCGCGTGATGGTGAGCGTAAGCCGTTTGGTGATCGCGGAGATCGTAAGCCGTCGTTCGGCGGCGATGACCGCCGTCCGCCGCGTGATGGTGAGCGTAAGCCGTTTGGTGATCGCGGAGATCGTAAGCCGTTCTCGCGTGATGATCGTCCGCAGCGTGATTCCCGTCCGCCCCGTGACGGTGAGCGTAAGCCGTTCGGTGACCGCGGAGATCGTAAGCCGTTCTCGCGTGATGATCGTCCGCAGCGTGATTCCCGTCCGCCCCGTGACGGTGAGCGTAAGCCTTTTGGCGACCGCCCCTCACACGGTTCCGACCGTCCGTCGTTCCGCCGCGATGACGCCCCGGCCGCAGCTCGTCCCCGTAATGCCAAGGACCTGCGCAGCGCCAACCGGCCCGACCGCGAACGTTCACCGGAAATCGATGAGGACGTTACAGGGCAGGAGCTGGACAAGGTCACCCGCGCCCAGCTGCGCAACCTGGAGGAAGTCAACAGCGAGTGGGTCGCCAAGCACCTGGTCATGGCCGGTCGCTTGATCGACGACGAGCCTGAGCTGGCTTTCCAGCATGCACTGGCCGCCAGCCGCCGCGGCGGACGCATGGCAGTGGTCCGCGAAGCCGTTGGCCTGACCGCCTATGCAGCCGAGCACTTCGGTGAAGCACTGCGCGAGTTCCGCACCTACCGGCGGATCAGCGGTTCCAATGCCTACCTGCCGATGATGGCCGACTGCGAACGCGGTCTGGGCCACCCGGAAAAGGCACTCGACATGGCACGGTCCGAAGACGCCAAGGACCTTGACACCGCCGGCCAAGTGGACCTCGCCATCGTCGTCTCCGGCGCCCGGATGGACATGGGCCAGTTCGACGCAGCTGTTGCCGCACTGGAGATCCCGCAGCTGGACCGTAACCGGGCCTTCTCCTACAGCCCGCGGCTGTTCCGTGCCTACGCGGACGCCCTGGAGGTTGCCGGCCGCAACGAAGAAGCACAGAAGTGGCAGAAGCAGGCCCTGCGGGCAGACGAAGCCCTGGGCTTCGGCGACTTTGCAGAGCCTGAAATCTTCGACTTGGTACCCGAGGAAGAAGAACGCCCCAAGCGCCGTCCCGAGGCCCGCGAGGACCGTTCCGGCGCCTACTTCGCACCGGCCGAAGAAGCCCCGAAGGACAACCTTGAGCCGTCCGAGGACATCGACGCGCTGCCCAGCGACGAGCAGGAAAACCTGCTCACCGAGGACAGCGACGTCAACGACGACGGCGAGGCCGTGGAAGTCGTAGTCTCGGACTTCAATTACGACGACGACGACGAGGAAACCCCTCGTGAAGACGCCGACGAGACGGAGCAGCAGCGCACTGATGGCTAATCCTTCACTGGTCTCCGGTTACGACGCGGTCTTTTCCGACCTGGACGGCGTTGTCTACGCCGGACCGCACGCTATTCCGGGGGCCGTGGAGGCCCTCGGCAGGCTGGCCGATGTATCGGTCCAGCTTGCCTACATCACCAACAACGCATCACGCTCCTCGGCAACTGTTGCGGCCCACCTGCGCGAACTCGGAGCACCCGCCACCGCGGAAAATGTGTTCGGGTCCGCGCAGGCGGGCGCGGAGCTGCTGGCAACCAAGGTTGCCCCGGGAAGTAAGGTGCTGGTCACCGGCAGCGCGACCCTGGCTGCCGCCGTCGACGCCGTGGGCATGGTGCGCGTTGCCTCGGCTGATGACGCTCCCGACGCCGTCATCCAGGGGTTCGATCCCACCTTGGGATGGGCGGACCTGGCCGAGGCGGCCTTCGCCGTTGAACGCGGAGCAGTATGGGTGGCCACGAACACGGACCTGTCCATTCCGCAGGCGCGCGGCATTGCGCCCGGCAACGGAACCCTGGTGGCCGCCGTCGGTGCCGCCACGGGACGGGTTCCCTTTGTTGCCGGCAAACCTGAAGCTCCGCTGTTTACGACGGCGGCACGCCACTTGGACGTCCATCGCCCGCTGGTGGTGGGGGACCGGCTGGACACGGACATCCTGGGCGGCACCAACGCCGGTTTTGATACCGCGCTGGTACTCACCGGCGTCGACACCCCGGTGACGGCGCTGGCCGCACGGACCCCGGAGCGGCCGGTGTACCTCATTGAGAACCTTGAAGCGTTGTTTGAACCGTATCCGGCACCCGTCCTCGAGGGCGGGCAATACCGCTGCGGCAAAGCTGCCGCCTGGGTGGAGGACACCGCTGTAGTAATTGCAGGCGATTCCTCGGATCTGGACAGCTGGCGCGCAGGTTGTGCCGCCTGGTGGGCCGCCTTCCCGGACGTGGAATCGGCCCAGGCACCCGAGATCCGCTGGACTGTCACCGCCCGCGGCTAGGCTTCCAAGAGAAGCTCCGTTCATCATTTACGCATTCACCGTCAATGCATCCCGCATGCAACAACAGGAGGAAGACCGATGCCTGAATCCCAGCCGTCAACGCCATGGCCGCAGACACCGGTCTCCACGGACGACGATGCAGTCGATTCCCTTCTCGATGACCTCGCACCGCTGGCTGCTCAGCCCGTGGCGGCTCACGCAGCGGTCTACAGCGAAATGCATGATGCCCTGCTTACCGAGCTGAACACCGAGCCCGCGGCACCTTCCCCGGCAGCAGCTCCAAAGGCGCCGCCGGCTCCCGGGATCCACCACGGGACAGCAGACTAGGCATGCCCAGACTCGACCAGGAACTCGTCACCCGAGGACTCGCCCGCTCCCGGACCCAGGCGGCCAAGCTGATTGCCGCAGGGCGGGTACTGCGCGCCGGGAAGCCCGCCGTCAAACCCTCGGCACCGGTGGACGCCGGGGAACGCCTTGTTGTGCTCGATGACGGACTGCCGGACTATGTCAGCCGCGCCGGGCACAAGCTCGCCGGCGCCCTTGCTGCCTTCCCCGCCGTGCAGCCGCCTGGACTGCGCTGTCTCGACGCCGGTGCCTCCACCGGAGGCTTCACCGACGTCCTGCTTCGCTCCGGCGCCGCACACGTGGCCGCCGTCGATGTCGGGCACGGACAGCTGGTGGAACCCCTTCGACAGGATCCCCGGGTAAGTGTCTACGAGGGCATGAATGTCCGTTACCTCAACCCGGAGGACATCGGGGGCACCGTTGACCTGACGGTCGCGGATCTGTCGTTCATCTCCCTGACAAAGGTCGTTGGCCCGCTGGCGGCCGCCACCCGCCCCGGTGGAAGCCTGCTGCTCATGGTGAAGCCCCAGTTCGAGGTGGGGCGTGAGAGGCTGGACCGGACGGGAGTGGTTACCGATCCGCTCCAGCACCGTTCAGCCGTGACGTCCGTGGCGGCGGCAGCGCTTGGTGCGGGGTTGGAAATCGCGGGCATTGCACCAAGTCCGCTTCCCGGCCAGAACGGCAATGTGGAGTTCTTTATGTGGCTGCAGGTTCCCCTGCAGCACTCCGCCTCCACAGCTGAGCAAACCGCGGGAAACGCAGCGGGTGCCGGCGCATCGCCTGCCGATGCGGCTGCCGAACTGGTAGCTACGGCGTTTGCCGGGTTTGCGGAGCGGAAGCCCGCCGTAGAAGACTGACGGATGGGCATGCCGCAGGCATTCACCCGTAGGACGAAGAGGATGAAGACGGACATGAGCAGACGCATACTGGTTTTGGCCCACACCGGGCGGCGGGCCGCCATGACTGCTGCCCAGGAAGCCTGCACCCAGCTTCATTCCTCAGGACTCATTCCGGTGATGCGGCGCAGCGACCTCGAAGACATCCAGGCCGAATACGGAGTACTCACCGCCCCCACGGAAATCCTTGACGAGGATGTCGTACTGGACGACGTGGACCTGGGCATGGTGCTCGGCGGCGACGGGACCATCCTGCGCGCCGCGGAACTGGTCCGCGGAACCAGCGTGCCCCTGCTGGGCGTCAACCTGGGACACGTAGGCTTCCTGGCCGAAAGTGAACGTGCCGACCTCGCCCAGACCGTCCACTGGGTGGTGGAGCGCGCCTACACGGTTGAAGAACGCATGACCATTGACGTGAAGGTCTGGTTCGGCGGAGAACTCATCTCCCGCACATGGGCGCTGAACGAGGCAGCAGTGGAAAAGGCTGACCGCCAGCGGATGCTCGAAGTGGTCATTGAAGTAGATGCCCGCCCGATCAGTTCCTTCGGATGCGACGGTGTCGTGCTGGCCACGCCCACCGGCTCCACCGCCTACGCCTTCTCCGCTGGCGGACCGGTGGTCTGGCCCGAGGTCGAGGCACTGTTGCTGGCACCTATCAGCGCACACGCCCTGTTCGCCAAGCCGCTGGTGGTATCGCCGGCGTCCGTGCTGGCGGTGGAGATCCTGACCCGTACCGACGCTGCCGGAGTGCTCTGGTGCGACGGCCGGCGCAGCATCGACCTGCCCCCGGGATCGCGTGTCGAGGTGACCCGGTCCAAAACACCGGTCCGCCTGGCGCGTACCCATCTCACCCCGTTCTCGGAACGGCTGGTCCGTAAGTTCCAGCTGCCCACCCACGGGTGGCGCGGACCGGCCCCGGTACCCGCGGCCGGGACCCAGCTCAGCCCTGCAGGAGACGGCGACAAAGCACCTGGCCGGCGGGCAGCCAGGGACGCAGCAGTTTCGGACAGCGGAGGCATTGTCGAATGATTGAGGAAATCCGGATCCGGGACCTCGGTGTCATCACCGACGCCACCTTGGACCTAGGCCCAGGCTTCACTGTGGTGACCGGTGAGACCGGCGCCGGCAAGACCATGGTCATCACCGCGCTGGGACTGCTCCTGGGCGCTCGTTCCGACGCCGGTGCCGTCCGCATCGGTGCCAAATCCGCCGTCGCCGAGGCCCTCGTACATGTGGATCCGCAGAGCCCTGCGGCTGTCCGTGCGGCCGAGGCGGGAGCCGAACTCGAGGAGTACGACGGCGCCGCCGAACTGACGCTGGTCCGTACCGTCAACGCGGACGGCCGCAGCCGTGCACACGTGGGCGGACGGTCGGCTCCGGTGGGCGTGCTGGCGGAAGTGGGTGAGCACCTGGTGGTGGTGCACGGGCAGACCGACCAGCTGCGCCTGAAGAGTGCCGCAGCGCAGCGGGAGGCACTGGACAAGTACGCCGGTGCCCCGCTTGCCGCCGAACTGGGCACCTACCGCGAGGACTACGCCCGCTGGCGGGCCGCGGCGAAGGAACTCGCCGAACTGCGGGACCAGGCCCGGGACCGGCTGCGCGAAGCCGAATACCTGACTGCTGCGCTGGAGGAAATCGAAGCGGTGGATCCGCAGCCGGGGGAGGACGATTCCCTCAAGGCAGAGGCCATGCGCCTGAGCAACCTCGAGGAACTGCGCACAGCTGCAGTGAGCGCCCATGCGGCTCTGATCGCGGACGATTTTGCTGACGGCGGGGACGCCACGTCACTGGTGGACGCAGCCAAGCGGCAGCTGGAATCCGCAGGGGAACACGATCCGGCCCTGGCTGCCTCCGGGCAGCGCCTGGCCGAGGTGGGCTACATCCTGGCCGACATCGCCACCGAACTGGCCAGCTACGGAGCTTCACTGGACTCCGAGGGACCGGAACGGCTGGCCGAAGTGGAGTCCCGCCGGGCGGAACTGGCAGGCCTGGTCCGTAAATACGCCCCCTCGATCGACGGGGTCCTGGAATGGAGCGGCGAAAGCGCCAAACGCCTCGCCGAACTCAGCTCCGACGATTCCCGGATCGAAGCACTGGAGGCGGAGATCGGGGCCCTTGGCGAACGCCTGGCGACCCGCGGAGCGGCCCTGACCAAACTGCGGACCGAGGCTGCCGCGGAACTCGCGCAGCGGGTCAGTGACGAACTCACGGCGCTGGCCATGAAGGACGCCAACCTGGTCATCGAGGTGGAACCCACGGGGGAGCCGGGACCGCACGGTGCCGACAGCATTTCCTTCCTGCTCGCTCCGCATCCCGGCGCCCCGGCCCGCCCGCTGGGCAAGGGAGCCTCCGGCGGTGAACTCTCCCGCGTGATGCTGGCGATCGAAGTGGTCCTGGCCGCGGTGGATCCGGTCCCCACCTTCATCTTCGACGAAGTGGACGCCGGCGTCGGCGGCAAGGCGGCCGTCGAAATCGGCCGCCGGCTGGCCATGCTGGCGAAGCATGTGCAGGTGATCGTCGTGACCCACCTTCCGCAGGTGGCGGCATTCGCCGATCACCACATCCGCGTGATCAAAACCTCCACGGCAGCCGACGACGGTTCAGGCGTCACCGCCAGCGACGTCCGGGTGCTGGGCCAGGAGGAGCGGATCAAGGAACTCGCCCGGATGCTTGCCGGGCAGGAGGACTCGGCGTCGGCCCGTGCCCACGCCGAGGAACTGTTGGATTCAGCGGGGCATCTTCAGTGAAGTCCCGACGGAAACAAGACACAGGTCAAACCCGAAACGACAAAAGGTGATAGGCTCGAACTCCGTGGTGCAGCGATCAAATTCCAGGTTTCCCAAGTCGTCTTCTACGACCAAACACATCTTCGTCACCGGTGGCGTGGCGTCCTCACTTGGCAAGGGACTGACAGCGTCAAGTCTCGGCCATTTGTTGAGGTCGCGAGGCATAGCGGTGACCATGCAGAAGCTCGATCCGTATTTGAATGTGGATCCGGGCACAATGAACCCCTTCCAGCACGGCGAAGTCTTCGTGACCGACGACGGCGCCGAGACCGACCTCGACATCGGACACTACGAGCGGTTCCTTGATGAGAGCCTCGACGGCTCCGCCAACGTAACCACCGGCCAGGTGTACTCCACGGTTATCGCCAAGGAACGCCGCGGCGAATACCTCGGCGACACGGTCCAGGTCATTCCTCACATCACCGACGAGATCAAGCGCCGGATGCGCCTGCCCTCCGAGGCGAAGAAGACCCCCGACGTCATCATCACCGAAATCGGCGGCACGGTAGGCGACATCGAGTCCCAGCCGTTCCTCGAAGCGGCTCGCCAGGTCCGCCAGGACATCGGCCGCAGCAACGTCTTCTTCCTGCATGTTTCCCTCGTGCCGTACATCGGCCCGTCCCAGGAACTGAAGACCAAGCCGACGCAGCACTCCGTGGCCGCCCTGCGGTCCATCGGCATCCAGCCGGACGCCATCGTCATCCGTTCCGACCGCCCGGTGCCCGATGCCATGCGCAACAAGATCGGCCGCATGTGCGACGTCGATGTTGATGCCGTCATCGGCTGCCCGGATGCCCCGAGCATCTACGACATCCCCAAGACGCTTCACTCCCAGGGCCTGGACGCGTACATCGTCCAGCACCTGGACTTGAAGTTCAAGGACGTCAACTGGACCAAGTGGGACCGCCTGCTTGAATCCGTGCACAACCCGAAGCACCACGTAGACATCGCCCTCGTGGGCAAGTACGTGGATCTGCCGGACGCCTACCTGTCGGTTACCGAAGCACTGCGTGCCGGCGGCTTCGCCAACAAGGCCAAGGTCAACATCCGCTGGGTACCCTCGGATGACTGCGATACTCCCGAAGGTGCAGCCAAGGCCCTGGCCGGGGTGGACGCGATCTGCGTTCCCGGCGGCTTCGGCATCCGCGGCCTCGAGGGCAAGCTCGGCGCCCTGACCTACGCCCGGGAGAACAAGCTTCCGACGCTGGGCCTGTGCCTTGGCCTGCAGTGCATGGTCATTGAATACGCCCGCAACGTGGTGGGCCTGGAAGGCGCTTCCTCCTCCGAGTTCGAACCGGATACCCAGTACCCGGTTATCGCCACCATGGCCGAGCAGAAGGACATTGTCGCCGGCGGCGGCGACATGGGCGGCACCATGCGCCTTGGCCTGTGGGACGCGAAGCTGGAACCGGAATCCGTGGTCGCCAAGACCTACGGCAAGACGGAGGTGGCCGAGCGCCACCGCCACCGCTACGAGGTCAACAACCAGTACCGCGACCAGATTGCCGACGCCGGCCTGGTGTTCTCCGGAACCACCACCGACGGCGGTCTGGTGGAGTTCGTCGAGCTTCCGGCCGACGTCCACCCGTACTACGTCTCCACGCAGGCACACCCGGAGCTCAGCTCCCGTCCGACGCGGCCGCACCCGCTGTTCGCCGGACTCATCAAGGCTGCCCTGGCCCACCAGAGCGGCAAGGCCTAGCCATGGCACCGGGGTTCGCCGACGAACAAAGCCCGCGCCCGCTGCTGGAATCGGAAACGGTTTACAGCGGTCCGGTGTGGGACGTGGTCAAGGAGAAGTTCCTCCTGACCGACGACGGCGAACCCCTGGTCCGTGACTACGTCGCCCACCCCGGCGCCGTGGCCATCCTGGCCATGAACGACGCCGGGCAGGTGCTGCTGATCAACCAGTACCGGCACCCGGTGCGGATGACCCTGTGGGAAATCCCGGCCGGGCTGCTGGACGTGGAGGGCGAAGACTTCCAGGTCGGCGCCGCCCGCGAACTTGCGGAGGAAGCCGATCTGCAGGCCTCTGAGTGGCAGGTCCTCACTGACCTGTTCCTCTCACCGGGTTCCTCCCGGGAAGCCCTGCGCATCTACCTGGCCCGCGGTATCTCGCAAGTCCCGGAGGCGCAGCGGCACACCCGCACCCAGGAGGAAGCTGAAATCACCACCGCATGGGTGGATCTGGATGAGGCCGTGCAGGCAGCACTGCAGGGACGCATGCACAGCCCTTCCGCGGTGGCCGCCGTCCTGGCCGCCGCCGTCGCCCGAGGCAACGGGTACCGTGACCTGCGGCCCGCCGACGCCCCGTGGCCCGAACACCACTCGCAGCACTCCTCCTGGGCCAACGGCCCCGTGCGCTAGGAACCACAATGCCCGGCGCTGATGCTGATGCCAGCTCTACGAATAACGACACCGTTGCCATTAACCTGCGCGGGTCCCTGAATCCCACCCTCAAGCTGGACCTGGAATCGGAAGAGGCACGGCGGCTGCGGGACGCAGACCTGGCCGAGCTGGACCGGACCGGTTCCATGCAGCCGCTGCCCAGGCACCCGGCGGTGCCCGGGGCCGATGCCGAGCCAGACTCAGGCCCCGCCCGCCCAGCCGCAACTAAAGCTGCACCCAAGCCGGCCACCCAGGCACGCACACGTGCCGCGACGATGAATTCGGCGGCCGAGGAACTGCGTTCCACGCCCGCGGGACGAGCCATCGGCAGCTACCTGCAGCACATGGCCGTTGAACGCGGCCTGGCGGTCAACACCCTCGACGCCTACCGCCGGGACCTGCTGCGGTACGCCCGTTTCCTGAGCGCCCGGGGCGTGGAGGACATTTCACGCATTTCCCGCCACGACGTAACGGCGTTCGCCCAATCGATTTCCGAAGGCTCCGACGGCGCCTCCGCACTGAGCGTGCGCTCGGCTGCCCGCACCATCGTAGCGGTGCGCGGACTCCACCGGTTCTGGGCGCTCGAAGGCATGACCGCCGCCGATCCGGCGTCGGACGTACACCCGCCCATGCCGGGCAAGCGCCTGCCCAAAGCGATCAGCGTCAACGAGGTCACCCGCATCCTGGAGGCTGTCAGCCTCGATACGCCCTCCGGGCTCCGGGACCGTGCCCTGCTCGAGTTCCTGTACTCCACCGGAGCGCGCATCAGCGAGGCCGTGGGCCTGGACGTCGATGACCTGTCCCTGGAGCGTATCCCCGCCAAGGGTCCGGACGTTGTGCGGCTGTTCGGCAAGGGGTCCAAGGAGCGGCTGGTTCCGCTGGGTTCCTATGCTGCCCGCGCCCTGGACGAGTACATGGTGCGCGGACGCCCGGCGGCCTCTGCCAAGGGCAAGGGCACGCCTGCCCTGTTCCTGAATGCGCGCGGCGGACGGCTGTCCCGGCAAAGCGCCTGGACCATCCTGAAAAACGCCGCTGAGAAGGCCGACATCGGCCGGGACGTTTCTCCGCACACCCTGCGGCACTCGTTCGCCACGCACCTGCTCGAAGGCGGTGCGGATGTCCGTGTGGTCCAGGAACTGCTCGGCCACGCCTCGGTGACCACCACGCAGGTCTACACCCTGGTGACGGCGGAAACACTGCGCGAGGTTTACGCCGCAGCCCACCCGCGGGCGCTGTAGTGCAGTTCCGCGCCTCGCCGGTTGTCCTGTGCTTCCTGTTCCGGGAGGCACGGGATGGTCGGCAGGTGCTGATGGGATTGAAAAAGACCGGCTTCGGCCTCGGCCGGGTCGTCACGCTCGGCGGGCACGTCGAAGCGGGGGAGACCCCGGAGCAGGCCGCCGTGCGGGAGGTGGAGGAAGAGTCCGGCGTCATCGTCGCGGAAAAGGATCTCACGCGTGCCGGCACCATCGAGTGGATCTTCCCGGCACAGCCCGCGCTGGACATGTCCACGGTGCTGTTCCGTGCACTCCGCTGGGACGGCGAACCGGCGGAGTCTGACGAGATCCTTCCGGCCTGGTATCCGGCCGGGGAAATGCCCTACGCCAAGATGTGGCCGGATTCGGCCCTCTGGATGCCCCGCCTTCTGGCCGGGGACTATTTCAACGCTGTCATCACTATCGCTGCCGACAACGTCAACGTCTCCAGCGTCGTCTTTTCCTAGCAGGGGACCAGGTCCCCTTGGGCGGCTCATGGAATCCCGCGCGGCGAGGACTCGGGAGAGACGGGGAGGCAACAGGACCTCCATAAGACGCCCGGGGGGATTAGTGAGACCCGGACCGGCATGGCTCCCGATGCACGCACAGGGGACCCCGGATAAGGCGGCTTTAATATTCCCTGCGAGCTCTGCGAGCAAGGGAATTTCGTTGCCGCCGTTCCGGGGCCCCCGATGGTGCCCCGGCGCCGGCCCCCAACGGGACCCGGCGCCAGCCAAAGGACGAAGACTACGGCAGGTGCCGCTCCTCGGCCCCGTTGTACTCGCTCAGCGGGCGGATCAGGGAGTTGGCTTCGAGCTGCTCCATGATGTGCGCCGTCCACCCGGTGATCCGCGCAGCGACGAACAGCGGCGTGAACGTGAGCGTGTCGAAGCCCATCAGGTGGTAGACCGGGCCGGCCGGGTAGTCCAGGTTCGGCAGGATGTTCTTGCGCTCACCCATGGCCGATTCCAGTGCCGTGTACAGCTCGCCCATGTCCGGACGGTCGTAGTACTTGACCATGTTGTCCAGGGCGGACTTCATGGTGGGTACGCGGGAGTCGCCGTTCTTGTAGACCCGGTGGCCGAAGCCCATGATCTTCTTCTTCTCCGCCAGCGCCTCGTCCAGCCAGGCCGCGGCGTGGGCGGCGACGTCGCCGCCGGCCGCGCTCTCGGTGATCTCCGCGAACGTGTGCATGACGGCTTCGTTCGCGCCGCCGTGCAGCGGGCCCTTGAGCGCGCCGATGGCACCGGTCACGGCCGAGTGCAGGTCCGAAAGCGTGGAGGTGATGACGCGGGCGGTGAAGGTGGACGCGTTGAAGGAGTGCTCCGCGTACAGGATCATCGAGACGTTGAAGGCCTCCACCACCTCGGGCGCGGCTTCCTCGCCGAAGGTCATCCAGAGGAAGTTCGCCGAGTAGTCCAAGTCGTCGCGCGGTTCCACGACGTCCTCGCCGCGGCGGCGGCGCTGGTCGTAGGCGACGACGGCGGGCATGGCAGCGAAGAGGCTGACGGCCTTGTCCATGTTGGCCTGGACGGAGGAATCCCCGGCCTGCTCATGGGATGCGCCCAGCACGGATGCCGCGGTACGGCAGACGTCCATCGGGTGGCAGGTCACGGGCAGCGCGTCAATGACGGCCTTCAGTTCGGGGGTGAGGGCGCGCTGGCTGCGTTCCCCTTCCGTGAATTCCGCCAGCTGCCCTTCGGTGGGAAGCTCGCCGTTCCACAGCAAGTAGGCCACCTCTTCGAAACTGCACCGGGCGGCGAGTTCCTGGACGGGATAGCCGCGGTACAGCAGGGAATTGGTTTCCGGGTTGACCTTGGAAACGCGGGTGGTGTCTACGAGTACCCCCGCCAGGCCCTTGTGGATCTGGGTGTCTGTCATTGGTGCTGACTCCTTTGTCGTGCAGGAAATGGATGGCGGGTCCTAGCGGGTGCCCGGAACCTGGAAGTTGAAAACGGACGTGTCGAACTGGTTGTACGCCTCATAATCCACCAGTTCGTACAAACGCGCACGAGTGAGCATGTTGGGAACATCGGCCTGCTGGGTGCCGTGCGCCTTGATGGTCTCCAAGGTGCGTTCGGCAGCGCCCATGGCGCTGCGCAGCAGGGTGACCGGGTAGATCACCATATTTACCCCTGCCGAGGCCAGCTCGTCGTAGGTGAACAGATCGCTCTTGCCGAACTCGGTCATGTTCGCCAGGATCGGCACGTCGACGGCGGCACGGATGGCCGCGAACTCCTCCAGGGACTTCATCGCCTCCGGGAAGATGGCGTCCGCTCCGGCGTCGACCAAGGCGCGGGCCCGGTCCTGCGCCGCTTCCAGGCCGTCCACGGCGCGGATGTCGGTGCGGGCCATGATCAGGAAGTTCGGATCCCGGCGGGCATCCGCGGCGGCCCGGATGCGCTTGACCGCGGTGTCGGTGTCCACCACGTTCTTGCCGTCCAGATGGCCGCAGCGCTTCGGGTTGAACTGGTCCTCGATGTGGCAGCCGGCCAGGCCGGCGTTTTCGAGTTCCTGGATGGTGCGGGCCACGTTCATCGGCTCGCCGAAACCGGTGTCCGCGTCCACGATGGCGGGCAGGTTGGTCATGCGGGCAATCTGCCCGGCGCGGGTGGCCACCTCGGTGAGCGTGGTCAGGCCGATGTCCGGCAGGCCCAGGTCATTGGCCAGGACCGCGCCGGAGATGTAGACGCCGTCGAACCCTTTTTCTTCGATCAGGCGTGCCGAGAGCGGGTTGAAGGCACCCGGGAACTGCTGCAGGGTGCCGGAGGCCAGCCCTTCGCGGAAAGCAATCCGCTTCGCCTCGGGGGTTACGGAGGAGTACAGCATTTAGAAGAGTCCCTTCGGTGCGGCGGCGGGGTTGATGACGCCCTCGGCAGCGGTGATGTTCAGCTGGTCCAGCTGGCCGGCGGCAAGTTCGGGCAGGCGCTGGACGGTGGCGAGGAAGCGGTCGATTTCCTCGGCCGAGACCAGGCCTTCGGCCAAGGTGCGGAACTTGTTGATGTACTGCTCGCGGGTGAACGGCTTGGCACCGAGCGGGTGGGCATCGGCGACGGCGATTTCGTCGGTGATGACGGTGCCGTCGGTCAGCACGATGGTCACCTTGCCGCCGAAGGCCTTTTCGCTGATGTCCAGCGAGTGGTAGCGGCGGGTCCATTCCGGATCCTCCACGGTGGTGACCTTGTGCCACAGCGCGACGGTGTCCGGCCGGCCGGCGCGTTCGGGGGAGTAGGAGTCCACGTGGTGCCAGGCGCCGTCCTGCAGGGCGACGGTGAAGATGTACGGGATCGAGTGGTCCAGGGTTTCGCGCGAGGCGGTGGGATCGTACTTCTGCGGATCGTTGGCGCCGGAGCCGATCACGTAGTGGGTGTGGTGCGAGGTGGCAATCAGGACGCTTTCCACGTTGGCCGCATCCGCTGCCTCGGGGTGCTCGGCGTGGATCTTGCGGGCCAGGTCGATCCAGGCCTGCGCCTGGTACTCGGCGGAGTGTTCCTTGGTGTAGGTGTCCAGGATGGCCCGCTTGGCTTCGCCGTCTTCGGGCAGCGGCACTTCGTAGGCGGCCTCGGGGCCGTCCAGCAGCCAGGCGATAACGCCGTCTTCACCCTCATAGACGGGGGTGGGGGAGGTCTGGCCGCGCATGGCCCGGTCCACGGCCTCGACGGCCATCTTGCCGGCGAACGCCGGAGCGTGTGCCTTCCAGGTGGAGATTTCGCCCTTGCGGGACTGGCGGGTGGCGGTGGTGGTGTGCAGGGCCTGGCCGACGGCCTGGAAGATGGTGTCGACGTCGAGCCCCAGCAGGGTGCCGATGCCGGCCGCTGCGGACGGGCCGAGGTGGGCCACGTGGTCGATCTTGTGCTTGTGCAGGCAGATGGCCTTGGCCAGGTTGACCTGGATTTCGTAGCCGGTGGCGATGCCGCGGATCAGGTCCCGGCCCGAGGCGCCGGTGTGCTGCGCGACGGCGAGGACGGGCGGGATGTTGTCCCCGGGGTGGGAGTACTCGGCGGCCAGGAAGGTGTCGTGGTAGTCCAGTTCGCGCACGGCCACGCCGTTGGCCCAGGCGGCCCACTCGGGGGAGGTCTTGGCGAGTACGCCGAAGACGGAGGCGCCCTTGCCGTGGGCGGAGGGGGAGAAGGACAGGGCCTGGGCGCGGGCGGCGACGATCGGTCCGCGGTTCAGGGAAGCGACGGCCACGGAGGCGTTGTCGATGATGCGGTTGATGACCATGTCCGTGACGTCGTCGGTGACCTCAACGGGATCGGCGGCAACCTTGGCGATCTTGTAGGCCAGCTGGTCTTCGCGGGCGAGTTTTTCGTCGGAGCGGTAGACCCGTACTTTGTTCAGGTTCAAGGGATTGTCCTTATCTCGGGGGTGGTGATCCGGGCGGATCGAAGGTGTTCAAGACTTTTGTGCAGGTGGACCGATACCGAGGCGCTCGCCAGGTCCGGGTCTCCTGTGGCCACGGCGGCGGCGATGGTGGCGTGTTCCCCGGCGGTTTCCAGCAGCCGTTCGGGGTTGTCCTTGGCCAGGCGCCGAACCCGCGCCAGGTGCAGCCGGACGTTGCCCAGCGCCTGCGTGAGGTAGGAATTCGCCGCGGCGGCGTCGATGGCGGCGTCGAGTTCGGCCACCAGTTCGTAATAGCCGCTGCGGTTCTGCCGGTCCGAGGCGGCGATGAGGCTGCCTGCCGAGCGGAAGCGGGACTGCAGTTCTTCAAAGACCGCTGCCTGCCCGCGCACGGCCGCAAGGGCGGCACTTTTGCATTCCAGCGCCTGGCGCAGTTCAAAGAGCTCGGCGACGGTGTCGAGGGAGATGCCGGTAACGACGACGCCGCGTCCGCTGTGCGGGGCGGCCAGGCCGTCAGCAGTCAGCCGGCTCAGTGCTTCACGCAGGGGAGTGCGGGAAATACCGAGGCGTGCGGACTGCTCCACTTCGCCCAGGACTGTGCCCGGCGGGAGCCGCCACTCCACGATGTCCTGCCGCAGGGCGGCGTACGCGCGGTCACTGGCCCGCATAGTGCGCCTCCTCACGACTGATACCTGCGTCACGTTACCCGTCAGTGTATACATGAGCTGGCTCATATGCGTACTGTGGACCCACAGAAGGCGGCAGGAAGGCCTCCCTGTATACACAATCGCCCTTGTGGGGCCCGTAAAGCATCAGTAGCATGGCGGGTCCCACTGGAATCAAGGAGGATTCATGGACGTGCAGAGCACCGGAGCCTACGAACAGGCCTATGCCCGCAGCAGCACCGATCCGGAAGGCTTCTGGCTGGGCGCCGCTTCCCTGGTGGACTGGGACAAGCCGCCGTCCCGCGCCCTCGAGGATGCCAGGGCGCCGCTCTACTCCTGGTATCCGGACGCGGAGCTCAACACCTCCTACAACGCCCTGGACCGCCACGTGGCCGCCGGCCGCGGAGACACCGCGGCGCTGATCTACGACTCCGCGATGCTCGGCACCAGCCGCACCTATACCTACAGCCAGTTGCTCGCCGAGGTGGAACGCTTCGCCGGCGTGCTGCGCGGCCTCGGTGTCGGGCGCGGGGACCGGGTGATCATCTACCTGCCGATGATCCCCGAAGCCGTGATCGCAATGCTGGCCACCGCCCGGCTCGGGGCGGTCCACTCCGTGGTGTTCGGGGGATTCGCCCCGCGGGAGCTCGCCGCCCGGATCGACGACGCCGGCCCCACGGTCATCGTGACGGCCAGCGGCGGACTCGAACCCAAGCGCGCCGTCGAATACCTGCCTGCCGTCGCCGAGGCACTGGAAACCGCCACGCACCGGGTCGCCGCCGTCGTCGTGGCCGAACGGACGGGCTTCACGGCTACCCGCGAGGAGTTTGACGGCACCGGCGGGGCGGCCTGGCATGACTGGAACGCGCTCGCCGCGGCTGCGGTTCCCGCCGGGCCGGTCTCCGTGGCCGCCGCCGATCCGCTGTACATCCTCTACACCTCCGGGACCACGGGCTCACCCAAGGGCGTGGTGCGGGACAACGGCTCCCACGCGGTGGCGATGGCCTGGTCCATGGAGAACATCTACGGGGTGGGACCGGGGCAGGTGATGTGGACCGCCTCGGACGTCGGCTGGGTGGTGGGCCACTCCTACATCGTCTACGGACCGTTGATCGCCGGAGCCACCACCGTGCTGTACGAGGGCAAGCCCGTAGGCACCCCGGACGCCGGCGCGTTCTGGCGGGTGGCAGCGGAGCACGGCGTCGACGTCCTGTTCACCGCACCCACCGCGCTGCGGGCCATCCGGAAGGCCGACCCCGACGCCGTCGAACCGGGTCGGCACGATCTCTCCCGGCTGCGGCACCTCTTTGCCGCCGGCGAGCGCCTGGACCCGGCCACTCTGGAGTGGGCGGAGGCTGCCCTCGGGGTGCCGGTAATCGACCACTGGTGGCAGACCGAAACCGGCTGGGCCATCTGCGCCAACCCCGTGGGACTGGAGGAACTGCCGGTCAAGGCCGGGTCGCCCACCGTCCCGGTTCCCGGGTTTGCCGTGCGCGTGCTCGGGCCGGACGGGAAGCGGGTGCCGGCCGGAACGGAGGGCAACATCGCCCTGGAACTGCCGCTCCCGCCGGGAACCCTCCAGACACTCTGGGGGAGCGACGAACGTTACCGCGCCGCGTACCTGGAGGTTTTCGACGGCTACTACGCCACCGGGGACTCCGGCTACGTGGACGAGGACGGCTACGTGTTCGTGATGGGCCGTACCGACGACGTCATCAACGTCTCCGGCCACCGGCTCTCCACCGGCGCCATGGAACAGGCGGTGGGCTCCCATCCGGCCGTCGCCGAAGCCGCGGTGATCGGCATCGCCGATCCCGTGAAGGGCCAGCGCCCGTCCGGCTACGTGGTGCTGAAGGCAGGTACGGAGATCGACGCCGACGTGCTGCGCGCGGAACTGGTCGAACGGGTGCGCTCGCAGATCGGCCCCGTGGCGGACTTCAAGGACGTGTACGTGGTGGACGCCCTGCCCAAGACCCGGTCCGGAAAGGTGCTGCGCAAGACCATGCGCCAGATTGCCGACGGCGTTCCGCACACCGTGCCCTCCACCATCGAGGATCCCGGCGTGCTGGAGGCCCTGACTGCGGTGCTGCGTCCGGCGCAGCAGTCCGGAATTACTGGTTGAACGGCGGCTGCGCTGAGGCCGGGGTCTGGCTCCGGGGGGAAGCGGGTCCCGGGGCCTGAAGGTCCTGCAACCATCCCCGGGGTCCCAACTGTGTGCAGCGCAGCGCAGCGATTTCCGCAGCGGCGGCGAGCCGCTCTGTCGTGTGAAGTAAGGGCCGTGCCAGGAACCAGCAGAAGGCTCCATGGAAAAAGTCACCGGCTCCCAGTGTGTCCACCACCTTGACGGTGGGCACCCGTACCTGTCCGGTACGCCCCTTCTCCCACCAGAGGATCGGATCGCCGCCCCTGGTGACCGCGACCAAGGCTGCGCCGCGCGCGGCGACGACGGCGGCGCTTTCAGCCGCCCCGCGGGTTCCCGGAACCCGGAAATCCGCCGAACAGATCACCGCACGGGCCGCTGGCAGCAGCTCCTCCATGACCGGCCTCCAACGCCCTGCATCCAGTACCACCGGTATGTGCTGGTGTGCAGCCTCCAAGGAGGCGGCCACGGCCAGCAGGGGATGGTGTCCGTCCAGCAGGACTACCTCCGCGCCGGCCAGCAGGCGGCCAAGCTGATCCGATGCGGGCGCCGGAACGCTGCGTCCGGCTGCATCGCTGGACACCACGGACCGTTCTCCCGTTGCCGTAGTAATGATGGCGGAAGAGACAGCAGCGTCGCCTGTCCGGGGGCCGACGTCGATGACTTCCACCCCGTAGTTCTCAAGATCTGCCCGCACCAGGCGTGCCGCCGGGCCGGTGCCAAGCGCGGTCAGTAAGCGGGCTTGGCCGCCGAGTGCGGCGAAGACGACCGCGGCGTTGGCAGCGGGCCCGCCGGCGGCCATCGTTTGCCAGTGCCCGGTGATTTTCTCGTTCGGCCCGGGGATCCTGTCCGCCTGCTGTATGACATCGAGGGTCGCCAGGCCCGCAAAGATCCCCAGCGGCATCTCAGGCTCCGCCCTCGCGCTCCAGCGGAGTCGGCTCCGCAGCACCTGTCATCAGGGCCACTACCTCTGACATGTTCCGCTCCCGCGGGTCGACGACGGCCGCACGCTGGCCGAGGCGGTGAATGTGGATCCGGTCCGCGACCTCGAAGACATTCGGCATATCGTGGCTGATCAGAACCACGGGAAGGCCGCGGTCCCGTATCTGCCGGATCAGGTCAATCACCATTCCCGATTCCCTGACGCCCAAGGCAGCGGTTGGTTCGTCCATGATGATGACGCGGCGGCCGAATGCTGCGGTGCGTACCACCGCGACGCCCTGGCGCTGGCCGCCGGAGAGAGTCTCGACGGCCTGCCGTACAGATTTGATGCTTACTTTCAGGTCCGTCAGATGCCGCAGTGCTTCCTCCTGCATGGCCTTCTTATCCAGCTGTCGGAAGACCGCCCCCCTTACGCCTTTCCGCCGCAGTTCTCGGCCGAGATAGACGTTGCTCGCTATGTCCAGTGCCGGAACTACGGCAAGATCCTGATAAACGGTCTCGATCCCGGCGTCCCGGGCGTCAAGCGTGTTGTGGAAGCGCACGGGTTGCCCGTCCATGAGTATCTCGCCTGCATCCGGGATCAGAGCGCCGGTCAAAGCCTTGATCAGGCTGGACTTTCCCGCTCCGTTGTCCCCGATCACGGCCAGCACCTCCGCCGGCCTCAGCTCGAACTCGGCACCGTTGATGGCGGTCACGCTTCCATAGCGTTTTACCAAACCGTGGGCCTCCAGAACCGGCGCGATGGAACGTTGACCCGGCACGGGGGATTGGATGTGCTGTGTCACCCTGTTTTCCTCCTGGCAAACTGGTCCAGCGCAACGGCCGCAATCACCAGCACGCCTGTTGCTACGTTTTGGTAGAGCGCATCCACCCCTGCCGCTGTCAGGCCGCTGCGCAGCACACTGACGATCAGCATGCCGATGAGGGTGCCCATAATGCTGCCGCGTCCGCCGAAGAGGCTGGTTCCACCGATCACGACGGCGGTGATGGTCTCCAGGTTCGCGTTCTGGAAGGCATTGGGGTCTGCGTTGGGGATACGTCCCAAAGCCGCCCAGGCTCCCACCGCCGCGATAAGCCCGGCGGTCATGTAGACGAACAGCAGCGTCCGGTCCGACTTGATGCCGACGAGCCGCGCCGCTTCCGCGTTGCCGCCCACCGCGTAGACATGCCGTCCTCCCGCCGTCTGCGTCAAGGCGTACCAGACGACCAGATAGACAACCAGCATGGCGATCACACCATAGGTCGTCGAGACCGCACCGCTCCCGATGCTGTTGCCCAGGAAGGTCAACGGCTCGTCCCGCACCGGGTAGGTCTGCGATCCGGCGTAAAGCTGAGTGGCGGCATAGATTGCCGTGAACGTCCCCAGCGTCACGATGAACGGCGGCAGCTTCAGGACCGTGACCAAGGCTCCGTTGATGGTCCCGGCCGCCACGCAGACCGCCGCGGCGGCGAGCAACCCGATCCAGGGTCCGTGCACGGTCCCGATCTTCGCCATCACGATCGTGCCCAGGACGGCGACCGCCCCGATGGACAGATCGATGCCGCCGGTGAGTATGACCAGCGTCTGCGCCGCGGCAAGGATGCCCACCACCACGGATTGCTGCAGGATCAGGGAGAGGTTGTAGGAGGTCAGGAACGTGTCGGTGATGAGGGAGAAGACGATAACGGCGAGGAGCAGTGCGGCCAGCGGGCCAACCAGCGGTTGCCTCAGCAGATTCGTGAGCTGAACCGCCCGCTGATTGGCAGGCCGGGGAGCGGTCAGGGGCGGCGCCGGATTCTTAGTGCTCATGGACTACCTCCAGGGCTTCAGGCACTTGGCAGACGGGTCTTCAGCCCCAGCAGTTCTCCAGTCCCCACGCCGTGTCCTTGGAAGCGACACCTTCCACCGGTTCATCAGTGATGACCTCCGCACCGGTATCCACGAATCCGGAAGGCTTTGTCCCGTCCTTCGCGTAAGCCACAACGGCCTTGACGCCCTCGGACGCCATCTTGGCCGGGAACTGCATCACGGTGGCTCCGATAACTCCCCGTTTGACGTTCTCCACGCCTGTGCAGCTGCCGTCGATGGAACCCACGGTGATCCGGTCTTCCAGGCCTGCGGACTCCATGGCCTGGTAGGCACCGGCGGCGGCGGGTTCGTTGATTGTGTACAAGGCATTGGCATCCGGCTCGCGCTGAAGAAGATTCTCCATGGCGGTCTGGGCCTTGGTCTGGTCGCCGTTGGTGTTTTCCATTCCCAGGATTTCGGGTGAGTTCTCGGTGAGTCCCATGCCCTCAAGGAAACCGTCATGACGGAAAGTGTCCACGGTTCCTCCCGGCGTACCGTCCAGCATCAGCACCTGGGGCTGGGCGTCACCGAGGGCGCCTCTGACCCAACTGCCCTGCAGCACTCCGGCCTGCAGGTTGTCCGTAGCGAACGTGGCGTCAACGGCGTCCTCAGGGTCGGTTGCGGTATCCAGGGCAATCACTATGACACCGGCCTGCCGCGCCTTATCGATGGCGTCCAGGATGCCGGTTGATGAGTTGGGGGTGATAAGGATCCCCTGAACGCCCTGGCTGACAAGGTTTTCAATGGCAGCGACCTGACCCTCATTGTCACCGTCGAACTTGCCTGCGAGAGCGATCAGTTCGGCCCCCTCTGCCTCCGCTTCGGCTGCGGCGGATTCGCGCAGCTTTACAAAGAAAGGATTGGAATCGGTTTTAGTGACGAGTCCGACTTTGACCTGCTCGTCATCGCCGGTGCTTTCTTCGTCCGAGCCGCAGCCTGCTGCTGCGAGTACCAGGCAACCCGCGGCCACCAGGGCGCCGGCCTTGGTCTGGATTGTCTTCCGTTGCGGACCCTGCCGGATTGCACGTGCCATCACGACTCCTTTGTCTATGACCATGCGTCTCATCGAGCGACGACTGCGCCCGAGAGTAGCCGCGGGAGGACGCTTCCACAAGCGATGTCCCGGCGATACGGCCCGCTAGGCCAGGGCTGGGCGCCTCACCGGCGCCAGCTGTACTCCAGCTCCGGCCGGCCCCGGGTACCGTACCTCGGCGAGCGCAGCACCGACTGCTGGTCCGCCAGATACTCCAGGTAGCGGCGGGTGGTGATCCGCGACATGGCCAGCGACTCTGCTGCTTCAGTGGCGGAGAGCGGTGCCCGGGCACCCTTGAGCAGATCCGCCACGGCCTCCAGCGTCTCCGCGGACAGTCCCTTGGGCAGCTGTCCCGCCACGGCAGGACGGAGGGCGGCAAAGGCACTGTCAACTTCGCTTTGCGTGGTGGAGGCGGCCTGCTCGGCCATCCGGCGCCGGTATTCGGCGTAGGCGGTGAGCTTGGCACTGAACGCCGAATACGTAAACGGCTTGATCAGGTACTGGACAATGCCGCCGGACATGGCGCTGCGGACCACCGCCAGGTCCCGGACCGCGGTGATGGCTATGACGTCCACGGGTAGTCCGGCCCCGCGGATCCGGCGCAGCAGGTCCAGCCCGTGCAGGTCAGGCAGGTTCATGTCCAACAGCACCAGGCCGATCTCCGCTCCGCTGCCGGGCGGCGCCGACCCGGCTACCTTCAGGGCCTCCAGCGCCTCCGCACCGGTGCGCGCAATGCCGGCCAGTCGAAAGCCCGGCGCCCGGCGGACATACTCTGCGTGGGCCTCGGCGGGAATTTCCTCGTCCTCCACCACCAGTACGCCGACGTCGGGGGAGTGCCGGGTCACGGTGCTGCCTCTGCCAGCGGGAGGACCGGAGCGGACGCCGAAGCCGGCAGCGGGAGCTCCACGCTGAAGCAAGCACCCGGGCTGCCCAGAACCTGGATGCGTCCGTCCAGGCGCGTCACGGCCTGGCGGACCAGTGCGAGCCCGAATCCGCGGCCGGACAGCACCCGCCCCTCCGGCAGCTCCTTCGTACTGAAACCCTGTTCGAATATATGTTCGATTATCTGAGGGTCTAAGCCCGGACCGTCGTCCTGCACCTCGATCAGCAGCTGGCCGTCGCCGCTGCCCAGGTACAGGCGCACGGAGCCCTCCGCGGCGTCGAACGCGTTGTCCAGCAGGTTGCCAATGATGGTTACCAGCTCCACCGGCTCCAGCCCGGCCCCGCTGAATCGTCCCCTTTCCGGACCCACCTCTATGTCCAGCTCGATGCCGCGCTCGCGGGCCTGCGCTGCCTTGCCCATCAGCAGGGCGGTTACCGCCGGTTCCTCCACCACGGCCAGCACTTCGTCATTGAGCTGCTGGGACTGTTCCAGATCGGCAGTGGCAAAGCGCAGGGCCTCGTCGCTGCGCCCCAGCTCGATCAGGGACGCCAGCGTGTGCACGCGGTTGGCGTGCTCATGGGCCTGGGCGCTCAGGGCATCGGCCAGCGTCCGCATGGAGGCCAGTTCACCGGTGAGGGATTCGACGTCGGTATGGTCCCGCAGCGTAGTGACCGTACCGAACCGCCGGCCGTGCTGCCCGGCGGACACCGCTGCGGACTGGTTGACCACCAGGATGCGCTCGCCGGTGAGATGGATTTCCTCCCGGGCGTCCCGGCCGGAGCGCAGCAGGGATGCCAGCGGTCCGGGGAGATCCGGCAGTTCCCGGGTCCGCACGGCGGGATCCGCCGGCGGCAGCCCCAGCAGGACGGCGGCTTCGTCGTTGTAGAGCACCAGCTGTCCCCGGTCATTGAGCAGCAGCAGCCCCTCACGCACCGAGTGCAGCGCCGAATCGTAAAAGGCATACATGTGTGTCAGCTCCGCGGGACCGAGACCGTGGGTGGCCCGGCGCAGATAGCGGCTGAGCAGGTATGACCCCACGGCTCCGGCAGCGAGCGCGGCCGCGTCGATGGCGAACAGCTCCGGCAGCCGTGCATCGCGGGCAATGGCCACCCGGTCCACCGTGATGCCGGCGGCGACAAGCGCGGTGACGTTGCCGGCGTCGTCGTACACCGGGGTGACGGCGCGGACCGAGGGCCCGAGCGTGCCCGTGTAGGTTTCCGTGAAGCTCTCCCCGGCCAGGGCCGGATCGATGGAACCGATGTAGGGCCTGCCGATCTGCTCGGCGTTCCGGTGCGTGAACCGCGTGCGGTCCGTATCCATGATGGTCAGGAAGTCCACCCCGACGTTGTCCATCACATCGCGCGCATAGTCCTGCAGGCCCGCCGGATCGGAGGAGTCGACGGCGGTGCGGACGGTATCCGCGGCAGCCACGGTGCCGGCCACGGCGAGCATCCGTGAGCCCGTTTCCTCATAGGTGTTCTCTTCGGCCTGCTGGTACAGCCCCCAGGCGATCCCGCCCGAAACGCACAGGATGAAGGCAAGCTGGGCCAGGAATAACCGGCCGGCCAGGCTGCCTCGATGCACTTTCGATCCTTTGGTTGCGGTTCCTTACGGGGCGTAAGGGGTTTTCTTGAGAACAGTATGAACACAAGGGTGACTGTGATCACATAACGATCGAAGATGGAAGCCGACCAAACGCATCAAGGAGTACCGCCATGGCAGCTGCCGCTAATCCCTACGACGGTTCACAGAAGAGCCGTAAGCGGGACAGAACACATTTCCTCTACATCGCCGTAATCGCTGCGGTGGTACTCGGTGCCGTACTCGGGCTTCTTGCCCCCGAGTTCGCGAAGAGCCTTAAGCCGCTCGGTACGGGGTTCATTAACCTCATCAAGATGATGATTGCCCCCGTCATCTTCTGCACCATTGTCCTAGGCATCGGATCAATCGCCAAAGCAGCGACGGTCGGCAAGGTGGGCGGCCTGGCGCTTGGCTACTTCATCATCATGTCCACCTTCGCCCTGGCCATCGGCCTCGTCGTGGGTAACCTGATCCACCCGGGTGAAGGCCTGGACCTGGAGGCTTCCAGCGGCGCCGCCCCGGCCGCCCCCGAGGAAGGGGAGGGGATGACGGGCTTCCTTTTGAGCATCATCCCCACCACCCTGCTGGCCTCCCTCACGGGCGAGTCCATTCTGCAGACCCTGTTTGTCGCCCTGCTCGTGGGCTTCGCCCTGCAGAAGATGGGCGCCGCCGGCGCCCCCGTGCTCAAGGGCATCGGGTACATCCAGGCCCTGGTGTTCCGGATCCTCATGATGATCATGTGGCTGGCTCCCATCGGCGCCTTCGGTGCCATTTCCGCCGTCGTCGGCGAGACCGGCATCCAGGCAATCGTGAGCATGGCCACCCTGATGGTCGCCTTCTACATCACCTGCATCCTCTTCATTGTCGTCATCCTGGGCGGACTGCTGAAGCTGGTCACCGGATTCAGCATCTTCAAGCTCATGCGGTACCTGGGCCGTGAGTACCTGTTGATCTTCTCCACCTCCTCTTCCGAGGTGGCCCTGCCCCGCCTGATCGCAAAGATGGAACACCTGGGCATTTCCAAGCCCGTCGTCGGCGTCACCGTTCCGACCGGTTATTCCTTCAACCTCGACGGAACCGCCATCTACCTGACCATGGCCGCACTGTTCGTGGCTTCGGCCATGGGCAAGCCGCTGGAACTGGGCGAGCAGATCTCCCTGCTGGTCTTCATGATCGTTGCCTCGAAGGGCGCCGCAGGCGTCACTGGCGCAGGCCTGGCCACACTGGCCGGCGGACTGCAGTCCCACCGCCCCGACCTGATCGAAGGCGTGGGCCTGATTGTCGGCATCGACCGCTTTATGTCCGAAGCCCGCGCGCTGACCAACTTCACCGGCAACGCCGTGGCCACCGTCCTCATCGGCACCTGGACCAAGGAAATCGACAAGGAACAGGTCAAGGCGGTCCTGGACCGCGAACTGCCCTTCGACGAGGCGAGCATGAACGTCGACGCCGGCACTGACGAACCGCGGCAGACGGCGGAATCCGCCGAACTGGCCGCATCGGTACCCAGCCCTGCCGGTAGTTCCGCAGTCTCCGGCACCGCAGGGGATCCCCGGCACTAAGGCGCCGGCGCTACAACCGGCAGTACCTCAAAACGCGCTCCGCCCCGGAAGACACCGGGGCGGGGCGCGTTTTGCGCGTGCAGCCGGCGGGAATCCGCCCGCGTGCATAATGGTCCTCGATGCCCGCTCTACGAACGGCGGACTTTCGATGACAGCCCTTGGCCCCTATCTGCGGCGCGGGACATTGAGCAGCCGGGTGCAGTCGACCCTCGACGCAGACGGCCTGGTCCTGCGGCCCTGGCGCGACGACGACGCCGCCGTGGCGACGGCGATGCTGAACCGGGCTATTGGGTGCTTCCGGAGGATCGGGGAAACGCGGTGGCATCCCGGGCCGAGGACGCGCTGACGCGGTGGGCCTTCGGCACGGCAGGCCTCATGCGCCTCCAGCTTTCCCACTCGGTGCGCAACCAGGCTTCCTGCGGCGTCGCCCGGAAGACCGGTTTCGCGTTGGAAGGAACCAAGCGCAGTGCCCTCAGGCATGCGGACGGCTGGCACGACATGCATCTGCATGCTGCCGTCCAACCTCAAGGTTCGACTTCTACTTGAGCGTCAAGGCTCGCCGGTCGTCGCAGCCCTGATTCGCGGGATGGCCGTGGCGCGGCTGTAACCTTGACAAAGACAGCCCGCAGCAAAGCTAGATACGGAAGCGTGGATTTATACGTGAGCAGCGAACAGGGTTCATCAACTCTGCAGGACGCAACCGGAGCCGACACGGTGATGGGTCCAACCGGACGTCCCCTGACGGTATTCCCCGAGCCTCCCGTCCTCACGTCCCATGGTCCTGCCCGGATCATTGCGATGGTGAACCAGAAGGGCGGGGTCGGCAAGACCACCTCCACCATCAACCTTGGCGCCGCCCTCGCTGAAGCCGGCCGGCGTGTGCTGCTGGTGGACTTTGACCCGCAGGGCGCCCTGTCCGCAGGGATGGGAGCCAACCCGCACGAGCTGGACCTCACCGTCTACAACGTGCTGATGGACCGAAAGGTGGATATCCGCGAGGCGATCCACGAAACCTCCATCGAGAACATCCACCTGCTGCCGGCCAATATCGACCTTTCCGCAGCCGAGGTGCAGCTCGTGAACGAGGTGGCCCGCGAGCAGGTGCTCGAACGCGCCCTGCGCCGGGTATCGGATGACTACGACGTCATCCTCATCGACTGCCAGCCTTCCCTGGGTCTGCTGACCGTCAACGCCCTGACCGCCGCGCACGGCGTGATCATCCCGCTGATCTGTGAGTTCTTTGCCCTTCGTGCGGTGGCCCTGCTGGTGGAGACCATCGAGAAGGTCCAGGACCGGCTCAACCCCAGCCTGCAGGTGGACGGCGTCCTGGCCACCATGTACGACGCCCGCACCCTGCACAGCCGGGAAGTGATTTCCCGCCTGGTGGAAGCCTTCGGGGACAAGGTCTTCGAAACGGTCATCAAGCGGACCATCAAGTTCGCTGACGCCACTGTGGCGGCCGAACCGATCACCTCCTACGCCGGCAATCACCCGGGCGCCGACTCCTACCGCCGTCTCGCCAAGGAACTGATTGCCCGCGGCGGCGCGCCCTAAGCCGGCGCCCGCCAACCCGGCGGGGCCGGACGCCCGGGAGCCGGGTTCGCAGGATCCGGCCGCCCGTGCCGGCTTCGAAGTCCGCCTGGCAAACTTCACCGGGCCTTTCGATGTCCTGCTGGGACTGATTTCCAAGCACGAGCTGGACATCACCGAGATTGCCCTTGCCGCCGTCACCGATGAATTCCTGGGCTACATCCGGGAGCTCTTCGGCACCGGCCCCGAGGTGGCACTGGATGAGGCGAGCGAATTCCTGGTTATTGCCGCCACCCTCCTGGACCTCAAGGCCGCACGCCTGCTTCCGGCGGGCGACGTGGAGGACGATGAAGACGTCGCCCTGCTCGAGGCCCGTGACCTGCTGTTCGCCCGGCTGCTGCAATACAAGGCGTTCCGCGAGATGGCCGCCCTGATGGGGGAGCGGCTGACGGACGAGGCGCGGCGTTTCCCGCGGCAGGTATCCCTGGATCCGCACTTCGCGGCGATGCTTCCCGAGCTGGTCTGGCGGACCACGCCGCAGCAGTTCGCGGACATGGCCGCCCGTGCCCTGCAGCCGCGCGACGAGCATCCTCCGACAGTGGGGCTTGAGCATCTGCACGCACCCAAGACCAGCGTCCGGGAGCAGGCCCTAATCCTGGCGGAACGGCTCGCTGCCGACGGTGCGGCCACCTTCGCGGCCCTGGTGTCCGACGCCGACGGTCCGGTGGCGGTGGCCCGGTTCCTCGCACTGCTGGAAATGTTCCGTGACGGAACCGTCAGCTTTGAACAGCCTGCCCCGCTGGGGGAGCTGCTCATCACGTGGACCGCAGGGTCGGATCCGGCAGGCGGGGTTGCAGCCGTGGGAGATGAATATGGCGGTGAGCGCGCCGGCGAAAACAGCGGATCCAATGGCGCAACAGTCCAACACACAACCCTGGAAGGGGACCGGTCATGACGGCGGAACCTGGTTTTGGTCCCGGGAAAAGCGGCGGGGATGACGCCCGCGAAGACGTTGCAGCACTTCCCCGGGGAGTGAAGGCCGCCGTCGAGGCTGTGCTGATGGTGGTGGATGAACCCGCTGCCCCCGCGGTGCTGGCCTCGGTGATCGGCGTGCCGGAGCCGGAAGTGCTCGCGGCCCTCACGGAACTGCAGCGGGAGTATGACGGTTATACTGGGGATGGACCCGAGGGCGCACCGCGTGGTTTTGAACTCCGCGACGTAGCAGGCGGATGGCGGATTTTTTCCCGCGCTGACTATGCGCCCGTTGTGTCGAAGTTTGTACTGGAAGGCCAGAGTGCACGGCTGTCGCAGGCCGCACTGGAAACACTGGCGGTGATTGCCTATCGGCAGCCCGTCTCCCGGGCCCGGGTCTCCGCGATCCGGGGAGTAAACGTCGATTCGGTGGTCCGCACGCTGGTTCAGCGTGGATTGATCGTCGACGCCGGCACCGAACCGGAAACCGGTTCGCTGCTGTACCGGACCACGCCGTACTTTTTGGAACGGCTTGGTTTGGGAAGCCTCGATGAACTTCCACAGATTGCACCGCACCTGCCCGGGCTGGAAAACCTGGCCGAATATGAAGACACTACTTATTAACCGCTACACCCAAAGGACTTACTCATGACACCAGCACCCCGTTCCGGATCCGGCCGCAATACCCCTCGCGGCGGCGGACGCAGTGCCGGTGGCCCCGCCGGCGGCAAAAGCTACGGCCGCGGCTCCAAGCCCTCCTCCAACCGCACCGGCGGCCCGCGCTCGGCATCGGGCCTGAAGCCCGGTGAAGACCGTGCCAACGGCTACCGGCCTGTCAGCCCCGAGGCAGCCCGCCCGGAGAAGTTCAAGTCCGACGCCGTGAAGGCCTTCGGATCAAGCAACTCCGGCAAGACCGGTGCACCCCGGACCGGCGTCCCGAAGTCCGGTGCTCCCAGATCGGGCGGCTTCAAGCCGGGTTCCAAGTCCGGTGCCGGCAAGTTCGGCGGCCCCCAGCAGGGCCAGCGCAAGAGCGGCGACCGCGCTTTCCGCGGGGAGCGCTTCGGCCAGAACCTGGGTCCCGTGCGCCGTTCCACCACCCGCCGCCCCGCGGCCCCGGTGATTTCCGAACAGCACAACCCCGAAGGCGTCCGCCTGCAGAAGGTGATGGCCAGTGCCGGCGTCGCCTCCCGCCGCGTGTGCGAGGAAATGATTGCCGAAGGCCGCGTTGAAGTTGACGGGCAGGTCGTCACCGAGCTCGGCGTGCGCGTTGACCCCGCGACGGTGGCCATCCATGTGGACGGCATGCGCCTGCAGCTGGATGAAACCCAGAAGTACTACGTGTTCAACAAGCCCCGCGGCGTCATCTCCACCATGGAAGACCCCGAAGGGCGTCCCTGCATCAGCGACTTCCTTAAGGCCACCAGCAAGAACGAGCGTTTGTTCCACGTTGGCCGGCTGGACAACGAAACCGAGGGCCTGCTGCTGCTGACCAACGACGGCGAGCTGACCAACCGGCTGACGCACCCCTCCTACGAAGTGCCCAAGACCTACCTCGTGCAGGTCCGCGGACCGATGAGCCACGGCGTCGGCGCGCAGATGCGTGAAGGCATTGAGCTGGAAGACGGCTTCCAGAAGGTTGACTCCTTCAAACTGGTCGACTCCACCCCGGGACACCTCCTCGTCGAGGTAGTCCTGCACTCGGGCCGCAACCGCATTGTCCGCCGGCTGTTCGACGCCGTCGGGCACCCCGTCGAGCGCCTCGTGCGCACCCAGATCGGCCCGATCCGCCTGGGCGACCAGCGCCAGGGCAGCATCCGCGTCCTCGGCCGCGGCGAGGTCGGACACCTGCTCGCCTCAGTAGGACTGTAGCCAATGGCCGCTGCCGCTGACGGGGGCACCCACCTGTCCGGATCCGTGCTGATTATCGGCACGGGACTGCTGGGCACCAGCATCGGCCTCGGGCTTTCTGCCCGGGGTGTCGATGTGGTGCTCTCGGACCTGTCTCCCTCGACAGAGGCCGTGGCCCGCGACATCGGCGCCGGACGGCTGCTCAGTGCCGCCGGCGAAAGCTTCGAGCCGGCGCTCGTGGTCGTTGCCGCGCCGCCGGACGTTACCCCGGCCCTGGCGGCGGCAGCGCTGAAGGACTGGCCGGCCGCCGCCGTCGTCGATATCGCCAGCGTCAAGTCCGCGGTCCTGGCTGACCTGCGGGAGCGCGACGCCGACCTCAGCCGTTACGTGGGCACGCACCCGATGGCAGGCCGGGAGAAATCCGGGCCGGTGGCCGCGCGGGCGGAACTGTTCAACGGTATGCCCTGGGTGATCTGCCCGCCGGAGGAAGCGGCCCCGGACGCCGTGCGCCGCGCGGAGGCACTTGCCTTCGACCTGGGCGCCGTGGTCTCCCGGATGTCAGCCGAAGACCACGACGCGTCCGTGGCGCTGACCTCGCACCTGCCGCAGGTAATGGCTTCCCTGGTGGCCAGCCGGCTGCAGGAAACCCCGCCGCAGTCCCTCGCCCTGTCCGGCAACGGCCTGCGGGACGTGACCCGGATTGCCGCAAGCGATCCAAATCTCTGGGTGCAGATCCTCAGCGGAAACGCCGGGCGGCTGGTGCCGATCCTGCACGGGGTCCGCGAGGACCTGAACCGGCTGATCCGCACGCTCGAAGACCCGGTGGCGGACGGTGCGCGCCTGGACATGGCGCAGCTGATCGCCGAAGGCAACGCAGGGCAGGCCCGGATTCCGGGCAAGCACGGTGGACCGGCGCAGACCTTTGTGTCCTTCACCGTCCTGGTGGATGACACGCCGGGCCAGATTGCCCGGCTGCTCACCGAAATCGGTGAGATCGGCGTGAACCTGGAAGACCTCCGGCTGGAGCACGCCTCCGGCCGACAGGTGGGACGGGCGGAAATCTCCGTCCTGCCCGGCCGGGTGAATGACCTTGTTTCTGAATTAAGCGCCCGCGGGTGGAAGGTAGTGCAGTGAGTTCTAATGTGGATCCGGCCCAGTTCCGGCAGGGCAAGCCGCTGGTTGTGGCCATCGACGGACCGTCGGGTTCGGGCAAGTCCAGCATCAGCCGGGAAGTGGCCCGCCGCCTGCACGCCGCCTACCTCGATACAGGTGCCATGTACCGTGCGGTCACGCTCTCCTGCATGGAGGCCGGCATCGACCTGACCGATTCGGTGGCCGTCGAGGCCGCCGCGGAAAACGCCGACATTGCCCTGAGCCTGTCCCCGGATGAGGAATGGGTGCGGGTCAGCGGCCGGGACGTCACCGACGCCATCCGCGAGCCCGCCGTGTCCTCCTCGGTCAGCGCCGTCGCCACCACCTTGGGTGCACGGGCGGAACTGGTCCGACGCCAGCAGCAGCTGATCCGGGACTCGGGCCTGCGGATCGTGGCCGAGGGCAGGGACATCACCACCGTGGTGGCCCCGCACGCCGAGGTGCGGATCCTGCTCACCGCCAGCGAGGAAGCCCGGCTGCGCCGCCGCGGCATCCAGCTGGGCGGCACGCAGACCGCCGCAGCCCTGAAGGAACAGGTCCTGGTCCGCGATGCCAAGGACTCCACAGTGGTGGAATTCCGGCAGGCCGCCGACGGCGTCGTCACCGTCGATTCCTCCGACCTGGACTTCGAAGAGACGGTCTCGGCCGTACTCGAAGTGGTTTTCACCAGTACCCACTAGCTCCCTGCCGGGGGACCCGGCACCAATCACGGGCACCCGCCCGTGTTTCAATGGGAGGAGGACATCCGGCGGCAACGCCGCAAGGAATCCTCCCTCACACTTACCGGGCTGAACGTCCGGCGACGGCCTGTACGCAGTGCTGCAGACCTCAACGGAAAGAAAGCAATTCAATGAACGGAAAACCTCTCAACGACGACACCGCCGGTGACGGGATCTCCACGGACGAGTACGTCCCGTCCGGAGAAGACCAGATCGACGAGCGCCTCGCGGCAATGGATGACGACGAGGCCGATATCCGCGCCCGTTCCCTCCGCGCCGGCCTCGACGACTATGAACTTGATGAAGAAGACGCCGCGCTGCTCGCCGGCGGCTTCGAAGAATACGACGAAGACGCACCCCTGCGCCAGGATCCCGTGGTCGCCATCGTTGGCCGCCCGAACGTGGGCAAGTCCACCCTGGTGAACCGTATCCTCGGCCGCCGCGAGGCAGTCGTAGAGGACACCCCCGGCGTGACCCGTGACCGGGTGACCTACCCGGCAACCTGGAACGGCGTGAACTTCACGCTGGTGGACACCGGCGGCTGGGAGCACGACGCCCGCGGCATCCACGCCCGGGTAGCCGACCAGGCCGAAATCGCCGTTGACCACGCCGACGCCGTCATGCTCGTGGTCGACGCGACCGTCGGCATCACCGCCACCGACGAGGCCGTGGTGCGGATGCTGCGCGGCAAGGGCAAGCCCGTCGTCGTCGTCGCCAACAAGGTGGACGACATCCAGAACGAAGCCGACGCTTCCTCCCTCTGGGGCCTGGGCTTCGGCGAGCCGTACCCGGTCTCCGCCCTGCACGGCCGCGGCACCGGTGACATGCTCGACGCCGTCCTGGACGTGCTGCCCGAGTACTCCGCATACGGCGGACTGGACCGCTCCGGCGGCCCGCGCCGCATCGCGCTGATCGGCCGCCCGAACGTGGGCAAGTCCTCGCTGCTGAACAAGCTGGCCGGCTCCGAGCGCGTAGTCGTGGATGACACCGCGGGCACCACCCGTGATCCGGTGGATGAAATGATCGAACTCGGCGGCCGCACCTGGCGCTTCGTTGACACCGCCGGCATCCGCCGCCGTCAGCACATGGCACAGGGCGCCGATTTCTACGCCTCCCTGCGTACCCAGGCTGCCCTGGAAAAGGCCGAGGTCGCCGTCGTGCTCCTGGCCGTGGACGAGGTCCTCAGCGAGCAGGATGTCCGCATCCTGCAGCTGGCCATCGAATCCGGCCGCGCACTGGTCCTCGCCTTCAACAAGTGGGACCTGCTCGACGACGAACGCCGCCGCTACCTCAAGATCGAGATCGAGCGGGACCTGGCCCACGTTGAATGGGCTCCCCACGTCAACATCTCGGCCAAGACCGGCTGGCACAAGGACCGTCTTGTTCCGGCACTGGATACGGCACTGGAAAACTGGGACAAGCGCATCCCCACCGGAAAGCTCAACGCCTTCCTGGGCGAGCTCGTGGCAGCGCACCCGCACCCCGTGCGCGGCGGCAAGCAGCCCCGCATCCTCTTCGGTACGCAGGCTTCCTCGCGCCCGCCGAAGTTCGTGCTGTTCACCACCGGCTTCCTGGATCCGGGCTACCGCCGCTTCATCACCCGCCGGCTGCGTGAGACGTTCGGCTTCGAGGGCACGCCCATTGAGGTCAGCATGCGCGTCCGCGAGAAGCGCGGCAAGAACAGCAAGCGCTAAGTCTTTTGGTGTAGAGCCCCGGTCCCGTCCCCTTATGGGGGAGGGGGGCCGGGGTTTCTGCGTTTGCGGGGGTGCAGGCTGCGGTGCTGCGACAGCGGGGCTTCGGGGCTGTGGCAGCGGCCCGGGAGTCCGGTGGCTCATCACTGTGGTGGCTCATCACTGTACAGATAACGGGGCTATCCGGCTGGGATAAGCCCGTTATCTGTACAAGCACCGCGGCCGGGAATGGGATAAGCCCGTTATCTGTACAAGCAGCGCGGCCGGGAATGGGATAAGCCCGTTATCTGTACAAGCAGCGCGGCCGGGAAGCGGGGGAGCCGGTGCGCGCTCTGTTTTTGGCCGTACGCCGGTGCCTGCAACGCCCGCGAGCCTCGATGCGACGGATTCGCGGGTTGTGGTGTAAGGTATTTGAGGTGGTTCAGCCGGGAGACATTCCGGAAGAACTGCGGGTTGTGGCGCAGCTTGGTAGCGCACTTGACTGGGGGTCAAGGGGTCGCAGGTTCAAATCCTGTCAACCCGACGGTAAGCCTGATGAAACGCGAGTTTCGTCAGGCTTTTGTCGTTTAAGCGGGTGCCGGGCTGAGCCTGCCGCAGAGCCCGGCCGATGCTCTAGTCACCACCCTCAAGGAAGCCGCCGTCGAGGACCCGGTTGTAGCGCAGCCGGAGTGCGCGCTCGGTGCTGGCTGCCAGCGTTGCCAGCAGCAGCACCAAGTTCGCCGATGCCGGAAGCTGGAACGGGCTGGAGAACGTGCCGAGGTTCTCCGCGATGGGCGGGAGCTGCATGATCTGCTCAATGATCTGCGGAACGCCGAGCAGGAGCGCGACCACGAGTACGCTGGCCGATACGATGCCAACGGCACGGCTCAGCGCCGGATTGGTCCGTTCCAGTCGGGCGCGCAGTCCTTCGGCCGAGGCAGGATCAGGTAGAAGCTGTCGCTCGGACCCGTCGGGCGTCACATAGTGGCAGCGTCTGAGCCCGTAGATGCTGACCTCGACCTCGATGGCGCCACCCGGCACTGCGAACACCGCAGGAAGTTTCGATCGGGCCTGGTTGATCCCGTTGCGGTAGAGCTGCGCGCGCACTTCGCCGTCCGAATCACCCCCGGGCCGGACCTCTACGGACCAGATCTCCGGTGCACCGTCCTCACCGGTGAGCTGCAGATGAAAGAGGGAACGCGAGAACAGCTGCCACCATCGATAGTCCGGAAGCGTATGTCCGTCCCCGGGTTCCAGCGTCTCTTTGGGTGTCACTTGTTCCTCCCGGAATCGCTTCTTCGGCTCTGCCCTGCCGGCGCGGCTACGTTCCGCCGATGGGTCGTCGATCCGGCCTTTCATGTGACTCAGACTCCGACGACGAAGGTGAGGGCGGCCCAGAACGAGACGGTGGCCACTGTCGTCCATATGACGATTGCCACACCTTGCCAGAGCAGCACCCAGCCACGGGGGGTTCCGCTCGCGATGAGGATCGCGGATGTGAACTGGGTCGGGATTGCAAGGGGACCGAGGATGCTCGCGCCGGGGACGCCGAAGCGGACGAGCCACTTCATGAAGCGCTGGCGCCCTTTGGATACGGGCTTGGCCGGCGCCGTCTCCTCGAACGCAGCGGACCCCTGGTAACCCAGGGAGGCCGGGACGCGCTCGGCGCTCCGGGCAGCCGAGACACGGTCCCTGTTGTGGTTGGTGACCGCAGTGCGGGCCCGGGAGGTGAAGAGCACCACGAAAACCACGCTCAGGAAATTGCCGACTGCGGCCGCGATACCGGCAACGATAGGGTGGAGGCCGCCGAGGATGCCGATCACGGAGGCCCCTTCGGTCTCGATGAACGGGACGGCCCCGGCGAGCATCACGATGACGGGCCGGATGATCTCGGGCACTTGGGCCGCCAGATCCTGGAAGTTGATGATCAGTTCCTGAATGGGGTTCATGGTTCAGCGCTTCTTTCTTATGTCTTATGCGGGTCGTGGATTCGTGCGATTCTCGAAACGGTCCAGCACAAACCGTGTTCCCAGGTCTGGGCTGGGCCGTACTGCTTCGCCTGCACCGGAGTCTTCAGATTCGCAGCGGCGACGGGGTCTTCGCGTCGGTGGAAACCCCTGCCTTTCCGCCGGTTTCCGCCTAGCTGCTTGGGCCGGAGCGACTTCGATTGCGTAGGCGAAAATTGCCTAATAAGGTGCCGTCATGCTCTGAAGGGAGCGACACTGATGAACTTCCTGGGCCGCTCCGCGGACCGCGCAACGGTCGACAACCTCCTCGCGCAGGCACGAGCCGGGCTGAGCGGGGCAGTCATCGTCCGAGGGGAAGCGGGTATCGGAAAGACGGCGTTGCTCGAGTACGCCCGCGGCAGGGCTGATGCCTCGGGGTTCCGAGTAGTGTCCGCGGTCGGGGTGGAGTGCGAGACGCAGTTCGCTTTTGCGGGCCTGCATCAGTTGTGCGCGCCCCTGCTGGACCGCATGGGTGCCCTGCCCGAGCCGCAGCAGATCGCTCTGGGCGTGGCGTTCGGGCAGCGAAGCGGTGCAGTGCCGGATTGGTTCCTGATAGGGCTGGCCACTCTTAACCTGCTGGCCGAGGCCGCTGAGGAAGGGCCCCTTCTGTGCCTCGTTGACGATGCGCAGTGGCTGGACGAGGCGTCGGCTCAGGTCCTCACATTCGTGGCACGACGGGTCGCCGCGGAGCCGATGGCGCTGGTGTTCGCCCTGCGGGAGCCCACCGACCGCGATGTTCGCGGGTTCGACGGCATACCCGGCTTACGCTTGGGCGGGCTCGACGAGGCCGACGCGCGGGAGCTGCTGGCAGCAGCCGACTACGTACCCCTGGACGACGGGATGCGCGAGCATGTCGTCGCGGAGGCGCACGGGAACCCTCTCGCGCTGCTGGAGTTGGCCCGAAGCGCGCCGGCGGCATGGGTGGCCGGCGGGTTCGAGCCGGTGCCGGGCATCACGCACCGCATCGAGGACACCTTTCGGCGCCGCGCGGACAGCCTGCCGGCACCTACTCGACTATTGCTGCTGGTTGCCGCGGCCGATTCTACCGGCGAGGTGGCGCTGCTGTGGCGTGCGGCCGCGCACCTGGGGATCGCCGGCGAGTCCGCCGCGCCCGCAGAGGCCGCCGGACTCCTGGAGATTGATACACGGGTGAGGTTTCGCCATCCGCTGGTGCGTTCAGCTGTGCTTCGGTCCGCCGCCCCGCTGGAGCGTCGCCGTGCACACGACGCGCTGGCCGCTGCCATCGATCCAGACGTCGACCCCGACCGCCGCGCCTGGCACCGGGCCCAGGCCGTGCTGGGCACCGACGAGGACGCCGCCGCTGGGCTGGTGCGGTCAGCAGGCCGGGCGCGCGCCCGCGGCGGGCTGGCCGCTGCGGCGGCGTTCATGGAGCATGCGGCCAGACTGACCCCTGACCCTGCCACCCGCGCGAGCCGGGCGCTGGAGGCCGCGCAGGATAAGCACGAGGCTGGTGCGGACGCCTCCGAGTTGCTGACGGTCGCTTCGGCCGGGCCGCTCGATACCCTGCAGCAGGCTCGCCTCGAACTGCTGCGCGCGCGGATCGCGTTCCACCTCGCGCGCGACGCCGAAGGGCAGAGGATGCTGCTGGAAGCCGCTAAGAGCCTGGCCCCGCTGGACCCGGTGCTGTCCCGTGAGACGTATCTGCGCGCGCTCGAAGCGGCGATCGTCACCGGTGACTTCCAACGCGGCCGCGGCATACCGGAAGTGACCGAGGCTGCCCTGAGGGCGCCCGTCGCGACGGGGTCTCCGCGGCCTGCGGATCTGCTGCTTGACGGGCTTGTGACGACCTTCACGCAGGGGTATTCGGCCGGTGTGCCGGGGCTGCGGCGGGCGCTGGCGGCCTTCGGAGGCCAGGAGCAGGATGTTGATGCGCTGAGCGTCGTCGACACCTGCCGCTGGGGGTGGCTCGCCAGCCGAACCGCAATGTCGGTGTTCGACGACGAGATGCTCCACGCGGTGTCCATCCGTCATGTCCGTCTGACCCGTGAGACCGGCGCGCTTGCCGCACTCCCGGACGCACTTCTGGGCCAATCCGTCATACAAGTGCTCTCGGGTGAGTTCGACCGCGCCGCCGAGCACGCAGCGATCGCAGCCGCGACCGGGGCTGTGCCCTTGCTGCACGCGCAGCTCCTCCTGTCTGCCTGGCGCGGCCGTCCAGACGAGACCGCCGGGATGCGCGCGAGCATTGTCCGCAAGGCTGCCCGACAGGCGCACAGCACCGAGGATGCCCTGACACAGTACGCCATGGCGGTGCTGCATAACGGTCTGGGCGACTACTCCGCAGCTCATGCCGCGGCGGCACGGGCCATCGACGCCGAAGCGGTGAGGTTCAACAACCTGGCCCACTCTGAACTCGTCGAAGCGGCGTGCCGTTCCGGCCGGCCGGAGAGTGCGGCCGATGCGCTGGAGCAACTCACTTCACGCGCCCTCGCCAGCGGTACGCCGTGGGGGCTCGGTCTGGCGGCGCATTCACGGGCTTTGACCTCTACGGGGACAGCCGCTGAGGAACACTTCCGCGAGGCGATCGAGCAACTCAACCGCTGCCGGATAACCACCCATCTCGCCCGAACGCACCTCGTCTACGGCGAGTGGCTCCGCCGCGAGGGCCGCCGCCAGGACGCCCGCGAACAGCTCCGCACCGCGCACGGGATGCTGTTGGACATGGGCGCCGAGGCGTTCGCCGCCCGCGCCGCCCGCGAACTTCGCGCCACCGGCGAGCACCCCCGCAAGCGAAGCGCCCAGCCGGCCGACTCCCTCACCGCCCACGAGATGCACATCGCCCGGCTGGTGGCCACCGGTGCAACCTCCCGCGAAGTCGCCACGGAACTCTTTCTCAGCCCACGGACGATTGATGCCCACCTCCGCAATATTTTCCGCAAAATGGGCGTCACCTCGCGCCGTCAGCTCCGCGAGCTGTCCCTTTCCTGAGGCCCGCGGGCGTGACGGTCGCGGCCTCGCCATTAGCCCGCGAGCGTGCCGACGTCGTCGGCCACCGCAGCCATCCGCCCCTCGAACTGGTGCCCGCCGGACGTATGTCGGCGGACTTGCGCCTGCGGCAACCGAGCCGCGTGCCGGTCCAAGTGGTCGATGGGCACCACCTCGTCGTCGACGCAATGGTGGAGCCAGACCGGGAAGCCGGTTGGCAGCTTGGCGTCCGCAGGCAGCGTGTACTCCGCCTGCCAACCCTCCGACCCCCAGAAAGGCATTGCCAGGAGGACAAGTCCCAGCGGCGGGGTGCCCTGAAATCCATCGGCGAGGTGAAGCAGGGCCATCGACGCCCCGAAGGAATGCCCCACGATGACCAGGTCAGGGGCGAGGGTGTTCCGATGCCGTTCGATTTCGCTGCGCCAGCCCGCGGCCGACATGTCCGCGTCGGGGAATCGGGGCGTCGTAACGGGCAGGCCGAGGCGGGTGTGCAGTTCTTCTGCGAGGGGTAGGTCGTCCTGGTAGCCGCCGGCTCCATGGACGAAGAAGATCTCCATGCGTTCTCCCGGGAGCTCGTAGCGGGAAGCGGCTCGGCCCTAAGCCGGCCGGGGAGTATCAATCGACTCCGGCCAGCTTCGCGGCCTGTCGGGTCAGGGTCAAGATGCCCGGTAAAAGAGAAGAACCGTCCCGCACCTCTTGGCGGGACGGTTCTTAGCAGTTCGGGCCGGGTTACTGGTTCAGATTCTGGACAGCGTAGTCAGCCTCGGCAGGCGTGAACTGTTCTCCGTATTCGGAAACCAGCTGGTCATAAATGGCGCTCGGCGACATAGCCATGTCCTCCTGGTAACTCTTCGCCTTGGCCAATGCGTTCGCATTCCAATCGGCTTCGACATTATCAACCGCATACTGGGCGGCCTCCGGTGAGAACTGACCCCCGTACTCAGAGGTCAACTGGTCATACAGCCCCAGCTTGGACATGTGCATCTTGTTCGCATAAGTATCTGCCTGGCGGAGCGCGGACTTGAAATCAGCCGGAACGCCGCTTTCAGCCGGTGCTGCTGGCTGCTGATCGATCGGAGCAGACTCTGCTTCTGGCTGCTGATCGATCGGAGCAGGTTCCGCTTCTGTCTGCCCGCCGGCCAGGTTTTCCTGTCCCGCGGCTTGGTCAACGCCGGATATGTCCTGGGACTCCACCTGGGTTTCTACGGACGGGGATTGGGTCGACTCGGTGTCCGACCCACCGTCGATTGCGGATCCGGCGGCCAGGACAAGGATGATGCCTGCAATCCACGGCCACTTCCTGCGTTTTTTCCCGGGCGCTTCGGTGACTGCGCTGAGCGTCGGGTCTTGGTTGCGTAGGGATTGCTTGGTTGCTGATGGCATAGCCAACGTCTCTCCTTTCCAGTAAAAAAGGGGCAATCAATTTTAGGCACCTCTCTGGGACACACAAAATGCTGCTTTGGAGCCCGTTGTCCCAGCCAGCCAACAACGCCCATCATGGACTTGGGACTTCCTGCCGGATTCTGCCCGGTGTCGGCTTCAGCACCCACTCTGTACGAGGCTAGGGAGGGCAAATGCCGCGAAAACGCCCGGTGGTGTGGTTTTTGGCAATCGTCATTCCCGCACTCGTTAGTTGCTCCGGCAGCGGGGAGGCGGAGACCGAAGTGTCCAGCCCCATATCACCGTCGGAAACCAACGTCCGGGAAGTCCTCGCCACCGGCCTCGACGTACCCTGGTCCATTGCGTTCCACGAGGGCATCCCGCTGGTCAGTGAGCGGGACTCCGCCCGCATCCTGGAGCTCGACGCCGGCGGTATCGCCCGCGAGGCCGGCACCATCGAGGGCGCCGGAGGCAGGGGAGAGGGCGGGCTTCTCGGCATCGCCGTCCAGGACGGGTATCTGTATACCTACTTCACCGGGGACGGCGGGAACCGGATCGAACGCCGCAGCATCACCGGCGAACCGGGGTCATTGGCGCTGGACGAAGCGGAAACCATCCTCGACGGAATCCCTGCCGGCCCGGTCCACAACGGTGGCCGCCTTGCGTTCGGCCCCGACGGCATGCTGTACGCCGCCACGGGCGACGCCGGCAGCCGGGACAGCGCCCAGGACCGGGAGTCTCTCGCCGGGAAGATCCTGCGAATGAATCCGGACGGCACCGAGCCGGAGGACAACCCGTTTCCGGGAACACTCGTGTACAGCTACGGGCACCGCAACACGCAGGGCATCGCCTGGGACAACGACGGCGTCCTCTACGCGAGCGAGTTCGGGCAGAACACCTGGGATGAACTGAACGTCATCGAGGCCGGCGGAAACTACGGCTGGCCCGAGGTCGAGGGCATCGCCGGGGAAGAGGGTTTTATCGACCCGGTGCAGCAATGGACGCCCGGGGAAGCCAGTCCGAGCGGCATCGCCGTCGCGGACGGCACCCTGTACATTGCCAACCTGCGCGGCGAACGGCTGCGGCAGGTCCCGCTCGACGATCTCGGTGCCTCCGCCGAACAGTTGGCAGGTGAGTACGGCCGGCTGCGCGACGTCGTCAACGCTCCGGACGGCAGCGTGTGGATCCTGACGAACAACACCGACGGCCGCGGCCGTCCCGGGCAGGATGACGACCGGATCCTCCGCCTGGAAACGGATTAGGTGAGGCTTCTCCGCATCAGCCACCGGGTCTTTCCGCCGGATCTCGACGCCGTCGCCACCACGCGTTCGAAGCCGGCTGCCTCGAACAGCGCAGTAGTGCCGACGTAAGCGAGCGAGGAACTGATCCTGCCGCCGCCGGCGTCGATCGGGTAGGCCTCCAGCACCGGGGCGCCGGCAGAACGGGCATAGTCGACGGCGCCGTCGAGCAAGTGCCGGGCCAGTCCCTGCCGGCGGAACTGCGGACGGATAAGCAGACAGACCACACTCCACACCGGCACGTCGTCGACGGCGGGGATGGTCCGTGAGGACCGCAGCCGGTGGTGGCTGGCGCGAGGACCCACCGAACACCAGCCCGCGGCCTCACCGTCCACATAGGCGACGACGCCGGGCGGGGTTCCTTCCTCCGCATACCGGCGCAGCCTGCCCAGCTGGTCAGCGCCGGCGAGGGCACGGAACTCGGACGTCGGGAGGCGGTAACTGAGGCACCAGCAGGCCTGGCTGTCGGGGTTCTTCGGCGCCAGGACTGCGGCAACGTCGTCGAACCGGTCGGCGGTTGCAGGGTGGACCTCGATCATTTCGCGGCTCCGGAGGCTAAGGATGCTCGAGACTCTTTCGGCTCGAATCCCTCGCACCGTAACCTGCCGGTTCAGGCAGCGGAAGCGGGACTACGCAGAGGACCGAGCAGCCGGCACCTCCGCGGCGGAATGCGAGGCCGGCATGACCAACGACGGGAAAGCATCCGGAAAGCGGGTGGCGGGCGCTGCCCGCACGGTGTCGCTGGTTGAACCTACCCCGGAGGTTCCCGACGGTGTGGACATGGTGACCCCTCCGGAAACGGAGCCCTGGGGTGAACGGTTCGCGCAGTACCGGGATCCGAACGGCTTGATCGTACAAATAGTCCAGTGGATCACCGGCGAATGACCGGCGGGATCCACGAACCGGTATGACTGCGGCTCGCGTTACTACTGGGAACACTGAGGCTGGGGTGAAGAAAGTGTCTTTTACGCTTGCGTAGAACAAGGCAGGGTGTCAACCTCGTCCGCATGCAAACCAAACGCCTTCCACATGCCCTTGCCACTACTTCAATCGGCAGCCTGGCGGCAGCCTTTGCCCTCGTGGGCTCGCTGGCCACCGCTCCGACGGCTGCCGCACAGGCTCCCGCCGCGCCAATGGAATCCGGTGTTCTCGTAGCCGTTTCGGATCCTACGCCCACCTGTCTCATGACCCCCACGCCTACACCCACGTCGACGCCGACGGGTACCCCGACTAGTACGCCGACCTCGACGCCGACGAGCACCCCGACAACTACACCCACATCGACGCCGACGGGCACCCCGACTAGTACGCCGACCTCGACGCCGACGAGCACCCCGACAACTACACCCACATCGACGCCGACGGGCACCCCGTCAACAACGCCCACGTCGACGCCGACGGTCACTCCGACTAGTACGCCCACCTCGACGCCGACGGGTACCCCCACAGTCACTCCGACGCCTACGCAGACTGATACAGGGGTGACCATGGTCCAGGTAGTGTCCATCACTCCGCCGTGCATGAGGACCGGAGGACCGTCCAATGGTGTGAGCCCTGACCTGGCAGACACCGGTGCAACCGGCACCTCGCTCGCACTGTTGGGAGCCGGAGGCCTTCTTGTCGCTGGTGCTGCCGGCGTGTACTTCACGCGTCGCCGCGGAGCCGAGGAATCGTAGGCGTAGCCGCCCTCAAGGACCCGAAGACGTGCGGCAGCCGGCCCTATCCCAGGGCCGGCTGCCGTTCACCCATCCGCCGTACATCTTGCTCCCTCTGGAATCGTCGAGCCGGTCGCCGTATCCTCCTTCCCATGACTTCCTGTAGAGCTTTTGCCCGCGCTTTCGGCTGCGGGTTCTTCGTGCGCGACCGCCGCCGCTGACGGCGGGCGGCACCTCCACTCGCGGTACCGCGCGCCGTCGTTCCGGATGCCAGGCACCCGGAAGGCGTCGTATGCCTGAAGGGTGCTCCATTTCGCGGCGATTGGAGCGCTCGTGGGAGCGAGAACCCAGTATGGCGGTCGGGAGGAGCTCGGCCAGAATTTCCTGATCCACCAACCCACTATCCGTTTGGTCATTGGCCTGGTCCGTTCCTCGGGCGGCGGGAGCATCCTCGAACTCGGTGCCGGCGACGGCGCCCTGACCCATCCGCTCGCAGCCCTCGGCCGTGACCTGCTGGCCATTGACTTGGATCCAGGCTGCGTACAACGACTGCAACGGCGTGTGCCCGCAGCACGGGTCCGGCAGGCCGATGCCCTGGCCGTTCCATATGACCGACCTGTGATTGTGGGCAATATTCCCTTTCACCTGACTACCCCGATCCTGCGCCGTCTGCTGACAACGGGTACCTGGACCCAAGCGGTGCTGCTGACCCAGTGGGAGGTCGCCCGCAAGCGGGCCGGGGTCGGCTGCGGAACCCTGCTGACGGCCCAAACCTCTCCCTGGTTCGAATTCGACCTTCGGGGCCGGGTGCCAGCAGCCGGGTTCCGCCCTCGCCCCACAGTGGACGGCGGACTCCTCTGCCTCCGGCGTCGCAAGGTTCCGCTGCTGGAACCGCAGGACCGGGCAGCCTACGAGCGGTTCGTGCGCGGCATCTTCAGCGGTCCCGGAGCAGTGCTGGGGGAGATCCTTGGCAGGTATCTTGGGTCGGCACGGGCCGCACGGACGGCGTTGTCCGCTGCGGGAGTTCCGGTGCAGGCGCTGCCCAGGGATGTAGCCGCCGCGCAGTGGCCGCGGTTGTGGCAGGCAACCGCCTCCGCCAACGGGCCGGCAGCTGAGGCAGGGCTGGCCAGGGCGAATGTGTCGCGGCCGAGCAGGTAGCGAGGCTTCGGAATCGGGACGGACAGGATCCGCAGGATCGGCAGGGCCACCTCCGACGCGCGCGCACGCCCCGATTATTACCTCCTGCCCGCACAAGCCGGAAGCAGTACTTGTAAATCAGTGCCACACCGGGCCGGTTACGGGTAGGCTGATACAGCAGGTAAGGCAGAAACAGTCATCGGAACCGGGTCAGCCAGATATTTTTGGCTGATCAGTTTTCTTTTTGGGGAGGAAATTGCACATGGCGGGCGAGCAGTACAGCGCCGAACGAGCGGGCAACCGACGGGCGCCCAGCGCGGAAGACACTACATCCATCAGTCTTCCCCCGATGTCCGATTCCGCATCCGTCGAGCCCAAGTTGACTCCGGACGAGCGAGCCGCCGTCTCGGCCCTCCCTGCGCGCTCAGCCCTGCTGATTGCCCACAGCGGTCCGAACGCCGGAGCACGCTTCCTGCTGGACCAGGACGTCACCACTGCCGGACGGCATCCCAACGCAGACGTTTTCCTCGATGACGTCACTGTTTCACGCAAGCATGTTGAATTCCGCCGCACCCCCGAGGGGTTCCGCGTGGTGGACTCCATGAGCCTGAACGGCACGTACGTCAACCATGACCGGGTGGACAGCGTGCTGCTGCGTACCGGGAGCGAAGTGCAGATCGGTAAGTTCCGACTCACTTTTTACGCTGCCCGCCCCGCAACTGCCGGAAACTAGGCTCAGGCCCCGGCGTAGGGCAGATAAGGTAGTAGACATGTCAGCATCACAGTCCGTCAGGCGCACCACCGGACCGGAACGGCTGCGTGGCAGGGTGCTGAATATCGGCGAGGTCCTGGGCGAGCTAAGCACGGACTTCCCTGCCATCAGTGCGTCCAAGATCCGTTTCCTCGAGGAAAAGGGTCTGGTGACGCCGCAGCGAACGGCCGCCGGTTACCGCAAGTACAGTGCGGCCGACGTCGAGCGCCTTCGGTTTGTGCTGGCACTGCAGCGGGACCAGTACCTGCCGCTGAAGGTCATCAAGGATTATCTTGATGCGATTGACCGGGGAGAGCGGCCCGAGTCGCTGCCCGGCGGTATGTCCCTCGCCCCGCGCGTCGTTTCGGACCAGCTGGCCGGAGAGCTCGCGGCCCGTTCCCATGCCCGGACCTTGACCTTCAACGAACTGGTCAAGGAATCCGGTGCAAGCACGGAATTGGTGCACAGCCTGGTCAGTTACGGGCTGATCACCAGTGCCGAAGAGAACTATGACGAGCATGCTCTGAAGGTGGCCAAGGCCTGCGTCCAGCTGGAGGCCCACGGGATCGAACCGCGCCACCTGCGTCCGTTCCGAGCGGCCGCGGACCGCGAACTCGGACTGGTTGAGCGCGTGGTTGCACCTGTCGTCGCCTCACGCCGGGACGTCGCCTCGAAGGCCCGCGCCGCTGAGACCGCCCGTGAGATCAGCGACCTGTGCCTGAGCCTGCACAGTGCTCTGGTGCATGGCCAAATTGCGCGGATGGAGGGCTGAGATGCAGGAAGTAGAAGTTGTCGGCGTGCGGATTGAACTTCCGTCCAACCAGCCGCTTGTCCTGCTCAAGGAAGTCAACGGCGAACGGCACCTGCCCATCTGGATCGGTGCCCCGGAAGCCAGTGCCATTGCCTTTGTGCAGCAGGGGATCGTTCCCCCGCGGCCCATGACGCATGACCTGCTGGTGAACCTGATCCATGCCCTCAAACGCGAAGTGACGCTCGTCCGGCTGATCTCCGTGGAGGACACCGTGTTCCACGCGGAGATTGTCTTCGAGGACGGAACCGCCGTGAATTCGCGGGCATCGGACGCTATTGCGGTTGCCCTGCGGATTCCGTGCCCTATTTACTGCGCCGACGAAGTCCTCAATGAGGCCGGCGTCCGCATTGCAGATGCCGATCCCGAAGACGAAGAAGAGCAGGACAACGCGGAGCAGGAGATGCGCCAGTTCCGCGAGTTCCTGGCCGACGTCGAGCCCGAAGACTTCGAACGCTGAGCCGCTTTTACGCAAGTGCCTCCGACACGCCTTCGGAAAAGTTCCCGGCATCTTTGACCTTGGTGCCCGTCGGTTCTAACGTCGAAGAATAGAGTTCCCATTGCACCGGGGGAGTTCTCGGGGCACACTGAAGAAGCCCCGACAGCTCCGGCCTGTGCCGACCCCCAGGGGAACCGTTACTAGGAGGCACACGTGAGTCCGAAAGGCGATGCCGGCGAACACGCCGCAGCCCCGGGGAGTATCCCTTCCCAGAGCGCCCAGGGCTTGCTGTTCACCGAGGATCTGCCTCTTCTCGACGAAGACGCAGGCTACCGTGGCCCGACCGCCTGCAAGGCTGCAGGGATAACTTACCGCCAGTTGGATTACTGGGCGCGCACCGGACTCGTTGAACCTGCAGTACGAGGTGCCGCCGGTTCCGGCACGCAGCGCCTCTACGGTTTCCGCGACATCCTGGTCCTGAAGGTCGTCAAGCGACTGCTGGACACCGGCGTATCACTCCAGCAGATCCGAACAGCCGTTGAGCACCTGCGTGAACGCGGGGTCGAGGACCTGGCGCAGATCACCTTGATGAGCGACGGCGCCAGCGTTTACGAGTGCACTTCCGCCGACGAGGTTATCGACTTGGTCCAGGGCGGCCAGGGGGTCTTCGGCATAGCCGTGGGCCGCGTCTGGCGAGAGGTTGAGGGCAGCCTCGCGCAGTTGCCCAGTGAGCACGTCAACGAGCAGGACTTTCCCGGAGACGAACTAAGCCAGCGCCGCATCGCCCGGAAGATTAGTTAGGGCACCGCCTCAGTTAGGCCACGCCGCTGAAGTAGGGCGACGCACAATACAGACCGTTAACGTTGAAGGGCATCCCCGCGGGGATGCCCTTCAATGTTTGTTCAGCTGCTCGGTGGCCTGACCGGCACTATGCCACCGGGCGGCGCATCACGCGGTTGCGGACGCTGCCGGAATCCATCAGGTTTTTCATCAGGGCGTCGAAGGTTCCGGCTGCCTGCTTGGCTGATTCGCCGGGCCAGTGGTGCACCGAATGGGCGGCACCCTGGATCTGCTGCCAGTTCGCCTGTTCCGCAATGGTGGGCGTGAGGAGCAGGTCACCGAACATCTGCTTCATTTCAGCAAGCCGGAAAACGTGCTCGTTGGAGCTGGGCCGAACCCGGTTGGCGATGATTCCAGCCGGGGCCAGGTTGGGAGCGAACTCCTCCCGGAACAGTTCAAGCGCGCGCATGGTCCGCTCGGTGCCGGCCACCGAGAACAGTCCCGGCTCCGCTACCAGCAGCACCCGGTTGCTGGCGGTCCAGGCCATGCGGGTGAGGCCGTTCAGCGACGGCGGGCAGTCGATGAGGACCAAGCCGTATCCGGACACGCGGGACAGCAGGTTGGTCAGGCGCCGCAGATCGCGCTTGCCCAGGTCCGGACGGTCGTAAATGCCTGAGTAGGCCGAGCCCATGGCAACATCCAGGACTGGCTTCTTGCCGTCTGAACCCTTCGCAAGGCGGCGGGCGTTCGCTACCCAGCCGCTGGGGACTACGTGGTCCGAAATCTGTGCCCGACGGGCCGTCCGGAGCATCTCGCCGATTCCGAGCTGGTTGCCTGCGCTGACACCCAAACCGGTGGTGGCATCGGCGTGCGGGTCCAGGTCCACGACGAGCGTCGGAATGCCGGCGGCCAGCGCTGCGGATGCCAGGCCGAGGGTGACGGAGGTCTTGCCGACGCCGCCCTTCAGGCTGCTGATGCTCACTACTTGCACTTGATGAACCAAAACCTAACGTGTCTAGGGGTCACTGGACGCTGCTGACTCATTCTATGTGACGCACACCCGTTACCTTGGCAGCGGGCTTTTGCAGGGGTGGCGATTAGACTGGTGCAAGTGTGATGTCCAACACGACCCCGCCGGGGTCCGCCCCCGGCGGGGTCCCGGTACGGCTTGGGGCTTGCCTCTTCTGCCGTGGGTAAATAATGGCGGTATCTGTCCGGGTGCCCCATCCGCAATTGATCCAGGAGACCCATGTTCTCGAAGATTTTGGTAGCGAACCGGGGCGAGATCGCCATTCGCGCCTTCCGCGCCGCCTATGAACTAGGCGCCAAGACCGTGGCCGTCTTTCCCCATGAGGACCGGAATTCCATCCACCGTCAGAAGGCCGACGAGGCCTACCTGATCGGGGAAGAGGGACATCCGGTCCGGGCGTATCTGGACGTGGACGAGATTATCCGGGTAGCCAAGGAATCCGGCTGTGACGCCATCTACCCCGGTTACGGATTCCTTTCCGAAAACGCGAACCTGGCGCGGGCTGCGGCCGACGCCGGCATCACCTTCGTGGGTCCAGCGGCGGACATCCTTGAACTGGCCGGCCACAAGGTCCATGCCCTGAACGCGGCGCGGAAGGCAGGCATCCCGGTACTGCGCTCCACCGAGCCGAGCGACGACGTCGAGAAGCTGCTCAGCGAGGCGGAGGACATTGGGTACCCCATCTTCGTCAAGGCCGTTGCGGGCGGCGGCGGCCGCGGCATGCGCCGGGTGGACACCGCGGACAAGCTGCCCGAGGCGCTGCAGGCGGCCATGCGGGAGGCTGAAACGGCCTTCGGCGATGCCACCGTGTTCCTGGAGCAGGCAGTCCTGCGTCCCCGGCACATTGAAGTGCAGATCCTTGCCGATGCTGACGGCAACATCGTGCATCTGTTCGAACGGGACTGCTCCCTGCAGCGCCGCCACCAGAAGGTGGTGGAGATAGCGCCGGCACCCAATTTGGATGAGAACATCCGCCAGGCCCTGTACCGGGACGCGGTGAAGTTCGCCAAGGCCCTGAACTACGTCAACGCGGGAACCGTGGAGTTCCTCGTGGACACCGTCGGCGAACGCGCCGGCCAGCACGTGTTTATCGAAATGAACCCCCGCGTCCAGGTGGAACACACGGTCACCGAGGAAATCACCGACGTCGACATCGTCCAGTCCCAGCTGCGGATCGCGGCCGGTGAGACGCTGGCCGATCTGGGCCTGCAGCAGGATGAACTGCAGATCCGCGGTGCCGCCCTCCAGTGCCGCATCACCACCGAGGACCCGGGCAACGGGTTCCGGCCCGACGTAGGCCGGATCACCGCCTACCGTTCCGCCGGCGGCGCCGGGGTCCGGCTCGACGGCGGCACGGTCTACGCGGGGGCTGAAATCAGCCCGCACTTCGATTCGCTGCTGGTGAAGCTGACGTGCCGGGGACGGACCTACCCCATAGCCGTCAACCGGGCCCGTCGGGCGCTGGCCGAGTTCCGGATCCGCGGCGTCGCCACCAACATCTCCTTCCTGCAGGCAGTCCTGGATGATCCGGACTTCGTTGCCGGAGACGTAGCCACTTCGTTCATCGAGGAACGTCCCGAACTGCTCAATGCCCGGGGCTCGGCGGATCGAGGTACGAAGCTGCTCAACTGGCTCGCCGATGTCACCGTCAATAAGCCCTACGGCGAGCCCGTTGCGCACATCGACCCGGCGGAGAAGCTGCCCGCCGATCTGCCGGATGCCGTGCCGGGGTCCCGGCAGCGGTTGCTCGAACTCGGCCCCGAAGGTTTCGCGGCGGACCTGCGGCAGCGGACCCAACTGGCCGTCACCGACACCACTTTCCGCGACGCCCACCAGTCGCTGCTGGCCACCCGGGTGCGGACCAAGGACCTGACCGCGGCGGCACCTGCGGTAGCGGCCCTGACTCCGGAGCTGCTGTCCGTGGAGGCCTGGGGCGGTGCCACGTACGACGTCGCCCTGCGGTTCCTGGGCGAGGACCCGTGGGAGCGGCTAGCCGCCCTCCGGCACCAGCTGCCCAACATCTGCATCCAGATGCTGCTGCGCGGACGGAACACGGTGGGCTACACCCCCTATCCCACTGAAGTCACCGAAGCCTTCGTGGAGGAGGCTGCGGCGACCGGAGTCGACATTTTCCGCATCTTCGACGCGTTGAACGATGTGTCCCAGATGGAGCCTGCCATCCGGGCCGTCCGCAAGACCGGCACCGCGGTCGCGGAAGTAGCCCTCTGCTACACCGGCGACATGCTGAGCCCTAACGAGGATCTCTACACGCTGGACTACTACCTGGACCTGGCGCAGAAGATGGTGGACGCAGGCGCCCACATCCTGGCCATCAAGGATATGGCAGGCCTGCTGCGCCCCGCGGCGGCCGCCAAGCTGGTCGCCGCATTGCGGGAGCGTTTCGACCTGCCCGTCCACCTGCACACGCATGACACCGCCGGCGGCCAGCTGGCGACCCTGCTGGCCGCTGCCGAAGTGGGAGTGGACGCCGTGGACGTTGCCAGCGCACCGCTGGCGGGCACCACTAGCCAGCCGTCCATGTCCTCGTTGGTCGCCGCGCTGACCAACACCGAACGGGACACCGGCATCAGCCTGGACGCTGTGGGTGCGCTGGAACCGTATTGGGAGGCCGTGCGGCGGGTCTACGCGCCGTTCGAATCCGGGTTGGCGGGTCCCACCGGACGCGTGTACCGCCACGAGATTCCGGGCGGCCAGCTTTCCAACCTGCGTCAGCAGGCGATCGCCCTGGGACTGGGGGAGCGGTTCGAAGCCATCGAGGACATGTACACCGCCGCGGACCGGATCCTGGGCCGTCTAGTGAAGGTCACGCCGTCGTCGAAGGTGGTGGGCGATCTGGCCCTCCAGCTGGTCGGCTCCAACGTTTCCCCGGAGGACTTCGAGGAGAACCCGCAGAACTACGACATTCCGGATTCCGTGATCGGCTTCCTCAGCGGCGAACTCGGCGATCCGCCCGGAGGATGGCCGGAGCCCTTCCGGACCAAGGCGCTGCAGGGCCGCAAGATCAAGGCGCGCGACGTCGAACTGACCGAAGTGGACAAGGCGGGACTGCACGCCGATTCCGCCACCCGGCAGGAAACCCTGAACCGGCTGCTCTTTGCCGGCCCGGCAAAGGAATTCGCAACCGTCCGTGAAACCTACGGAGACGTTTCCGTACTGGAGACCCGGGATTACCTGTACGGGCTGCGGCGCGGGGAAGAACACGTCATCGAGCTGGAAAAGGGCGTGCGGCTGATTGCAGCGCTGGACGCGGTGTCCGAGCCGGACGAAAAGGGCATGCGTACGGTCATGACCACCCTGAACGGGCAGATGCGTCCGGTCTCGGTCCGGGACCGCAGCATCGAAAGCACCACGAAATCGGCGGAACGGGCAGATCCGACCGAGGCCGGCCACGTTGCGGCTCCGTTTGCGGGTGCGGTTACCGTCACCGCAAAGGAAGGTGCAGAGGTCGCTGCAGGGGAAACCGTCGCCACCATCGAAGCAATGAAGATGGAGGCCTCCATCACGGCCCCGATAGCCGGAACGGTTGAACGGGTCGCGATCTCCCGGGTGGAGCAGGTCCAGGGCGGGGACCTGCTGCTGGTCATCGCACCGAAATGAGTACCGGCTTCACCGGTGCGAAATGAACGGTGGACTGTGACTGCATAGACTGAAGAGCGTGACTCACTTCGATCTGGCCATCATTGGTTCCGGCTCCGGCAACTCGATCATCACCCCGGACTGGGACGGTAAAAAGGTAGCGATCATCGACGGAGGCACGTTCGGAGGAACGTGCCTCAACGTCGGGTGCATCCCCACGAAGATGTTCGTGTATCCCGCCCAGCTGGCGGCCGCCGCAGTGGACGGTGCGCGGCTGGGCGTGGACACGGTGCCCGCCGGAGTCCGGTGGCGGGATATCCGGGACCGGATCTTCACCCGCATCGACGCGATTTCCGACGGCGGCCGCCGTTACCGGGACGAGGAGCTGGACAACGTCACGCTTTTCAGCGAATACGTCCGCTTCGTCTCGCCGCACGCACTCGTCACGGCGTCGGGGCAGGAAATCACCGCTGATGAAATCGTGGTGGCCGCAGGATCCCGGCCGGTCCTGCCGGATGTGCCGGGGATGGACCTTCCCCAGGCGCATACCTCGGACACCGTGATGCGTATCGATGAGCTGCCTGCCCGGGTGCTGATCATCGGCGGCGGGTATATCGCCGCGGAGTTCGGCTTCGTTTTCTCTGCCTTCGGGTCGGACGTCACCATGGCCGTGCGCTCGGGGGCGCTGCTTCGGTCCCTGGACGAAACCGTGTCCGAGCGCTTCACCGCAGAAGCTTCCAAGCAGTGGAACGTGCAGTTCGAAACCACCGTGGACTCCCTGGTCGAAAACGCCGACGGTTCCGTGCACGCGGTGCTCTCCGGTCCCGCGGGAGAGTCATCCCTGGATGTGGACCTGGTGCTCGCAGCAACCGGCCGGACCCCCAACACAGACCGGCTGGGCGTCGCTGCTGCCGGTTTTGACCTCACCTCGGATGGCCGCTTGGCCGTGGACAGCTACGGCCGGGTGCTGGCCTCGGGCGCTCCGGCGAAGGGAATCTGGGCGCTGGGTGACATCAGCAGCCCCTACCAGCTCAAGCACGTGGCCAACCACGAGGCCCGCGTGGTGGCGCACAACCTGGTGCACCCCGGGGATCTTCGTGCCATGGACCACCGCTTCGTACCCGCTGCAGTCTTTAGCAGCCCGCAGATTGCCAGCGTCGGGATGACCGAGGACCAGGCCATCGCCGATACGGAGGCCCGCGGCGTCGAACTGGCCTTGTCCGTGCAGGAATACGGGTCAACGGCGTACGGCTGGGCGATGGAAGATTCCACCGGGTTCGTGAAACTGCTGGCGGAGCGGGAAAGCGGCCGGCTGCTCGGCGCCCACATCATGGGACATGAGGCATCCATGCTGATCCAGCCCTTGGTACAGGCGATGGAGTTCGGCTTGGACGCCGCCACCATGGCCCGTGGGCAGTACTGGATCCACCCGGCGCTGACCGAGGTGGTCGAAAACGCACTGCTTTCGCTGAAGACAAAGGAAAAGCCGGGCAGGAACCGTCTCTAGGGGGGTCGGTTCCTGCCCGGCGCGGACAGATCAGACCCGCTGCCCGCTGTAGATATCGTCGATGACGTCGGAGAAGTCGCGCAGCACCTGGGCGCGCTTGATCTTCATCGACGGTGTCAGGTGTCCGCTGGTCTCGGTGAAGTCGGTCGGGACCACACGGAACTCCTTGATCGCCTCGGCAGAGGAAACCTTCTTGTTGGCACGGTCTACCAGGGCCTGGAGATCCTTCTGCAGCTCATCGGTCTTGGCCACTTCGGTCACCGTCATGGTCGCCGGCAGCTTGTGCCGCCCAAGCCAGCCGGGAAGGGCTTCTTCGTCAATGGTGATGAGGGCCGAAATGAACGGCTTCGCATCCCCGACCACCACGCACTGGGAAACGATGGAATCGGCGCGGATGGAATCCTCCAGCTGGGAGGGAACCACGTTCTTGCCGCCGGCGGTGATGATGATTTCCTTCTTTCGGCCGGTGATCTTCAGGAAGCCGTCCGAGTCGAGTTCGCCGATGTCACCGGTATGGAACCAGCCGTCAGTAAACGTTTCGCCCATCAGTTCCGGGCGGTTGTAGTAGCCCTTCATCACGCTGATGCCCTTGGCCAGGACCTCGCCGTCGTCGGCGATCTTCACGCTGTTCCCGGGAAGGGGCGCGCCCACCGTTCCCAGCTTGACGAGCTGCGGGGTGTTGGTGGTGAGCGGAGCAGTGGTTTCGGTCAAACCGTAGCCCTCCAGTACCAGCAGTCCGATGCCGTGGAAGAAATGCCCCAGCCGTTCGCCCAGGGGTGCACCGCCGGAGACGGCGTACTTCACGTTGCCGCCCATGGCCTCGCGGATCTTGCCGTACAGCAGGCGGTCGAAGAGGGCATGCTTGAGGGTCAGGCTCAGTGGCACCTTGCCCTCCTGCTTCGCCTTCGACCAGGCGACGGCGGTCGCGACGCCTGCGTGGAAGATCTTGCCCTTGCCGCCGTCTTCGGCCTTCAGCATGGAGGCATTGAAGACCTTCTCGAGGACGCGGGGAACCACCAGGATGAAGGTGGGCTTGAAGCTCTGCAGGTCAGGCAGCAGGTTCTTGACATCGGGAGTGTGTGCCACGGTTGCGCCGGTGGCCACGCACAGCACGGAAATGAAGCGGGCGAGGACGTGTGCCAGGGGCAGGAACATAATCGTCTGCGAGCCTTCGGTGGCAACTTCGGGCTCTGCCAGCTCGGAGTTCCGGGACACATCGACGAAGTTGGCGTGCGTGAGTTCGCAGCCCTTCGGCTTGCCCGTGGTACCGGACGTATAAATAATGGTCGCAAGGTCAGCCATCTGGGCTGTGGAGCGGCGTTTCTCGAGATCCTCATCACTCACCGAAGCCCCGTCGGCGCGCAGTGTGTCGAGTCCGCCGCCGTCGATCTGCCACACATTGGCGACCATGGAAAGGTCTTCGTCGGCTGCGGCCGTGCGCACAATGTTCTCGTGCCTGGCAGCCTCAACCACAATGCCGACGGCGCCGGAATCGCTCAGGATCCAGGCGACCTGCGAAGGGGAGGAGGTCTCATAGACGGGAACCGATACCGCCCCGGCGAACCAGAGCGCAAAGTCCACCAAGGTCCATTCATACCGGGTCCGGGACATGACAGCCACGCGGTCGCCTGCCTTGATACCGCTGGCCATGAAGCCCTTTGCCAGCGCCTGGACGTCCTTGGTGAACTCCGTGGCACTGATCCGCTGCCATTCGCCCTGACCGTTCCGGACGGCAAAGAGAGCGGGGTTGCTTGGCTTGGCTGCCTGGTCGAGCAGCATGTTGGTGATGTTCGTCTGCGGCGGGGACTCCGCTAGGACGGGAACGCTGAATTCTCGCACGATAGCTCCTTTGATATCCGGTACGCCCGTAGGCACTGTTCAGCCTATAACGTAGATCACATTTTCTTACCCGTCGGTAACCTTGCAGATTCATAACAAACGCGTCGCCGCTCTTGCCGTTTCCCTAGAATAGGTTTCTGATGCGTCCAGTTACCCCAGCACCCGTTCCCCGTCCGCTTTCCACCCCGCTCCAACGCAGGCTTGCCGCTTCGGAGCCGTTCCGGCCCCGCAGGCCCATGCGGCTGCCGAACCGAATGCGGCGGCGCGGGCTGGCCATCGGGATTGATATCGGCGGGACGAAAGTAGCGGCGGGGCTCGTGGACGGAGACGGTCGGGTGCTGAAGCAGGCACGCCGGTCGACGCCGGGGCAGGATCCCCGGGAAGTCGAAGCGGTAATCGTGGATCTGGTCCGGGAACTCTCGGCCGAGCACCACGTGTGGTCCGTCGGCATCGGGGCGGCCGGCTGGATGGACCTCGCAGGCAGCACCGTGCTGTTCAGTCCGCACCTGGCCTGGCGCAACGAGCCCCTCCGCGAGAACCTGGAGCGGTTGCTGCGCAGGCGTGTCTTCCTGGTGAACGACGCCGACGGCGCCGCCTGGGCGGAATACCGGTTCGGAGCCGGTGCGGGGGAGAGCAGGATGGTCTGCGTAACCCTCGGAACCGGAATCGGCGGGGCGATGGTGCTCGACGGCCGCCTTGAGCGCGGCCGGTACGGCGTGGCGGGGGAGTTCGGGCACCAGATCATCATGCCCGGCGGGCACCGCTGCGAATGCGGCAACCGGGGCTGCTGGGAACAGTACGCCTCGGGTAACGCCCTGGGCCGGGAGGCCCGGGAACTGGCCGCAGCCAACTCCCCGGTAGCCCAGGAACTGCTCCGGGCCGTGGACGGCAATGCGGAGCAGGTGACGGGCGCCGTCGTCACCAGACTGGCCCTCGAAGGCGACCCGGCCTCCATCGAACTCCTTGACGAAGTGGGGCAGTGGCTCGGGTTGGGGCTGGCGAACCTGGCCGCTGCCCTGGATCCGGGGATGTTCGTCATCGGCGGCGGACTGAGCGATGCGGGTGATCTGCTGCTTGAGCCGGCGCGCCGGTCCTTTGCCCGAAACCTTACCGGGCGGGGTTTCCGCCCCGCGGCCGAGATGGAGCGGGCGGCAATGGGCCCGTCCGCGGGGATGATCGGAGCCGCGGACCTGTCGCGGATCGCCGCACGCCGCTGAGTCGGGGAGTCCCCGGGGGAGAAAGCAGGGCCTAAACGGCCGCGCCGTCGTCGTCCTCGTCGCGGTGCTGGGGCAGGCGGAAAAGCAGATAGGCTGCGGATCCCGCGAAGACGGCGATGGTTCCGAGGATGACCGGCAGCGGGGCGCTGCGCCAGAACATGGCGAACACCAGGAGCAGGAGCGGTCCGGCCAGCGTGCCCAGCCAGCTGAGCACTACCAGCGGTTCGCCGGTGCCAAGCGGCGGCGGTTCGGGCGGCACAAACCGGCCGTCGTCCTCATCGTCTTCGGAGGTATAGTCCCGGGGCCCCGCTGATGCCAACGGCTGGTTCTCGAAGATGGCCCGGGTCCGTTCGGCCGGTGTCGGTGCCGCCGGATCGCGGGACTGTGTTGCTTCTCCCGTTTCCCCGCTGCCGCGCGGGGCAGCAGCATCCGGGGCGCCGGCGGAATGGTCCGGTTCCGGATGCACCGGCTCGCTGGCGTCCATGTGCTCCAGGCGGGCCACCAGGTCCAGCCAGACTTCCTCGTCGGTGGACTCGTTATGTTCCGGCTCGCGTTCACTCATGCGCGCACCCCGGAGCTCACGCGTTGGATGAATTCAGCGGAGCGGTCAAAGATCAGCGGCGCGTCGTGGTCCATGGTGGCAACGTGGTAGCTGTTTTCAAGCAGCACCACCTCAAGCTCTGCATTAACGAGCCGACGGCGGAGCATTTCCATGCTGGATTCCGGCACCACGGCGTCCACCCGTGACCGGAACGCCAGCACGGGAGCCGTAACGTTCGGCAGAGCGGCGGCAGTATTCCGGAAGAGCCTGCCCAGCTGGTGCACGGCGCCCACCGGTGTCCGGGGGTACGCACCCTCATCCTGCCCTTCGAGCCGGATGTCGTTGCCGATGGCAGGGACCGATTTCAGGAAGTACTTCAGCACGCCCGAATAGCGTGCCCGGGGGTCGGCAAACGTCAGGCCGGGATTAACCACGACGACGCCGGCCACCGGGTGCCGCGCCGCCAGCCGCAGCGCCAAGGTGCCGCCCATGGAAAGCCCTGCCGATACAACACAGTCCGTCCGCTCCCGCAGGCGCAGATATGCGCTCTCGTATTCTTCGTACCAGTGCAGCCACGGCGTCTGTGCCAATTCCTGCCAGCTGGTTCCGTGGCCAGGCAGCAGCGGCAGGCTCACGGAGTAGCCACGGCCGGCCAGGTTGCGCGCCCAAGCCGCAAGGCTCACCGGTGATCCGGTGAATCCGTGGCTGAGAAGCACGCCTACGCCCGCGTTGGGTCCGTGCCCCTCGGAGTGGAAGGCGTCAGCGCCCGGGAGGGAAGTCATATGTCTATGGTTGCATTAGAGGGGCCTTTTTGGACCCCGCAGGGAGGAAACTCCCGGGAACCCCTGTACGCGCCAAATTCACCAGCGGGGGATAAGCGCGCATACAGTAGAGTCTGGGGAACCAAACGGGTCCCCCGTTATTGTCTTGTCCGGACAGGAGATCAAGCCGCGTGTTCTATTGGGTGATGAAGACTATATTCATCGGGCCGGTGGTAAATCTTCTCTTCAGGCCTTGGGTCAAGGGAATGGATAACATCCCCGAATCCGGGCCTGCCGTCCTGGTGAGCAATCACCTTTCGTTCTCCGACTCGATCTTTCTTCCCCTGGCCGTACCCCGGCCGGTGAGCTTCCTCGCGAAGAGCGATTACTTCAACGGCAAGGGCATCAAGGGCAAGCTCACTGCAACCTTCTTCCGGCTCGCGAACCAGCTGCCGATGGACCGCTCCGGCGGAGCAGCCTCTGCGTCCTCGCTCAAGGCAGGCGTCGATGTCCTGGAAAACGGCGGCCTGCTGGGCATTTACCCGGAGGGGACCCGCAGCCCGGACGGACGCCTGTACCGCGGCAAGACCGGTGTGGCCAAGCTGGTGCTCTCCACGGGTGTTCCCGTCATCCCCGTTGCGATGATCGGAACGGACAAGGTCCAGCCCATCGGCCGGCGGATTCCGAATATCCGTCGGATCGGCATCATCGTAGGCGAACCGCTGGATTTCTCGCGGTACGCCGGGTTGGAGAATGACCGCTTCATCCAGCGGTCCGTGACCGACGAGATCATGTATGAACTCATGCGTCTTTCCGGCCAGGAATACGTGGATGTCTACGCCAGCACCGTCAAGGAAAAAATGGCCGCCCGCAAGGGCGTCAAGGCCGCACAGGCACGCAGCGCGGCTGTCCGCCTCTCCACCGGTTCCGAATCCGGGGCAGAGCCCCCGGCCGGCGGTTCGGAACTGCCTGCCGAAGCGGGCGACAAACTGCCCGGCGCCGTTACCGTCATTGGTACGAGCGCGGCGAAGGGCACCGGAAAATCCCCGGCTGCAACCGAAGCGGGCGACGCCGCGCAGGACGCCGGAAACAAGCGGCGCCTGAAGTTCCGGGGCCGCAGGCCCGGTGCCAACGGTGCCAACGGTGCCCGCGCTGCCCGGACCGATGCTGCCGAAACCAGTGCTGCTGAAACCAGTGCTGCCGAATCCAGCGGTGTCCGCCCGTCCGCAGCCGATAACCGCGACACAGATCCTCGCTCGCACACTGCCTAGATTTCCCTTGGGGGAACGGCGGAAGCGCGCGTGTGTTGCGTGCCCCGGCAGGGTTTATGACGGTTTTGTTCGCTCCAGGCGGGCAACTAGTAGGATTTAAGCCGTGACTGACACCCCCGTACACCGCGAGTCCATTCCGACCATGCTCTCGGGCGCGGCGGCCACTTCCGCGAGCCACCCCGAGCTGGACAACTGGCGTTCCCTGCCGATTTCCCAGCAGCCGACGTGGCGCGACGACCCGGGATATGACGCGGCGATTGCCGAACTCTCGATGGTGCCGCCGCTGGTTTTCGCCGGCGAAGTGGATGTCCTCCGAAGCCGTCTGGCCGAGGCCGCCCAAGGCCGTGCCTTCCTCCTGCAGGGCGGCGACTGCGCCGAGACCTTCGAAGCAGCCACCGCGGACAAGATCAGTGCCCGAGTGCGCACGCTGCTGCAGATGGCTGTAGTCCTGACCTACGGGGCATCCGTGCCAGTGATCAAGATGGGCCGGATGGCCGGTCAGTTTGCCAAACCGCGCTCCTCCAATGAGGAAACGCGTGAGGGCGTGACGTTGCCGGCCTACCGCGGTGACATGGTCAACGGCTACGACTTCACGCCCGAGTCGCGCCGGCACAACCCGGCACGGATGGTGCGCGCCTACCATACGTCCGCGTCCACGCTGAACCTGATCCGCGCCTTCACACAGGGCGGTTTCGCCGACCTCCGGCTGGTGCACCACTGGAACAAGGGCTTTACATCCAACCCGGCGCACTCCCGCTACGAATCCCTGGCCCGCGAAATCGACCGCGCCGTACGCTTCATGGACGCCTGCGGTGCGGATTTCGAAGCCCTGAAGCGAGTCGAGTTCTTCGCCAGCCACGAGGCCCTGCTCCTGGATTATGAACGGGCCCTGACCCGGGTGGACTCCCGAACCGGCCAGCCGTACGACACCTCCGGGCACTTCCTGTGGATCGGAGAGCGGACCCGTGACCTCGACTCCGCGCACGTGGACTTCCTGTCCCGGGTGCGCAACCCCGTCGGCGTGAAGCTCGGCCCGAAAACGAGCGCCGAAGACGCCCTGGCCCTGATCGACAAGCTGGATCCGAACCGGGAACCGGGGCGACTGACGTTCATCACCCGGATGGGTGCCCGGAACATCCGCGAGAAGCTTCCCGCCCTGGTGGAGAAAGTCACCGCCTCGGGCGCCCAGGTGCTCTGGGTGACGGACCCCATGCACGGCAACACCGTCACCTCGCCGAACGGCTACAAGACCCGCAACTTCGACGATGTGATGGACGAGGTCCGCGGCTTCTTCGAGGTGCACGATTCCCTGGGGACCTTCCCCGGCGGCCTGCACGTGGAGATGACGGGCGACGACGTCGCCGAGTGCCTGGGCGGTGCGGACCCCATTGACCAGGAAGCGTTCGTGGAAGGCTACGAATCCGTCTGCGACCCACGGCTGAACCATATGCAGTCCCTGGAGATGGCCTTCCTGGTTGCCGGAGCCCTTTCCCGCAGGAGCTGACCGGGGCGGAGGGCCGCCCCCGGGGCTACACCACCTTCAGGATGACGGTGGAGCCCTCGGGGGCGGTTCCCGCACCCGGTTCCTGGTCCCGGACCAGGCCGAGCAATCCGCCCAGCAGATTCTCCACCTCGACGGTGAACCCGCGGCTTTCCAGGTCAGTCCGCGCGGTCTCGGCGCGCTGTCCCACGTAATTCGGGACCTCAACCATCCGCGGGCCGAGGGAAATGGTCAGCGTAACGGTGGAACCGCGCTCCAGCAGTCCGGATGCCGGCGTCTGGGCGACAACCGCGCCCGCCGGCACGGTAGTGCTGTTCACTTTGTCCGGAGCCACGGCAGCCGTGAGTCCGGCGTCTTCAACGGCTTTCACTGCAGCTTCCTCACCCAGGCCCGTGACCGCGGGGACCTCGACGGGTGCCGGTCCCATGGAAACCGTGACGTCCACCGGCGCTCCGAGCCGCAGCAGCGTATCGGGCAGCGGCTGCTGGCTGATGATGCTGCCCGCTTCAATGCTCTCGCTGTACTCCTCCGTGACTGCGCCGAGCGCGAGCTCGCCCTCCTGAAGGTCAGCCCGGGCAGCTTCGAGCGTGCGCTGGACGACGTTGGGGACGGAAAACAGCTGCGGACCCTTGGAGACGAGCAGCTTCACCGGCTGGAAGCGGCGGATTTCCCGGGCCGCGCCGGGATCGGTGCCCACGGCCAGCCCTGCCGCCACCACTTCATCGAACACTTCATCGGTGGTGTAGTTCAGGCCGGCGTCGCCCAGCTGTGTGCCGGCTTCCTCGACGGAAGCATTGCTCACGTCCGGCACGGAGACAAGGGCGCCGGGGCCGGCACCGAAGAACCAACCGGCAAAGGCAACCGCCGCAAGCAGTACCGTCAGCAGCACGGCCAGCAGGATGCCCCGGCGGCGCGGCTTTCCGCTGCGAAGGGATACCTGCGGGCGATGGGCCTCACGGTCGTTTAGCCGCTGCCGGTCGCGTTCATCCCGCTGCGCCAGGCGCCGACGCGCGTTCGGGCTGAGATCGGCTTCGTCGTCTGCGTCATAGTCGTCGTCCGGGCCCTCGGCGTCGTACCCGTCCCCATGGTCCGCACCGTCATCGCCTGCACCGCGGCTGCCGGCAGGAAATACCGTGGTGGCGTTGTCGTTCCGGTGGATGACCTCGGTGTGGTTCGCGCGGGTACCGCCGGCGCCCAATGCGGAGGTGTCGATGACGCTTGTGGCGGCACCGGCGGCCGTGAGGACTTCCGTGGCTCCGGCCAACGCCTCGGTGGGTGTGCCGGCGCCGGAGGGTCCGCTGGCCGTGCCCGGGGCGCACCGGAAGTCAAGCTCCGCGTCGCTAAGGGATGTGCGGATGTGCCGCAGCTCGCCCAGCAGGGCCCGGCCGTTGACCGGGCGTTCCTCGGGGTCCTTTGCAGTGCACCAGCGGACAAGCTCATCCAGGTCTTCTGCCAGTCCCGGGCACAGGTCCGAGGGCACGGGAACGGAGGAATGGACATGTGCGAAGGCCACCTGGATGGGTGAATCCCCGGTGAAAGGCTGCCGGCCCGTGAGCATTTCATAAAGCATGATGCCGGCTGAATAGACGTCGCTGCGTTCGTCGGCCCCGCCCGCAGTAACCAGTTCGGGTGCGAGGTAGGCGACGGTGCCCACCAGTGTTCCGGTGTTGGTGCTGGTGGACACGGCGCGCGCCAGTCCGAAGTCGGCGATCTTGATCCTGCCGTTGTCCGCAAGGAGCACGTTCTCCGGCTTGACGTCGCGGTGGACCAGGCCGGCGTCGTGCGCAGCGGCCAGCCCTTCGACCACCGCGTCCATCAGGGCCAGCGCAAGGCGCGGCGACAGGGGGCCGCGCTCGTCCAGCAGCCCGCGCAAGGTCCGTCCCGGCACATACTCCATCACGAGGTAAGCCAGGCTGTCGGTGATCCCCTGGTCCAGGACGCCCACTACGTGGGGGTGGGAAAGCCGCGCAGCGGATTTTGCTTCGCTTTCGAAACGCCGGAGGAAACCGCGGTCCGCGGCAAGGTGCGGGTAGAGCACCTTGAGCGCCACGTCGCGGTCCAGACGGCGGTCGGTAGCCAGGTAAACACTGGACATTCCGCCGCGCGCAACCAGGGACCTGACGAAGTAACGGTCGTCGACCAGCGTCTCAACGAGGGAGTCTTTCACGGGCTCATGCACTCTTAGATCCTAATGGCGGTACGCGGAAGGGCCCGGATCGACACCCGATCCGGACCCTTTCGCTGCACTCTGAGATGGCCTTACTGGAAGGACGCCCGGTGGGCAAGCACGGAACTGACGTAGTTGCGTGTATCCGCGAACATGCCGTAGGTGGTCACCGAGTACTGGCCCTGGTAGTAGGAAGCAATCGCGTTTTCCAGGCTGTCGCTGCTGCGGGTCAAAGCGCTGATGATCGCTACGCCGGCCGTGGCATTGTCGTACGGATCCAGCAGGTTCAGCTGCCGTCCTACCAGCTGCGAGGCCCATTCTCCGGAGGAGGGAATGACCTGCATGGTGCCGATGGCGTTGGCCGGGGAGACAGCCCGCTGGTCGAAGCCGGATTCCTGAAGAGCAAATGCCTGTGCCAGTGCCGGGTCGACACCCATCTGTACTGCAGTGTCAGCCACGATCTGCTGCATCTGCGCACGGCTGGGAACCGGCATTGAGTTAAGGGTCTGCTTGTTGAGGTTGGCGTCGGCGACGGTGTGCTCGGGGTAGGTGTAGTGCAGGAAGGTGTTGGGAACCAGATCCGTGGGTGCGGCTGCCACAGGAGCGGCGGCGGTGACGCTGACGGTGCTGCCGTCCACGGTGATTTTCTGGCCGGGGCGGATCACCGAGGTCTGGGACAGGCCGTTGGAGGCCATGATGCCGGAGAGGCTTACGCCGTGCTTCGCGGCGATTGCGCTGAGGGTATCCCCGGCGGCAACCGTGTACGTGCCGCCGGTACCGGGGGCAGCACCGGTAGGCGCCGTGGGAGCGGCCGGGGCTGCGGCGGGTGCCTGGCCGTCGATGCGGATCGACTGGCCCGGGTAGATGACGGAGGTGAGGGTCAGGCCGTTCGCAGCGAGGACACTGGAGAGGCTGACGCCGTGCTTTCCGGCGATTGCGCTGAGGGTATCCCCGGAGACCACCGTGTAGGTGCCTTCGGCGGCAGCGGAGGTGGAAGCAGCGGGTGCGGATGCTCCGCCGAGGCGGAGATCGTCCCCTGCGAAGATCAACGACGACGGCTGCAGGTTGTTCACGCGCAGCAGTTCCGTCACGGACAGACCGTACTGTGCGGCAATTGAACTGACCGTGTCGCCGGAAACGATCCGGTGCGTGGCAGGAACGGCCGACTCAGCCGGCAGCGTCGCGGGAACCTGGGTGGCCAGCTGCGAGGCGGTAACTCCGGTGGCGGCCCCGGTGTTCAGGTTCTTGATGGCCTGCAGGGGGAGCTGGGGGAACAGTGTGTTCTGGGGTGCGGCGGGGGCGGCGGCAGCCGGCTCGGCAAGAGCCAACGCGGACATCATCACTGCAGGAATGGCGGCGGTCGTCACGGCAACACTCAGTTTGCGCGGTATTCCTGTAGCAACGGGACGCGCCTCGGGCGTTCCCGTATTGGACTGAGCGTTCATATGGTGATGTTTCCTCATCTGTGTTGGCCGCGGCCTTTACCGCAAATCCCTTGGATTAAAAACAAGTATTGGAACGGGTGTTACTGCTGTTGTTTATGTGACTAGTGGTGTGCTAGTTACTGATGTGATTACAGGTACTAATGTGAATTTACACTAACCAGCACCCGGCACAATACCCGGGTAGTCCTTTTTGTGTTTCAGTTCTGTTGCCAAACGGCCGAGTGGCCCGGGCAACCCCGGACGTGGCACCCTTGAAGGGTGAATGAACTCGAGGAACTTGTTTCCGACTGGCTGACCCTGCCCGATGTGGCTGAACAACTCGATCTCCCTATTAACAAGGTGCATAGCCTGCTGGAGGAGCGCGCCCTGGTGGCTGTGCGCCTCGGTGAGCGGAAGATCCGCAGCATCCCTGCTGCTTTTATCGCTGACGGCTCCGTGCTGGACAGCCTGAAGGGCACCATTTCGGTGCTCGATGACGCAGGCTTCCACGACGACGAGATGATCCGCTGGCTCTTCACGGCCGACGACACGCTGCCTGGCCGTCCCGTGGATGCGCTCCGCGAAGGGCGCAAGACGGAGATCCGCCGCCGTGCACAGGCGCTGGGCTGGTAACAACGCCTAACGCAGCACCTAAATAAGGAGCTGCCGGTCTTCGGACTGGCAGCTCCTTATTAATTGGGGATCTTTGTATTGTTCGTGGTGGTTCGCTAGGAGCTGCGCCGGACGGCTGAGTGGGCCAGCGCGTCAAGGGCGGCCCGGGGGATGCCGTCAAGGGGGAGTGCGGCCAATGCGGTAAACGCTGTTTCCGTATGCCTCGAGATGAGTTCCTCCGTTGCGGCCAGCGCCCCGGTGTCCAGGATGATTCCGCGCAGCCGGGCCACGCCGTCGTCGTCCAGCTCCGGATCCCCAAGCCGGGCCGTGATCTCTTTCCGGGCGCTCTCGTTTCCGCTGGACAGGGCGTAGGCAATCAGGACCGTGCGTTTACCTTCACGCAGGTCGTCTCCTGCCGGCTTGCCCGTGGTCCGGGGGTCTCCGAAAACACCCAGCACATCGTCCCGCAGCTGGAACGCCTCGCCCAAGGGCAGGGAGAAGCGGGAATAGCCAGCCAGGATCTCCGGGCCGGCACCGGCCAGGGCGCCGCCGAGGGTCAGGGGATGCTCCGTGGTGTACTTCGCCGCCTTGTAGCGCAGGATATTCAGCGCCCGGACGACGGCGTGTTCGGGGTCGTGGCCCGGACCTGCAACCTCTTCCAGGATGTCGAGGTACTGCCCGGCCATGACCTCTGTGCGCATGCGGTTGAAGATGCGCCGGGCCTCGGTGCCGTGAGCCGCGCGGGGACCTACCGCGGAAAACATTTCCTCACTAAGGGACAGACAAAGATCACCGGCAAGGATGCCTGCCGATGAACCGAAATGTAATCCGTCCAGATGCCAGTTGGAGTCCGCGTGTGCCATCGAGAACGTGCGGTGGACGCTCGGCCCGCCGCGGCGGGTGTCGGACCGGTCGATGATGTCGTCGTGGATCAGTGCGGCACTCTGGAACAGTTCCAGTGCGACGCCGGCCCGGACGGCTTCCGGCTGCAGGGGAGTTCCGCCTGCGCCGCGCCATCCCCAGTAAGCAAGGAGAGCCCGCAGCCGCTTCCCTCCGCGGGCAAGGTTGTGCACGGCATCCAGCAGGGGAAGTGCCTCGAGGGAGACCTCGGAGAGCAATGAGTGCTGGAGTGCCAGGAAATCCTCGAGTTCCGTACCCAGCAGGCCCCGGTATGTAGCCTGCTCCTCCTGTGCGGATTCGATTGGGGTGGCGGACACTGTCATTTCACCGCTTCTGCGAGGACCGTGGCGCCGACAGTCACCGTTGCCGGGCCGCCCTCCTTGGTGATCGCCGTGATGTTGACAGTTTCGGGTTCGCCGGCGCCGGTGCGCACGTAGTCGCGCGACGAAGGGGAACCCGCGGCCGCTTCCGCTGCAGTGAATCCCTGCGCAACCAGCTTGGCATCGTAAAAGGAGAGGATCTCGGCTGCGGGAGCATCCGAGGACTCCACTAATACGGCGGTGAGCGTTCCGTTTGCCCGGTCCACGCTGCTTGAAAGGAGCTCCGCGCCATTCATCACCGGGATGAGGTCGGAGGGGAACCCCTCCGCGAGGGCAACGGGAGACGCCGTGGGTGTCGGGGAGCTGGAAGGAACACCGGAGGTAGGGGATGCGGACTGGGAATCGGCGTTCCCTGCGCCGTCGGTGGAGCATCCGGCTGCCGCCAGGATCAGGGCCGCGGCAGAGAGCATCGTGAGCGTCTTTTTCATCGGGTTCCGCTTCGGTGGGGGTCAGGGTCCTGCCACCCAGTCTAGGCGAACCGAAAACCGCTCCAGCGAAGATGGTTAGGGTGCCGAAAAAGAAGCGAGGCAGCGGGAAAGACATAAATGGGGGCAGTGCTGGCTACGATGATGGAGTGAGCAATGGTCCCGACGCCGGCGGCGGCAACCGCGACTGCACCATAATGCACGTGGATATGGACGCTTTTTATGTTTCCGTAGAGCTGCTCAAACGGCCCGATCTGGTGGGCAGGCCCGTCATTGTAGGCGGGCTCGGGGGACGGTCCGTGGTCCTGTCCGCGTCCTACGAGGCGAGGCGTTACGGAGTCCGTTCTGCCATGCCGATGGCCGTTGCCCGCAGGCAGTGCCCGCAGGCTGTGGTGCTGGAGCCGCACCAGGAGGTCTATCGGAGTTTCTCCGGGCAGCTGATGCAGATCTTCGAATCCATTACTCCGCTGGTGGAACAGCTCAGCGTCGACGAGGCCTTCCTTGATATCGCGGGAGCCATGCGCAGGCTCGGGCCGCCCCGGGTGATCGGTGAGCATATCCGCGAGCGTGTTGCCGCCGAACTGGGCATGACCGCCAGTGTCGGCATTGCCGCCACCAAGTTCGTGGCCAAGATCGCTTCCACCCGATGCAAACCCAACGGACTGCTGCTGGTGCCCAAGGAGCAGACAGTGGACTTCCTCCACACCTTGGACGTTTCTGCGTTGTGGGGAGTAGGGGCCAAGACCCGCGAGGTGCTGGCGCGCGTCGGCATTGCAACGGTGGCGGATGTGGCCAATACCCCGCCGACTGTGCTCCGCCGGCTGCTCGGGGCCGCGGGGGACCACGTGTACGAATTGTCCTGGGGGCGGGATAACCGGGCCGTAACGCCCGTAAGGCGCGAAAAGAGCATCGGCGCAGAGGAAACATTCGCGTCCGACGTCAGCGACGACGACGTGCTGCACACTGAGCTGCTTCGGCTGGCACACCGGAGCGCCGTCCGCCTCCGGGCTGCCGGACTCCAGTGCAGGTCCGTTTCCCTGAAGCTGCGTTATGCGGACTTCACGACGTTGACCCGCACCCGCACCCTTCCCGAACCGGTGGACAGCGCCCAGATGATTTACGAGACGGCCAAAGGCCTGCTGACTGCCCTGGGATCGCGGCCGCAAAGCGTCCGGCTGATAGGACTGCGGGTTGAACAACTTGAATCCGCCGAAGGTGCTGCCATGCAGTTGACCCTGGACGGTCGGGAGGACAGCTGGCGTTCGGCAGAGGATGCGCTGGATCGGATCAACCGGCGGTTCGGTGACCTGGGCGTTGTGCCTGCCCGGCTCATCGCCCCGTCTCCCCGGAAGCCCCCGGGGGAGCCGGATCAGTTCCCGGGCTGAACTACTTCCGGCTCCGGATCGGCTGTGCGTCGAGGCTGGTTCCCTACCCGGTGGAATACGTGGACGTGCCGCTTTCGTGCGGACCGGTTGCCACCTATCCTTGGACTAAGTGCAAAGCAGCAGCGAGCCTGCGCGGGAACATCCGGCGCCACACGTTCGTTGGTTGGTTTACAGGGGCAGGACCGGACGGCAAGGAGGCGGCAATGGCACTGTCGGAACACGAGCAGCGCTTGCTGGATCAACTGGAGCAGCAATTACACGCCGAAGATCCAAAATTCGCGAACTCAATGGCGACGTCCGCGGGCCGTGGGATCTCGACCAGGCGCATAGTCCTCGGCGCCTTGCTGGCTGTGGTGGGCTTGGGTGTGATGCTTCTGGGAATTACGGAAGCAGGCATTCTGGTCGGCGTACTGGGGTTCCTCATCATGGGTGCGGGCGTGTACTACGCAACCACCCGGGGACGCAAGAATCCGCCGGCGTCAACAGACGGGCGCAAGGAGCGTGAGTCCAGTACACAGCGTGGATTCATGAATAACCTGGAAAGCAAGTGGGACGAACGCAAACGCGACCAGCCGTAGGTACACCCGCTCGGCGCCGCAGGCCCTGGACCCCGTGACAGCTCAGGACCAAAGGGTGGCAGGCAGGTAGGAAGCGCAAAAAGGATCCGTTTCGGCGGGTCCTTTTTTGTGCCCTTTTCCCTGTTCGGGATGCATTTCCGGAGCCAATGTCGGTTGTCTAAACCCCTCCACAACACCCCACCGGCCAGAATCCGCATCAACATGCGGATTTTGGACACGACGCGCCCGGAATACAACGTGCGAAGGCGTTGACTGTGGAGGGAAGTGGAGTAAAGTGGGGGACATAAGAGGGTAGGGGCGGTACTCAAGGGGTTTACCCCCAATCGGACAGGGCGGTGCGGGATGTTCCTAGGAACACATTCGCCGCGTCTGGACGAGAAGGGGAGGCTGATCCTGCCGGCCAAGTTCCGTGAGGAACTGGCCGACGGCCTTGTCCTGACCAGAGGTCAGGAGCGCTGCATCTACGTCTTCAGCCAGAAGGAATTCGAGCGGGTCCACGACCAGATGCGGGAAGCTCCACTTTCCTCCCGCCAGGCGCGTGACTACATTCGGGTCTTTCTCTCAGGAGCCTCTGACGAAGTTCCAGACAAGCAGGGCCGGGTAACCATTCCGCAGGCACTGAGGTCGTACGCGGGACTTGGACGCGAACTGGTCGTTATCGGCGCCGGTACGCGGGCCGAGATCTGGGATGCAACCGCTTGGCAGAGCTATCTGGCAGAACAGGAAACCGCGTTTTCGGAAACAGACGAAGACGCGATTCCAGGGATTTTCTAGCAGTACCCACCCACTACAACCCGGGCCGGGTCTTGGACGAGATCTCCCGCCGCCCCACCGCAAGGCCGTCTGGCTTCCCTTCCCCGGAGCCAGAAGGTACGCAGCGGTGAGGCGCGGATGGGGGTCTGGTTTAAGAACCGGCCGCAGGGCAAACAACACTACGAATGGAAGGAAGCCTCAGATGAGCGAAGAGCGCCCCACCGAGGAACGGCATGTTCCGGTGCTGCGCGACCGCTGCATCAACCTCCTGGCTCCTTCCATCGAAAGCGCCGTGGCCGACCACGGCCGTGCGGTTGTAGTAGATGCCACCCTGGGAATGGGCGGGCACACCGAAGCCATGCTGCAGCGGTTCCCGCAGCTTCACGTGATCGGTATTGACCGGGACCGGCAGGCACTGGCACTGGCAGGCGAGAGGCTGGAGCCGTTTGCGGACCGGATTGACCTGGTCCATGCGGTCTACGACGAGATAGCGGATGTCGTCACGGACCTGGGATTCGAGGGCATCGACGGTGCGCTGTTCGATCTGGGCGTTTCCTCGCTGCAGCTTGATGAACGGGACCGGGGCTTCGCCTACTCGTACGACGCGCCCCTCGACATGCGGATGGACACCACCCGCGGGCGTACCGCTGCAGACATCGTCAACACCTACGGCGAGGCGGAGCTGGTAGGCATCATCCGGAAATGGGGCGAGGAGAAGTTCGCAGGGCGAATCGCCTCGGCCATTGTTGCCGCACGTGCTTCGAAGCCCTTCACCACCACCGGCGAGCTCGTCGAGACGATCCGCGGGGTCGTCCCGGCGGCAGCTGCGCGAACCGGCGGTCATCCTGCCAAGCGGACGTTCCAGGCCCTGCGCATCGAGGTGAACGAGGAACTCGATGTCCTCGAGCGGGCCATTCCGGCATCGTTGTCGGTGCTGAATATGGGCGGACGCGTGGTGGTGATGTCCTACCACTCGCTCGAAGACAAGATCGTCAAGGGCGTCTTCGCCGCAGGAGCGCGTTCCTCCGCTCCCAAGGGTTTCCCCGTTGAGCTTGAACAGCACAAGGCCCAGCTCAAGAGGCTGACCAAGGGCACCGAGGTGCCTACGGACGAGGAAATTGCCGAGAATCCCCGTGCAGCCTCCGCAAAACTCCGTGCAGTAGAACGAATCCGCAAACCCATGGATGGGGCCAGGAAATAATGAGTGAACGTCGGCCATCGGCCCGATTCAGCACCATGGCGTCAAGCGCTGTTGTCGGCAACACGGCGCGCGCGCTTGATTGGGATGCTGCGGCCCCCGCCACCACCGTAAAGCGGCGCACCCCGCTGTCGCTGGTGCCCGCCGCCTCACGCCGCAAACGTGCCCCGTTCGCGGTCTTCTGCTTCGCTGCCCTCGTCCTCGGACTGGCCTCGGTGCTGTTGCTGAACATCTCGGTTTCCAGCGGCCAGTACGAGCTGGTGCAGCTGCAGAGCCAGAAGGCGGAACTGGCCCAGCGCAACGAAGCACTGACCCAGAAGATTGAAAACCATCAGGCACCCCAGGTCCTGGCTGCTTCCGCGGCCGATCTCGGCATGGTCTCTTCGCCGAGTTTCGGCACCATCGACTTCCAGACACTCGCAGTCACCGGCAATCCGGAGGCAGCCAAGGAAGGCGAGCCCGCCGAGCTGCTGATCGGGGCACCGAGTGTCCTGACCCAGCCGATCACCCCCGCGCCCTCCGTGGTTCCGGAAGAGCCGCAGGAATCGGTACGGGCGATCGTGGAGCAGGAGGAAGCCGCCGCACGCGCCGCAGCAGCCGAAGCCGCAGCAGCCGACGCCGCAGCATCCGAAGAAGCCGCACGGACTCCGGAAGCGGATCCGGCCCAGTCTCCGGACGTCGTCCCTGAAGGCGAACTGAACGGCGGCACCATCCCCGCGCCCGTGCAGCGAAGCGGAAACTAATCCAAGCAGTCATCAAAATTTAGGCATGAACGAGGACACGTTGTGGCACAAAAATCCGGCCCGGACAACCACAGGGTGGCCATCGTTACCGGACGCCTGCGCACCGGACTGATCCTGGCCCTGGCATTACTGCTCGCGCTCGGACTCCGGCTGTTCCACGTCCAGGCAGTGGACCCCGACGGCATGGCGCAGAGCGCCGTGGATAACCGGCTCGTGACGGTCACCGTACCGGCGCTGCGCGGCAGCATCCTTGACTCCAACGGCAATTACCTGGCCCGGAGCGTGGAGCGGTTCGACATTGTGGTGGACCAGCGCCTTTCGCAGGACATCGGCGAGAAATTCAAGCGCCGCGACGCCGAGGGGAAACTCCAGGACGTTACTTTCGACCAAGCGTTTGACGAACTTGGCGCCATCCTCGGCCAGGATCCGGAAACCCTGCGCTCTGCACTGCTGGGGGAGAAGGGCTTCAACTTCGTTGCCAAAACCGTCACCCCGGAAATCAAGGAGAAGGTCCTCGCCGTAAAGTTCCCGGGGATCTACGCGGACCGGACCACGCTGCGGACCTACCCCTCCGGGTCAGTAGCCGGGTCCATTGTGGGCTTCCTCGGCACCGAAGGCGCGCAGGAAGGCCTCGAGCTGACCCAGGACGAAATCCTTGCCGGCGAGGCCGGCAGCAAGACCTACGAAATCGGCGGCGACGGTATCCGCATCCCCTACGCCACCAATGAGGATGAACCCGTCCACGACGGGGAATCGATAAAGCTGAGCATCGACCAGGACCTGCAGTGGTTTGCCCAGCAGACCATTGCCGCACAGGTGAATGAATATGACGCCGAGTGGGGCAACATCGTGGTCATGGAGGCCGATACCGCCCGAGTGATCGCGCTGGCGGAATCCACCACGGTGGACCCCAACAACCCCGGCGCAACCCCGGCGGAGTCGCGGAAGGCACGGTCCGTCACGGACTTCTTCGAGCCCGGTTCCACCACCAAGGTCATCACCATGGCGGCCGCCATCGAAGAAGGCATCACCACCCCCGAGACGCGGCTGGAGATCGAACCCACCTACACCGTCGACGGCCAGACCTTCAAGGACGCCGTCCCGCACGGGACCGTCAAGATGACCGTAGCGGGTGTGCTGGCCAAGTCCATGAACACCGGAACGGTAATGGTCGGTCAGCAGCTGACGCCGCAGCAGCGGTACGACTGGCTGCGGAAGTTCGGGATCGGCCAACCGCTGAACATTGGACTCAACGGCGAAACCGCAGGTCTGCTGCCGGAACCCGATGCCTGGGACGGACGGCAGCAGTACACCGTGCTGTTCGGGCAGGGCCTGACGCAGACAGCGCTGCACACGGCTAGCGTCTTCCAGACCATTGCCAACGACGGCGTGCGCGTCCAGCCGAGCATCATCGACTCCGTCATCAAGGAAGACGGCACAGAGCAGCCCATCGAAAAGGAACCGGGTACGCGGGTTGTCTCCGAGGAGACCGCGGAGCAGGTCCAGCACATGATGGAAACGGTCACCAAAGACGGCTCCGGTAAGACAGGCGAGTTGAAGCAGTACCGGGTCGGTTCCAAGACGGGAACGGCTGAAGCCCCCGGGCCGAACGGCGGCTATTCAGGCTCCACCCTCTCTTATGCTGGTATTGCACCCATGGATGATCCGAAGTACGTGGTTGTGGTGACCCTCCAGCGGCCCCAGGGCGACCTCTACTACATCATTCCGGGCCAGTCCTTCCAGAAGGTCATGGAACAGGCGCTGGTGAGCAACAACGTGCCCCCTTCCACGGGTGAACCCGAGACTTACCCCATTGAGTACTAATTCCTGGAGCATTGAAGTGCCAATAAGTGAAAATCCTCCCGCCGGATCCGGTCTCCGTCCCGGTGCCGTGGATCCGGTCACCGTGCGCGCCGCCGTGCAGGCACTGCCCGTGCAGCTGCGGGACGTTGCCCCTGCCGCAGGAACGGCGGAAGCAGCCTGGGGCACGGAGCTCACGGGACTCACGATCAATTCCCGTGAGGTGCTCCCCGGCGACCTCTATGTAGGCATTGCCGGCGCCCGCCACCACGGCGCCCGCTTCGCAGAGGCAGCGGAAGCGGCCGGAGCGTCGGCGGTCCTGACCGACGAGGCGGGGCTGGCCCATCTGGCCGACCTGCACATTCCGGTCTTCGTTGCCGGTGATGTCCGCAGGCTGGTGGGGCCGCTGGCCGCCGCCGTCTTCAACAGCGTTCCCGCGGACGGCCCCCGCCCCGCCCTGTTCGGCATCACGGGCACCAACGGGAAAACCACCACCTCCTACTTCGTGAATTCGCTCCTGCAGTCGCTCGGGCGTACCACCGGGCTGATCGGCACGATCGAGATCCTCGCCGGCGGGGAAGCCATTCCGAGCGTCCTGACCACGCCCGAATCACCTCAGGTGCACGGGCTGCTGGCCTTGATGCGTGAGCGGGGCCTGGACGCCGCCACCATGGAGGTGTCCTCCCACGCGATTACCTACCGCCGCGTTGACGGTGTCCGTTTCGACGTCGCCGGGTTCACCAACCTCACCCAGGACCATCTGGACCTGCACGGGTCCATGGAGGAATACTTCACTGCCAAGGCCGCACTGTTCCAGCCGGACCGGGCCCGCCGGGCCGTCGTCACGGTAGATGACGAATGGGGAGTGAAAATGGCAGCCCGGGCGGGGGTGCCCGTCCTGACGCTCGCTACTGACGGCACCGGCCGCGACGCCGATTGGTCCGTCACGGACATTGAGCCCCGCGGGCTCGGACACTCCTTCAGTATCCGCGGACCGGTTGGGGAGCGGCTGCGGGTCTCCACCGCCCTGCCGGGAACCTTCAACATCTCCAACGCCGCGCTGGCCACAGTGATGGTGCTGGCCTCCGGCGTTCCCGCAGAAACCGTGCAGTCCGCCCTGGACTCCTCTGATCCGTTCACCGTCGAGGTGCCCGGACGGATGCAGCTGATCGGTGAAGAGCCGGCAGCCATTGTTGACTTTGCCCACAACCCCGATGCCCTGACCCGCACCCTTGCCTCCGTGCGGCGTCCCGGAGGCGACTCGCGGGTGATTATTGTCTTTGGGGCCACCGGAGAGCGGGACCAGACCAAGCGGCCGCTGATGGGAGCCATCGCGGCCCGGCTTGCCGACGTCGTCGTCGTCACCGACGATGACCCGCACGGCGAGGACGCCGCCGCTATCCGCGCAGACGTCCTGCGCGGTGCCGAGGGTGCACGGACGGAGGAAAGCCTGCCGTGCGTCATTGAAGAAGTAGCGCCCCGTGCCGTTGCCATCGACCGTGCCGTTGAACTGGCGCGTCCGCAGGACACCGTGCTGGTGGCCGGCCGCGGCCACGAAGTGTGGCAGGAAGTCATGGGGGAGAACCTTGCCCTGGATGACCGGGTGGAACTGCGCCGGGCTTTGACAAGATACGGATTCAGTGCCCTTTCGAGCGACGGGGTAGAGTCCTAAATCGTCATGATTGAACTTAATGCAGCCGAAATAGCGGCAATTACAGGCGGCGAGCTGATCGGCCCGGCCGCACAGACTCCCGGTCTCGTCGTGACTTCCGCCACCACGGATTCGCGCGACGCCGTACAGGGCACGCTCTTCATTGCCAAGCCCGGCGAGAACTCGGACGGACACCTGTTCGTGGGCGCCGCTTTTGCCCGCGGCGCCATGCTGGCACTCGTCGAGCGGCCGGTGGCCGACGACGCCGGTGCGCTCTACCCGGGCGTGATGGTTCCCGACGTCGTCCTGGCGATGGGCACCCTTGCCGCGGAGATCGTCCGCCGGCTCCGGGAGCACGGCGAACTGACCGTCATCGGCATCACGGGATCAGCCGGCAAGACCACCACCAAGGACCTGCTGGCCGGCGTGCTGGCCGAGGCAGGTCCCACCGTCGCCCCCGTAGGTTCCTACAACGGCGAAGTCGGCCTCCCGCTGACCGTGTTCACCGCCGGCTACGGAACCCGCTACCTCGTAATGGAAATGGGTGCCACCCGCATCGGCAACATCCGCTACCTTGCGGAGATGGTGAAGCCGGATATCGGCGTCGTCCTCTTCGTGGGTTCCGCGCACGCCGGTGAGTTCGGCGGCGTGGACAACATCGCCGTCGCCAAGGGAGAGCTCGTGGAAGCGCTGCCCGCCGGCGGCACCGCCATCCTTAACGCGGACGACATCCGCGTCGCGGCGATGGCGGAGCGCACCCAGGCGCCCGTCCTCTACTTCACCTCCTCGCCCGAGGAAGCGCACGGCGCCAAGAACGCCGTCCGTGCCCTGGACGCACGCACCGACGCCGAGGGCAGGCCCGTCTTTACGCTGCTGCTGCCCGACGGCAGCCGGCACGAAATCCGCTCCGGGCTCATCGGCGCCCACCACACCGCGAACCTGCTGGCGGCCGCGGCCGCAGCCTACGCCGCGGGCATTCCGGGCGAGCAGATAGCCGCGGGGCTTTCCGGCCGCGCTGCAGCCAGCCGCTGGCGCATGGAGCGCACCGACCGCGCCGACGGCGTCACGGTGATCAACGATGCCTACAACGCGAACCCGGAATCCATGCGGGCGGCCCTGCGCACCCTGGCCGAACTCGGCCGGGAACGGCGCACCTGGGCAGTCCTGGGCGAAATGCTGGAGCTCGGCGAGGATGCCGTCACCGAACACGACGCCATCGGCCGCTACGCTGTCCGGCTCAATATTTCCAAACTCATTGTCGTGGGCACAGGTGCCCGCGCCATGCACACCGGTGCGGTCATGGAGGGCTCCTGGGGGGAGGAATCCACCTTCGTGGAGACGGTGGAGGATGCCGAGCGCATCCTTGCCGAGTCCCTCGCACCCGGCGACCTTGTCCTGTTCAAATCCTCCAACGGGGCGGCCCTGCGCTTCCTCGGCGATCGGATAGCCTTGACCCCTGTACCACCGTCCGCAGCAACTGATCCGGCGAGTGCGCCGGCGCGCACCGAAGGGACCGGAGGAGAGAACCTGTGATCTCCCTGCTTGTAGGGTCTTCGCTGGCTCTGGTCTTCGCCTTTGCCGGAACACCCCTGTTCATCCGTTTCCTGGTGCGGAAAGGGTACGGCCAGTTCGTCCGCGACGACGGCCCCACCTCCCACCACACCAAGCGCGGCACCCCCACCATGGGCGGCGCCGTCATCGTGGCCTCCGTGGTGGCCGCGTACTTCCTGACCCACCTCATCAGCGGCATGCTCGGCTTCGGGTCCTTCAGCCCGACGGCGTCCGGCCTGCTGGTCCTGCTGCTCACCGTGGGTATGGGCATGGTCGGCTTTATTGACGACTACACCAAGATTTCCAAGCAGCGCAGCCTGGGCCTGAACGCCAAGGCAAAGATCATCCTGCAGGCAGTCGTCGGCATCACCTTTGCCGTGCTGGCCCTGCAGTTCCCCAATGAACAGGGGAGGACGCCGGCGTCGACCGCGGTCTCCTTCATCCGCGACACGAACTTCGACCTTGCCTTCGCGGGAACGGTGATCGGCGCGATCCTGTTCGTGATCTGGTCCCTGGTCATCATCACCGGCACGACCAACGGCGTGAACCTCGCCGACGGCCTCGACGGCCTGGCCGCCGGCGCCTCGGTACTGGTGTTCGGGGCCTACTTCCTGATCGGGATCTGGCAGTACAACCAGAGCTGCGGTTCGCCGGACGCCGAGGGCGTCTGCTACGAGGTCCGCGACCCGATGGACCTGGCCCTGCTGGCCGGTGCCATGGCGGGTGCCCTCATCGGCTTCCTCTGGTGGAACACCTCGCCCGCGAAGATCTTTATGGGCGACACGGGCTCGCTGGCCATCGGCGGCGCCATTGCGGCGTTCGCCATCCTCTCGCGGACCGAGCTGCTGCTGGTGATCCTTGCCGGCCTGTTCGTGATCATCACCCTTTCCGTCATCATCCAGGTGGGCTACTTCAAGCTCAGCGGCGGCAAGCGCGTGTTCAAGATGGCTCCGCTGCAGCACCACTTCGAGCTCAAGGGCTGGGCCGAGGTCACCGTGGTGGTCCGGTTCTGGATTATCGCCGGCCTCTGCGTTGCCGTGGCGCTGGGCATCTTCTACGCCGAATGGGTGGTGGGACTGTGAGTGCACCCCTTGCCGAACTGACCACGTGGGATGCCGACTGGAGCGGACTGCGCGTAGTCGTCACGGGCATCGGCCTCTCCGGCTTCTCCGCAGCGGACACCCTGATCGAACTCGGGGCCCGGGTAGTAGTGGTGGACGCCAGGGACACCGAGGAGAACCGCGCCAAGGCCGACACCCTTCGGATTGTCGGCGCCGCGGACATCCTGCTCGGCGCCGACGCAGTGGCCGGGCTTCCCCCGGTCGACGGCGAAGCCCCTGACCTCGTGGTGACCTCACCGGGCTTCCGGCCCACCCACCCGGTGCTGGCGGCAGCCGCCGCAGCGGACATTCCTGTCTGGGGCGACGTCGAGCTGGCCTGGCGGGTGCGTATCCGCGAAGGCCGCAAGACCGCCCAGTGGCTGGCCATCACCGGCACCAACGGCAAGACCACCACGGTCTCGATGACCGAAAGCATGCTCCGGGCCGCCGGACTGCGCGCCATCGCAGCCGGCAACGTCGGGACTCCGATCCTGGATGCGATCCGGGATCCGGAAGGCTTCGACGCCATTGCCGTGGAACTCTCCAGCTTCCAGCTGCACTGGACACACTCCATTTCCCCGCTGGCCAGCGTATGCCTGAACATCGCCGAAGACCACGTGGACTGGCACGGCTCCTATGAGGCCTACCTGGCCGACAAAGCGAAGATCTACGAAAACACGCAGGTCGCCTGCATCTACAACGCCGAGCAGTACGAGACCGAGCGTATGGTCGAGGAAGCCGACGTGGTGGAAGGCTGCCGCGCGGTGGGCTTCACCACCGGCGTGCCGGCCGTGAGCATGGTCGGAGTGGTCGAAGGACTGCTGGTGGACCGGGCCTTTATCGAACAGCGCAAGGACTCCGCCGCGGAGCTTGCAGCCATGGCCGACCTGGGGGAGTACGCGCCCCGGCACATGGTGGCCAACGCCCTGGCGGCGGCCGCACTGGTGCGTGCCCTCGGCGTCGAACCGGCGGCGGTCCGGGACGGACTGCGGGCCTATTCGCCGGGAGACCACCGGATCCAGCCCGTGGCCCGCCTTAACGACATCCTCTGGATCAATGACTCCAAGGCGACCAACCCGCACGCGGCGTCGGCGTCGCTGGCTGCCTTCACCAGCGTTGTCTGGATTGCCGGCGGCCTGTCCAAGGGCGTTCACTACAACGACCTCGTTGCCGAGCACCGGGGCCGGCTCAAGGCCGTGGTGCTGATCGGAGCGGACACCGCAGATCTGCAGGCAGCCCTGGCACAACACGCACCCGATGTGCCGGTCATCCACGCCCTTGTGCAGCAGACTGGGGAACGGCAGCTGACGGCGGCACCGGTCACCAGTGCCGAAGAGATCATGGTCAGGGCAGTCGCTGCGGCGGCCGCCGTGGCCGAAGCAGGAGACACAGTGCTGATGGCGCCGGCAGCAGCTTCCATGGACCAGTTCACTTCCTATGCCCACCGCGGCGAGGCTTTCATCGAAGCCGTCGCAGGGTATATGAGCGAACAGCAGGCACCGGGACAGGCACAGACTCCGAAGGAGCCCTAGATTGGTCACCACGCCCACCGGCAGCAAACGCAAACCGGTCATGCGCCGGAACCCTGGCGCAACAGCCAATAAAGGTACGGGCGCGGTGACAGCGAAAACCGCTCCGGAGAAGGCCCCTGCCGGAAAACGCGGCGCTGGCTCCGGAACAGCACCGGACCGTCCGGCCAAACCGGCGTCGTTCATTGAACGGTTCCTGGTCTTCCTGGAGGGCAGCGGACGCAGCGCCACCGGCTCCAGCTATTACACGATCCTTGGTGCCACGCTGGCCCTCACCGCCATCGGCCTGATGATGGTGCTTTCGGCGTCCTCGGTTGAATCCATTGCCGCCGCTGCCGGCAGCGATGCGGGAGCGGCTACGACCTTCGATCTGTTCCTGAAGCAGTCCATGTTCGCTGCGGCAGGTGTTGTGGCCATGCTGGGGCTCTCGCGGCTCGGTCCGCCGCACTACCGGTTCCTCTCGTGGTTCCTTTATGCCGCTGCCGTGGTCCTGCTGATCCTGGTGCTGGTGATCGGCAAGGAAGTCAACGGCAACAAGAACTGGATTGAGATCGGGCCCATCACGGGACAGCCATCCGAAGCGGCGAAGCTGGCCATGGCCATCTGGTTCGCGGCGGTCCTGTCCCGGAAGGGGCGGCTGATCAACGAATGGAAGCACGCCCTTATTCCGGTGGTCCCCGGCGGCGGGATCCTGATCCTCCTGGTTATGCTCGGAAGCGACCTCGGCACCGTGATCGTGATGGGCATGATCATGGTGGCTGCCCTGTTCTTCGCCGGCGCTCCGCTGCGCTTCCTGGGCGTCCTCGCCGCGGGAGCAGCCATGGGAGCGGTACTGATGTCCCTGGTGAGCAGCAACCGCTCCAGCCGGATCAGCGCCTGGCTCCAGCTGGACTGCAGCACCGGCCTCTGCGACCAGGCCAACGCCGGCATGTACGCGCTGGCTTCCGGCGGCTGGCTGGGGGTGGGCATCGGCCAGAGCCGGCAGAAATGGAACTGGATCCCGGAAGCCCACAATGACTTCATCTTCGCCATTATCGGCGAGGAGTTCGGCCTGCTGGGAACGCTCGTCGTCGTCAGCCTCTTTGCCGTCCTCGCGATCGCGACGGTCCGGGTCACCATGCGCCACACCGACCCGTTCATCCGCATCGTCTGCGGCGCCATCCTGGTCTGGATCATCGGACAGGCCTCCGTGAACATTGCCATGGTGACCGGGCTGCTCCCCGTCATCGGCGTTCCGCTGCCGTTCATTTCCTATGGCGGTTCCTCCCTGACCTTCACGCTCGCCGCCGTCGGCGTCCTGCTTTCCTTTGCCCGCAAAATCCCCGAAAGTGAACCAACAGCTCCATGACGCAGCCTTCCCTCTCCGTAGTCCTGGCCGGAGGCGGCACCGCCGGGCACATCAGTCCTCTCCTGGCCATTGCAGATGCCGTCACGGCACACCGCCCCGACGCCCGCATCACAGTGGTGGGGACCGCGTCCGGAATGGAAACACGCCTGGTGCCCGCGGCGGGCTACGAGCTGGTGACCATTGACCGGGTCCCCATGCCCCGGAGGCCTTCCGCGGACCTGGCCAAACTGCCGGGCCGACTGATCCGTGCGGTGCGTCAGGCCGGCGAGATCCTGGACGCCGCACAGGCCGACGTCGTTGTGGGCGTGGGCGGCTACGTTTCCACGCCGGTGTACCTGGCGGCCCGCCGCCGGTCGCTTCCCGTGATCGTGCATGAGGCCAATGCGCGTCCGGGGCTGGCCAACCGAGTGGGTGCCCGCTTCGCCGCCGTGACAGGCGTGGCCTTTGAATCCACCCGCCTGCCCCGGGCGACGTGGGTCGGCATGCCGATGCGCCGGGAAATCTCCGGGCTGGACCGCAGTGCCGCCCGCAATGCGGCACGGTCCGCCCTCGGGCTGGAGCAGGACCGTCCCACGCTGGTGGTGACCGGAGGTTCTTCCGGTGCCGCAAGCATTAACCGGGCAGTGGAGCACGCCCTGCCGGCATTGGCGGCGGCGGGAATCCAGACGCTGCACATCACCGGCCGCGGAAAGTCCCTCGTGGACGCCGACGGGAAACCGATCGCCGCCCGCGGCTACACCCAGGTGGAGTACGTCGACGGCATGGAGCAGGCCTACGCGGCTGCGGACCTGCTGCTGGCCCGCTCCGGGGCGGGAACCGTCTGCGAAATCAGTGCGGTGGGCCTGCCTGCCGTCCTGGTTCCGCTGCCGCACGGCAACGGCGAACAGGCACTCAACGCCGAAGCCCTGGTGGCTGCCGGCGGCGCGCTGACGGTTGCCGATTCCCTCTTCACAGCCGAGTGGATTTCCGACAGGCTGATACCTTTGCTGGCCGATCCGGAGGCAATGGACGCCATGGCAAAGGCATCGGCGGCGTTGGGTATCCGTGACGCGGACCAGCGGATGGCTGCATTCATCCTCGAAGCAAGCGATAGGTCAAAGGCATGAACCGGCTGAACCCGACAGACCTTGGGAACGTACACTTCATCGGCCTGGGCGGCGCCGGCATGTCGGCCGTTGCCCGGGTACTCCTGGCCCAGGGCATTGAAGTCTCCGGCTCCGATTCCAAGGACTCGCCGGGGCTGCGTGCCCTTGAAGCGCTGGGGGCCACGGTGTTCGTGGGGCACGACGCCGGACACGTTGCCGGCGCCGACACGGTAGTCGTGTCAACGGCCATCCGCGAGCAGAATCCTGAACTCGCGGCAGCACGGTCCCGGGGGCTGCGGATCATCCACCGCTCGGTTGCGCTCTCCGCGGCCATGGGGGAGCAGGACCTCATTGCGGTGGCCGGTACCCACGGCAAGACCACCACCACGGCCATGGTGACCGTGATGCTGCGCGAGGCCGGCCTGGATCCTTCCTTCGCCATCGGCGGCGACGTTGCCGCCCTTGGCGTCAACGCGGCCCACGGGGCGGGACCGGTCTTCGTGGCCGAAGCCGATGAATCGGACGGTTCCTTCCTGAACTACAACCCGCGGATCAGCGTGGTCACCAATGTCGAGGCAGACCACCTGGACCACTACGGCACGGAGGAAGCGGTCTTCGCCTCCTTCGACGCCTTCACCGCGCTGCTGCCGGCGGATGGACTCCTGGTTGCCTGCGCGGACGACGCCGGTGCCGTAGCCCTCATTGAACGTTGTCCGGGCGTCCGGGTAGCCACCTACGGCTACGCGGACAGCGCGGACGTGCGGGTTACGGATACCCGCCCGGCGGGCGCCGGCTCGGTGAGCACCCTGCACTACACCGTGGAAGGCCGCGACGCCGAGGTGCAGCTTGCCCTGCAGGTTCCGGGCGCGCACAACATCCTGAACGCGGCTGCGGCCTTTGCCGTAGCCCTGGAACTGGGCGTTGATCCCCGGACGGCCGCAGCGGGACTGGGTACGTTCTCCGGCGCCGCCCGGCGGTTCGAATCCCGCGGCAGCGCACGCGGCGTGCAGGTGTTCGACGATTACGCCCACCATCCCACCGAAGTCCACGCAGCACTGAAGGCTGCCCGTACAGTGGCCGGCGGGCACCGGGTGCATGTGTTGTTCCAGCCGCACCTGTTCAGCCGGACCCGCAATTTTGCGGCGGAATTTGCGGCCGCCCTGGATCTGGCCGATACAGCCACCGTGCTGGACATCTATCCGGCCCGGGAAGATCCGATTGCAGGCGTCACGAGTGAGCTGATCACGTCCCGCCTGCATGTCCCCGGCGGCTATGCCGATAGCCCGGACCGCGCCGTGGCCCGGGTTGCAGACAGTGCCGACGAGGGAGATATCATCCTGACCGTCGGTGCCGGTGACGTCACCGCGCTCGGATCCGAACTGGTTGCCCGTCTGTCCGCCGTTCCGGCCCGTTCGGCCGCCTCAGCGGGGAAAGCCGCCAATGGCCGGTAGGAAGCGCTCCGGGAGCGACGACGAGACCATCACGGCCACGCGGGCCCTGGATCCGGAAGACCAGGTGGTCCGCCCGGCCGCCGGTTCCACCGCCGTCCGGCCGGCTGCCGGCGCCCCCAAGGCGAAGTCTGCGGGGAAGTCTGCGGGGAAGGGGAAATCCGCGGGGAAGCCTGCGGGCACTTCAGCCGGCAATGTCCCGGGCCGCTGGCCAGGAACCCGGCGGTCCGCGGGCAAGTCCCCGGTGCCGGGTGCCGGCAGCGCAGGCACGGACGGAACGGTCCTGGCATTTCCGGAACCGCCCGGCAGGAGGCGGCGCAGGGCAGCATGGATCACGGTCGGCTCCGCGGTGTCCGTCACCGCACTGTTCTTTGCCCTGTTGTTCTTCTCACCGATGCTCGCCCTGAAGACCGTAGTGGTCGAGGGAACCGCGCTGCTGCCCCGTGAGCAGGCTGAAGCAGCGCTGGAGCCGTTGAAGGGGCAGACCCTGCCCACCATTTCCGACGCCGACGTGGAAGGGCTGCTGAAAGACCGCCCGGAAATCGAAAAGGTAGAGGTCGCTGCCCAGCCGCCGTCCACCCTGGTGGTTACGGTTACCGAACGCATTCCCGTGGCGGTGCTGCAGGACGGTGAAACGCATGTCCTCATCGACGAAGAAGGCCGCCGACTGGCAGTTGCAGCAGACCGGGCAGCGGTCGCCCTTCCGCTTATCGCCGGCGGAAGCGAAGCCATTAACGCGAGTGTTTTCCCCAGTATCACGGCCGTACTGGCGGCGCTGCCGCCGGAGGTGCTCGGCCGGCTCGAGAACGCCTCCGCCCAGACGCTGGATTCGGTCGAACTAAAGCTTAAGAGCGGGCAGACAGTATTCTGGGGGAGTGCCGATGCCAATGAGGCAAAGGCGCGGGTGCTTGAGGCGCTCCTGAAGATGGAGCCGTCAGATCCTCCGGTGCAGGTTTACGACGTAAGTACTCCCGACCGCCCGGTGACACGTTGACCGGTGCGGAGGACGGCCGGAAACCGTGCGCCGTCCCGGAGCCGCTGGGTGGATCTTCAGGGGCTCGGAGCAGGTGATCCTGCGCGGGAGTGAGGAAAGATTCCTCCGACACGCGGGGCCGGTATTTGCGGAAGCGGCGCTGGCCCCATAGCGTCTCAAGTAATGGATTACTTGACATAACTATAACCCTCAAGTTGAGGGTTAGGGTTGTGTTGGTTCAAGGTTTTCGGCCGGGCGTCCAGTGGGAGTCTCAGTGATTCCGCTGGAAACCACGGGGGCGTCGGCGGCCGGGAACCGGTTTGTACGCAGGCCGGTTCAGCAAGGCACATGCAACTGCAGAACGCAGGCAGTTGCGAAAACATAAAAGTTGCAGAGATTCGAACAAGGGACACAGGACGTGGCAGCACCGCAGAATTACTTGGCCGTCATCAAGGTCGTCGGCATCGGCGGCGGTGGCGTGAACGCCGTAAACCGGATGATCGATGTAGGCCTCCGCGGCGTGGAGTTCATCGCCATCAACACCGATGCGCAGGCACTGCTGATGAGTGACGCCGACGTCAAGCTCGACGTCGGCCGCGAACTCACGCGTGGCCTGGGCGCCGGCGCTGATCCCGAGGTCGGCCGCAAGGCTGCCGAGGACCACGCCGAGGAGATCGAGGAAGTCCTTCGCGGGGCGGACATGGTCTTCGTGACCGCAGGCGAAGGCGGCGGAACCGGTACCGGCGGCGCTCCCGTCGTCGCCCGGATCGCCCGTTCGCTCGGCGCCCTGACCATCGGCGTGGTTACCCGTCCCTTCACCTTCGAAGGCCGGCGCCGCTCCAACCAGGCCGAGTCCGGTATCGATACGCTGCGCGACGAAGTCGACACGCTGATCGTCATCCCGAATGACCGGCTGCTGTCCATCAGCGACCGCAACGTCTCCATGCTGGATGCCTTCCGTTCCGCGGACCAGGTCCTGCTCTCCGGCGTTCAGGGCATTACCGACCTGATCACCACCCCGGGCCTGATCAACCTCGACTTCGCGGACGTGAAATCGGTTATGCAGGGTGCAGGTTCGGCACTCATGGGTATCGGTTCGGCCCGCGGCGAGGACCGTGCAGTCAAGGCTGCCGAGCTGGCAATAGCTTCTCCTCTGCTCGAAGCCTCGATCGACGGCGCACACGGCGTGCTGCTCTCCATCCAGGGCGGTTCCGACCTCGGCCTGTTCGAGATCAACGAAGCTGCGCGCCTGGTCCAGGAAGTTGCACACCCCGAAGCCAACATCATCTTCGGTGCCGTCATTGACGACGCCCTGGGCGACGAAGCGCGGGTTACCGTTATTGCTGCAGGCTTCGACCAGGTGGATGTCACCTCGCAGCCCGCGCAGCACAAGCCTGCCGAGCCCGCCACGCCTCCTGCCTCGGCAGCGGCTGCCGGCGGCTTCGGGGCTGCTGCTCCGGCTTCCGCAGGCCTGTCGGCCTGGTCCCAGCGGTCGCAGCACCAGCACAGCGATGTTCCGGCCGACGCCGGCTTCGACATCGATCTTCCGGCAGTAGTGGAATCGGATCTCTCCACGGGCCGTCCGGATGACCTGGACGTGCCGGACTTCCTGAAGTAGGAAGACCGACAGGCAAGAACAGCAGAGCAAGAACAGCTGAGCATGACAGCGGGGTTGTCCCGGATGTTTTGGTGGCACCGCCAGGTTGGCGACAACCTGTGGGCGGGATTCACCAACACGTCCGCGGGCAACCTCGCTTTGCATGTGGGGGATGACCCGGATGCGGTCCTGAGGCGGCGTGCGGAGCTCGAGTCCGTGATGGGCGTCCGCCCCGGCTCCCTGCGTTTTATGAACCAGGTCCATTCAGCGGAGGTGGCAGAAGCAGCAGACCCCGGCTCCGGTGCTCCCACGGCGGACGGCCTGATCAGCGCCGACGGTGCAGCCCCGCTGGCGGTCATGGTTGCCGACTGCGTGCCGGTCCTGCTGGCAGGCTCCGGCCCGGACGGCAGGCCGGTTACTGCCGCCGTGCACGCCGGCCGCCGCGGACTGCTGGATAACATCCTGCCAGTTGCCGTCGGCCGGATGCGCTCCGCCGGGGGTACCGGGCTCCGGGCCTGGATAGGTCCCTGCGTCTGCGGGCAGTGCTACGAAGTTCCGGCTGTGATGCAGGCTGAATCGGTTGCCCTGCTCCCGGCAACGGCCGCTGTGACCCGCAACGGGACCCCTGCCCTCGACCTTCCCGCGGGTGCCCAGGCGCAGCTCGCGGGCCTGGGCGTCTCCGTAGAACGGGTCGGGGACTGCACGTTGGAGAACGAGCAACTGTTTTCGCACCGCCGGGACCCCGCCACCGGACGGTTCGCCGGCGTGATCTGGCAGCGTTCCTGATTCCGCTGCAGCGCATCGATGCCGGCCAGGCCGAGATAATGGAAAGACCATGACTTTAATATCCGATTACCCCTCCCGTGCCGATGAGCTTCGGGACCGGCTGCAGCGCGTCCGGAACCGTATCGAGGCCGCCGAGCGCCCGGCCGGTGCCGCCGAACCGCACCTGATTGTAGTCACCAAGTATTTCCCGGCCTCCGATGTCGAAATCCTCGCCGGGATGGGAGTCCGGGACGTGGGCGAGAACAAGGACCAGGAAGCCGCCGCGAAGGCCGCTGATCTGGCGCACCTGGACCTGGACTGGCACTTCATCGGCCAATTGCAGTCCAACAAGGCAAAGTCCGTGGTGCGCTATGCCGCCTCCGTCCACTCGGTGGACCGCCGCTCCCTGGTGACTGCCTTGGGCAAGGCGATGGCAGCAGAGCAGCGGCGCCGTGAAGCCGAAGGACTGGCGGCCCGGGGGGACCTGTCCTGCTTCCTGCAGGTGGACCTGCGGGGCGATGCCTCACGGGCTGCAGATCCAGGCCGAGGGGGAGCGCTGCCGGAGGATCTGCCGCTTCTGGCCGAGGCGGTGGCGGGTACTCCTGGACTGCTCCTGTCCGGGCTGATGGCCGTTGCGCCGCTCGGCGCGGATGCCGGGGAAGCCTTCGCGCGCCTCCGCGAACTTTCGGCGCAGCTGCAGGCGCAGCACCCAGGGGCGCGGAGCATCTCCGCCGGCATGAGTTCCGACCTCGAGGCCGCCGTCGCCCACGGGGCGACACACCTGAGAATCGGATCCGATGTTCTGGGCCCGCGCCCGCCGGTACGGTAGCGTCAAAGTACGAACACCATACAGCCGCCGCGCAGCACCCTGCAGTACCGTGCAGTAACAGTACAGTAATGGGCAGCTAGGCGTTGAAGGATTAAGAGGAGCAACCATGGCTGGCGCAATGCGCAGGACAATGATCTACCTTGGGCTCGCCGACGGTGACGAGCACTACGAGTCCGAACAGCGGCACCTGCGGGAAGCCCCTGCCCGGGAGGAAGACTTTGCTCCCGTCCATGAGCCCGATGAGGAAGCGCCGGAGGCGGTTCCTGCCCCCGTCGTACGCAATGCAGTGGAGGAGTACCGCGCACCCGTGACACCCATCAAGCGTGCCCCGTCGTCCCGTGAGGATGTATCCGGCCTCCGCCAGATCACCACCGTCCACCCCCGCTCCTACAATGACGCCAAGATCATCGGTGAGAGCTTCCGTGACGGCATCCCCGTCATCATGAACGTCACCGATATGGGGGAAGCGGACGCAAAGCGCCTCGTCGACTTCTCCGCGGGCCTCGTTTTCGGCCTGCGCGGTAGCATTGAGCGTGTCACCAACAAGGTCTTCCTGCTCTCGCCGTCCTACGTTGAGGTTTTGGGCGATGACAAGAAGATCAGCGAATCACAGTCCACTTTCTTTAACCAGAGCTGACCCAAGGCCCGCACCGACGGGCCGCGGGGGCTGCCACCGACTTCCGGAAATGAAACCCTGCGCGTGAATATCATTCTTCCCCTGGTGTACCTGGTGCTGGTGCTCTTCCAGCTCGCCCTCATCCTGCGGATCGTGTACGACGCCGTGCAGATGTTTGCCCGGCAGTGGCGGCCAAAGGGGCCGGCACTCGTGCTCGCCACCGGCGTCTACGGTGTTACCGACCCGCCCGTCCGGCTGTTCAGGCGCGTCGTCCCGCCGCTGCGGCTTGGGGGAGTGTCCCTGGACCTGGCTTTCCTGATTCTGTTCATCCTTGTATCGATCCTCACGCAGATTGTCGTCAGCGTCGCGCACTAGCGTTAGACGCCGCCGGGGTCCGGTTAGTTTTCGGAAACCAAACGATATAGTGTGAAACCGAATACAAACCTGCATTTTTGTATGTCCGTAATTCTCTACGTAGAACCGCCTGCTTGACTCGCAGGCGAATCTTATAATCCAGTATGAGGTGACCAGATGGCTCTGACGCCAGAAGATGTTGTCAATAAGCGGTTCCAGCCGACCAAGTTCCGGGAAGGCTATGACCAGGATGAAGTCGATGACTTCCTCGACGAGATCGTGGTGGAACTGCGCCGGCTGAACTCCGAAAACGAAGATCTCCGCAGCCAGCTGGCCGCAGCCGTGGCCGGAGGGTCCGCCGATTCGGCGAACTCGGTACCGGCTCCGGTAGCCGCTGCGCCGAAGATCGAAAAGGTTCCGGAAGAGCCCAAGCCCGAGCCGAAGGTTGAAGCTCCGGTCGTAGAAGAGCGTCCGGCACCCGTCGAGGCCAAGCCGGAGCCCGCCCCGGCTCCCGCGGCCAACAACACGGAGACCGCTGCAGGCATCCTGGCCATGGCCCAGAAGATGCACGACGACTACGTCGGTGCCGGTATCGAGCAGCGCGACAAGATCATCGCCGAAGCGCAGATCGAGGCCAGCGGCCTCGTCACCGACGCCCAGGAGAAGAGCCGCAAGATCCTCAGCACCCTGGAACAGCAGAAGGCTGTCCTGGAGCGCAAGGTCGAGCAGCTGCGCGGCTTCGAGCGGGACTACCGTTCACGCCTGAAGGCTTACATCGAGGGCCAGCTCCGCGACCTGGATGCACGCGGTTCCGTAGCTTCGGAAACCGCCGACGCGTAACTGCCTCGGGCACGGCGCTCCTGGAAGATCGGTTAAACTGATGTACAGGCAGCAGCCGGCATTCTGGAAGTCCAGTAATTGAAGAAGCTGAACAATGCAGAAGTTAAGCAGTATTTAGCTGAATAAAACCTAAGGGCCGGAGGCCGGGTCACCCCGGCCGACGGCCCTTGGGTTTTATGCCCGAACATCCGTTTCACCGCGCAGTTCAGCCGGCACCCGATTCCCGCCGGCATTCCGATCACGAAAGCACCATGACTCATTCCTCACCGCAGACCCCGGACAGCACGGGTGCCGGACGCAGCCGTGCCCGCAGGAGCACGCCTGCCTTGATCATGCTTGGCCTGGCGGTCATCGCCGTTGTTGCCGACCAACTCACGAAACTGTGGGTGGTCCGCACCATGACCGAGGGCCAGATAACCGATGTCCTGCCCCCGGTCCTGCGCTGGCACTTCATCCGCAATCCCGGTGCAGCGTTTTCCATCGGCACGGAGTACACATGGGTCTTCACGATCATCATGGTTCTCGTATCCGGATTCCTGGTCTACCTGATGTTCCGGGTCCGTTCCCTGGCCTGGGCCACGGCCCTGGGTCTGGTGCTCGGCGGTGCGCTGGGCAACCTCACCGACCGGCTCTTCCGGGAACCGTCCTTCGGCCAGGGCCATGTTGTGGACTTCATCGCCTTCCCGAACTTCGCGATCTTCAATATCGCCGATTCCTGCGTGGTCTCCGGCGTGATCCTGGTCTGCCTGCTCACGCTGCGGGGAATCGGCTTGGACGGGGTGCGCACACCGTCCGGCAAGACAGTTACGACCGACCAGCGCAATGACGACGAGGCAACACGATGAACGAGCTACACACAGTATTCGCAGTCCCCGAGGAAGCCGACGGCAAGCGTGCCGACGCCGTGCTGGCCGGCCTGCTCGATGTATCCCGCACCATTGCGGCCACTTGGTGCACCGACGGCTATTTCAGCTCGGCCGGCCGCGTGTTGGCGAAATCGGACAAGCTGCACGCCGGGCAGGAAATCACTGCAGACGTCCCGGAACAGCGGGACCCGCTGGCCGTCGTCGTCGAACCGGTTGACGACCTGCTGATCCTGGCCGATGACGAACACTTTGTCGTCATCGACAAGCCGGTAGGCGTGGCAGCGCATCCCTCGCCGGGCTGGGTGGGACCAACGGTGGTCGGGGCGCTGGCCGCTGCCGGCTACCGGATCTCCACTTCCGGCGCCCCCGAACGGCAGGGTATTGTCCACCGGCTCGACGTCGGCACCTCCGGGGTGATGGTCGTCGCCAAAACCGAGCACGCCTACACGCTGCTGAAGCAGGCGTTCAAGGACCGCACCGTGGACAAGATGTACCACGCAGTGGTCCAGGGGCTGCCCGACCCGCTGAAGGGCACCATCGACGCGCCGATCGGCCGTCATCCGGGCTACGACTGGCGTTTCGCCGTTGTCGAGGGCGGCCGGCCGTCGGTGACGCATTACGAGGTGCTGGAAGCCTTCGGTAAGGCCTCTTTGGTGGAGGTGCACCTGGAGACGGGCCGCACCCACCAGATCCGTGTCCACTTCTCCGCCCTGCGCCACCCCTGCGCCGGCGACCTCACCTACGGCGCGGATGCAAAGCTGGCCGCGGAGCTGGGCCTGACCCGGCAGTGGCTGCACGCCCGGAAACTGGGCTTCACGCACCCGGGGTCGGGGGAGCACGTGGAGTTCACCAGCGAGTACCCGCAGGACCTTCAGTACGCCGTCGACGCCCTGCGCAGCGGCGAGGTCTAGGTCCGCCGGAGAGCCGCGGCACACCGGCTTCCGGCCCGGCGCGGCGGCGTCCGATACGCCGCGCGCCGGGGCCTAGAATGTACAGGTGGCTTCAGCAACTAGTACGTCGAAATCGTTTGTCCATCTTCACAACCACACCGAATATTCGATGCTCGACGGGGCTGCCCGGCTGACGGATCTGTTCAGCCACGCCGACGAGCTGGGCATGAACGCCCTGGCAACCACCGACCACGGTTTCGTGTTCGGCGCCTTCGACTTCTGGAACAAGGCCCGCAGTGCCGGCATCAAGCCGATCATCGGTGTGGAGGCCTACCTGACGCCCGGTACGGCGCGCAGGGACAAGACCCGCGTGAAGTGGGGCGACGGCGGCAGGAACGACGTTTCCGGTGCCGGTGCCTACACCCACATGACCATGTGGGCCGAGAACACAGAGGGTATGCACAACCTCTTCCGGATGTCCTCCCTGGCCTCGCTGGAAGGCTACCTCTACAAGCCCCGCATGGACCGGGACCTGCTGCAGACCTACGGCAAGGGCCTGATCGCGACCACCGGCTGCCCCTCCGGCGAAGTCCAGACCAAGCTGCGCCTGGGCCTCTACAAGGAAGCCGTGCAGGCGGCGTCCGACTTCCGTGACATCTTCGGGCCGGAGAACTTCTTCTGCGAGCTGATGGACCACGGGCTGGACATTGAGCGCAACGTGCAGGCGGACCTGATCAAGCTGGCCCGCGAGCTGCAGCTGCCCCTGGTGGCCACCAATGACCTGCACTACACCCACGCCGAAGACGCCTCCGCGCATGCGGCGCTGCTGTGCGTGCAGTCCGGCTCCTCGCTGGCCGACCCCAAGCGCTTCAAGTTCGACGCCGACGAGTTCTACCTCAAGTCCCCGGACGAAATGCGGGCCATCTTCCGCGACCACCCGGACGCCTGCGACAACACCCTGCTCATCGCCGAGCGGTGCGACGTCGAATTCAATACCAAGGCTAACTACATGCCGCGCTTCCCGACTCCGGAGGGTGAGAACGAGGAGTCCTGGTTCGTCAAGGAAGTCGAAGCCGGACTGCACCGCCGCTACCCGAACGGGATCAGCGACGCCGTGCGCAAGCGCGCCGACTACGAAGTGGGCATCATCGCCCAGATGGGCTTCCCGGGCTACTTCCTTGTGGTGGCCGACTTCATCAACTGGGCCAAGGCAAACGGAATCCGTGTCGGCCCCGGCCGCGGCTCCGGTGCCGGCTCAATGGCCGCCTACGCGATGGGCATCACTGACCTGGACCCGCTGCAGCACGGCCTGATCTTCGAGCGCTTCCTGAACCCGGACCGCGTCTCCATGCCTGACTTCGACGTCGACTTCGATGATCGGCGCCGCTCCGAAGTGATCCACTACGTCACAGAGAAGTACGGCGACGAGCGCGTTGCCATGATCGTCACCTACGGCACCATCAAAGCCAAGCAGGCCCTGAAGGACTCCTCCCGCGTGATGGGCTACCCCTTCTCGGTCGGAGAACGCCTGACCAAGGCGATGCCGCCGGACGTGATGGGCAAAGGCCTGTCCCTGGCCGACGTGCACAACAAGGAAGCCAAGCGCTACGGGGAAGCCGAGGAGCTGCGCGAACTGCTGCGCACTGACCCCGATTCCCAGCGGGTCTTCGACACCGCGCTGGGACTTGAAGGCCTCAAGCGCCAGTGGGGCGTGCATGCCGCCGGCGTGATCATGTCCTCCGATCCGCTGATCGACATCATCCCGATCATGCGCCGCGAACAGGACGGGCAGGTGATCACGCAGTTCGATTACCCCACCTGCGAAGGCCTGGGGCTGATCAAGATGGACTTCCTCGGCCTTCGAAACCTGACGATCGTCTCCGACGCGGTGGAGAACATCAAGAAGAACCGCGGCGAGGACCTGGTCCTGGAAGACCTGCCGCTGGATTTGAAGGAAGCCTACGACCTCCTTGCCAGCGGTGACACGCTGGGTGTGTTCCAGCTCGACGGCGGGCCAATGCGGTCGCTGCTCAAGAGCATGCGCCCGGATAACTTTGAAGATATCTCCGCTGTCATCGCCCTGTACCGTCCGGGTCCCATGGGCGCGAACTCACACACGAACTACGCCCTGCGTAAGACCGGCCAGCAGGAAATCACCCCGATCCACCCGGAGCTCGAGGAACCGCTCGCGGAAATCCTGAACACCACCTACGGCCTGATTGTGTATCAGGAGCAGGTTATGGCGATCGCCCAGAAGGTGGCAGGCTTCAGCCTGGGCCAGGCAGATATTCTCCGCCGTGCCATGGGCAAGAAGAAGAAATCGGAGCTGGATAAGCAGTACGCCGGTTTCCACCAGGGCATGGTGGACCGCGGCTACTCCGAAGCGGCCATCAAGGCGCTCTGGGACATCCTGCTCCCATTCTCCGACTACGCCTTCAACAAGGCGCACTCCGCGGCCTACGGCGTCGTCTCCTACTGGACCGCATACCTGAAGGCCCAGTATCCGGCCGAGTACATGGCGGCCCTGCTCACCTCCGTGGGTGATGACAAGGACAAGCTGGCGCTGTACCTGAACGAGTGCCGCAAGATGGGCATCACGGTGCTGCCGCCGGACGTGAACGAATCCTCGGTGAACTTCACCCCTGTCGGCAAGGACATCCGCTTCGGCATGGGCGCCATCCGCAACGTCGGTGCCAACGTGGTGCAGGCCATGGTCGCCGCCCGTGAGGAGAAGGGCGCGTACACCAACTTCAAGGACTTCCTGATGAAGGTCCCGGCGGTGGTCTGCAACAAGCGCACCATCGAGTCCCTGATCAAGGCGGGTGCCTTCGACTCGATGGGCCATGCCCGGCGTCCGCTGGCGATGATCCACGAAGAAGCGATCGACTCCGTGGTGGTGCTCAAACGCAACGAGGCCGTGGGGCAGTTCGACCTCTTCGCCGCCATCTCCGACCAGGAACCGGAGGACTCGATCAGCATCGACATTCCGGACCTGCCGGAATGGGAAAAGAAGGACAAGCTGTCCTTCGAACGCGACATGCTCGGCCTCTACGTCTCGGACCACCCGCTGCAGGGCCTGGAAGGCATCCTCAGCCAGCACGCGGACTCCACGATCACCAACATCGTGGGGGAGGAAGGCCCGCCCGACGGCGCCATCGTCACCATCGCGGGCATGATCACCTCGCTGCAGCGCCGCATTGCCAAGAACAGCGGCAACGCCTACGCCCGCTGCGAGATCGAGGACCTCGCCGGGTCCATGGAAGTGATGTTCTTCGGACAGGTCTACGGCCCCATCGCCGCCGTGCTGGCCGAAGACCTGATTGTGGTGGTCCGCGGCCGGCTGCAGCGGCGCGACGACGGCGCCGTCACGCTGAACGCGCAGGAACTGACCGTTCCGGACCTCAGCGAGGGCCACTCCGGACCCGTGGTGATTTCGATGGCCACCTACAAGGCCACGGAAACGGTGGTCACCCAGCTCGGCGACGTGCTCCGGACGCACCCGGGAACCTCCGAGGTGCAGATCCGGCTCAACGGCTCCCGAACTGTGGAAGTGATGAAGCTGGGCGTGGACATGCGGGTCAACCCCACGCCGTCGTTGTTCGGCGATCTGAAGGTGCTGCTCGGCCCGGCCTGCCTGGACGGCTAGGCCGGGTGCGCTCCCGGAAGGGTGCTCGGTCCGGCGACACATTCGCTGCGGGCCGTGAACGGGGCTGGGTAGAATGGTGGTGTGAATTCATCCAGCCCCGCAGCAGCCTTTGAATCCTTCCGCACCATTGATTTGCGCGGCCAGCACCTCAGTCCCGCTGAGCTGAAGGCCGCCATGCCGCGGGCGGAAACGACGTTCGACGCGGCGTCGGATGCCGTCTCCGCCATCATCACCGACGTCCGTACGCGGGGCTTTACCGCATTGACGGAACTGGCCCAGCGGTTCGACGGCGTGGAACAGCAGGAGGTCCGCGTCCCGGCGGCAGCGCTCGACTCGGCGCTTGAGCAGTTGGACCCCGCCGTGCGGGCCGCCCTGGAAACGGCTATCGAGAGGACCCGGATCTTTGCCCGGGCCCAGCGTCCCGCCGATGCCGAGGTGGAAATCCGTCCCGGTGCGGTCCTGACCCATAAGTGGATGCCTGTATCCCGCGTTGGGCTCTATGTTCCGGGCGGACTGGCGGTGTATCCGTCTTCCGTGGTTATGAACGTGGTGCCCGCCCAGGAAGCGGGCGTCGCCTCGCTGGCACTGGCCTCCCCGCCGCAGAAGGAATTCGGCGGACTGCCGCATCCCACCATCCTTGCCGCGGCCAAGCTGCTGGGCATTGACGAGGTCTACGCCGTGGGCGGCGCCCAGGCTATCGCCGCGTTTGCCTACGGTGTCCCGGCGGACGGCGCCAATGCCGCCATCCTGCCCGTGGACGTGGTGACCGGTCCCGGCAATGTTTACGTGGCTACTGCCAAGCGCCTCGTCAAGGGTGTGGTCGGCATTGATTCCGAGGCCGGACCCACCGAAATCATGGTCCTGGCGGATGAGACGGCCGATGCCCGGCTGGTCGCCGCGGACCTGGTCAGCCAGGCCGAACATGATCCCAATGCCGGATCCGTCCTGGTCACTGCATCGGAGCAGCTTGCCGGGAAGGTCCGGGAGGAGCTGGGGCGCCAGGTCACGGAGACCAAGCACAGCGAACGCGTGCGCGAGGCTCTGTCCGGCGCCCAGTCCGGGGTGATCCTCGTTGACGGGTTGGAGCAGGGCATTGCCGTCTGCGACGCCTACGCCGCCGAGCACCTGGAAATCCAGACGGCCGACGCCGAGGCCGTGGCGGCGCGGATCCGGAGCGCCGGTGCCATTTTCGTGGGGGACTACAGTCCCGTCAGCCTGGGCGACTACTGCGCCGGTTCCAACCACGTGCTGCCCACCGGCGGCACGGCGGCCTTTTCCTCCGGGTTGAATGTCACCACCTTTATGCGTGCCATCCAGGTGGTCAACTACAACCGCGAAGCGCTGGAGGAAGTGAGCGCCGACATCGTAGCCCTCTCACGGGCGGAAGACCTGCCGGCCCACGGCGACGCCGTCACCATCCGCTTCGAGTAGCGCGCGGATCAGGACCGGCCCGCTTCGGCGCCCGCGGTCCCCTTCGGCGCCCGTGGTTCCCTTCGGCGCCCGTGGTTCCCTTCGGCGCCCGGGTTCCCTGTGGCGCCCGGAACGCTTCGGTGCCCGGAACGGCGGCAACGAAATCCCTTGCTCGCAGAGCTCGCCGGGATATTAAAGCCGCCTAACCCGGGCGCCTGTGCGCCCGGGACCGGGTTTCCCTGGGGTTTGTCCCTGCGGTTTGTACGGATCCCTGCGGTCTGTACAGTTTCCTGCGCCGCGCGGTGCGGGGATCGCGACAAACGGCAGGGTCCTTCCCAAACCGAAGGGATTCGGGCCCTCGAGCGCCCCGGACCCCTCGTTCCCTTCGTGCTTCGCGGTCCGGCAGGGGCTTACCTATATGTAGTAGTGCCGGTACTACATGTTGTGGTTGTGCACTTGGTGATGCGGCAGCACGGGACCTATAGTGAGAGCACCATAAGGCCCCTTCGCGAAAGGACGGGACATGTACTGTCCGTTTTGCCGCAACGCTGATTCCCGCGTCGTGGACAGCCGCCTGGCCGACGACGGGTCGGCGATCCGCCGCCGCCGGCAGTGCCCTCAGTGCGGTCGCCGCTTCTCCACCGTGGAAACCACCAGCCTGAGCGTCATCAAGCGCTCCGGGGTGGGAGAGCCCTTTAGCCGCAGCAAGGTAATCAACGGCGTGCGCAAAGCCTGTCAGGGCCGACCCGTGAGCGAAGACGACCTCGCCATGCTGGCCCAGGAAGTGGAGGAATCCATCCGGGCCAGCGGAGTAGCGGAAATCGATGCCCACGAAGTGGGGCTGGCCATCCTCACCCCGCTGCAGAAGCTGGACCAGGTGGCGTACCTGCGCTTTGCCAGCGTTTACCAGTCCTTCGACTCCCTCGAGGATTTCGAGGCAGCCATCGAGAAGCTGCGGACCGAGGCCCGGGAAAATTCGGGACGTGTACCGTCCGGCGCCCAGCGCCCGCTCACCGCGCAGTAGCTGCTAAGCAAAAAGCGGCGGAAAGGTTACCTTTCCGCCGCTTTTTGCTTACCTCCGGGAACCAGTTACTTGATGTACTTGAAGTGCATGGCTGCCTGCAGTGCGGCACCGACAATGCCGGCGTTGTTCTTGAGGTTGGCCGTGACCATGGGAGTCCGCAGCTCCAGCATCGGCAGGAAGTCCTCGCTGCGCTTGGAGATGCCGCCTCCGATCACGAACAGGTCGGGGGAGAAGAGGAACTCCACGTGCGAGAAGTAGCGCTGCAGCCGCTGGGCGTATTCTTCCCAGTCGATCCCGTCGCGTTCCCGTGCCGAGGCGGAGGCCTTGGTCTCGGCGTCGTGTCCGTCGATTTCCAGGTGGCCGAGTTCGGCGTTGGGAACCAGCATGCCCTTGTAGATCAGGGCCGAACCGATGCCGGTGCCCAGGGTGATCACCAGTACGGTGCCGTCCACTTCGCGGCCTGCACCGTAGCGGGCCTCCGCGAGTCCGGCGGCGTCGGCGTCGTTCATGACCTGCACGTCGCGGCCGAGTGCCTTGGTGAGCAGTGTGTCGACGTCGGTATCGATCCAGCTCTTATCCACGTTTGCCGCGGAGCGGGCAATGCCGTGCTGGATGATGGCCGGGAAGGTGACGCCCACCGGGACTTCGGGGCCGGGGCCGCCGGGACGGGAGGAGAGCTCCGCGACGATCTGGCCCACCACTCCGGCCACCGCCTCGGGCGTTGCAGGCTGCGGAGTGGGGATGCGGAAACGATCGCCAATCAGCTTGCCCTTGGACAGGTCGACGATGCCGCCCTTGATGCCCGTGCCCCCGATATCAATTCCAATGACGGCGTCGACGTGCTTGTCGGACTTATGCTTCTTGGCCATGGTTCTCCAGTAGTAGTTCTGAGCTCGGGTCAGCGGATCAGGGAAGGGTCAGAACTTCGGCACCGTCATCAGTGACGAGCAGGGTGTGCTCGAACTGCGCGGTGCGTTTGCGGTCCTTGGTGAGGACTGTCCAGTTGTCATCCCACATGTCCCACTCGATAGTGCCGAGAGTGAGCATAGGTTCAATCGTAAACACCATTCCCGGTTCAATCAGCCTGCTGTAGGCGGGCGCGGCGTCGTAGTGCGGAATGATCAGGCCGGTGTGGAAGGCTTCGCCGACGCCGTGGCCGGTGAAATCACGGACAACGCCGTAGCCGAAACGCTTGGCGTAGGACTCGATGGTACGGCCAATGACGTTGATTTCACGGCCGGGGGCAACGGCCTTGATGGCACGGCGCAGGGATTCGGAGGTGCGCTCCACGAGCAGCCGGGACTCGTCGTCGACGTCTCCGACGAGGAAGGTCCAGTTGGTGTCACCGTGGACGCCGTTGATGTAGGCGGTGATGTCAATGTTGATGATGTCGCCGTCCTGCAGCACCGTGCTGTCCGGAATGCCGTGGCAGATGACCTCGTTCACGGAGGAGCACAGGGACTTCGGGAAGCCCCGGTAGCCCAGCGTGGAGGGGTAGGCATGGTGGTCCAGCAGGAACTGGTGCCCGATCCGGTCCAGTTCGTCGGTGGTGACGCCGGGGACAATGTGCCGGCCGACCTCAACGATGGCCTGCGCGGCCACCTTGCTGGCCAGGCGGATTTTTTCGATGGTCTCCGGCGACTTGACCTCGGATCCGGTGAAGGGTGCGGGCGCTTCCTTATCCACGTATTCGGGACGGGGGATCGACGCCGGAACCCGCAGCCGGGGGCTCACGCTCCCCGGTGTCAGGTGTCCAGCGGGTGCAGAGGCGAGTTTCTGGGGCATACCATCGATCTTATCGCCAGCGTGCCCGAAGGCGGGACGAGACCGTCCGGCAGAGGCACGGCACGCCAATGGCAACGGCACGTCAACAGGAGGACCCCATGGCCGATTACTGGTTCAACGTAGTGACCCACGAGGTGGAGGAGGGCCCGCAGTCGGACTGGACAAAGCTGCTGGGGCCGTACCCCACCCGTGAGGAAGCCGAGCTCGCGCTGCAGAAGGTGCAGGCACGGAACAAAGCCTGGGACGCCGACGAAGACTAGAAGCTGTGTTCCCTAGAAGCTGTGCTCCGGGCCGGGGAAGGAACCGCTGCGTACCTCATCGGCGTATTCCTTCGCCGCCCGGGACAGTTCGGTCCGCAGGTCCGCGAACGCCTTGACGAAACGCGGCTGCTTCCCGCCGCGCAGTCCGGCCATGTCCTGCCAGACCAGCACCTGCCCGGTGGTGGCGTTGCCCGCGCCGATCCCGATGGTCGGTACCCGAACCGCGGCGTCAACCTCCGCGGCGACGTCGGCAGGCACCATCTCCATCAACACGCAGAACGCCCCGGCCTCCGCGAGGGCGACGGCGTCCTTCACCACTGCGGCTCCCGCATCGCCGCGGCCCTGCACCTTGTAGCCGCCGAGCGCGTGTTCGGCCTGCGGAGTGAAGCCCACGTGGGCCATGACCGGAATACCGGCCGCCGTCATGGCACGGACATGCTCAACGTAATGCCGTCCGCCTTCCATCTTCACCGCATGGACCAGGCCTTCCTTCATGAGCCGCACCGAGGACTCGATGGCCTGGGCGGGGGAAACCTCGTAGGAGCCGAAGGGAAGGTCGCAGACCACCAGCGAGTGGCTGGCTCCGGCGGTAACGGACCGGGCGAAGACGATCATCTCGTCCATGGTGATAGGCAGGGTGGTGGCATGGCCCATCACATTGTTCGCGGCCGAATCGCCCACCAGGAGCACTTCGATGCCGGCTTCGTCGAAGATGCCGGCGGCGTACTGGTCATAGGCGGTCAGCATGGCGAACCGGCCGCCGTTGTCCTTCAACTGCTGCAGATGCGAGATACGGATTTTCTTCAGCGCCGGTGCTTCAGGAACGGAAGGGTCCGCGGGATTGGCTGCGTACGGGGAGGGCTGTTCGGCACTGGTCATGCTTCGAGCCTACTAAACAACGGACCGCGGGGACCCGCCGGGCCGGGTTGGTTGAGGGGATCCCCGCGGGCTGCCGACCAAATCCTGCACACGTAGGTAGAGTGAAGAAGGTTTCACATGTCTCTGAGCCGTGAAGAGGAAAGAAGGTAAGGATGAACCGCCAGCAGGAATTCGTTCTGCGCACCATCGAGGAGCGCGATGTCCGGTTTGTGCGGTTGTGGTTTACCGACGTCGTCGGCCAGCTGAAGTCCGTGGCGCTGGCACCGGCGGAAGTGGAAGGCGCCTTCGAAGAGGGCCTGGGTTTTGACGGTTCCTCGGTCGAGGGCCTGGCCCGGATCTTCGAGTCGGACCTGCTGGCCCAGCCGGATCCCTCCACCTTCCAGATCCTGCCCTGGCGCGGCGACGAGGAGCAGACCTCACGGATGTTCTGCGACATCCTCACCCCGGACGGCCAGCCGTCGGCTGCCGATCCCCGGAACGTGCTCAAGCGCCAGCTGGCGAAGGCCGCGGACATGGGCTTCACCTGCTACACCCACCCCGAGATCGAGTTCTACCTGCTGAAGTCCGATGAACTCGGCGAAGACGGCCAGCCCGTTCCCGTGGACCAGGCCGGCTACTTCGACCACGTCCCCGGCGGCGTCGCGCAGGACTTCCGCCGCACCGCCGTGTCCATGCTCGAGGCAGTGGGCATCTCCGTGGAGTTCAGCCATCACGAGGCCGGGCCGGGTCAGAACGAGATCGACCTGCGCTACGCCGACGCCCTGCAGACCGCGGACAACATCATGACCTTCCGCACAGTGGTCAAGGAAGTCGCGTTGATGACCAACTGCTACGCGAGCTTCATGCCCAAACCCTTCTCGCACCACCCCGGTTCCGGCATGCACACCCACTTCTCCCTCTTTGAGGGAGACAGCAACGCCTTCTTCCAGGCCGGTGCCGAGTTCCAGCTCTCCACCACCGCACGCCAGTTCATGGCGGGCATCCTGCGGCACGCCCCGGAATTCACGGCCGTCACCAACCAGTTCGTGAACTCCTACAAGCGGCTTTGGGGCGGCGGCGAAGCCCCCAGCTACCTGTCCTGGGGCCACAACAACCGGTCCGCACTGCTGCGGGTGCCGCTGTACAAGCCGAACAAGGGACAGTCCGCCCGCATCGAGTACCGCGGTATCGACGCCGCAGCCAACCCGTACCTGTCCTACGCTGTGCTGCTCGGGGCCGGCCTGAAGGGCATCGAAGAGGGCTATGACCTGCCCCCGGGCGCCGAAGACGACATCGAGAGCCTGAGCGCCGCCGAACGAAGGGCCATGGGCCACGACCCGCTGCCGGCGTCCCTGCATGACGCCGTGCGCGTTATGGAGGAGTCCGAACTTGTGGCCGACATTCTGGGCGAGCAGGTGTTCGAGAATTTCCTGCGGAACAAGCGTGCGGACTGGAACGAATACCGCCAGCAGGTGACCAGGTTCGAACTGCAGAGGAACCTGGGCATCCTCTAGGAAGGGCCGGCACCGATGAGCCTGACTCGACGGCTGATCTCCACGGGTTTCCGCGACCTGGAAAAAAGCACGCGGTTCCTGGCGGCTTCGGAACTCGAGGGCGTCGATGAGGACGCGCTGTTCGCGGGCTTCAACTGCTCGGCGGATCCGGACCTGGCACTGCAGTCGCTGGTTCGGCTGATCGGCCGCGCCCCGGAGCTGGTCGAACTGGTCAACAGCGGCGCCGAGCGCAGCGAAGCCCTGTTCCGGCTCCTGGGGGCCTCCGATGCCTTGGCGGAGTTCCTGATGCGGCATCCCGGGGATGTCGGCGTGCTGCACCGCGAGCTGCGCGCCGAACCCGGCAGTACGGATGAACCCACCCTGCGGGCCTCGCTGCTGGACGCCGTACATGCGGGCAGCGGCGCAGCGCCCGTGGCCGGCCTGACGGGCACTGAGGCTTACGTGGCGCTGCGGTCCCGGTACCGGCGGCACCTGCTGGACCTTGCCGTGCGGGACCTTGGCGCGGCGTCGCCCACCGACTTCCTGCCTGCGGCCGGACGCGAGCTCGCGGACCTGGCCGGTGCGGCCCTGGAAGCTGCGTTGGCGGTCTCCCGGGCCGAGCTGACGGCAAGCTATCCGGCCGAAGAGATCTCCGCCGTGCGCCTGGCCGTCATCGGGATGGGCAAGGCCGGCGCGCGGGAACTGAACTACATCTCCGACGTCGACGTCATCTACGTGATCGAAGCCTCCGGGCTGCCGGAAGAGCGGGCCTCCGCCATCGGCACGGCGCTGGCCGCCGGGATTTCCCGTGCCATCAACGCTTCGGCACCGGAGCCCCCGCTTTGGGAAGTGGACACCAATCTGCGTCCCGAGGGCAAGGACGGCCCGCTGGTCCGCACCTTGGACTCGCATCTGAACTACTACCAGCGCTGGGCGCACAGCTGGGAGTTCCAGGCGCTCCTGAAGGCCCGCGCCATGGCCGGGGACAGGGACCTGGGCCGGCGCTACGAAGAAGCCGTCGCCCCCTTGATCTGGAGCAGTTCCGAGCGGGACGGATTCGTCGAATCGGTGCAGGCCATGCGCCGCCGGGTCACCGACAACATTCCCGCCCATGAAGAGGCGCGGCAGCTGAAGCTGGGCAGCGGCGGACTGCGCGACGTCGAATTCACCGTCCAGCTGCTGCAGCTGGTGCACGGCCGGGTCGATGAATCGCTCCGGGTGCGCACCACAACCGCTGCGATTGCCGCGCTCAGCGACGCCGGGTTCATCGGGCGTACCGATGCCCGGGAACTGGACGAGTCCTACCGCTATCTCCGTGTGCTTGAACACCGCATCCAAATGGTGCACATGCGCCGCACCCACCTGATGCCCGAGAGTGAAGCCGCACTGCGGGCCCTCGCCAAGTCGAGCGCCGGCTCCCTTTCCCCGGAGCGGCCAAGCGCCGAACGCCTGCAGGAACAGTGGCAGCGCCGCAAGCGCCTGGTGCGGAGGCTGCATGAGAGTATCTTCTACCGCCCGCTGCTGAGCACCGCGGCGAACCTGAGTGCGGACGAGGTCCGGCTGACACCGGAGGCAGCCCAGGCCCGCCTGGCCGCACTGGGTTACGCGGATCCCCGCGGCGCCATGCGCCACATCGAGGCACTGACCGTAGGAGTCAGCCGCCGTGCCGCGCTGCAGCGGCAGCTCCTTCCGGTGCTGCTGGCGTGGCTGGCCGACGGCGTGGACCCTGACGCCGGCCTGCTGGGATTCCGGCGGCTCAGCGAAAACCTGGGCGATACGCACTGGTACCTGGGCATGCTGCGCGACTCTTCGGCCGCGGGGGAGCGGCTGTGCTCCATCCTGTCCTCGAGCCGGTTCATTACCGACCTGCTGGAGGTCTCGCCGGAATCCACCGCCTGGCTGGCCTCCGACAAGGACCTGGTGCCGGTGTCCTTTGACACGCAGTGGCAGGAGATCCAGTCAAAGATGTCCCGCCATCCCCTCCCTGCGGAGGCCATGCGGCTGATCCGGCTGATCCGCCGGCGGGAGATGCTGCGCATTGCCATCGCCGACAGTGCGGGCCTGCTCAGCCAGCAGGACGTCGGCCGTGCCCTGGCCGACGCCGACCGTGCCGCTGTCCTTGGAGCCCTGCATGTTGCGGAGTCGGAGGTGTTCGGCAGCAGCGAGAAGCTCACCGATCTGCTGGTAGTCGCGATGGGCCGGCAGGGCGGGCGGGAGATCGGCTACGGTTCCGACGCCGACGTCATGTACGTACACCGCCCGCTGCCCGGCGTCGACCCGGCCGCAGCGCAGGCGCAGGCGGAGAAGGTCGTCTCGCAGATCTCCACTTTCCTGCAGCAGCCCTGCAGCCCGGCTGTCCAGGCCGAACGCCCCCTGGTCCTCGACGCCGGACTGCGCCCCGAGGGCCGGCAGGGGCCGCTGGTACGCAGCCTGGAGTCCTACCGCGGCTACTACGAACGCTGGTCGGTGATCTGGGAAGCGCAGGCCCTGCTGCGGGCGCGCCCGATGGCCGGCAGCGATGATCTTGCCGAGGACTTCATGGCCCTGATCGATCCGGTCCGCTACCCGGAGGAAGTCACGGTCAAGGACGTACGGGAAATCCGCCGGATCAAGGCCAGGGTGGAAGCCGAACGGCTGCCCCGAGGGGCCGATCCCTCCCGCCAGCTCAAACTCGGTCGCGGCAGCCTCAGCGACGTTGAGTGGCTGGTCCAGCTGCTCCAGCTGCAGCACGCGCGCCGCGTGCCGGAGCTGCGGACGACGGCGACCCTTCCCGCGCTGGACGCGATCGAGGCGGCGGAGCTGCTTCCCGCCGTCGACGTCGACACCCTCCGCCAGGCCTGGCTGCTCGCCAGCCGGGTCCGAAGCGCAAATGTTATCCGCGGCGGACGGAACCCCGATGTGCTGCCCTCCTCCCGCCGCGAACTGGACGCCGTGGCCCGCTGGTGCGGTTACGGCGCAGGCCAGGGCGGGGTCCTGGAGGAGGACTACCTCAAGCTCACCCGGCATGCCCGGGCCGTTTTCGAACGGTATTTCTACGGATACGGGACCTAGGTCACGCTCCTGAAGGCCCTTCCAGTTCGTTGCATTGCCACTGCTCTAGGTACGCTCTATGAGGGCATTTGCGGCGTGGGCCGCAGTGAAAGAGCTAGGAGACGTTTACTTTGCTTAGTGGCAAACGGGCCTTAAAGGGCCCGGCTAAACTGGCCGTACCGCTGACCACCTTCCTCGCAACCCTGGCTTTGCTGCTGGGGATACCTGCGGCCGGAGCCTTTGCAGCGGACGGCGTCGAGGGTGAGACCTTCGTCATCGGCACCGATACCACCTTCGCACCGTTCGAATTCCGTGAAAACGGCGAACTGGTCGGTATCGACATGGACCTTCTCAACGCAATCGCCGAGGAGGAGGGCTTCAATGTCGAAATCCAGTCCCTCGGCTTTGACGCGGCACTGCAGTCGCTGCAGTCCAACCAGGTGGACGGCGTTATCGCCGGAATGTCCATCACCGACGAGCGCCGGCAGGTCTTCGACTTCTCGGATCCGTACTTCGAGTCCGGCATCCAGATGGCCGTCGCCGAGAACAACGACGACGTCGCCGGGTACGAGGATCTGCGCGGCAAGCGCGTAGCGGTCAAGACAGGGACCGAAGGTCAGACGTTCGCCGAGTCCATCAAGGACGAGTACGGCTTTGAGGTGGTTGCGTTCGCGCAGTCCGCCCAGATGTACGACGACGTCAAGGCCGGCGGCTCCGTGGCCGTGTTTGATGATTACCCCGTGCTTGCCTACGGTGTGGCCTCCGGCAACGGCCTGAAGACCGTCACCGAGAAGGAAGCCGGCAGCTCGTACGGTTTCGCCGTGAACAAGGGTGCCAACCCCGAACTCCTCACCGCCTTCAACGCCGGTCTCGCCGACCTGAAGGAAAGCGGCGAATACGACGAAATCCTGGATACCTATCTGGAAGCCGGCGCCAAGGACTCAAGCTTCTGGTCCCTCATCACGGACAATGGCCCGGCCTTCGCCAAGGGCATGGGCCTGACCCTGCTGGCAACCGCACTGTCGTTGCTCTTCGCGCTCGTCCTGGGCGTGTTCTTCGGCTTCCTGAAGGTCGGCTCGTCAAAGATCCTGCGCGGCATCGCCACCGTGTACGTGAGCATTTTCCGCGGCACCCCGGTGCTGGTGCAGGCCTTCTTCTTCTACTTCGGCCTGCCGCAGATCATCGGCCAGCCGGTGGACGTGCTGACGGCCGGCGTGCTGACCCTGAGCCTGAACGCCGGCGCCTACATGACCGAGATTGTCCGCGGCGGCATCCAGTCCGTGGATCCCGGCCAGATGGAAGCGGCACGCAGCCTCGGACTGGGCTACGGGAAGACCATGCAGAAGGTCATCATTCCCCAGGCCATCAAGATCATGACGCCTTCCTTCATCAACCAGTTCGTCATTACCTTGAAGGACACCTCCCTGCTGGCCGTCATCGGCTTTGCGGAGCTGACGTACCAGGGCCAGCAGATCTACGCGGTGAACTTCCGTACCGCGGAGGTCCTGATCATCGTGGCTGCCCTGTACTTCATCGTCATTACGCTGCTGACCAAGCTGGCGGACGTCCTGGATAAGAGGTTTAACAAGTGAGCAAGATCCAAACCATCGGACTACGGAAGTCCTACGGATCCAACGAGGTCCTCAAGGGCCTGGACGTCAGCGTGGCCGAGGGTGAAGTGGTCTGCGTGATCGGCCCCTCCGGCTCCGGGAAGTCCACGTTCCTGCGTTGCCTGAACAAGCTCGAAGACATCACCGGCGGCACGGTGAAGGTCGACGGTTTTGACCTCACCGATCCGAAGGTGAACCTGAACGAGGTGCGCCAGCACATCGGCATGGTCTTCCAGCACTTCAACCTGTTCCCGCACATGAGCGTGCTGGACAACATCATGCTCGCTCCGGTGCAGCTGAAGAAGGCCCCGAAGGCCGAGGTCCGCAAGACCGCGCTGGCATTGCTGGACCGGGTTGGCCTGGCAGACAAGGCCGATGCCCGTCCCGCGCAGCTTTCCGGCGGCCAGAAGCAGCGTGTGGCTATTGCCCGGGCGCTGGCCATGCAGCCTGACATCATGCTCTTCGACGAGGCCACCTCGGCCCTCGACCCGGAAATGGTGGGCGAAGTGCTGCAGGTCATCCGTGACCTGGCCCGGGAAGGCATGACCATGGTCGTTGTTACCCACGAAATGGGCTTCGCCCGCGAAGTGGCCGACCGCGTGATCTTCATGGCCGACGGCAACATCGTCGAAGAGAACACCCCGGCCCTGCTCTTCGGCAGCCCGCAGGCTCCGCGGCTCCAGGACTTCCTGGCCAAGGTGCTCTAGCGCTCCGGACGCTTTTTACGGTGGCCGCCGACGGTATTGGTTATGCTCTTCTGAATGAGCGAACTAACCGGTACGGCGGCCACTGTCGTACTGCTGCGGGATTCCGACGCCGGCCCCGAAGTGCTGCTGCTCGAGCGGCCGACTGCGGGCTCCTTCGGCGGTGCCTGGGTCTTCCCCGGCGGCCGGGTGGACCCGGAAGACCGTGTGGAGGGAGAGCCGGAAGCAGCGGCGGCTGTACGCGCCGGAGTACGCGAAACCGCTGAAGAAACCGGGCTGGTCCTTCCTGCCGCGGACCTGGTCCCGCTTTCCTGCTGGATCCCTCCGGAGAACATCCCGAGGCGCTACCAGACCTGGTTCTTTGCCGCGAAGGCTCCTTCCGGAGATATCCGGCTCAATCCGGGGGAGCTGCTCAACCACCTGTGGCTCCTGCCGGCGGAGGCGCTGGACCGGCACCGCAACGGGCTGATGCAGCTGGTTGCACCCACCTGGGTCACCCTGCACTCCCTGACCTCCGATACCTCCGCGGCTGCGGCCCTGGTCCGGATTGCGGGTGCTGAACCGGAAACCTTCCGGACCCGTCCCCTCGCCGGATACGAGCCCGCGACGGTCCTGGCCTGGGCCGGTGACGAGGAGTACGACGGCGCCGGGGGCGCTTCCGGCGCGGCCGGCGGCGGATCTCCTACGCCGGCGTCGGATGCTTCCCTGCCGGCGCGGCACCGGCTCGTGATGGACAAGACGGCCTGGCGCTATGAGCGCACCCCTTAGCCAGGCGCTCCGGGATGGGCCCGCGGCTGAGTGCTCAAGGCTGCAGCAGCTCCAGAATCTTCTTCTTTGCAGCCATGCCTTCAGGCACGGGAAGCAGGGGATAAACATGGACCCCGCCGTCGGCGATATGCAGCGAAACAGGGATGCCGGCCGACTTCAGGAGTCTTTCCAGCTTGAGCACATCGGGATAGGGCAGGTCATGGGTTCCGACAAACAGGTCCGTCGGCGGCAGTCCCGACAGTGTGCCGTTGACGGGACTGACCCGCGGATCCGTCAAGGCGTCACCCGAAGCCCAGGCACGCGCCGCAACCCGCAGTCCGGCACGGCTTAGCCACGGATCCACCGCTTCAACCGCGGCAAGCTCCGGATTTTCCATCGCCACGTCCACCCAGGGGGAGAGCAGAATCAAACGCCGCGGCTGGGGCAGCGACCATTCCGACAGTTGCTGGGCAAAGGCCAGGGCCAGCCCGCCACCGGCTGAATCGCCCATAAAAGCCACATCTTGGGAATCGTAGTCTTCGAGCAGCCGCCGGTACACGGACGCCAGCAGTGCTGGTGCATCACGATGGCTGTAATCCGGGGCCAGACCGTACAGCGGAACCTCCACCCGGTGGCCCGCTGCCGCCAGACGGGCGATGAACCGCCAGTGCCAGGTGCTGATCGGGCTGATGTACGACCCCCCATGCAGGTACAGCACCGCGGAGGGTTTTGGGCTCCCAGCCGAGGCAGCCACCGGCCGCGGCATCACCGAATAGCAGGAGAACCCCTCCACGCTCCGCTGTTCCACACGGAACTTTCGCAGCAGGCTTCGGGGCGGCGGGGCAGACTGCCTGCCCCGCGCCAATCTTGCCTCCGCGCGTTCCGCCGTGGCGGTCAGGGGCTTCCGAGTCAGTCTCAGGTACGGCGTCAACAGCCTCATCCGAAAACTGGGTGTCATTTCCTCCCGGCCTGCATGGTCTTCGGGCGACACCGTGCTCACGACTTCGCGCCCTCCCGGATAAACCGCAGGACCGGCTCAGCGAGTCCGGCACCAATCACGTCAGGCATGCGCTTCTGTCCGCGCACCTCAAAGGAGTGGTTCCCGCCTTCGATCCGTTCAACCCTGGCGTTCGGACCAATCCGCTCGGCCACCGGTTCCAGCTCGCCGGGCAGGGCGAAAGTGTCCCGGGTGCCCTGCAGGAACAGCATCGGCAGGGCCAGGCCGTATAAGTGCTCGTCGCGCAGCTTCTCCGGCTTGCCGGGCGGATGCAACGGGTAGCCCAGGTACACCAGGCCGGCCGCAGGCATGCCTTCAGCGACCGCCATGGACGCCATCCGGCCGCCGAAGGACTTCCCGCACGCCCAGACCGGCCCGGCGTCGTCGCGCTCCGCCACAGTGGCCATAACGGCCTTCCACGTTTCCACGGCCACGGGAGCCCTGTCCGGAAACTTCTTCCCGGCTTCGCGGTACGGAAAGTTGAAGCGCAGGGTGGCCGCGCCGCCGTCGTTCAGGGCCCCGGTGAACCCGGTGAGGAAGGGATGCTCCATTCCGGTTCCGGCTCCATGGGCGACGACGACGGTCACGTCCGCGCCCTCGGGACGGGACAATACGGCGGATACGTTCCCCTCGCCGACGGGAATGGACAGGTCAAGATGATCAACTTGCATGTGTTCAAACGTACTGCCATCCCGCGCTTTGCACCTTGAGCCCAGAAGGTAATACCAGTAGACTGGATAGCGGACAGGATCCGAAGGCCCCATAAGCGCAGCCAGTAAGTGCAGCACGCGCAGCCTCTCCTGAATTCCGCGGTCCGCCTTGGGCGACGAACCGCAAAACCACCACTCCGGCGCAGAAGCCACCGCTTTTCGGCACATCGATTCAGTGTGTCCGGAGTGCTATCCCATGCCTCTCGAAGGGAGCATCAGCTATATGTTGAAGCACGTCAATGTCACACGCAGCAGGACCACCACTTCTCGATTCACCGCACAGATCACGGCCATTGCGGCCGGATGCGCGCTGGTTGCCGGGGGAGTGTCGGCAGCAGAGGTCGCAATGCTGAACGCAGAACCGGCCGCGAGCCAGGTCACCGCTGAGGCCACCGCCTAGCGCAGAAGAAGTCTCCGCCGTCGTTCCCACCCGGGAATGGCGGCGTTTTTGCATTGAAGGACCGGGGACAGCGGACTCCTAGAATAGGAAAACCACCATTTCTACATCCGGGGAGCACCGTGCCCAGAGGCAAACACCATCCGCCGCGTCCGAAACCGGCAAACAGCGAGGGCATGCTCATCGCCAATGACCTGAAGAAGGAACGGGGCTGGACCGACGGGCAGATCAAAACCTTCCTGCCCGAACCGGACAAGACAGCCCGGAACCCGTTTTCCCGCAAGGCAGCCCCCATGAAGCTCTACGCCCTGGAACGCGTGGAAGCCATCGAGGCCACACCGGAGTATGCCAAGGCCCGTGAAGCCTCCCGTAACCGGCAGCTGGCGGCGCGGGAACGTGCCCTGGTGAAGAAGAAGGCGGCAGTCGCCGTCGCCGAGGCGCTGGAGCTGCGCATTGTTCCCGAGCCGTGGGAAACCATGCAGCGCAAGGCGATCGAGCATTTCAACGGCCGGCTCCGCGGCAAGCAGTCCCCGGCCAGCCTCTCCACGGCACCGTCGCGGCTGAACCGGCTTACCGTGAACTACCTGCGCCACCAGCAGACCTCCTACGAGGAGGAACTCAAGGAATTCAAGGGCGTGGTGGGCGTCGGCGAGGCTTACCTGGTGGTCCGCAACCGCATCCTGGACCTGATTGCCGCCACCTACCCGCAGCTGAAGGCCGAGTGCGACCGGCAAAAATTCGATGCACCGGACCTTCCCGACGGCGTGACGCTGTAGCCGCCGGGAAGACCGGGATCCGGCGCTAGTCGAAGGTCACGACCACCTTGTCGGCAGCACCCGGGGTCTGTGCCAGGGTGAGGGCGTCCAACGCCTTATCGAAGGGCAGCGTGTCGCTGATGATCAGCGCGTACTTCTGCCAGTTTTCGATGATGTCCTCGGTCACTTCGAAGATCTCCGTCGGATAGCCCATGGCAAAGACGATGGTGAGTTCGGTGGTGAGGATCGTGCCGAAGTCGAGCTCGACGGGCTTCTTGTGGACCGCCACGACGCCGAGCACTGCTCCCTGCTTCGCGAGGCCGGCGACGGTAGCGGGGATGACGGGTGCGCCAGCCGCGTCCAGGAAGATGTCGGTACCTGACCGGATCCCGCGGACCATCATGGTTGCCCCATCACCGTGCAGCTCCACGAGCCGGGCGGCAAGGTCCTCCTCTGCGGAGTTGATGACGGCGTCCGCGCCGATCTGGAGGGCCTTCTGAAGCCGGGACGCGATAACGTCGACGACGACGATGTGGGACACCCCGCGGCGTCGGTAGCCGAGGAGGGCACCGAGGCCGATCGGACCGGCACCGAAGATCACCACTTTGTCGCCGGGCATGGGATTGGTGCGGTTCACGGCGTGGAGGGCCACCGCCATCGGTTCGTTCAGGGCGGCCACTTCCCACGGAATGTCCTTGGGAATGACCTTGAGCTGGCGGCCGGGAGCTGCATCGTGAACCACCACGTACTCCGAGAGCCCGCCCTGCGCGCCGCCGCTGCCGAGCAGCCCGTCAGTGAAAGCCATCGTGTCAATCACCACGTGGTCGCCTACCGCGATGCCGTCCACCTCGGAGCCGACTTCCGCCACCTCGGCCGCCGGTTCATGCCCGAGCGGGGTTGCGCCCTGTCGGGGCGGAATGCCGCCGATGTGGCTGTAAAACGCGTCTGACCCGCAGATCCCGCAGGCCTTCATCTTCAGCAGGACGTCGCTGGGCCCGACGGTGGGCTGCTCAACCTCAACCCATTCGTTGGTGTCCGGGCCGGTGACGTAGACAGCTTTCATAGCAGTGTTCTCCTTCGTGACGACGGGGACCTCCCCGCTCCCGATGCTACGCGAGCCGGACCATGGTGAAGGGGTTCCTGAAACGGCCCTGCACAGCAAAAAGCGGGGTCCCGTCACGTCGGGACCCCGCTTCCATAGGCAGGCAGTTACTGCGGTCCGGCTGCGGGCAAGCCGCGGCCCAACTGCAGAACCGGATTAAACGCCGTAGTACAGCTCGAACTCGAACGGGTTCGGGCGCAGTGCCAGCGGGAGGATTTCGAATTCGCGCTTGTACGAGATCCAGCTGTCGATCATGTCCTGGGTGAACACGCCGCCGGCCTGGAGGAACTCATTGTCGTTCTCCAGGGCAACCAGTGCCTCTTCGAGCGAGGCCGGGGCCTTCTGGATGTGCTTGGCCTCTTCGGGCGGCAGCTCGTAGAGGTCCTTGTCGATCGGGTCCGCCGGCTCGATGCGGTTCTTGATGCCGTCCAGGCCCGCCATCAGCTGCGCGGAGAACGCCAGGTACGGGTTGGAGGAGGGGTCCGGAGCGCGGAACTCGAGGCGCTTGGCCTTCGGGTTCGAACCGGTGATCGGGATGCGGATAGCTGCGGAACGGTTGCCCTGCGAGTAGACCATGTTCACGGGAGCTTCGAAGCCCTTAACCAGGCGGCGGTAGGAGTTGACCGTCGGGTTGGTGAAGGCAAGCACGGCGGAGGCGTGCTTGAGCAGGCCGCCGATGTACCAGCGGGCCAGGTCGGAGAGGCCGGCGTAGCCCTTCTCGTCGTAGAACAGCGGCACGCCGCCGTTCCACAGCGACTGGTGGCAGTGCATGCCTGAACCGTTGTCACCGAAGATCGGCTTCGGCATGAATGTGGCGGACTTGCCCCAGGCATCGGCGACGTTCTTGACGATGTACTTGAACTTCTGCAGATCGTCGGCCGCATGCGTCAGCGTGGTGAACTTGTAGTTGATTTCAGCCTGACCGGCACCGCCGACCTCGTGGTGGGCGCGTTCGACTTCGAGGCCTACGTTGTCCAGCTCCACGCTGATGGCATCGCGCAGGTCGGCCTGCTTGTCCACAGGAGCCACGGGGAAGTAGCCGCCCTTGTACGGGGTCTTGTTGCCCAGGTTGCCGCCCTCTTCCTCGCGGCCGCTGTTCCAAGGCGCCTCCTCGGAGTCCACCTTGTAGAAGCTGCCCTTGGGGGAGGACTCGTACTGGACGTTGTCGAAGATGTAGAACTCGGCCTCGGAACCGAAGAAGGCCGTGTCGGCGATGCCCGTGGATGCCAGGTACGCCTCGGCACGCTCGGCAACGCCGCGCGGGTCGCGGTGGTACGGCTCGCCGGTACGCGGGTTCACAATCGAGAAGTTCAGCGCCAGGGTCTTCTCGATGCGGAAGGGATCGATAAACGCCGTCGTGACATCCGGGATGAGCTGCATGTCGGACTCTGCAATGCCCTGGAAGCCGCGGATGGATGAGCCGTCGAACAGCTGACCGTTGACGAAGAAATCGGCATCTACGGTTTTGGCCGGCACGTTGAAGTGCTGCTGCACTCCGGGTACGTCGGTGAATCGGATGTCGACGAACTTCACTTGCTCGTCAGCGATGAACCTGAGGACTTCGTCCGCGTTCTTGAACATCGTTTATGTGCTCCTATACAACTGTTTGGGTGGAAGATCTCGGGCTGCAAGACCTGGCTGGCGCCGGGCCCTTTGAACGTCCGGTGCCTCACCTTGACCCTAAAGGGGCCGGGTTTCCCGGCGGTGACACATGTGTTTCCGGTACGTTACGCAGTCGATGGTCTCCCTTCCACCCTATCCGCAACCATGGGGGACAGTGATAATGGATGGTTCATTTCCCTCGTTGCCACCCGGGTAGTCTTTAACCGTGGTCGATAGAAGCGATATAGGTTCCTGGCTGGAAGGCCCTCCCTCCGATGAGAGTACGTGGCCGGGCAAACGCCTCGGCCGCCCGCGTACCGGCCCGGGGTCCATTGCGCGCGTCGGCCCACGGCTGGGTGCCTTGGTCATCGACTGGGCCATCGCCTCACTCATTGCCTACTGGCTCTTCGGCGGAGATGACTTCGCCATCCTGGCGATCTTCGCCGTCGAGCAGATCCTGCTCCTCAGCCTCCTCGGCTACAGCATCGGTCACCGCATCTTCAGCCTGCAGGTACAGAAAATGGACGGCCGCGCGGCGGGCATTCCGGCTGCGATTGTCCGCACGCTGCTGCTGTGCCTGGTGATTCCGGCGGTGGTGTTCGACGCCGACCAGCGCGGACTGCATGACCGCGCCATGGGTACAGTGCTGGTGAAGGTTAAGCACTAGGCTTTCCACCGGCCCTCAGAATCTGGCAGATTCCAAGCTATGAAACTACTGATTCTGGGCGGAACCGCCTGGCTGGGACATCAGACCGCCGCCGCTGCACTGGCTAAAGGCCATGACGTCACCTGCGCTGCCCGGGGCAGCTCCGGCGAGCCGCCGGCCGGAACCACCTTTCTGCAGGTGGACCGCGACGCCGACGACGGCCTCGCAGCAGCCGCGCAGGAGCACTGGGACGCCGTCATCGACGTCTCCCGCCAGCCCGGCCAGGTGCGCCGCTCGGTCCGCGACCTGAGAACCGCCGCGGACTTCTATGTGTTTGTCTCCACCGGCAACGTCTATGCCAGCCAACGGGAATTCGGCCAGGACGAGGATGCCCCGCTGCTGGCACCCCTGGCGGCAGACGTCATGGACAGCATGGAAAGCTACGGTCCCGCCAAGGTCGCCTGCGAGCAGGCCGTCGCTGCAGGCTTCGGCGACGGCTCCCATGCCATAGTCCGTGCCGGGCTCATAGGCGGCCCGGGGGATACCTCGGGCCGCAGCGGATACTGGCCGCTGCGCTTCGCTCAGGGCGGCCCTGTCCTCGTGCCGGACGTGCCGCACCAGCCGACGCAGCTCATTGACGTCCGGGACCTGGCGCAGTGGCTCGTGCTGGTGGCTGAGCAGCGGACCGCCGGAGTGTTCAACGCAGTGGGGAAGACGCTGCCGTTCTCAGAGCACCTGGCCGAGGCAGCGGCGGCAGCAGGGGCCATGGAGCCAGGGGCACGGAACTCACGGGTGGCAGATACCGCCCTTCCACTGATCAGCGCACCGGCCCCGCCGCAGTGGCTCAGTGAACAGGGCGTGAACGAGTGGTCCGGTCCCCGGTCGCTGCCGCTGTGGTTGGAAGATCCGGACTGGCACGGCATGAACGCCCGGTCCAATGCACGCGCGCATTCCGCCGGACTTCGGCTTCGGCCGCTGCGGCAGACGCTCAAGGACACCCTCGCCTGGGAAGAAGCCGCCGGCGTCGGACGTCCGCGGGGAGCGGGACTCACCCTGGCGGAAGAACACGACCTGCTGGCCCGGCTGGCGGACACGGATTCCCTGCTGCCGGACGGGACCTAGGACAAAACAAAAGGGCCCCCGGTAAAGGGGGCCCTTTTGGTGGAGAATCGGCTAGCGTCCGCGGGTTGCCTTGCGGTCCGGACGGGCGCGGTAGGGGTCGATGCCCTTGGGGATCGGCAGCCGGGTGCCGAGCGCCGAGAGCCGCTTGTTGACGGTGGCGACTTCCTGCTTGGTCAGTGCCTTGGGGAGCTTCTTGGCGGTGGTCGCTACCTTGGACAGCGGAACCTGGCCTTCGCCGCGCCCGGTGTGGATGACCGTGATGGGAACCTTGGGGACGATCCGGTTCATCCGGCGCCGTTCGCCGTCGGCAAGTGCCTTGGCTCGGGCGGGCGAACCTTCGGTGACCAGGACGATGCCGGGACGGCCGATGGCCCGGAACACGGCTTCCTGGGTGCGGGGGTTCACTGCGACGGGCTGTTCTTCAAGGATCCAGCCGCGGCGCAGCACGCTCAGGGCAGCACCGGAGGCTCCCGGCTGGCCCTCAATCTGCGTGAATGCCGCCCGTTCGGCACGGCGGGACAGGATGAACACTGCCGCGAGCAGGCCGAGCGGGATGGCGATGATGAGCATCGTGATCCAGTTGTCGATCAGGAAGCCGATCAGCAGGCCCACGGCGATGATGCCGAAGAACGCGCCGAGCATCAGCCATACAACGTTGGGGTCATTGCGCCGGGTCATCTTGAAGACCTGGGCAATCTGCTTCATGCGCCCTTCCTTCTTGGGCTTCTTTTCCCCCTTCGGCTTGCGGGAAAAGACGCCTTTGCGGGCGCTCTGGGATGCGTCTGAATCGGTGCTTTTGGCCATAATGAGTTCATTCTACGTGATGTAAGGCGTGCGGTTAGGAACGTCGTGCGGTTAGGCGGAATAAGGGTACGCAGGGGTTGGCGCAGTGCCCGGGGGGCCGGGCCGCGTCACCTGCGGGCGAGGATGGAGGAGGCCTCCTGGAGTGTGCTCCCGGAATCCTCGATGTGGGCCAGCTGCGGAGGCAGTTCGCGCCCCTTGCGGCGCATGGCCGTAGCCCAGAGCCTTCCGGCACGGTAGGAGGAGCGAACCAGGGGACCGCTCATCACGCCAAGGAAACCCAGTTCTTCTGCCTCGGTGCTGATATCGACGAATTCCTGCGGCTTGACCCAGCGGTCCACCGGCAGATGGCGTTCACTGGGGCGCAGGTACTGGGTGATGGTGATCAGGTCGCACCCGGAGTCCCGCAGGTCCTTCAGCGCTCCGGAAATTTCCCCGCGCGTCTCACCCATGCCCAGGATCAGGTTGGACTTGGTGACCATGCCCATGTTCTGACCCTGCGTGATGACGTCCAGGGACCGTTCATAGCGGAAGGCAGGCCGGATCCGCTTGAACAGGCGGGGAACCGTTTCCACGTTGTGGGCGAAGACCTCAGGCAGGGCTTCGCAGATGTCGATGATGTGCTCCACTTTCCCGGAGAAGTCCGGAATCAGGATCTCGACGCCGGTACCGGGGTTCAGCTCGTGGATTTTCCGGATCGTTTCGGCATAGAGCCAGACACCCTCGTCTTCGAGGTCATCGCGGGCCACACCGGTGACAGTGGCGTAGCGCAGGTTCATCTGCTGGACCGAGCGTGCCACTTTGGTGGGTTCCATCAGGTCCAGCGGCGAGGGCTTGCCGGTGTCGATCTGGCAGAAGTCGCAGCGCCTGGTGCATTCGGACCCGCCGATGAGGAACGTTGCCTCACGGTCCTCCCAGCATTCGAAAATATTGGGGCAGCCTGCTTCCTCGCAGACGGTGTGCAGGCCTTCCTTCTTGACCTGCTTCTTCAGCTCCACGTATTCAGGGCCCATGTTTACCTTGGCCTTGATCCATTCGGGCTTCCGTTCCACGGGGACAGCGGCGTTGCGCTGTTCGATGCGCAGCAGGCGCCGTCCTTCAGGGGCGAGGGTCACAGCAGGGCTCCTTTCGGCCGGCTGCCGGCAGGCACGGCGCCGATGCCGGGGGAGTTCTTCGAGGGGATGGTGCCGGTCAGGTCCGCCTCACGGGCGGCAAGTTCGTCTTCCACACGGGCGACGACGTCGGCCGGGGACACTGCCTGTCCCGTCTCGGCGCTGATCGACGTGGTTCCCGCGTCGCTGATGCCGCAGGCAATGATCTGGCTGTACGGTGCCAGATCATTGCTGCAGTTCAGTGAAAATCCATGCATGGTGACGCCCTGGTGGACGCGGATACCGACGGCTGCAATCTTCCGGTCCGGAACCCCGAAGGGTTGCCCGTCCCCGCGGACCCACACCCCCGACCGGCCTTCGACGCGGACGCCGGGGATTGCGTAGTCCTGCAGCACGCTGATGACAGCCGCTTCCAGGGCGTCAACATAGGCCAGCACACGCGCGGGATCGGAGAGCTTCAGGATCGGATATCCCACCAGCTGTCCCGGACCGTGCCAGGTCAGCTTCCCGCCGCGGTCCACGTTGACTACTTCAGTTCCGTCGAAAGGCCGCTCGTGCGGCTCAGTACGCCGCCCGGCGGTATAGACGGGGGTGTGTTCAAGCAGCAGCACCGTGTTCGGTGCCTTGCCCTCAAGTACCTGCCGGTGCAGCTGCTGCTGGAGGTCCCAGCCTGCTGAATATTCCACGTAGTGCGGAGACAGGCCTACGCGGGTGAACTCCAAAGCCATGGCCCCTAGCCTAGACCTCCGTAGACGTAATGTGGACCACACTTCAGGCGGGATCGGCCGGCATGGTTTCCCGGCGTCCCGCACCCGTCCCGCTACCCTGTGGATAACTGCTCCGCGGCCGGGACGGAGGGTAAGACTTTGCTTTCATGGACACGACCCAGCCGGCGGAACCCCCTGCGGGACATTCCGCAGCCAGTGGCGGTATTCCGGCACCTCCCGCACCTGCGGCACCCGAACTGCCGGGTTTCCGGGTAGAGCGGTTGCTGGGAGTGGGCGGCAGTGCTGCCGTGTGGCTGGTGCGGGACGACGACGGCGCTCCGTTCGCGCTCAAAGTCCCGGCAACCGGGGCAGACGGGGCGCTGAACGCCTTCGAAGCCCGACGGGAGGTCAATGTCCTTGCCCGCCTGGAGCACCCGCATCTGCTGCGGATGCACGCGGTGGTCGAGACGAATCACGGCGCGGGCCTCCTCAGCGGATATGCGGCCGGCGGCAGTGCTGCGGGTCTGGTGGCTGCCCGGGGGGCGGTCCAGCCCGGAGAAGCGGTCAGCATCCTCGTGGGGATTGCCGAAGCCTTGGGGTACCTCCATTCCCGGGGTGCGGCCCACGGGGACGTATCACCGGGGAATATCCTGTTCACCGCAGAGGGCAGGCCGTTGCTGGCGGACTTTGGGTCTGGGCGGCTGCTGGGGGAGCCCGGGGCGAAGCGGCCGGGGACACCCGGGTTCGCTGCGCCTGAGGCTGCTGACGGGGAAGAATCCGGGCTCGGTGCAGCAATGGATATGTATGCGCTGGCTGCGGTGGGCTGGTTTCTGCTGACGGGACGGACGCCGCCGCCCAGCCGCGACCGTCCCCCGCTGTCGATTCTGGTTCCGGACGTGGGCCGGGAGCTGCCGGCCCTGCTGGAGGCGGGATTGGCGGAGGATCCCGCCGAACGGCCCACGGCGGGGGAATTTGCGGCGGCGGCATACCGGGGCGCTCCCGCACTGCCCGTGGACCTGGTGGCCGCTGTCCATCCGGATGTTCATCCCGAACTATTGACGCGCAGGACCGGCTCCGCCGGGGCCGCGACCCAGAAACGGACACGCCGTCGGTGGAAGCGGGGCCCGTCCGGAGGAGCTGGCGGACCGGAACCGGAACGGGGACGGAGCAGGGCGCCTGGACGAAGGCAGGACCGCGGACAAAGGCAGGGCCGCGGACGCACGCAGGCGAACGGAAGACGCGGGGGACCGGGTGCAGCGGGAAGCAGTCGGTGGGGAAGGGATAGGCGGGAGACTCAGCACGCAGGACGCCGCCGCGTATCACGCAGTTCCTCCACTGGAAGCAGGGTTTTTCCCGTGGCAGCCACAGTGGTGGTTGTTGCGGTCCTGCTGCTTGCCGGGATAGCGCTCGCCGCCCCTGATCTCCTGCGGGCCCGTGGTGCAGGTGCCGGTGACCGCGATGGCTCGCCCGGCGGTTCCCAAGGAATCCAGAGCACCTCCGCACCGGCGGCGGCACCCTCGCCCGGCGCTTCAACGGCCGAAGCTCCAGCACCGTCCGCAACGCGGGAACCCGCAGAAACCGTGGAATCACTCCGGGCAGAGACGGCAGCCGAGGACCCGGCCGAGGCCCTGCCCGCGCTCGCCGAACTGCGGAGCAGGGCCTTTAGCAGCGCAGACCCCGCGCTGCTTCACTATGTGAATGCTCCGGGGTCGGAAGCGCTGCAGGCGGACCAGGACCAGGTCGCCCGGCTGGCTGCGGAAGGGCAGGCCCTGTCCGGCCTGGCCATGGAGGTGTCCGTGGTGTCCGGCAGCTGGACTGCTCCGCCGCAGGGAACGGCAACGGCCGAACTGCGGGTTCGGATGCAGGTTTCCGGCTACACGCAGGTTGACAGCGCCGGGGCGGTGCTGGGTTACGGGCAGGCACAGCAGCAGGAGGTGCTGCTGGTGCTGGTGCGACACGAGGGACAATGGCGGATCAGCCGGATCCTGGCTCCATAGTGAGGCTGCTGGCTACACGGACAAGTCCGTGGCGAAAGATAGGATCATCCCATGAGCCCAACTGCATACCTCCGTTACCCCGATCTGCACGGGGACCTCCTCACTTTTGTCGCCGAAGACGATGTCTGGATGGCTCCGGTCAGCGGCGGCCGCGCGTGGCGGGTTTCCGCGATGCAGCTGCCCGCCCGCAGCCCGAAGTTCTCCCCGGACGGGAGCCGGCTGGCCTGGCAGGTGGTCCAGGGCGGTGCCCCGGAAATCGTCACGGCCGACGTCGACGGCGGGAACTTCCGGCAGCTGACCTTCTGGGGCAGCCAAAGCACGCGGCTCAAGGGCTTCAACTCGGCCGGACACGTCATTGCCACCTGCTCTGTGGAGCAGGAGGATAACCGGCTGCGCTGGGCGTTCGCGGTTCCTCTCGACGGCACGGCGCCGGTGAAGCTTCCGTACGGCCCGGTGGAGACCATCGCTGAAGGACCCGCAGTGGGCGATGAACGCCCGATGGTGATCGGGAGCCTGCTCACCCGTGAGCAGGCATGGTGGAAGCGCTACCGCGGCGGGACCGCGGGAAAGCTCTGGATCGACGCCGACGGCAATGGAGAATTCCTTCGCCTTGTGCCGGAACTGGACGGCAACCTGTCGGACCCGATGTGGATCGACGGCCGGGTGGTCTTCCTTTCGGACCATGAAGGCTACGGCAACCTCTATTCCGTGACGCCCCAGGGGAACGATCTTCGACGGCACACCGACTTCGAAGGCTTCTATGTTCGGCACCCGTCCTCCGACGGCAGCCGGATCGTGTTTGAATCGGCGGGACGTATCTGGCTCCTGTCTTCGCTGGACGCCGAAGCGCAGCCGCTGGACATCGTCCTGGGCTCGGCCGGCACTGCCCGCCGGCCGCGTCCCCTTAACGTCGCAAAGCATTTGTCAGCGGTTGTTCCTGATACCCAGGGAACTGCCAGCGTGGTGGAGAGCCACGGAACCCTGCACTGGCTGACCCACCGGGACGGGCCGTCACGCGTGATCGAAGCAGACTCGGCCGTCCGCGCCCGTCTGGGCAGGCCGTTGGACGGGTCCCGTGCCGTGTACGTGGCGGACCGCAACGGAGAAGAAGCGATCTATATCAAGGACGTTTTTGCCGACCTTGCCAGGGATGCGGCAGGTCCGGCTGTCAAGGAAGGAGCGGGAGTTCCTGCTGCCGGTGCCGGCGAGGGCAACGGTTTGGTTCTGCCCAGCCCGGTGTCCGCTTCCGGTGCTGCCGTTCCGGCCGCCCAGGCGATCGGTGACGGAGCCGGAGACGCCGGAACGGGCAACGCCGCGGTACACGGCGCAGGCGCGCAGGAGGGTGCCGCAGCCGACACCACCGCCGGCGTCGTCCGCGTAGGGTTCGGCAGTGCCACCCGCGTCAGCCAGCTCGTTCCCAGCCCGAACGGACAGCACGTGGGCGTCTCCACCGAATACGGTGAAGTGTTTGTGCTGGACGTCGCCACGGCCGAACTGTTCCCCGTTGCGTCCTCCGGCTTCGGTGCCGTCGACCAGCTGGCTTTCTCTCCTGACTCGCAGTGGCTCGCCTGGGCCGAACCGTCCAGCGGCGAGGGCCGGTCCCGGATCCGCCTGCGGTCCGTGCTGGATACCGCAGCCCCCGTGATCGATATAACCGACGGCCGGTTTACCGACCACGATCCCTCGTTCACCACTGACGGCCGTTACCTGGCGTTCCTTTCGGAGCGGAGCTTCGACCCGGTGTACGACACCCACCGGTTCGACCTCAGCTTCCCGTCCTCCACGAAACCGTTCCTCGTTGCACTGGCAGCCGGGACGCCTTCGCCGTTCGGCCCGTCGGTGTCCGGGACATCCCTAGCTGCCTCCAAGGCCACGGCGGAGGCCGGAACCGAGTCAGACGCGGCACAGGACACGGTGGCGCCGGTGCAGGTGGACGCCGAGCGGATCGGTGACCGCCTGATCCCCGTGCCGGTACCCCAGGGGCGCTACGAAAAGCTCCGTCCGGCAGAGGGCGGACTTCTCTGGCAGGCCTCCGACATCTACGGGGTGACCGGCGACGGCCGTGCTTCGGCCGCGGACCGTGATCCGGCCTCCCGGCTGGAGCGCTTTGACCTGGCGAAGAAGGACGTCTCCGTCCTGGTTCCGGCGCTGGACGATTTCGAAGTCAGCGGCGACGGCACCCAGGTAGTGCTGCGCCACGAGGGCAGCGTCCGGATGGTCCCTGCTGCTGCCCGGGTGGAGGAGGACTCCGCCGACAACGTCCGCGTTGACCTGGAGCGCATCCGGGTCCGGATCGATCCCGTGAAGATGTGGGGTCAGGCCTTCGATGAAGCGTGGCGCCTGCAGCGGGACTTCTTCTGGGCTCCGGACATGGGCGGGCTGGACTGGGAAGGCGTCCACGCCCGGTACCGCCCGCTGGTGCAGAACCTCGGCAGCCATGACGACCTTGTGGACCTGCTGTGGGAAATGCACGGTGAACTGGGCACCTCCCACGCCTACGTCACTCCCGTTCCGGTCACCGAACAGGGATCCGGCGGCCAGGGTTTCCTTGGTGCCGATCTGCGTCCCGGCACCGGCGGGTGGGAAGTGGCCCGGATCCTCGGGGCTGAGTCCTCCGATCCGGAGGCCACGTCTCCCTTGACCGCTCCAGGTGCCGGCGTTCACCCCGGTGATGTTATTGCGGCAGTGGACGGGCAGCCGGTTCCCGCAAACGAGGGACCGGCAGTCCTGCTCGCCGGTGCCGCCGGCCGCACCGTCGAACTGACTGTTGTATCCGCCGGCAAGGACGGCGCACCGGAGCAGCGGCGGATCGCCGTCGTTCCGCTGCGGAGCGAGGAACGCCTGCGTTACCAGAACTGGGTCAGCGCCAACCGCCGCATCGTTCGGGAAGCCTCCAACGGCGAGTTCGGCTACCTGCATATCCCCGACATGATGGCCAACGGGTGGTCGCAGCTGCACCGGGACCTGGACCAGGAGGCGTCCCTGCGCGGCCTGGTGGTCGACGTCCGGCGGAACCGCGGCGGGCACACGTCCCAGCTGGTTGCCGAGCTGATTGGGCGGAAGGTCACGGCCTGGAGCAACCCCCGAGCGGGCACGCCCACACCGTACCCGTCACATGCTCCGCGGGGACCGGTAGTGATCCTCACTGACGAATTTGCCGGTTCCGACGGCGACATCGTCACCCAGGTCTCCAAGCTGCGGGGCATCGGCCCGGTAGTCGGCACGCGCACCTGGGGCGGAGTCGTCGGAATCGACGGACGCTTCAGCCTGGTGGACGGAACCGCGGTGAACCAGCCGCGGCACGCCTACTGGTTCACGGGCGGTGCGGGCTGGGGCGTGGAAAACCGTGGAGTGGAGCCGGACATCGAGGTTGCCTTCCCGCCGCACGCCTATGTGTCCGGGGACGACCCGCAGCTGGAACACGGTGTGGGCATCCTGCGGGAAATGCTCTCCGAGCTGCCGACGGACGAGCCCCCGGCGCTTGCCGGGTACCGCAGCCTCCAGCCGGCTCCGCTGCCGCCGCGGCCGCAGGGCCTGGCGGGGGAGGGCCGGCAGGAGGACGGTGACCTGCCCATTCCGGCCCCGGTATCGGCCGGCACGGGCAGCACCGATGGAACCAGGGACAGCCGGCATTGATGTCCGCGCCAAAGGCCCGGCTCCGGCGGGGCCGGGTCCTTGGCGTACAGCCGGTACATTCGAACGTGGTGCTGTTCCCAGCCGCTCAGCGGACCGGCGGCCTGCCGGCATTGAAGACGGGTGGCCCCGGGAGTACCTTCGGAAACAAGGGCGCCAGGTCGAATTCCCCCCAGAGCCACCCGGTCGTCGTCTGCGTTTCCTCCGGCCGGCCGCCGCATGTGGTCCTTGCCGGCTTTGCCGCCGCCGAGTCCCATGACGGGTTAATGCACACCTCCCCGATGGACCCCGACTTCGCGGACGGGCGCGTGGTCTTCTTCGACGCCCGCCCGGCCATTGATGCTGCCGGGATTCCCGTCCGTGACACCGGGGCTCGCCCGGGCCGGCCCCGGGCCGGGCGATGAGCGCCGGTCTCCGCCCACCGCACCTGCGCTGGGCACCCATCAGTCTCGTGTTCCTCGGCGGCGCAGCCGGTGCCGCCAGCAGCGAAGGTCTTACACTGCTCATCCCGAACCTCGGCGAGGTGCCGGTGGCGATTCCGATCATCAACGTGGTCGGCGCCTTTCTCCTCGGCTACCTCTATGAGGCCGTCACCCGCCTGGGCAGCGCCCCGACCGGCAAGAATCTCAAACTGCTGCTCGGGACCGGCTTCTGCGGCGGCTTCACGACCTACAGCTCGCTGGCCACCGACACCGCCGTGCTCTTTCGTGACGGGCTGCCCTGGGCCGCGCTGATCTACGCCTTTGGCACGGTGCTTATCGGTGCCTGTGCCACCTGGGCCGGCATCGCCGTGGCGAGCGCCATCAATGGTCCCGGCCGGCGGAACGACGGCGGGAAGGAGGCTGCTGCATGACTCCCGGGATTTTCCTGCTGCTGGCGCTGGCCGGCGGATTCGGTGCCGCGGTGCGGTTCATCGTGGACGGGCTGATCCGAGCCCACCTTAAGACGACGTTCCAGTGGGCAACGACGATCATCAACGTGTCCGGCTCCCTCGTGCTCGGCCTGCTCACCGGCGTCGTGTTCGTGCACCTGGTGCCGACCGACCTCAGCTATATCATCGGTACCGGCTTCCTCGGCGGCTACACCACCTTCAGTACGGCGAGCTACGAGACGGTTCAGCTGATCAAACAGGGCCGCCACGGCGCGTCGTTTATCAGCGGTGTGGTTATGCTCGTGCTCTCGGTGGCGGCGGCCGCCGTCGGCCTCTGGGTGGGCGCAGCGCTCTAAATGTCCCGCTCACGTGCGTCTGGCTGCCGGAATGTAGTGGGCGATCACCAGGAACACCCAAGTGGTGAGGATATACGGCCAGGTGTAGGTGGGAGCTGAAAAATCGTGCATGATCACCGTCATCACCGCCGTCACCACGGTTCCAACCACAGCCAGAACCCACGAGAGCGGGACCGGACCGGTGCAGGGTATCGGCGAGCTGGGCCGCCGGAACAAGGGGTGTGAAGACGTAGAGCATGGCGAGCACATCGTGGTTGGCAAGCACGCCCAGCCCGCCGACGCCGGAGACCGCTCCGTCGGCTCCCGCTCCCGGGCTGAGCCGAACCCGGTCCAGGGCAACCAGCCCGCCGTCCGGCCGCCGCACCTCGAGGTCGGAGGCGTACACATCGTAGGCGTGCCGCTCCCCGCGGGCGAGCCTGCCCGCGTACATGGTGTCGCTGAGCATCAAGGTTGCCGACTCGTCGATCACCACCGATGTCTGCTGGTAATAGCGCGAAGCGGCGAAGGGCACCACTGGCTCGGGCAGGTACTCCACACGGGCGCCTTCTTCGACCGTGATGTTCATCAGTGCGGAGGCGTAGTCATGGTCCATGCGGTAGACCCTGGTCTGGGTCTGAGTGGTCACATGCGCCGAAGTGCCGGGGCCGAAGCTCAAATCTGCAACGGGGACTGCTGGCCCGGGAAAATGGGTACTGGCCCGTCCAGCAGCACAGAGGGGCGCCGGGTGCGTCACGCCCCCCGGGCCCCCCGTGCTGCGGGGGGCGGGCGGGGAGGGATCC